>CAIMCD010000001.1 GCA_903839405.1 uncultured Chlorobiaceae bacterium
GACCCCCACGGTGACGCCCCCAACGGATGCCCCCGTGGTGTCCATTCCCGTAGAGCCCGAATTGAGGGAAGCCCTCACCGCTCTGGACAAGAAAGGTCCGGTGGAGACAACAGGACCGGCGACCCACGAGCCCCCGACACTCCTCCTTGAGGAGCCGGGTCTCACCAACGACTCCGGGAGAACCCCCATCCAACGCGCGCTGAACAGCCGGCCCAAGCCCCTGCCATGGAAGCAAATCGGCATCGGAATCGGTTGCTTGCTGGCAATCGTCGTGTTCGGCACCATGATCTACCTGTTGTGGCCGTCGACGCCGCCCGCGGCCATCATCAAAGGCCAAGCGCAGAACGCCGAGCAAGTGGGTGCGATCCTGGAGTCGGTCGTCAGCACCCAAACAACCCAGGGTGTGACCCAAACAACCCAGGGTGCGACCATAACGCAGTTGGCCGACTCCGTCAAAAAGGCTGGTGAAACTGCCGCTAGTGCTTTGACCAAAGCAACGACCGCCGAAACCACGGCGAACGACGCCAAGACCAAAGCTGGAGTCGCTGAGACTACGGCCGGCAACGCGCTGAAGAACTCAGCAACGGCTCTGCAAACGGCGAATGAGGCCAAGGACGGACTCAAAAAGCTGACGGCTCTGGCGCAAAAGGCGGGTGAAACTGCCAATGGTGCGCGAGCAACAGCGGATTCGGCCAAGAAGTTGCTGGAAGCGACCCAGCTCGAGGCCAAGCATCAGACCGAGCTCCAAGCGCTTGCGGCTACGAATGCGCAAACCACGGCAGACGAGGCCAAAAAGAAGGCCGACGCCAGCCTGGAACTTCAAGAACAGGCGGTCACCCGGACGAACCTGTTCGGGGCCACCAAGAAGTCGGCTCGACGGTCTATCGCCGGCCAATTACGTGAGGCGATGGGCGAGCAGCCCCAATAAATCCTGCCATCGCGCAGGTCCCCTCTCATCTAAGACAAGTCAATCGTGACAAGTCAAAGATGAGGGGGTGAATTTTTTTTACAAATATTTTTATTTTGAAAAAAATAGTCCGCATGGACTATTTTTTATCAACAATGAAACTTATAAAAATTAATATCTATAATGATCCGGCTTATACGGTCCTTCAACCGGTACACCGAGATAGTCAGCTTGCTCCTTGGTCAAGGTAGTTAACTTCACATTAAGTTTGTCCAAATGCAATCTAGCCACTTCCTCATCAAGCGCCTTGGACAGAGTATAAACTTTGCCTTTCTCGAATTTATCATTTTCCTGCCAGAGCGAGAGCTGTGCTAATACTTGATTAGTAAATGAGGAACTCATCACGAAGCTAGGATGACCATGAGCATTTCCCAAATTGACCAACCTTCCTCGTGAGAGAAGTATTATGCATTTTCCATCTGGCCCGCCTGCATCAGCTGAGCTGGAAGCACTGCGGGCAGGAAAAATAAATTTATCAACTTGAGGCTGAATATTTTCTTCTTTAATATCTTTCTGAGCAAGAAGCCAAGCCACATCAATCTCGCTATCGAAATGTCCGATGTTGCAAACTATGGCACCATCTTTCATCTTGTTCATATGATCGCCAGTGACAATTTTGCAACATCCAGTGGCAGTAACAAAGATATCGCCCATAGCTGAGGCGGTTTCCATAGTGACCACTTCATATCCTTCCATAGCCGCTTGCAAAGCATTGATAGGATCAACTTCAGTGACAAGTACTCTGGCGCCGAAGCCTCGCATGCTCTGCGCACAACCTTTGCCGACATCACCATATCCGGCAATGACTACAATC
>CAIMCD010000002.1 GCA_903839405.1 uncultured Chlorobiaceae bacterium
GCTATGGTGGCGGCAAGCCAGAGAAATGAACCAGAGAGACCGGCAACTCCTCCGAGGATGGTGTAGGTGGTCACCCGTCCAAGGTTGTAGAGCAGCAGGTGGAGCGCCCCTTTGCGGGTTTCGCCCACGGTGAGGGCGCCCATAACCGGGCCGCACATACTGATGCAGTGGCCGAACCCTCCGGCAAGGCCGCTGAAGAGCATGGCAAGCAGGGGAGCGGTGGTCATGGGCTTTTTTTCTTTGCCGGTTTGGCGGGCTCGTCATCATCCTGAAGCATCCGGTACTTTGGTGCCTCCGGGTCATCAAACTGGCCGCTTTTTACAGCCCAGATAAAGAGCAGCCATCCCGCAACACCGATAAAGAAGCCGATACCGATCAAAAAAAAGGTTGAGTACATGGTTCTGCTTTCAAGTTTTCAGGGTTTTCTTAACCGCATGGAGTTGTTTACCACCACGAGCGAGCTCAGGGCCATCAGCAGCGCCGAGACGATGGGGTGGAGGAGGCCCGAGACGGCAAGCGGCAAGGCTATAAAATTATAGGAAAAAGCCCAGAGAAGGTTCTCCCTGATGATGGTGAAGGTTTTGGAGGAGCTTGCAATAAGGGTGTTGATGAGTTGGAGATCATCTTTCAGGATAGCGACGCTGGCGCTCTCAAGGGCAATGGCCGAGGCGTGGCCGAGGGTGACGCCCGTGTCGGCTTCGGTCAGGGCCGGAGCATCATTGATGCCGTCACCGACCATCATGACGCACTCACCCTTCGCTTTCAGAGTGCGGATCACAGCGGCTTTTTCAAGCGGAGAGAGTTCGGCCTGCACATCGGTGATGCCGCACTTGGCGGCGATATAGCTGGCCACACCCCGGTTATCGCCGGTCAGGATTTTGAGCGAAAGCCCTTTTTTGCGGAGCCCGGTTATTAAGGGAAGTGCGTCCGGGCGAAGGTCGTCAATCATGCCGATCATGCCCGCCAGCTTTTTACCAGAGGCAACCATCACCACGGTTTTGCCTTCGGCTTCCAGCGCTGACGCACGCAGGTTGTCACTCTCCGTAAGCTCAACACCCTCCTCTCTCATGAAGGCTCTTGACCCTGCCCGCCAGATATCCCCTTCGATGAGTGCGCAAACCCCTCGCCCCGCTTTGGCCCTGAACCCTTCGTTTTTCAGCAGCTTACCCGGCCATGCGCTAGCAATGGCGCGTCCGGTTGGGTGCTCTGAAGCGGCTTCAAGCGAGGCCGCATAGTGGAGCAACGAGCTGCAAATTTTGTAATCATCAACATCGGTTATTGAGGGTTCTCCTCTGGTGAGGGTGCCGGTTTTGTCGAGCACAACGGTGGTGGTTTTTGAAACTGTTTCAAAAACGTCACCTCCCTTGACGAGAATTCCTCTTTGGCCGGCAGCGGTGGTGCCGACCAGAATGGCGAGCGGCGTTGCCAGGCCGAGGGCGCAGGGGCAGGCGATGACGAGCACACAGAGGGCGTTCATAAGGGCTGTAACGGTGCTGCCGGAGGTGAGCTTCCAGTAGAGAGCCGTGGCGAGGGCGAGCAGCAGGGTTGCCGGCACGAAATAACCGGCTGTTTTGTCGGCGATGCCCTGTATCGGCGCTTTGCGGCCTTGTGCCTCCTCAACCGTGCGCCGGATTCTTGCGAGCAGGGTGCTTTCGGCATTGCCGGTGACCTTGATTCTGAGGCGGCCATTAATCGAAAAGCTCCCGGCAAAGACCTCGCATCCTCTTGTTTTCATAACAGGATTCGACTCTCCGCTCAGCATCGATTCGTTCACCTCGGCTTCACCCTCCACCACTCTGCCGTCGAGCGCAATTCGCTCACCGGGGATGACCTCAATCATCTCGCCAGGACGAACCATTGCAAGCGGCACCATTGTGGTCTCACCGCTATTGGAAACCAGCAGTGCCTCCTGTGGTTGCAGTTCGGCAAGTTCGCCCAGGGCGTTTCCGGCTCTTAGGCGTGAACCGGCTTCAAGATAGCGGCCCAGCAGGATGAAGGTGATAATCATGGCTGCAGTGTCGAAAAAGATCTCCCCCCCAACCACAATCATCAGCACGCTGTAGCAATATGCCGAGAGCGAGCCGAGCGCCACGAGGGTGTCCATGTTCAGCGCTCCTCTTCTGAGTGAGCGGAGCGCGCCGGAAAGAAAGGGAAAACCTGCATAGAAGAGCACCGGGGTGGCCAGTGCCCAGGAGATGAGCTGAAAGGCAAGCTTGTAGCGCTCCTCCATCCCCTGGAAGAACCCCGCATAGAGCGCCGCCGTGAAGAGCATGAGCTGCATGGAAAAAAATCCGGCCGTGCCGAAACGCAGGAGCAGCTCCTCTCTCTCCCTTTTCATCAAGTCGGTGGTGCCGGTTTGATGGCAGGGGTGGGGGAGGTAACCGATGGAGTTGAGCGCAAGCAGGATCGCCTCAAGCGAGGTTGTTTCCGCGTTCCAGATAATGGTGGCGCGGTGGGTGGCATAGTTGACCCTTGCCGAAACCACCCCCTCCTGTTTCAACAGAAACTTTTCAATCAGCCAGATGCAGGAGGTGCACCGAATGTCGGAGAGCAGGAGATCAAGGCGGTGATTACCCCCTTCAATAACCACGGTATCGCGAAAGGATTCGGCGTGAAGCTTAACCTCGGTTGCTGGAGGGCCCGCCTGCCAGCCGGAGCGATGGAGGTAGAAGGCGTCCAGCGAGTTGCTGTGAATCAGCTCGTAGACCCCCAGGCAGCCGTGGCAGCAGAAGAGCTTTGTAACACCCTCAATCTCAGCGGTAATGGCTGATTGACGATCCGTTTCCTGCAGGCAGTGGTCGCACTGTACCTTAGCGGTAGATGAGCTTTCACTCCCTGACATTGATGGTAAAGGCCGGATTATGAAGCTCGTCGGATACAATCGTTACTCGCCAGAGGGTGTGGTGGCTCATACACCGAATAATGACTCCCTTGCCCTCGTATCTGCCGTCGTTTGTTTTGTGGAGCGTGACCTGGTTTTTGCCCATCTCCATGCCCGGCATGGAAAGGTCAAGCAGCAGGGAAGCGGGAAGTGCATCGCATGGCCGCACGGTAAGGGTGAAGGTAAGCTCTTGCATGGCGCGAACCGGTTTTGGCTCAATGTTGAGCGTGACGGTTCGCTGGCCTGAGGTGATGGTGCAGGGGCTCTCCTCCGCTCCTTTTGCTCTTGCTGTCGAGGAGGTCAGCCAGAAAACAAGCGGGATCAGGAGGGTCAACCTTCTCAATTGATGGTGAAGAACCATTTTCTGCTGGTGTTGAGTTGTTGTTCTCCTTTCAGCTCAAGCCTCACCAGCCAGACCCCTTTGAAGGGAATGGTGGTGGTTGCCCGGTAAAGGCCCGGCGAGATCTCCTGCATCTTCCGGGTAGCGTCATAGGCGGTTGAAGAGAGGTTTCCCACAAAGAGCTGCAGCAGGGCACCTTCCAGCGGTTTGCCATGCGAAGTTACCTTGAGTTCTACCTGGTTGTTCCCTTGACGGAGTGGGTCTGGTCGGCTTATGGCAATGCCGAGCTGCTCCTCGGTTGCCCTGGATTGAAAAAATCGCTCCCCTTTTTCATAATAGTTGTTCTCCACCAGACCTTCCGAATTCCTGAAGGCAGCATAGATGCCCGATCCCATGGCAAAGAGGAAGAGCAGGTAGAGCAGCGTGAGGGAGAGTTTCATAAAAATCCGGTTTCTCTGGCGATGCTAAAGGTGAGGCCGGAAAGGGTTATGGTTACCCGCTCCCGTCTGCTGCTCGATTTAACCAGTATACTGCCGTGCAGGGCGGAAAAGGGTTGCAACAGGAGTGCCTGTTCGCCGATAAGCGTAACCTGATCCGGAGAGGAGAGTTTGAGCGGCAGCAGCTTGGCGCTGTTGTTATAGAGTGAGTAGCTGTAGCGGTTCAGCCCTCCTGGAAGCGCTTCAGGGTTGCGGGTAACGAGAAACTCCACGGCCGGTCGGCTTGCTATCATGAGAACAAGCGTGAGTGCTGCAACCAGGAGAGCACTTCCGAGCCAGTATGTTTTTGGTCGCATGAGCTGGCCTCTGTAGTTGGGAAAGGGAGCCATCCCCCTCTTTTCGCTGACGGAACGGCAGGCATCAATACACTCTGTACAGGCAATACAGGCCGAGTCCAAACCTTTTTTTATGTCAATCTGGACCGGACATACCCGCACACAATCGTCACATCTCATGCAGGTTGTATCCCGTGAAAGATCATACTCGATGCGCAGGGTATCCTTGTCGAAAAGGGCGTTCTGCAGCATGGCGTAGGGGCAGATGGAGGTGCAAAAGCTCCGGCCGAGAAGAGCCAGTTCAAGATACACCATCAGCCAAAGCGCAAGAAAAAAAGCCGTTATGGTTGTTGACACAAAGAGCGTTTTCAGGATTTCCTGGGGAGTCACAAAGTAGCCGATCAGGGTGATCGATACCAGGGCTGAAAAGGGCACCAAAAGAAGAGTCTGTACCCTCTTTTGGTGCTTTTTGCCAAACAGTTTGGCAACGCTTTGGCTGAGGTCGAGCAGAACCGTCTGGGGGCAGAGCCAGCCGCACCAGAGCCGGCCGAAAATGGCGGTCACAAAGATGATGAAGAGCAGCAAAAAGAGGGTTGCGGCAAGGATGAGATAAAACTCCCGCATCCAGATGGCTGAACCAAAAAAATAGAGCTTGAGCTTCCCAATATCAAAGCGGAGGGCACTTTCACCGTTAATGGTTAAGAATGGCAATCCCGTCAGGCTGATGGCCTGCAGGATGGCAACGATTCTTCTCTTTGTTTTCCACAAAATGGCAAACTCCGAAGTTGAAGGGAGTTATTGTTTTCTCAGGGTTTCCAGAAAGGCTATGACCTTGCTGATTTTTTCGGCCCCCATCTGCCCCAAAAATGAGGGCATACCGTTGGGGCGTCCTTTGGCAATGGAGTCATAGATATCCTGCTCGGTTGAACCGTATTTAAGCGTACCGGTCAGATTGGGGCCGATTCCTCCCGTTGCATCGGCTTTGTGGCAGGGCGCACAGGTGGATGCAAAAAGCTCTTTGCCCTCCCGGATAGCCTCCCGGTCACCCGAATAGTTCTTTATCGTCGCAGGTTTTTGGGTTCCAGCCGCAGCCGCCATCTCTTTTTCAAAGCGGTGGTAAAACGACCATCCCGAAATAGCCGGGGTGTAGAGGGCGATATAGCCGACGATAAAGAGCACTGCTGCGAAAAAAAAGAGCAGCCATCCTTTGGGGATTTTATTATGGCTCTCCTGGGGTTCTTCAATGTCCTGCATCGAGTTCTCTCCTTCTTGTTGCTTTATTATCGGTATCATGCAAACTCATTCTCTTGTTGAGCGCCTCTCATCCTTGATCGTTATCCAGCATCCGGTGTTTTGGCTTCTCAACCTCCTGCTTCCTTTCGGGATTGTAGTAGTAGCGGATTATCCCTGCAAAGACAATGCTGAGTATCAGGGTGAAGAGGAGATATGCGAGTGCTGTACTATTCAATTTTTTGCCTCCAGCTTTTTAACATCCCGTCCCAGTTTCTGCATGTATGCAACGATGGCATCCATTTCGGTCAGTTCACCCTGCAGTTCCGGTGGAGTTACCGCGTTCCGGCTCTCTCTGGATGGGTAGGTTGCATTCGTAACGTATGAGAGGTAGCTGATTATCTGGCGGTGGACATCGCTTTTAGAGTAGCCGTATTTGAGAATGGAGGTTTTTTTCCAGGAGTTCAGGGTGTCAAGCCGGTTGTTGGCAAGCCAGCCGTAAGGGGGCATGTTGGACTTTTCAAACATACCTTGCGGGCTCTGCATATGGCGGTAGTGCCAGGAGTCGGGGTACTTGCCACCAATCCGGTTGAGGTCTGGCCCGGTACGGCGTGAACCCCAGAGGAAGGGGTGGTCGTAGGCAAACTCTTCCCCTTTGGAGTACTCGCCGTAGCGCAGCACCTCGGTTCTCAGTGGCCGTACGGTCTGGGTATGGCAGTTGTTGCACCCTTCACGCATGTAGATGTCGCGCCCCTCAAGTTCAACGGCGGTATAGGGCTTGACGTAAGGGCTGAGCGGCTGGGTTGAGGGCATCAGGAGGGGAATAAAGACCGTGATGATGGTACCAATAAGGATAACCGCCGCTGAAACAAGCGCAAACAGAACTGGTTTTGTTGTGATTACCATGATGAAAGCTCCTTCCCCTCTCTGGTTATGATTCAGTTTCAACTATTGTTTCACCTTCAACTTCACCGCTTTCAGGCTGCTGACGGAAGGTCATCAAAATATTCCAGGCAAAGATCACAATACCGGCGAAGTAGACCACCCCGGCTGCAAACCTTATCCGGTAATAGGGATAGAGTGAGGTGACGGTATCAAGAAAATTGTACATCAGTGAACCGTCCGGGTTTGTAGCTTTCCACATGGCCCCTTGCTGAATCCCGGCAATCCACATGGTGATGGTCCAGACAAGCTGACCCAGCAAAATAAGCCAGAAATGGATATTGGCCAGTTTGATGCTGTAGAGTTGGACGCCCGTAATACGTGGAATCATGGCATAGAAGGAGGCGGAGATAATCATGGTGACCCATCCCATGGTGCCCATATGCACATGGCCAACCACCCAGTCGGTGAAGTGAAAGAAGGCGTTCAGGGTGCGTAATCCCTGAAGCGGCCCCTGGATGGTCTGGAGTCCGTAAAAGGTAATGCCGACAATGAAAAATTTTACCAGATAGTTGGAGCGCACCTGCTCCCAGTTACCCTGCAGGGTGTAGTAGCCGTTGAGCACTGAACCCCAGGATGGGGCAATCAAAAAAATGCTGAAGGCGATGGCTACGGTCTGTATCCACTCCGGAAGGGGAGTCAGCATCAGGTGGTGGGCGCCGGTCCAGAGATAGGCAAAGATCAGGGCCCAGAAGGAGACGATGGAGAGCCGGTGGCTGTAGATCGGCAGGCCGGTGGCTATCGGCAGGAAGTAGTAGAACATCGCCAGCACCGGCACGGAAAAGATGAACCCTACAATGTTGTGGCCGTACCACCACTGCACATTGGCATCGTTGGCTCCGGCATAGATGGAGTATGATTTGAAGAGGGTGACGGGAATTTCAAGGTTGTTGACGATATAGAGCACGGCAATGGTAACGGTCATGGCAATGATATACCAGAGCGAGATGTACATCTGCTCTTCACGGCGTTTGATCAGCGTTGCAAAGACGTTGATGGCAAACATCACCCAGAAAACCACTACACAAATATCAAGCGGCCACTCAAGTTCGGCATACTCTTTGGTGGTATTCATGCCGGCAAAAAGGCTCACCGCCCCGAGGGCTATGGTGATATTGAAGAGGTAGAGATGAGCTTTTGCAAGGCGGGGAAAGGGGAGCGGGGTTCTCGTAAGGCGCTGCAGGATATAGTAGGAGGTTGCAAAAATACCTGCAAGCCCGAACCCGAGCCCGAGTCCGTTGGTATGCACCACCCTGAGACGGCCAAAGCTGAGCCATGGTGTCAGGTTAAGCGCCGGATAGAACATTTCAACCGCAATCCAGAGCCCGACAACAAGGCCGATAATGAGCCAGAAAAGGGCAGAAAAGGTAAAGCTGCGTACTATTTTATAATCGTATCCTGCTTCATTCATGCCGACTCTCCGGATTTTTTTTAAGAGAAAAAACTCCGAACGCCAAAACAATCGAATAACCGTAAATCTGTTCCGATTTACGGTTAAGATGTAGTTACAATGTAGTGATTAATTGTCATTCAACCATGTCATACATAAAAAAAACCGGGCGATTAACCCGGTTTTTTTATCTACTGGCGAATGTGCAGTTCTTACTCCACGATCAGTTTCAGTTCGTTGCTGTAATCTCCAACAACCGCCTTTTTGTCGGTGATGATGCCCCGGAGATATTTACCCGGAGTAACGTCAAAGGCATAGTTGAGCACCGGCGTGTTTGGCAGGGCAACCTGTGTGCCAAAAATGGTTCTCAGCTCATCGGCATTGCGCTCCTCAATCGGGATGTAGCTACCGTCAGGAATGGTAATGTCGATGGTCGATACCGGTGCGGCGATGTAGAAGGGGAGGTTGTGATGGTAAGCGCTGATGGCATGGGCGCAGGTCCCGATCTTGTTTGCCGTGTCGCCGTTCGAGGCAATCCGGTCAGCTCCCACAATACCGAAATCAATCATCCCTCTCTGCATCAAAAAGGCCGAGGAGGAGTCGGAAATGGAGACATACGGAATGCCATCCTGCTGCAGCTCCCATGCGGTCAACCGCAGTCCCTGCAGGAGCGGACGGCTTTCGGAGGTGATGACGCGTTCAATCAGCCCCTCCTGCCAGGCAAGGCGGATAACACCAAGGGCTGAACCGGTGCCGCAGCAGGCAAGGGTGCCGGTGTTGCAGTGGGTCAGCACGTTCAGTTTGCGGGTTTTGAGGATATCGGCAAGGTCAATCTTGATCTGCTCAACTCCGTGGCGCGACATGGCGTCACAGTTGGCGATCTCATCGTCATGGATTTTAGTGGCAGCCGCAGCCATTTTGCTGAAGAGTGCCTCGATGGTGTCGCTTTCAAAATTCTCGTCATAGACCTTTTTCAGGCGTGCCGAGGCAAAAAAGAGGTTGACCGCGGTCGGGCGCGAGGCTTCGACGTCCGCAATCAGTTCGCGGAAAAAAGGAGGGAACTCCTCTTTGCTTCCCTTGAAGCTGTTGATGCCGAGAATGATGGTATAGGCTGCAGCAACCCCGATCAGGGGTGCGCCGCGAACGGCAAGCGTTTTGATGGCCTCGATTGCCTCCTGGTGGCTCCGGGTTGAGACATACTCCTCCCTCAGCGGCAGATAACGCTGGTCGAGGTAACGCAGGGTGTTATTATTAAACGAGATGGCGTCTATCATACTGATTAATGGAGGGGGTTAAAGTTTTTCAACAACGGATTTGAAAATCGCGGTCATTTTTGGTTCAGCCTGGTTCGAGACCTCGATGATCTCTTCAATGCTGACCGACTTGAGGTTGTCGGGGAAGCACTCGTCGGTAATGATCGACATACCGAACACTTCGGTGCCCTGGTGCACGGCCGCAATTACTTCGGGTACGGTGGACATGCCAACCACATCGGCACCGAGCACTCTCAGCATACGGTACTCCGCACGGGTTTCAAGGCAGGGGCCGGAAAGGGCGATATAGACGCCGCGCTGCACCTTGATTTTATGCTCAAGCGCAACCTCTTCGGCAAGCGCAAGGAGGCGGGGTGAGTAGGGGGCGCACATGTCGGGGAAGCGTGAGCCGATTTCAGGATTGTTGGGCCCGATGAGCGGGTTGCCGCCAAGCAGGTTGATGTGGTCGTCGATCAGCATGATCTCACCCTTTCTGTAGGCTGGGTTCAGGCCGCCGCAGGCGTTGGTGATGCCGAGGGTCTCAACACCAAGATGTTTCATGACCCGTATCGGAAAGACAATCTGCTGCATGGAGTAGCCTTCGTAAAAGTGAAAGCGTCCCTGCATGGCAACGACTTTTTTGCCGGCAAGGGTTCCGAAAATCAGTTTTCCGTGATGGGTCTCCACGGTGGAGATGGGGAAGTTCGGAATATCGCTGTAGTCGAGCGCAAACTCCACCTCAATCTCCTTGGCAAGTGCCCCAAGGCCTGTTCCCAGCACGATACCGACCGGATAGTCAGATTGTGTTTTTTTTCTGATAAAGGCGACTGCTTCCTGGATTTTTGCCTGCTGTGAGATCATGGTAGAGTGGTTTTATGAGGTTAAATGACAACGGTTGTGTGTGTTGGAATATTATAAATACAGCTCACCTGCATTCCTCGGTGGTTCCGGTGTCAGGAAGGGGTGATGGGGTTCCAAACACAAAATCACTTCAGAATCGGCCAAGAGTGCCGAAAAAAACAATGCGTTAATATAATCTCTTCAGTTGTCAGATAAAAATGCAAGAGTGTTGCGGTTAGAAGTTCACCCGAGGTTCAGCGCCAGCCAAAGATTGCCGTGCCGACGCGGATCATGGTGGCTCCTTCATGAATCGCCTCTGCAAAATCGCCGCTCATGCCCATGGAGAGCTCGGTAAGCTTCGAGGGGTCAGGGGCGATTTGTTTGAGCTGCTCCAGCAGGAGGCGAAGCTGGCGGAACTCTTGTTGAGCCAGGGTGCTCTCCGGTGAGGCAATGGTCATCAGGCCGCAGAGGGTAATGTTCGGCAGGCGGAAGAGAGCTTCGGCCGATGAAAGCACTTCATCCGGATGCATGCCATACTTGGATGCTTCGCCCGAGGTGTTGACTTCAAGGAGATAATCAATGGTGATCTGGTGCTGCAGGGCCCGTTTTGAGAGCTCTTCAGCCGTTGAGAGCTTGTCAATGCCGTGAATGAGGCTTACTTTCTGGATAATGGAGCGGATCTTGTTTGACTGCAGATGGCCGATGAAGTGCCACTTGAGCGGCCTGTTTTGCAGCAGAGGATCCTCGCTCTTTTCGAGGAACTCCTGCACATAGCTCTCGCCAAACTCAATCTGGCCGGCATCGAATGCCTCACGCACCAGCGAGGCGGGTTTGGTTTTGGAAACCGCAATCAGACGAACACCGGCAGGATCCCTGCCGGCCTCGATGCATGCTGCTTTTATCTCTTCCTGTATTGCTTCCAGACGGGATGCAATGCTCTCCATGGTGCGGCGGGTTTTAGGACTTTGCCACAGGTTCAATGCTCTCTATGATGACCGGAACAACCGGGTTGTCTCTTGGGTCGGTTTTCACAACCGCGATTTTTTCTACAACATCCAGTCCTGCCTCTACAATGCCGAAGACGGTATACTGTCCGTCAAGAAAACCGTTGTCGGCGTGATTGATATAGAACTGGCTGCCGGATGAGGCTCTTTGCGGGTTGTTATCTCTTGCTGCAGCAAGGGTTCCTTTTTTGTTGGGATGTTTGATCTCGGCCGGGATACGGGCTGAGGGTCCACCGGTGCCATGGAGGGCGCGCTTCTCCTCATGACGTGAGAGCGGGTCTCCGGTCTGGATCATGAATCCTTCAATAACCCGGTGGAAGCGGATTCCATCGTAGTACTTTTCGCCGACAAGCTTGATGAAGTTATCGCGGTGCAGGGGGGTGTCGTCGTAGAGGCTGACGGTAATGTCACCAAGGGTGGTCTTGATAAGAAACTGTTCAGGCATGGCTGGAGTGTTTAAGTAGGTGGTTATGTCTTAGAGATTTCCTGAAATTTGCCAGAGCGAGCGCTGTGAGAGTGCAGCTCCGGTTGAGCCGGGATAGTCGGCAATGACCTTTGTAAAGAGGTCGGAGGCTTTTTTCAGCTCGTTTGCCTGCTGGTAACTCTCACCGGCATGAGCAAGATACTGGGCCTTGAGGGCTTTGTTTTCAGCTTTTGCCGAAGCTGCCTGATAGTTTTCTGCGGCCAGGGCGAATTGATTTTTATTGCTGTAACAGGCGGCCGTGCCTGCCAGTCCGGCAGCGGCAAGATCGTTGTCCGCGATGGAGAGGGTTTTGAAGACCTTCAGGGCGGAATCAAATTCGCCGACGGAGAAGTAGGCATTGGCAAGCAGCAAAGTGGCCATCTTGCCGCTCGGCGTGGCGCTGTATTGGGCCGCAATTTTTTTCAGTCCGAGAACCTTTCCCTCTCCGAAGATTGCGACCTGGTAGTTGCCCACGCCAAGAGCCGGGGTTACGCGTGAAAGCTGCAGTGCGGCCTCCTGTTCGCTGGCCTGCTGCTGGCGCATCCAGAAAAAGGTGCCGCCGCCGAGGCAGACAATCAGCACCAGGGCGCCGATAATGGCGGTTTTATATTTAAGGGCAATGTAGAGAAGTGTTTCTGCGGCTGATGGTTTTTCCTCCTTCCCGAGAGGAGTGGACGATGGTATCTTGTTCATTGCTATGATCGTTCGTTTTGCCGTTCGTTGTACATCTAATGGGTTGGCGGTGAAAAGGGCTCTTTTTTATAGCGAGTGCACTCTTCCGGTCACCAACCTAAGCAAGTTTGTATGAATTTCAAAATAGTTACGAGGTAGAAAAGCCCCGTTACACTTATAACAGTGGCAAGTTAAACAATTCAACCGTATTGTGTGCAACTCCCTCTTCAGCCTCTTCCAGCGGGATACGCTTGATCTGGGCAATGCTCTCGGTGACCATCCTGACCCAGGCGGGTTCGTTCCGTTTGCCCCGGTATGGCACTGGTGCAAGGTAGGGCGCATCGGTTTCCGTGAGCAGATCCTGCAGTGACACCTGGCTGATCACCTCAGGGAGGAGAGAGCGTTTGTAGGTTACCGTGCCTGGAATGGAGAGCTTGAACCCTTTTTTGATACATCGCTCGGCAATGGAGCTGTCGCCGGAAAAGCAGTGCATCATGCCGCGCACTCCAGAGTGCTGCTCTTCATCCAGAATGCGCAGCATATCCTCCCAGGCATCCCGGCAATGGATCACCACCGGAAGATCAAGGGTGCCGGCAAGCCTGAGCATCTGGCGGAAGGCCTCCTCTTGGGCTTTTGCGTTATAGTCCGCATAGTGGTAGTCGAGCCCGATCTCTCCTATGGCCACAACTTTTGGTGAGCGGGCAAGCTTCGCCAGCTCTTCGAAAACGCTCTCCTCTACCGGGTGTGCGGCTTCATGCGGGTGAAGGCCGACGTTGGCATAGATAAAGTCGAAGCTGGCGGCAAGTTCAATAGATTTTTTGCTGCTCTCGACATCGGTGCCGGGATCAATGAGCAGGCCGACGCCCGCACCTTTCAGCCGGTCAATTACCTCCCGGCGATCCTCTGCGAACTCCGGAAAGGAGAGGTGGCAGTGTGCATCAACGAACATGGTTCTTCTCGTCGAGGCCCTCTTCCGTAAAGAGCTTGTTATGAAACAGGATCAGCATACAGGCTCCGATGGTGATGGCCGAGTCCGCAACATTGAAAATAGGCCAGAGGGAGAGCCAGATGCCGAAGAGATGACCGTGATAGAGGTCGAAATAGAGGAAATCAACCACATGGCCGATGCTTACACGGTCGATCATGTTGCCGATCCCTCCGCCGACAATGAGGGCAAAGGGCAAGAGAAAAAGGGGCGTACGGTTGTTTGAACGGATAACATAAACCACGACTGCGAGGGTAATCAGGCCAGTCAAAAGGAGGAGTACCAAGGGGGGCGCAAATTCAACGCCGAAGGCTACCCCTTTGTTCTCGGCATAGGTCAAGGTAAACAGCTCCGGGATGATGGTAATGCTTTGCGCGGCATCGCGCAGAAATCGTACTGCCAGTTTTTTGGTTGCTTGATCCGTGGCGATGACCACGGCGATAAGGGTGAAAAACCATTTCATGGGTTGATTCTATGTAAGCGGGTTGTGGTTCATGGCGATTTTCAGGATGTGCTCTTCATTTGAATCTCCTGCAGGAGAGAAGTTTTAACGGCATCAAGCGGCATCTGCATACCGGTCCAGAGGGTGAATGCGGCGGCCGCCTGAGCGATCAGCATCTCGATGCCGGATATGGTTTCCGCTCCAGCCGCTCGGCCGGCAAGCAGCAGCGGGGTATCAAGCGGGTTATAGACCATATCGTAAATAATCTGGTCACACTGAATCAACTTCCTATCAAGCGGAATAATAGAAGGGCTCTCACGCTTGTCACGCCCTTTTGTACCGATCGGGGTGGCATTGACGAGAACCCGGCACTCCCTGACTCTTTCGGTATCGTCAGCCGGGAGGATGGTGACGGGAAACTCCCTCTTCGGGCCCGATTTCTGAACTATGCCGGCGGCTTTTGCGGGATCACGGACAAAGAGAAGCAGTTCAGAGGGGTGGAAATAGAGCCTGAATGCCTCAATGGCGGCAAGGGCTGCACCACCGTTGCCGAAAAGAGCAATCTTGTTTCCGGTTATGCTGCTCTTGAAGGGCAGAAGAGGGGCGGCAAATCCCGAAATATCGGTATTGTAACCTGTCAGTCGGCCGTTCTTCTGCACAATGGTATTGACCGCCTGGATGGATGCGGCTTCCGGGGAGAGTTCGTCCAGAAAGGGTACAACGGTTTTTTTGTAGGGGATGGTGACATTGAATCCCGCTATGCCGAGCGCTTTTGCCCCCTGGAGGGCATCCGCGATAAGCGCTTCAGTGGCAACATTGAAAATGGTATAGTAATAGGGGAGATCAAGCAGTTCACATGCCGTGTTATGAATCAACGGTGAGTATGAATAATCAACCGCACGGCCAAGAAGGCCGAGAATCTTTTTTGCTTTCGTCATGCAGCTTTTCAGGGGTCTCTCGGGTGATCAGGATATACCGAGCATTCGCCGGACGGAATCCTGCTGGTAGAGTTCCGGGAAGGTGCTCTGAAACAACTGCTTTTTGTCCGGATCAATCTTGAATGCCTTGCTGAGGGCTTTCAGGGTGCTGAGTTTGTCACCCATGGCAAAATAGGCCGCGGCAATTTCAAAATGGGCGTCGGCTGAAAGCGGCTGGAGCTTCAGCGATTGCTGCAGGGCGTCGATGGAGGCATTGATCTGGCCATCTTCGCGGAGCACCATGGCAAAATCAACCCAGATCTGGGGACTTTCCGCATCAAGCGTGATGATTTCGCGATAGGTTGCTATGGAGCTGCCGAGTTCATCCAGATTATACTCGATTTCGGCTTTCAGCAACAGAAACTCGATACTGTCAGGAGTTGCTTTGAGGGCCTCCCTGATGGCCGGAAATGCCTCTTCATACTCTTCAAGCGCTTCATGGCAACAGGCAAGGGCAAACCAGGCATCGGAAAACTCACTGCTGATCTCGATGCAGCGGTGGTAGCAGAGGATGGCCTCATTGTACTCCTCAAGCTCTTCATAGGCTATGCCGAGATTGTAGAGTGCATTGAGATCATCCGGCTCCAGTTCCAGGGTTTTCAGGTAGCTTTCGGCCGCTTCCTCAATACGGCCGGTTATGGCCAGCACGTTCGCCTTGTTATACCATGCAGAACTGAACTCTTCGGAAATGGCGAGAGCCATGTCATAACACTCCAGCGCCTCGTCATAGCGTTTCATTTTGCTCAGTACAAGGCCATTGTTATACCAGGCATTGATGTTGTAGGGATCCTGGTCAAGGGCCGAGCGGTAGCATGAGGTGCTCTCCTCCAGCTTGCCAAGGAGGTCCTTGCAGTAGGCCAGTTCGTAGAGGGCGTCGGAAAACTCCGCATCAAGCCGGAGAGCCTGCTCAAAGTTGGACTCGGCCTCCTCAAACCGCTCAAGGCGTTGCAAAATAATGCCTTGGTAGTAATAGTACTCTTTTTCAATCGAGGAGTCGATAATGATGTTTTCAAGCTCCTCAAGGGCTTTATCCAAGTGGCCGGTGTTGAACCAGGCAAGTGCAAGATTCAAATTCATTTCGCTGTCCCCCGGGCTGAGCAGGGCAGCCTTCTGGAATGCTTCAAGCGCATCCTCGAAAAAGCCGTTCAGGGTCAAACAGTTGCCAAGATGGAACCAGGTCTCCGTGTTATAGGGAGCGATCTCTTCAAGACGACGCACAACGGCAAGCGCTTCAAGCAGAAAGCCCTCCTCGTTATATTGATTGATTCGGTCGACCAGCTCTTCTGAATCGTACATAGAATCAAGGCCATCAAGGTCCGGCACTTCTTTTCCTGACGAGTCCATAGGAAGATGGTCATTGTCGTCAAAGAAATCTGGCAGGTTCATAAGCAATCATAAAAAGTTTCCACAGCACTGACTCAATCATTGGTATAAATATAACAGAATTTTATTAAGAAAAATATAATAGAGGGGGGCTCACACCTCCGGGCGTGGAGATTCAGGGGTGGTAAAAGCGGTAGATTGCTTCAGCATTTTTACTTCCGGTCGCGGCCCTTAATTCCTCAATTGTTGCTTGCGCAACCCCGTCCGAGGAACCAAAGTGTGCAAGCAGGCGGAATGCGGTTTTTTCGCCGATTCCTGCAATTGCGGTAAGTTCTGTCTGCAGTGTTCGTTCTGAACGCAGTTGCCGGTGATAGGTTATGGCAAAGCGGTGAGCTTCATCGCGCATCTGCTGGAGCAGTTTGAGGGCTGGAGATGTTTTTGGCAGATTGAAGGGATCCGGGGAGTGGGGCGTGAATATCTCTTCAATGCGTTTTGCCAGGCCAATCACGGGAATCGACAGTTCAAGAGCGGTGAGAATGTTATAGGCCGTATTGACCTGACCCTTTCCGCCGTCAACCACAATCAGATCCGGCAACGGGAGCTCTCTGGAGAGTGAACCGCTGTAGCGCCTCCGGATCACCTCCTCCATGGCGGCGTAGTCATCCGAACCCTCAAAACTTTTCAGTTTGAACTTCCGGTAGTCGGATTTTTTGGCTTTTCCCTTCTCAAAGCAGACCATTGAGCTGACATAATCGCTCCCCTGCAGGTGGGAGTTGTCGAAACACTCAATCCGAAGGGGGAGTGCTTGGAGGTGCAGCAGCTCCCGGAGCGCGGTAAGGCCATGATGCTCGCGTGCAGCTTCGCCTCGCTTCTGTTTCTGGATCAGGTACTCTTCGAGATGGTGCTCGGCATTCTGACGGCACATCTCCACCAGATGTGCTTTTTCACCGATTTGCGGCACGAGGAAGCGGATGATTTTTTTGTGCTGTTTTTCCTCTCGCTGTTTTTCCGTTACGAGTGCTTTGAGGGTCTCCTCCTCTTCAAGGGCAAGCGCTTCCTGAAGCAGAATTTCATCCGGCACCAGCTCCAGGCTCTCCAGATAGTATTTTTCAAGGGCGCTCGACTGCAGGGCGCCGAGGCTCTCGCCCTCCGTATTGTTCATGTA
The DNA here is from genome assembly GCA_903839405.1 of uncultured Chlorobiaceae bacterium. Taxonomy (GTDB): domain Bacteria; phylum Bacteroidota; class Chlorobiia; order Chlorobiales; family Chlorobiaceae; genus Chlorobium. The sequence goes on from CAIMCD010000002.1 coordinate 16,680, forward strand.
GATGCGCTGTGAGCCGAGCAGTTTGCCTTCGCGAATTTTAAAAACAACACAGCACCCCTCATCCTCCCTGGCAGCAAGGGCAAAAACATCCCGGTCGAGCTGGTCGCCGGCCACGACTTTCTGCCGTTCACTATAGCGTTTCAGGCTATCGAGCTGCGCCTTGATCTCGGCGGCCTGCTCAAACTTCAGCTCCGAGGCGTAGGCTTGCATTTTGGCCGTGAGGGTGCGTATGGTTGCCGAGGTCTTGCCTTTCAGAAGGCGGGTAATTTCGCCGATCATAGAAAGATACTCTGCTTCCGGCTGCAGTCCTTCACACGGTCCTTTGCATTTATGAATGTGGTAGTCGAGGCAGACCTTGAATTTTTTTGCGGCAATATTCTCCTCGCTCAAGCGGAGTTTGCAGCTTCGCAGGGGAAAAATCGAACCGACAAGATCAAGGATTGAGCGGAGCTGGCTGGACTCGGTATAGGGGCCGAACCAAGTAGAGCCATCCCTTCTCAGGTGGCGGGTAATGAGCACTCTCGGGAAGGGCTCATTGGTAATAACCAGGTAGGGGTAGGTTTTGTCATCCTTCAGGTTCACGTTGTAGCGTGGTTTCAGCTCCTTGATCAGATTATTCTCAAGGATCAGGGCTTCAACTTCTGACGAGGTGATAATGACTTCCAGATCGGCAATATGCGTGACCAGCACCAGGGTTTTGCCGTAGAGCTGCTCCGGGCTTCTGAAATAGGAGCGAACCCTGTTGCGCAGATTTTTTGCCTTGCCCACATAGATGATCTTCCCTTTTGCATTTTTGAACTGGTAGATGCCGGGCGAGGTTGGCAGTGTGGTAATTTTTTCCTGAAGAGCTTTTTTCAGCTCACTGCCAAAAAGCGGCTCATCCTGATGATCCATTGTGTCTTTGGGGGATTGGAAGTTCTCTCTGGTGACCGATTGTGGCGTTAAAAGAATCACTATAAAAAGGAAAAGCCGCATAAAAGATGCGGCTTTTCCTTGAAAAAAAGAACAGGTTGAACGCTTTCGGGCTATTCGATGGTATCATATTCACCCTTGAGTGCAAAAACACCAAAGGTAATAAGGCTGAATGCGATAATCGGCATCAGCACGACAATAACGATAGACCAGAAAATCCAGTTCTCTTCACTGGGTTTGGCGGCAATCTCTTTCATTGCCTGCTTTATAACCAGAGGGACAATTCCTACACCCATGAGTGTCCAGAGAATCCCGAAAATCTTTTTTATTGCTGACATAATGGATTGATTTAAAAAGTTCTTGGTTACTCGGCGTCAAGGTTGTTGGTCTTGTTTGAGATGTAGAGTGAACCGATGACAAAGGAGACACCGGCAATCAGTATCGGGTACCAGAGACCTGCAAGCGGATCGGACGGCGGAAGTCCCGGTCCCGGACGGGATGCTTCAACAAGACGGGTTGAAATAAGCGGAACCAGACCGCCGAAGACACCGTTGCCGATATGGTAAGGCAGCGACATCGAGGTGTAGCGGATACGGGTCGGGAAAATTTCAACCAGGAATGCAGCAATTGGACCGTAAACCATGGTAACAAAAATCACCTGGATAAAGACAAAGGCGATCATATTGTAGTACAGGTTTTTGGGAAGAATAACTGATTTTTTTGTCTCTGGCTTCAGTTTGCCTGCCGCTTCAAGTTTAGCTCTCTTTGCTTCGTCAAGCGGGATGGTTTTTTTGACCGTCTCCTTGTAGGTTGTGCCGTCACTAAAGGTCTTTTTTGTTACGATGGTTGTAACGGTATCGGTGCCTTTTACCTCTACTTTCGGTTCAGAGATTTTGGTCTGTTCAACGACCTCGGTTTTCTGTTTAAGATCCGCAGCGTTATACATCATGGTATAGATAGGTCTGTATGCAATAACCGCGATAAGCATACCGGCCATCATGATATACTTGCGTCCGATCTTGTCGGAGAGCGCACCGAAGATAACAAAGAAGGGTGTTCCGAGAACCAGGGCAATCAGAATGATCGTGTTGCTCTGCTCAAAATCAATGTTACAGGCATTCTGCAAGAAGGAGAGTGCATAGAACTGACCGGTGTACCACACAACACCCTGACCGGCGGTTGCGCCAAGCAGTGCGATAAGAACCATTTTCAGGTTATCTTTTTGCTTAAAGCTCTCAGCCAGCGGATTTTTGGAGGTTTTGCCTTCCTTTTTCATTTTCACAAACATCGGAGATTCCGACATTTTCATGCGGATGAAGATGGAAACTCCAACAAGGAATGCTGAAACAATAAACGGTATGCGCCATCCCCAGTCTTCGAACACCGGAACCGTGAGTGTCGTGCGAACAATGAGAATAATTCCGAGTGCAAGGAAGAGACCCAGGGTTGCTGTTGTCTGGATAAAGCTGGTCCAGAAACCTCGTCGCCCTGCCGGCGAGTGTTCAGCAACGTAGGTGGCCGCACCACCGTATTCACCACCAAGCGCAAGACCCTGCAGCAGCCTCAGAAGAAAGACAATGGCCGGGGCAAAAAATCCTATGACTTTATAGCCGGGAACAAGGCCGATGGCAAAGGTGGAGCCGCCCATGATCACCAGGGTCACAAGAAAGGTGTATTTCCTGCCAATAAGGTCACCCAGGCGACCAAAGAAGAGCGCGCCGAAGGGACGAACCACAAAGCCTGCGGCAAAGGTTGCCAGTGTGGCAAGCAGCGCAGCGGTCGGGTTGTCTTTCGGGAAGAACTGTTCGGAGATGATTTTCGCAAGAGTACCGAAAATATAAAAGTCATACCACTCGATGAGTGTTCCTACCGAGGAGGCAGCAATAACTCGCCGGGTGCTGCTAACCTCTTCGGTCTGGTAAGCATTATCTCGTGCCATAAAAATTAGCTTTGAATGTGTTAGAAAAAAATTGTTGTACTACTCTTCCTGCCTGTGCATTTGCGGACTGCGATTCTTTGTTAGCGGATAAACTCGTGTTCGTTCTCCTTGACAACAAGAACCGGGCAGGGTGCACGACGCACAACGTGTTCGGCAACACTGCCGAGAATCATGCGCTTCAGGCCACGGCGGCCATGTGAACCCATGATAATGACATCAGCCTCCTGGCGTTTGGCATAGTCAAGAATGCACTCTTCGGCAAATCCTTCATAAATGACATAATCGGCAACAATACCGGCCATTTTTTCTTCGTCAATCAGTGCGGCAAGTTTTTTCTCAGCTTCTGCGCGCTCAATTTCGAGGCCGTGTGAATAATTGATTGTCGGGTCGTTCTCGATAACGCCGACAAGAAAGACCTCTCCGCTGGAGAGCCTTGCAAACTCGTTGGCATATTGCAGAGCCTTGCGCGACAAACCAGAGAAATCAACCGGACAGATGATTTTTTTAATGGTAATCATAGTACCGTTGTTGTGTTTTAGTTTTTGAAATCTGCTGTTTTCTATAAGTCAATAACTGAACTAAAGAACAGTGGAAAAAGCTGTTACCAACCATGGCATACAAAATGGGCTGACTCTCTAGTAAAAAAGCGCACCTGTTTTATAATTCCTCACTTCAAACTGCGGCTGAGCTTTGGCGAGCGAATCCTGTATGCAAAAAAAGTAATGCTGAAAGAAAAGAAACCGTTTCATGCCTTTTGTTACGGCGTTTGAAACGGGTACGCTGTTTTGAATGGTCTCTGTGCAATATCGACAAAATAACCTGTCCTAACAATTGTTATCAAGGGGACAGGTCACAATCAAGAACGGTAACGGACGACAACAGAGAGGTAAAAAAATAAAAAGCCGCAGTTGCCTGCGGCTTTTTAAAGCAGGCAAGGTATCAACTTAGAATGTTACCGTTGCATAGAGCTCTGTCCGCAGACGTTTGGCTGATGTGTCAGTACCGGCCAGATCATTGTTGTCTTTTGCAGTCAGGTAGCGCAGGGTCGGGGTCACGCTGAAGCTGCCAGCAGCAGACTGGTGCAGATTGACCTTGTACTGTGCCCAGACAAAGTTGTTGTTATAGGTGTGCTTTGCTGCAGTCAGACCTGCAGTGCCGGTTACAGTTGACTTGTCTGTGGTTGAGTTGTGGTCATACCAGGCAGTGAAGTTACCAACCTCAGCCTTGACTCTCAGGAGGTAGCCGAAATAGTCAACTTTATCACCGGAAGCAGCGCCATAGACCGTGTTGGTTGGTGTTGTGCCAGATCCTCTGGTGTAGAATGCACTGCATCCAAGCTTGGCATCACCAACAGGAACTGATGCATTGGTACCAAAAGTAACTGGTCTGAACCCTTGGTGGACAGTGGCTGGTATAGCCAGGATAGAAGATGGTGCAGCGAAGACATCGGCCTTGGTCAGGATGGTGATAACCTGAGGATCAATGGTCACATTGCCAAGGGTGGTCTTGTAGCTGACCAGCAATCCGTAACCATCATTGAAGAGGCCGTCGCCACTTCCTGCGGTGTCTTGACCTACCTTGTTGTCAAGCACAACGAAGGTGGCATTAAGGTCACCGTTACCGATCTTGGTGCCATAGTTTCCAGCCATGACACGGTCGTTGTTGTAGGTGTCTACCGGAATTTCAAGTGGTGCGGTAGGATAGAGTGTCAAGTCAAAAACAGGGTTTTTCGCACTGCCGAGCGGAAGACGACCAACACTGTAATGGCAATCCTGCAGGTTGCGACCGAAGTAGAACTGTGAAACACCAAGAGGGTAGAGCTCTGCGTTTGAGTAACCTACAGTCTGCCAGCCACCAGCACCACCAACACCGGTGGGTGATTCGTTCATGAGCTGAGCCTTGAAAAAGTATCCATCACCAAGATCAGCGGCCGCATTCAAACGGATACGGTACTGGGTTTTCAGGTCGTCTGTTTTTGTGTCGACACCAGTTGTTGTGGTTGTCTTGAACTCGCCTCTCTCTCGGACAGCAGCGTCGCCACTGAGTTTCAGTTCAGCCGATGCCGGTGATGCATATGACAGTACTGCAAGCACTGCAGCAAGTGATAGCATTTTCTTCATGAGTTTACTCCGTTAGGTTGTGTGTGTTAACAGGAAATAAATGTTCCGGACCCTTGTTTTTGGCGCAGAACGGGATCAAAAAAGAACGCGTGTGGTTATTTTAGCCTTAAAGGTAATAAAAATATCACGAAAGGAACAACTGTGATTTTTTATTTCTCATCAGGGTTTCTTTTCAGCATTTTAGCTATGTAGCCATATAATAATGGTTTCGTAAAAGTTCTGCAAATTATTTCCTTTTGTTGAGCGCCCAGCCCTGCCATGCAGGCCGGAGAACAGTATGGTTCTTCGGCTTCTGTTGTTATTTTCTGCCATGCCGGTTGCATGTTTTTTTACTCGTGATGAACCTTTTTTGCTGACCGCAACGGTTGTAAACTCTTTTTTTATTGGGTTTTTTCAATTTTACCTGAATAGTTCATGTCACAGGTACGACTTCGAGTCAGCGCCTTATGTATCAGGGATGCTCATGTATTGCTTATTGAACATAAAAGCTTCGCGCCGGATGATCCCCAGATGCCTGTAAGCTACTGGATTCTTCCGGGCGGGGCTGTCGAGCGGGGTGAAACGCTTGATGAAGCCTTGAAACGGGAGATGATGGAAGAGACCGGCCTGGAGTGCCGGGTCGGCAGCCTGCTCTTTATCAAGGAGCTACTCTACCCCTATCCCGGCTCCGTTGAGCAGGGCGGGCGGCATCATTCGGTATCGCTTTGTTTTTCTACGACCGTTACCGGTGGAGAGATGATCACCGGTCGTGACCCCGAATATCCTGATGACCAGCAGATGATTTTACGGGTGAGCTGGATTGCTCTCGGTGATCTTGATCGTTACCACCTCTATCCGCCGTTTCTTGCCGACTATATTCTTCAGCAGGCAGAAAATGGTTTTTCGGATACAACGCCGGTTTTTTTAAACTCCCTGCAGTAATGGCTTGGCCCCTTCAAGCAAGAGCAACACCCCTCTTCAGAGCCCATAATCTGGCATAGAGCTGATGCGGGCTTTTTTTATTTGCAGCGTTGCCGAGACTCTCTAACTTCAGGAAAGATCGGCGAGGCCGGAAAAAGGGGTGCAGTGGAATTTCAGATACCTCACTATCGGTTGCATGCGTATGGCTTTCCTGCTTCTCTTGAATGGGAGCATCTATTTCAAATGAGGGAGTATGATGATTTTTCTGCCGATTAATATCAGGATTGATGACAAGAAAATATTATTTGTCGGTGGCGGCAAGCTCGCCATGCACAAGATAGCGTCGGTAGAGCTCTATACCCGCCATATTACCATTCTCTCTCCCTGGATCAGCGAAGAGCTGAAAGCGAAAGGGTTTGAGGAGATTCATAAAGAGTATGAAAAAGAGGATCTTGAAGGATTTTTTCTTGTTTATGCCTGTACAGACAATCTTGAGGTCAACCGCAGGATCAGAAACGATGCCAAGGAGCACGGTATTTTGGTCAATGTGGTCGATAACCGTGAGCTCTCTGACTTTATCTCTCCGGCTCTTTTCAAGCAGGATGAAATGACGGTTGCCATCTCATCGAATGGTCAGAATGTTAAAAAAGCGGTCGAGTGGCGCAATAGCATAAAGGCTATCCTGCAGAGCGATGATGAGCGAGGTAATTCGGATAACATAATAAAGGAGTGAGCATGAGTCGCACTACCCGCGCGGGGCGGGCGAAAGGATATGTCTATCTCATTGGTGCCGGCCCGGGAGACCCTGAATTGCTGACCCTGAAGGCTGAACGGGCGCTGAGCGGGGCTGATGTGATTCTCTATGACGATCTGGTGAGTTCTCAGCTTGTCGGGCGGTTTGCCGCCCTGAAAATCTATACCGGTAAACGAAAAGGCTCTCATCACTTCGAACAGGATGCCATCAATGAGGAGATTTTGCGTCATGCCCGCGAGGGGAAAAAAGTGGCCAGATTAAAAGGAGGCGACCCGTTTGTTTTTGGTCGGGGTGGTGAAGAGCTAGAGATTTTACGGAAAAACGGGATCGGGTATGAAATTATTCCCGGCATTACCGCGGCTCATGGAGCAAGTGCCTATGCTGAAATACCCTTGACCATGCGGCACCTCTCCTCTTCCGTTGCCTTTTGTACCGGCCATCCGGTCAGCAAGATCCAGGTGCCGGATGCCGATACCCTTGTCTATTATATGGTTGCCTCTTCGCTGCATGAGGTGCTTGATGCCGCCAAAAAACAGGGACGAAGTGACTCTCTAAAAGGTGCTATCGTTCTGAATGCAACCCGCTACAATCAGAAGGTTATTTCAGGAACCCTCAAAGAGTTACGGCAACGCGAAGAGCCTCTCTCATCTCCTGCGCTGCTTATTCTTGGTGGTACACTCAATCACACTCTTGCAGAGAACTGGTACTCCAGAAAGAGAAGGGTACTGCTTGCCGGCGGGGATTCGGGGTGCTACAAGAGTGAGGAGTGCTTGAAGGTTTATCTTCCCCATAAGCCGGTTGAGGGTGCACGGTGGGAGAAGGTGAAAAAATATCTGCTTGATATTGAAAGCTTTACGGTGCTCTTGTTTTTTGATGCCCTGTCGGTTGTCTATTTTTTCATGGCTCTTGGCAGATGCCGGAAGGATCTGCGCCATCTTGCCGGCTGCAAGATATACAGTGCCGGAGAGGCGGCTTCTGAGGAGCTAAGGAACCAGGGCGTGATTGCCGATTGCTCGTTTGATAATGACGGTTCCGGGGAGCTTCTTGCCCGGCTTCAGCAAAAAGGTGTGATGCATGAATCGATTCTCTTGCCCGCATCAACGCTTCTCAACGACTATCCGGTAGAGGAACTGAAGGCATTACAGAACCAGGTAACCGCTCTTGGGCTCTATAGCTACAGTGCAACTGAAAATTCGGAGTCTATTGATCTTGATTGCATTGATGAAATCTACTTCTCTTCACCCTCATCGGTCCGCAATTTCAGAAAGCTCTATCTGGCCATTCCGGAAAAAATTACGGTGACCACAGCCACAGATGGATGTGAAGCAGAGTATCAGAAGCTTTTTGGTGGCTGAATACCCTCTCTTTTTCCCTGTTACAGTAATGCTCTAGCCGGCATCAATTGATGGCGGATTTCGGGAGGTTTAGTTGAAATAGAGGGTAATTCCCTTCGACGTTAGTGTATTGGGGTTTTATATTAACCATCTTGATTCATCATTGGAGCGTTTAAAAGAATGGTTGTAAACGACAAGTTACGGCGTGCACTGAGGGTTGTAGCGCTTTTTGAAGCAGGAAAAGGTCTTCTCGTGCTTTTTGCCGGACTGGCGGTTTTTTCATTGATGCATCAGAATATTCAGGTTGCTGCCGAGCAACTGGTTGGATATATGCATCTGAATCCCGCCCACCATTTCCCGAAAATTTTTATTGAAGCGGCGGCTCATCTGACCGATCACCGCATCATTCTGCTTGCACTTCTGGCCTTCTCCTATTCGGTCATACGCTTTGTTGAGGCTTATGGATTATGGTTTGCAAGACGGTGGGCGGAGTGGTTTGCATTGATCAGCGCAGGGATCTATATGCCCATTGAACTCTATGAGCTTGCAAAAGGTTTTTCATGGCTAAAGATAGGGTTTGTCTTCATTAACTTGATGGTTGTGCTCTCTATGGTTTTGGCACTTAAACGAAACAGGAGTGAAAACAACAGAATAATCCAGGAATCGAACTCCTGAACAGGTATAATTCTAAACCAGTTACCTTTAATCGTTCATCAGCAAGCCAGGGAAATTCAGGATTTTAAAACGGGATATGGCTGACACTTCTCTACATCGTGATCTACATCACTGCACGGATCAGGAGCTGGTTACCCAAACGCTTGCAAATAAACAGGCATTTGCCGCTGTTGTGCATCGCTATGAAGCACCGCTTTTGCGTTATATCAACCGCTTAGGATGCAAGGATTCCTCGGCCGCACAGGATCTGCTGCAGGAGATTTTTATCAAAACCTATATTCATCTCAATGATTATGATCACTCCCTTCCCTTTTCATCGTGGATATACCGAATCGCTCATAATGAAATAATCAGCTCCTTCAGAAAGGAAAAGAGCCGGCCTGCTGTATTGGAGAAGGAGTCGAACTCTTTTCTTTTTGAGAATATTGCCGATGATGCAGATATCGCCATGCAGGATGGTCAACGCCATAGTGTCAGGGAGATACAGGCGGCGGTTGATCAGCTTGAATCGAGAAGCCGTGATGTTATTGTATTAAAATTTTTCGAAGAAAAAAGCTATGAAGAAATCTCTGATATATTACAGCTTCCTCAGGGGACGGTCGCTACTCTTATTAATCGGGCAAAGAAAAAAATGAAAAGTCTTTTAGAAAAGAGTCAGCAATAAAGAATATGCAAAAGGACAGATCACTCTCCATTCTCGAGGAAATTGAAAAAAGAAAGGCGGTACCAATTCCTCGCTGGTGGTTTCGTTTTAAACAGTTCGGCTTTTGGGTGCTTGCTGCAATTTCAGTCTTGACCGGTGCCATTTCAATGGCAACAGCCATTTATGTGTTTCTTGACCACGATTTCATTGAAGATCATGAGTATATCAATCGTTTGTTTATAGAGAGGCCGCTGCTTGCTGATATTATTTCAAGTATACCCTATTTATGGCTTGGTGCTCTTGCCCTGTTTATCCTGGTGGCATTTTTTGGATTCAGGCATACAAAAAAAGGGTATCGTTATGCAACAACGAGGGTTATTGCGGCATCCCTTTTTGCTAGCCTTCTGCTCAGTCTTTGCCTGAACATGGTTGATCTTGGAGGGTATATTCACCGGTTTCTTATTGAAAACGTTCATGTTTACAACAAGCTGCTCTATACCAATGAACAGCGCTGGACCCGTTCAGAAAAAGGCTTGCTTGGAGGGAAGATTATAGCGCATAATAAGCGTACTCATATGCTTGTTGTAAAAGATTTCAACAAAGTGCTCTGGCAGGTTGATATCAGTAAAAGCGAGATGCAGCCGGAAACGCATATTGTTCCGGGGCATTTTGTGAAAATGACTGGTCTGAAAACGGGCAAGGGTACGTTTCAGGCTCTTTCAATACAGGCTTGGGAGAAGAAATATCACAAGCGTGTTCGTCAGTCCAAAAAAATTATACCAACAAACAAGCAACCGGAGCCGCTGAATCACTGAACTACTCTTTTTGTTGCTTTTCACGTCTACAATACGCTGGCTTTTGTTTTTTTCTGTAAGAGAGAGAAATAGTTACAACAGGAATAAAATTATTGAAAGAAAATCGAGCGGAGTGCGTAATAGATTGTAAGGAAGGAAAATGAATTTGCATTTGTTTCTACTCGTATATCTTTATAATTGAAAAACTGTACAAAAATGAAAAAGAATCTTATTGCTGGTGTTATCGTTTCTCTTGCCATGACTGGTTTGTTTGGTGGCGTTTCTTTTGCAGCAGACGCAGCAGCACCTGCAGCAGCACCTAAAGTTGAAGTAAAGGCTGAGAAAGCTCCTGCAGCTCCTAAGGCAAAGAAAGCTCCTAAGAAGAAAGCAGCGAAGAAAGCAGAAGTCAAGAAAGTTGACGAAAAGAAAGCCGATGCACCTGCAAAGTAAGTTAACACTTGCCGTTGTAAAGCAGTGTAGTACTTGCTGATATACATGGTAATGAGTTTTCACTTTCAGAAAAGCCCCTTTGCAAAGAGGGGCTTTTCTGTTTTCTGACTTTTGGAAGTTTTCATGGCCTTTACATTCAGCGGCCCTTGTTGCAACAGGAACAGAATTAATGAAAGAAAATTGAGCAGAGTACGTAATAGGTGTAAGGAAAAAAAGAAGTTGCATTTGTTTCTACTTGGATATCTCTCTAATTGAAATCTGTAAAAAAATGAAAAAGAATCTTATTGCTGGTGTTATCGTTTCTCTTGCCATGACTGGTTTGTTTGGTGGTGTTTCTTTTGCAGCAGACGCAGCAGCACCTAAAGTTGACGTAAAGGCTGCTCCAGCCGCAGCGAAGAAAGTCGACGTAAAGCCAGCAAAACCAGCAAAAGCAGCGAAGAAATCCGAAGCAAAGAAAGACTCCACAAAGGCAGGGATGTGAAGTCATTTAACTCTTCCCGTTGTAAAGCATTGTAGTAGTTGCTGATAGATATGGTAATCAGTTTTCAGGTTCAGCAAAGCCCCTTCGCAAGTCGGGGCTTTGCTGTTTTTCGCCTGTTTTTTTATATATTTCTGACATCAAGAACTTCCTTTTATCAATGTAACCTTTTGGGGAACCGCCATGTTTGGTTTAGGTGGACAAGAGCTGGTACTTATTTTGTTTGTTATCCTGTTGTTTTTTGGTCCTTCAAAATTGCCGGAACTGGCCAGAGGCCTCGGAAAAGGGATGCGGGAGTTTAAAAAAGCACAGGCCGACCTGGAAAACGAGTTCAATAAAGCCGTGGAAACGCCTTCGGTAACCGAGAAACCGGTTGCAACTGCCGAGGTAAAAGAGAAGCCGGAGGTTTCGGCTGTCAAGAACGTCTAGTTGCCCCACCTCTTTTTTGCTCCGTCATGACGCTGAATGGATGGCCTGCAAGATGAGTCAAGAGGAGCGTAACGGTTGACACCCTTGCTGCACCAGGATGCGGATTTACCTCAAAAAGGATGCATATGCGTTTTGATCATGATGCCTTGGTGGTTCGTAAAGGTGAAGGGGTGAATCTTGCCGAACGCCCTACCCTTATTGATCCGGTTTACCGCTCTAAAAAAGAGTATAAAGAGATGCTGGCCGACCATGTTGAGCAGTTAAGCCGGCTTCAGAACGTTCATTATGCGGATAACCGCTATGCCGTACTCCTCATCTTTCAGGCTATGGATGCGGCTGGCAAGGATGGCATTATCCGCCACGTAATGAGCGGCGTGAACCCTCAAGGGTGCCAGGTTTTCAGTTTCAAACACCCTTCCGCAGAGGAGCTTGATCACGATTTTCTCTGGAGGAGCAACCGATTAGTGCCGGAACGGGGCCGTATCGGGATTTTTAACCGCTCCTATTACGAAGAGGTGCTGATTGTTCGCGTCCATCCTGAAATCCTTGTGGTGCAGGGCATTCCTGATGAGCTTATTAGTGGCGGCAAGGTCTGGGAGCACCGTTACCGCTCAATTGTCGATATGGAACATCACCTCTATCGCAACGGCACAAGGATCGTGAAATTTTTTCTCCATCTTTCAAAAGAGGAGCAGCGCAAGCGCTTTCTGGCCCGGATTGACGCGCCTGAAAAGAACTGGAAATTCAGTATTGCCGATCTTGAAGAACGCAAGTATTGGAAAGAGTATATGCAGGCCTATGAAGCCTGCCTCAGTGCCACCAGCACCCGCTATGCTCCCTGGTATGTGGTTCCGGCCGACGATAAGGCCAATGCCCGCCTGATTGTTTCTCGCCTCATTCTCAATCACTTGACGGAGCTGGGGTTGCAATATCCCGAAACCAGCGAGCAACGCCGAAAGGAGTTGAGCGTTATCCGTAAACGGCTCTCCAAAGAGCAGCCGGAGTGAATCTGCCAAAACTCTTCTTTTCCTGCCTGCCACATATCTTTTGCATTACGCATCAATTTTGCGCTCATCGTCATGGTGGGTGAGAGAGAAATCTGTACCCCGTTTATTGTTCGGAACTTATTTTCTTGCTGATTCGTTGAAAGTACATCGTATTTACTGCTAACTAATTGCGAACCGGAGGGAAACAATGAAAAAAACGCTCTTGATGGCTGCAGGCATTGCAGGAATGCTGCTCGGTAATCCCTTTATCACGACTCATGAAGCTCTTTGTATGACTCCAGGTTCCAGAGGGCGGGCACCTTTTGTTATCGACCGGCGTCCTGATTTTATCAATCTGCCGGATCAGGGCTTCTCCATATCAATAGGGAGCCCCTATGATATTATCAATGATGGGAATCAATACTATGTTTTCCAGGATGGGGTCTGGTATCGCGCTTCAGACTACAGGGGGCCGTGGATGGTTGTCCGTGAGAACTCCCTTCCGCCGAGGATAAGAAGCAATCGCTGGGAAGATATCCGACGCTCCCGCGATATCGAGTCACGCAGGCGCGGCAACATGAATAGACCGGATCAGCGCCGTGATGATTACCGGAGGTAGTTCGGCAAATCATCACGCTTCATGATAGTGGGGTCGTTCAATAGCTTTATTGACATTAACCTTAAAAAAGCGAGGAGCATATGAGCGCGTTTACCTGTCCGACATGTGGTAAAGCCACAGGTGGAGATGAGGCGTTTTGTGTGGAGTGCGGGCAGTCGCTAAACATTACCTGCCCAGCGTGCAACAATGTGTGGCGATTTATGTTTGATTACCGCTTTTGTCCCGATTGTGGGCATAATATGCAACAAGAGAAAGGGAGACCGGGTGTTGAGGAGTATCACGCGCCTAAATCGCAGAGTCGCCACGTTTCGTAAGGAAGGTTGTTTTTTGTACATCACTCCAGCTTGATAGCGACAGTTAGCAACAGCCGATAGATCAAGAGGCCTTGCTTCATTAAAATTGAGGGGTTCTTATTACCCTTGTTCGGGCTTTAACGTGGAACTGAAAAGAGAACTATCCGGTATTGAAAAGAGAGAGAAAAAACGCTCTCTTCGTCATCAGCTTTCTGTTCATTCCACTACGAAAATTCTGAGGCAACATGCCAGGAGAAGCGAAAGCAACAAAAGCCCGAGAGAGTTTCTGGACGCTCTTGCCTGAAGAGGCTCTCAGGATTGTGGGCAGTGAGCGCCAGGGACTGTCCGAAAAAGCTGTAGCGGAGCGCTTGAAGCGTTATGGACCAAACAGCCTGAAAGGAGGAGCCGGCAAACTGCCCTTCATGCTTTTTTTGCTGCAGTTTAAAAGCCCGGTTACCTTGCTGCTGATTTTTGCCTCACTCCTCTCTTTTGCCCTGCACGATAAAACCGACGCCTTGATTATTCTCGTTATTGTGCTCTTGAGCGGCATTTTGGGTTGGTGGCAGGAGAAGGGCGCGGCCCGTGCCGTCGATCAACTGATGAAAATGGTGCAGATCAACTGCCGGGTCAGGCGTCAGGGCGCTGAAAAAGAGATCCATGTTGAAGAGGTGGTGCCGGGGGATGTGGTTTTGCTTGGTGCCGGAGATGTGATTCCCGGCGACAGTTTGCTACTTGCATCCCAGGAGTTGTTTGTTGATGAAGCGGCATTTACCGGCGAGAGTTACCCGGTTGAAAAAAACAGCGGGGTTTTGGCTGAGGATACTCCACTGGCCAAAAGAAGCAACACGCTTTTTATGGGAGCACATGTTATCAGCGGGAAAGCTGAAGCGCTGGTGATGAAAACCGCCCTTGAGACCGAGTTTGGCAAAATTTCCGGCAGATTGCGCCTGAAGTCGGCTGAAACGGATTTTGAACGGGGAGTCCGCCGGTTCGGCTATATGCTGATGGAGATTACCATGGTTCTGGTGGTTATTATTTTTGCCAGCAATGTGCTTTTGCATAAACCGGTGCTCGACTCATTCCTCTTTTCCATGGCACTGGCCGTCGGTCTGACGCCGCAGTTGCTTCCGGCAATCATTTCGGTGAATCTGGCAAGCGGTGCGCGCAATATGGCCAAGCAGCAGGTGATTGTGAAGCGACTCTCTTCCATTGAAAACTTTGGAAGCATGAATGTGCTCTGCACCGACAAGACCGGCACAATTACGGAAGGGAAAGTGCAATTGCATAAGGCGTTATCGGTTTCAGGCGAACCGTCCGACAAGGTGCTGGAGTATGCATGGCTCAATGCCTCCCTGCAGCAGGGATTTCATAATCCCATTGATGCCGCAATTATAAATAGCCGGCCTCAACCGAAAAGCGTGTATGAAGTGCAGAGTGAAGTTCCTTATGACTTTATCCGTAAACGCCTGAGTGTTCAGCTTCGTAATGGAACGGAGAATCTCGTGATCACCAAGGGCGCCCTCAAGCAGGTGCTTGAAGTGTGTCAGCGTGCAGAAACCGGAGCTGGAGCGCTTGTGCCGCTTGATACTGTGCGATACGAAATCCTGCAGCTCTATACAAACCTCAGTTCCGAAGGATACCGTACCCTTGGTGTTGCCTGGAAAGCCGGGAACCCCGCAGAGGATTTTACCCGTCAGGATGAAACAGGGATGATCTTTCTGGGTTTTGTGACTTTTTTTGATCCGCCCAAAGCCGATGTGCCTGAGACTATTCAACATATGGAAAAACTTGGGGTCAGGCTGAAAATTATTACGGGGGATAATGCTTTGGTAGCCGGGAGCCTCAGCCGCCAGATCGGCATCCTCAATCCGGTGCTCCTCTCAGGCCCGGAACTGCGCAAAATGAGTGACTTGGCGCTGATGCAGCAAGCGGCGTGTACCGATATTTTTGCCGAAGTGGAGCCTGACCAGAAAGAGCGGATTATTCTTGCTCTGAAAAAGGGTGGCAATGTGGTCGGTTTTATGGGTGACGGCATAAACGACGCCTCGGCTTTGCATGTCGCTGATGTGGGAATTTCGGTTGACTCGGCCGTGGATGTTGCCAAGGAGGCGGCTGAAATTGTGCTGCTCAACCATGATCTGAATGTTCTGGAGCAGGGGATTATTGAGGGGCGCAAGACCTTTACCAACACCATGAAGTATGTCTTTATGGCTACCAGTGCCAATTTCGGCAATATGTTCAGCATGGCCGGGGCATCGCTCTTTCTTCCCTTTTTGCCGCTGCTTCCAAAGCAGATACTTTTGACCAATCTGCTGACCGATTTTCCGGAGCTGACTATTTCGGGTGATCGGGTTGATGCCGTGAGTATCGAGCAGCCTCATCGGTGGGATATCCGCTTTATCGAGCGTTACATGATTACCTTCGGGATTCTCAGTTCCATTTTTGATTTTCTTACCTTTGCCCTTTTGCGTCTGCTCCTCGGTGCCGGGGAGGCCCAGTTTCAGACCGGCTGGTTTGTTGAGTCGGTGATTTCAGCCTCGCTTATTGTGCTGGTGATTCGTACCCGGCTGCCCTTTTTCAAAAGTCTACCGGGTCGTTATCTTCTTATGGCAACCGGGCTGGTGGTGCTTGCGGTGCTCTTTTTGCCCGTTTCACCCTTTGCCAGAATTTTCAGCTTTACCCGCTTACCCTTGGTATTTTATGGATGGATGCTGCTGATTGTGCTCTTCTATATTTTCTCGGCCGAAGTGACCAAGCATTTTTTCTATAAAAGGGTCGTCAACAAGGGGTGAGGTAGAGGGGTGTTTTATTGAGGTAACCCCCGGCACAACGGCTGTTGCACCGGGGGTGAACCGTGTATGTTCAGAGATCCATAATCAGGCCGACGGTGGTGTAGCTCTCAGGCCGATAGAAGTACATGCCGTGGCGGCTCATACCTGAAAAATAGTTGCAGGCCAGCCTTGCCCGCTCAAGGCCGATGCCATCAAGCCTTACGCCAGCCTGCAGGTTCCATGTTCCCCGCAGACCCCTGGTTTCATTGAGTGAATAGTCCCATATCGGCAGCAGTTTGAAGTCTGTAGCCACGTAGGTGTTGTGCGCCGTGGAGAGTTCAACGCCGGCATGAAAAGAGTGGGGAGAAATGCCCATCGGGATGGAGTGGTAGAGGTATTGGTATCCGCCGTAAACCCGGTGACCGGGCGAGCTGAGTGCCAGAACCAGATCAACGAACTCCCGGCTATAGGTAAAAGGAATCGGGAAGGGGCAGTCGCCCTGGATCCATTGATTGGCGGTTGCGTCAAAGTGGCCATCTTCATAATGGGCCGAGATGTGGCTGATGCGTGCTCGTGCACTGAACTCCTCAAAGGGGAGCGCGTCGTTATGCAGTGGCTTTTTCCAGCTTGCATTGACTCCGAAGATATAATCAATTGCATCAACCGGGAACTTGAAATTATCACTCCGGCGCAGGAGCGAGTAGGTTCCAAAATCAACCCCGGCCGCAAACTCTTTGCTGTTACTCTGGTAGAGATCAGCGGATGAGCCGATATCGAGCTGTAAAAAGTGATCTCCGACCCAGGGCATAATGGCAACCCGTGGTTCCTGGGGGTCGGCCAGAAGCGGAGTAAAGATGGTCTGGAGGGTCGGCTTCAGCAGCGGTTCTGCCTGTGTTGTGTTGAGGGAGATCAACAGCAGCGCGGCCAGAATGCAAAATATTCGGCCGAAATAATGGGTACGTTTCATGGCGAAGAGTTAACGCGTTAACGGGTTTATTGTTATGATAACGGAGCGCTTGCCGTGCCGAGCAGGGTTTCCAGCACCGCCATACGGATTGCGACACCATTGGTCACTTGCTCAAGCAGCATACTTTTTGAATAGCCGGGCGGCTGGATGCGGTCGGCTACATGGTTTGAAATTTCGATCTCCCGGTTGATAGGGCCCGGATGCAGCACCAGCAGATGTTTCTGCACCCGTTCCAGCCGTTCATCGGTTAGCCCGTAGTGGACCGAATACTCCTCAAGGGAGGGGAGGTAGCCTCCTGTAGCGCGTTCAAGCTGCAGGCGAAGCACGATGGCGCTGTCGGCCCAGGCAATGGCCTGATCGAGGTCGGTAAAGAGCGTGACTCCCAGCCGGGATGCATCGGGAGGCATGAGGGTGACCGGTGAGCAGATGCCGACTTGGGCACCGGCCGTCAAAAGCCCGTAGATGTTGGAGCGCGCTACCCGGCTGTGCAGCACATCGCCGATAATGACCACCTTGAGCCCTTTAGTTGTGCCGAAATATTCGCGGAGCGTAAACATGTCGAGCAAGGCCTGTGTCGGGTGCTCGTGCGAACCGTCACCGGCATTGATCACATTTTTATCCGTGATGCCGGTGATGAGATCCGCCGCTCCGGAAGAGGGGTGGCGCAGCACAAAGGCATCAACCTGCATCGCTTCAAGGTTTTTGATGGTATCGCTCAGGCTCTCTCCCTTGCTGGTGCTGCTTGTTGAGGCTGCGAAGTTGAGGGTTGCGGCGCCAAGGTTGCGTGCCGCAATATCGAACGAGAAGCGGGTTCGGGTCGAGTTTTCAAAAAAGACCAGGGCAATGCGCTTGCGGGAGAGTGAAGCTTTAAACGAGGGGGCAGGGGAGATCAACTCTTTTTTAAATCCGGCGGCCATATCCAAAATAGCCGTGATGTCACTGGCCGGAACATTGCATAATCCAGTAAGGTGCTTCAAATCCGATTGTTAATTTTCACAGATTTTCAGAAAAGAAAATTTTCTGAAAGGTACAAAAAAATTGATGATCAAAAACTACCTTAAGAAACTGAGTAGCGCCCGGTTTTATTATTTTGTTTCCGTCCCCCACCCCTGGGCTTTATTGACCAACGAAACGTTTCAGAAGGCTTTTATGCATGAGATGAGTATTGCGCTTTCCATTGTAGAGGCGGCCGACCTGAAGGCACGGGAGGAGGGGGCGAGCACGATTTCGGGGATTGAGCTGGTGATCGGCAAGCTTGCCGGTATCGAGCCCGACTCCCTGAGATTTTGTTTCTCCCTGGCGGCCAAAGGGACGCTGGCCGAAGAGGCTCTGCTCTCAATTGAAGAGCCGGAAGGGACCGGTGAGTGCATGGAGTGCGGCGTCAACTTTCCGGTTGCTTTTTATTATGCCGAGTGCCCCGAATGCCGGTCGCTGCGCATCAGGATCGTGTCGGGGGAAGAGTTTGTGATTCAATCAATAACCATTGAAGAGGGAGAGAAATAATCATGTGTGATACCTGCGGTTGTTCAACTGAAGGCGGGGCTGTGCTGCGCAAGCCCGGTGAGAGCGGTTATCATGTCCATATCAGTGAAGGCGGGAGCGGCCACTCGCACGAAGGAGATCACACTCATGATCATCACCACGATCACGACCATCATCATGAGCCGCAGAGCCGGACGGTGGTGCTGCAGCAGGATGTGCTTCTGAAGAACAATCTGCTTGCCGAGCGAAACCGGGGGTATTTTGAGGCGCGAAACATCTTTGCACTGAATTTCCTCAGCTCTCCGGGATCCGGCAAAACCTCGCTGCTTGAAAAGATCATTCCTCTTTTGCTGCCCCATATTCCGGTTGCCGTTATTGAGGGTGACCAGCAGACCACCAATGATGCCGAGCGCATTCAGGCCCTTGGCGTGCCGGTTATCCAGGTCAATACCGGTTCAGGGTGTCACCTTGACGCCTTGATGGTCAACCGTGCCGTCCGGGAGATGGAACTGCAGGAGAACTCGCTGCTCTGTATTGAAAATGTCGGCAACCTTGTCTGCCCGGCCATGTTTGATCTTGGTGAAGCCCTCAAGGTGGTCATTATCAGTGTGACCGAAGGGGATGACAAGCCGCTGAAGTATCCGGCCATGTTTCATGCGGCAGATCTCTGCATTCTCAACAAGACCGACCTGCTCCCCTATGTGGATTTTGATGCGGCGAAATGCCGCGAGAACGCTCTGCGGGTCAATCATCATCTCGAATGGCTTGAGGTATCGGCTAAAACCGGCGAGGGGATTGCGTTGTGGCAGGAGTGGCTCGAAAAGAAGCTGAAAGCGCATTGAGCATTTCGCGGGACGAGCGCGAGGAGCGCAGAGCGCTCCGGGTCAATGGTATTGTGCAGGGTGTCGGGTTCCGGCCGTTTGTTTACCGGCTTGCCCTGCGCTATGGCCTGAAAGGGTTTATCCGCAATACCTCCTCCGGCGTCCTGATTGAGGTGCAGGGGAACTCCTCTCTCCTCGCCGCTTTTTCAGTGGCCTTGCAAAGCGAGCTTCCTCCACTTGCAAAAATAGTTGCAATGGAGGAGAAGCTGATTGCTCTGGTTGCCGAAGAGGCTTTTGTGATAGGGGATTCCAGCCGGGGTGAGGAGGTCGAGACCCTCATTCCTCCCGATATTGCCCTTTGCCTGGATTGCCGCCGCGAGCTGCTCGATCCCATCAACCGCCGCTTCCGCTACCCCTTCATCAATTGCACCAATTGCGGGCCGCGCTATACCATTGTTCGCCGCATCCCTTATGATCGCCCCTTTACCTCCATGCAGGGCTTTACCCTGTGTCCGGAGTGCCAGCGGGAGTATGATGATCCCCTTGACCGCCGTTTTCATGCCGAGCCCACGGCCTGCCCGGTTTGCGGCCCCCGGCTCTCTCTGCTTGATGCTTCCGGCAAGCCTCTCCCGGACTTCTCTGCTCTTGATGCGGTTCAGGAGGCCGCCGCGCTTCTCCGCAAGGGGAGCATCGTTGCCCTCAAGGGGCTCGGAGGGTTTCACCTTGCGGTTGATGCCCGTAACGATGATGCCGTTCGTAGGCTGAGAGCAAGGAAGGGGCGTGAGGCAAAACCCTTTGCTGTGATGATGCGCGATCTTGCATCTATTGGGCACTACTGCGAATTAAGCGCAATGGAGGCTGCCGCACTCACCTCGGCCGAAGCGCCCATTGTGCTGCTTAAAAAGAGAGAGAATCAGGCTCTTGCGCCCTCCGTCGCACCCGGCAATGAGCGGCTTGGCGTCATGCTCCCCTATACGCCGCTTCATCTGCTGCTCTTTGATGGTGGGCTGGAGGCTCTGGTGATGACCAGTGCGAATTTCAGCGAGGAGCCGATTGTGAGTGATAATGATGAAGCGCTCCTGCGCCTTAAAGGGATTGCCGATGCTTTTTTGGTGCATGACCGCCCGATTCATATCAAGTGCGATGATTCGGTCACCATCGTTATGGCCGCAGAGCTGCGCCAGATTCGCCGGAGCCGGGGCTACGTGCCGGCACCGCTCTCTCTTCACCACCGAGGAGCGTCCGTGCTTGGTACAGGAGGGGAGCTTAAAAACACCATCACCCTTCTGAAGGGTAATCAGGCCGTGGTGAGCCAGCATATCGGCGACATGAAAAATTATGAAGCCTATCTTCATTTTGAGCAGATTGCGACTCACTTGCAGCATCTCTTTCAGGTCTCGCCTGAGCTTGTGGTGCATGATCTCCACCCCGGTTACATGACAACTGCCTGGGCCATGAAGCAGGAGCTGCCCCTTCTTGGCGTACAGCATCACCATGCCCATCTGGCTTCCTGCATGGCCGAGAACCGTGAGGAGGGGCCGGCTATCGGGCTTATTCTGGATGGAACGGGTTATGGAACCGACACCACCATTTGGGGCGGTGAGCTGCTGATCGGTGACGCTGCAGAGGCAGTTCGGTTCGCTTCGCTGGAGCCGATGCCGCTGCCGGGCGGGGAGGCGGCGGTCATGCAACCTTGGAGGGCCGCACTTGGCTACCTTTCACGAAGTTTTGCCACACTGCCTGAGCTGCCCTTTATGCAGGATCGGATAGTTCAGCCGGTTGTTGAGCTGCTTGAAAAGCGGGTCAACTGTGTTGAAACCTCCAGTTGCGGCCGATTGTTTGACGCCGTTGCGGCCCTTTGCAACTTGCGGGGCGAGATCAGCTATGAGGGCGAGGCGGCCATTGCCCTGATGCACGCTGCTCGGGGGAGCATGGGTCGGAAGGCCTTCCGTTACGCTTTTCAAAAGGAGCAGGGGCGCTGGATCATGCTGCTTTCACCACTTATTGAGGATGTGGTGGCGGCTCTGCAGCAGGGAGTCTCAACCATGGAGATCAGCCGTCGCTTTCACCGGGCTCTCGTCAACGGCTTTCAGGAGATTATTGGAAAAGCATCCAGCACTACCGGCATCAAAACCGTTGTGCTGAGCGGCGGCGTCTTCCAGAATCCGCTGCTCTTTGAAACCCTGCTTCGGGAGCTTCAAGGGAGGGGATACCGGGTTCTGACCCACTCCCTTCTGCCATCGAACGATGGCGGGCTCTCTTTGGGCCAGGCCGTTATAGGTCGCAGCTTCATTGCCGGAAAGTATCGCGGAGTTCAGTAGGCAATTTGTTATCATGGTTCTGAAAGCTCTCAACCAAACCAACACCAGCCCATGTGCCTTGCCATACCGGGAAAACTCCTTGAAATTTTTGATGAAAACGGCCTCAAAATGGGGACGGTCGATGTCAATGGTTCAGTAACAAGGGTATGCCTTGAATATGTGCCCGAGATTCAGATCGGCCAGTACACCATTATTCATGCCGGATTTGCCCTGAAAATCATGGATGAGGAGGAGGCCGCCGAAAGCTTGAAGCTCTGGCAGGAGCTTATCGAGAGCGGAGCCTTTGATCCTGAAGAGCTACCTCCTTCAACGGACGAACTCTAAAGGCTTTTCTCACAATGAAATATATTGATGAATATCGCGACCCCGAGCTTGCCCGTAAACTTCTCGGCGAGATTCGCAAAAAAGCCACCCGCCCCTGGACCATCATGGAGATTTGCGGCGGCCAGACCCACTCGATTCTGCGTAACGGCATTGACCAGCTTCTGCCGGATACAATTGAACTGGTACACGGGCCAGGCTGCCCGGTTTGCGTGACGCCGCTTGAGTCCATTGAGCGGGCTCTCGTGATAGCCGGAAAAAAAGAGGTGATCTTTACCAGCTTCGGCGATATGCTCCGCGTGCCCGGTAGTTCAAAGGATCTCTTTATGGTGCGCAGTGAAGGGGGTGATGTGCGCATTGTTTTTTCACCCCTCGACGCCCTGCAGATTGCCCGTGACAACCCCCATAAAGAGGTGGTCTTTTTTGCGGTTGGTTTTGAGACCACGGCTCCGGCCAACGCCATGGCGGTCTGGCAGGCGGCGCGCGAAGGGATCCGGAACTTCAGCGTGCTGGTCAGCCAGGTCATGGTGCCGCCAGCCATGCGCGCCATCCTCTCCTCTGCGGGCAACCGGGTGCAGGGCTTTCTTGCTGCCGGCCATGTTTGTGCAGTGATGGGTTATGAGGAGTATGAGCCGGTTGCCCTGGAGTTTCAGGTGCCTATTGTGCCCACCGGATTTGAGCCGGTTGACCTGCTTGCCGGGATTCTGAAAACTGTCGAGCTGCTTGAAGAGGGGTGTGCTGAGGTGGTGAACCGCTACGGCCGCGTGGTCAGCCGCGAAGGCAACCCGGCCGCCCGAGCGCTTATCTCAAAAGTGTTTGAGGTGACCGACCGCCAATGGCGCGGCATCGGTTCCATTGCCCAAAGTGGCCTTGCTCTCCGTGAGGAGTTTCGGGCCTGGGATGCCGAAAAAAAGTTCAATGTGACCCATATCTCGGCCTCGGAATCTCCGCTCTGCATGAGCGGCAGTGTCTTGCAGGGCGCCCTGAAGCCTGACGCTTGCCCCGCTTTTGGCCGGGAGTGTACGCCGGAGCATCCGCTTGGCGCGACCATGGTCTCCACCGAAGGGGCGTGCGCCGCATACTATACCTATCACCGTAACTGTAATACCCTATGACGATTGCTCCGGTATGCCCGGCCCCGCTCATGCACCACGAAACCGTCCAGATGGCGCATGGCGCCGGAGGAAGGTTATCGCAGGCGCTCATGCAGCGGATCTTTATGCCGCACCTCCATAACGTTTTTCTTGATCAGCTTGACGACCAGGCCAAGCTTGAGTTGCAGCCGGGACGGGTGGCCTTTACGACCGATACCTATGTGGTCAGTCCGGTCTTTTTTCCGGGTGGCAATATCGGCGAGCTGGCGGTTAACGGCACGGTCAACGATCTGGCCGTAGGCGGGGCAACGCCGCTCTATCTTAGTGCAGGGTTTGTGCTTGAAGAGGGCTTTGCGCTGGCCGAGCTTGAAACCATTGTGATTTCAATGGCTGAGGCGGCCCGCAAAGCGGGGGTCATGATTGTGACCGGCGATACCAAGGTGGTTGGCAAGGGGCAGTGCGACAAGATTTTTATCAATACCTCGGGCATCGGTCTGATTCGCGAAGGGGTGAGTCTCTCCTGCCGTAACCTGCAGCCGGGCGACACGATCATTCTTTCCGGCACGGTGGGCGATCACGGTATGGCCATCATGACTTCCCGCGAAGGGCTCTCTTTCCAATCCCGCATTACCAGCGACTCTGCGCCCTTGAACGGGATGATTACGGCCATGCTGGATGTGAATCCTCAGCTCCACGCCATGCGTGACCCGACGAGAGGCGGGGTGGCGGCAACCTTGAACGAGCTGGCGGTCTCCTCATCGGTTGGCATTGAGATTAGTGAAGCCGCCATTCCGGTCAAGGCGGAGGTCAGGGGAGCGTGCGAACTGCTCGGGATCGACCCCCTGCATGTGGCCAACGAGGGCAAGCTCCTGCTCGCCGTTGCGGCCGAGGATGCCGCAAAAGTGCTCGCTATCATCCGCTCGTTTGAAGTGGGTCGGGATGCGGCCATTATCGGCCATGTGGTGCATGATCATCCCGGTATGGTGGTCATGCGCACACCCTTCGGCAGCCGCAGAATTATTGATCTGCCGCTTGGGGAACAACTGCCGAGGATCTGCTGATTATTTACCTGTTGAGTGCCCGTTCGATAGAACTGCCGCAGGAGCACCCTCTGGATAGCTCCGGAGACTTTACACAAAGCAACAAGAAATGCGTCCCGCCTCATAAAACTAAGGTTTTTTGAGACGGAAAATTGGTGCTACTGGGCATGAGAAAGATGAATCTTTTTTAGTGCCCCGGACAGTCTTTGTCCTACAACCACCGCTATATTTAAAATTAAAACGCACACTTCATTTTGTTCGTAACCCGTGGCAATTCTTTTATTTGATGTATCTTTTTACAGACGGGAGGAGTCTTTATGGCGTTATTCTCTGTCCGGTGTTCTCTTGACCTAAACCTCCCATTGCAATATTATTAGGAGATGTCAGGATATCATAAAAAGTAACAAGAACTGTACGATAAACCAGAACTGCCAATTGAAGATCATCGACAACATCAACACCCTGTTAGGCGACGATCTGAAGGTTTCAATCCGCCCCAAAGACAAGCTCAGGATTGCGGCTTCCTGCTTTTCCATCTACGCTTACCAAGCGTTGAAGTCTGAGTTCTCAAAGATTGAGTCGCTGGAGTTCATCTTCACGGCGCCAACATTTGTTCCCAACGAGGTAACTGACAAATTCCGGAAGGAGCATCGCGAGTTTTTCATACCCAAGTCCAACCGGGAAAAAAGCCTGTACGGTTCAGAGTTTGAAATCCAGCTCCGCAACAAACTCACCCAGCGAGCCATTGCGCGAGAATGCGCCGAGTGGATGCGGCGAAAGGCCGTATTCCGATCAAACAGGTCAAAAGCACCTATGCAACAGTTTGCGTGCATTCAGGGATCGGAGGTAGATACTGCATACATGCCGCTTCATGGATTCACCGCAGTTGATTTGGGTTACCAGCAAGGAAATGCCATTTCAAACCTTGTGAATCGGTTTGAGGAACCGGTCTTTACGGCCACTTACCTGCAACTTTTCGAGCAGATATGGAATGATCCTGAAAAGCTTGAGGATGTTACGGCAGTCATCTGCGATCACATTGCATCAGTGTATCAGGAAAACTCACCGGAGCGTATCTATTTTCTGATGCTCTACAATATTTTCAGCGAGTTCCTTGAGGATATTGATGAGGATGTTCTGCCCAACGACCTTACGGGTTATCAGAACTCGTTGGTATGGAAAAAGCTTTTCAACTTCCAGCGCGATGCGGCTGTCGGCATCATCAACAAGCTCGAAACCTACAATGGCTGTATCCTGGCTGACAGCGTAGGACTCGGAAAAACCTTCACAGCTCTCGCGGTCATCAAGTACTACGAACTGCGCAACCGCTCAGTTCTGGTGCTGTGCCCCAAAAAACTTGCCGATAACTGGCTGAACTACAACAGAAACCTCAAGACCAATATCTTTGCCAAAGATCGGTTCAATTATGATGTGCTGTGCCACACCGACCTTTCCCGCACTTCGGGAGACTCTTTCGGCATACCTCTGAACCGGGTCAACTGGGGAAACTATGACCTTGTCATCATTGACGAATCACATAACTTTCGCAATAATGATGTGTTCAAGGAAAGGGAGACTCGCTACCAGAAGCTGATGAACGCGGTTATTCGCGAAGGGGTCAAGACAAAGGTTTTGATGCTTTCTGCCACCCCGGTCAACAATCGCTTCAACGACCTGAGAAATCAGCTTGCCCTGGCTTATGAGGGGGATTCCGAGAACCTCAGCAAGAAACTCCGAACCAAGCGGAGCGTTGAGGATATATTCCGGCGTGCCCAAGCCGCCTTCAACCAGTGGACAAAGCTTCCTCTGGAACTGCGTACCGCCCGGGCTATTCTCGATACACTTGATTTCGACTTTTTTGAGCTGCTCGACAGTGTAACCATCGCCCGTTCACGCAAAAACATCCAGACCTTCTATGACACCAAAGATATCGGACAGTTCCCCGAGAGGCTCAAGCCGCTCTCCTATCGCTGCCCTTTAACCTATCGGAGCGATGTGCTTGGGCTCAACGACATTTTCAAGCAATTGGCACTGCTCAAGCTTGCTGTCTATGCCCCAATAAGCTACATCCTTCCAAGCCGCCTCAGTAAATACGAAGAGCTGTATGACACCATGGTTGAAGGCGGTAAAGGGAAACTCAGGCAGGCTGACCGCGAACGAAGCTTGCAGGCCCTGATGACAACAAACCTTCTCAAGCGTCTGGAAAGCTCGGTGGAGTCTTTCCGGCTGACTTTGAGAAGTTTGCAAACCAACTTGATCAATACGCTGGATATTATAGCGACATTTCAGAAAACCGGCCGTTCCGAAACCATCTCAGATTTTACGGCCAATTATGAAGCCCTTGAGGCAGAAGAGGATGATTTCACGGTACCCGATGATATCAAAATCGGCGGGAAAGTTCAGATCAGCCTGAGTGATATGGACGTTGAGCGATGGAAACATGAACTGACCTCCGACCTTCTCCTGCTTGAAGAGCTGCTTGCTTCCATGGATAAAATCACGCCCGACGATGATGCCAAGTTACAGCACCTGAAAAATCTCGTACTGAACAAGATTACCAACCCCATTAATGACGGGAATAAAAAAGTACTAATTTTCACTGCCTTTGCAGACACGGCTAATTATCTTTACAACAACCTGGCCGAGGATATTCTGCATACCAAAGGTCTGCACAGTGGTAAGGTAACCGGTAAGGACACACCGAAATCAACGCTCAAAAAAAGCTACGACTTCCAATCATTACTGACACTCTTTTCACCTCTTGCAAAAGAAAAATGCCTTGTGCTCCCTGAAGAGTCAAGAGAACTCGATATCCTCATAGGCACCGACTGTATTTCAGAAGGTCAGAACCTTCAGGATTGCGATTACCTGATTAATTACGACATCCACTGGAACCCGGTTCGCATTATCCAGCGCTTCGGGCGAATTGACCGGATCGGCTCGAAAAACACCGCAATTCAATTGGTCAATTACTGGCCTGACATTACGCTCGACGAGTACATCAATCTCAAGGAACGGGTCGAGAACCGGATGATGATCGCCGACGTAACGGCCACCGGTGACGACAATGTGCTCACC
>CAIMCD010000003.1 GCA_903839405.1 uncultured Chlorobiaceae bacterium
CATCATCCAGCGCTTCAGCCTCGACAAGCCCGAAGGATGGAGCTACCAGGAGACCGCAGCCTACGGCCATTTCGGTCGCAGTAACTTCCCATGGGAAAAAACCGAAAAAGTAGCCGAACTCCATGCAGCCCTCAACATCGCCTGAGAGGCTCGAAACAATTAAAAACCAGATGCCTGATTATGAGCATAGAAACTGAACTGTTTGATTATAAAGTAGCCGATCTCTCGCTTGCCGACTGGGGACGCAAGGAGATAGAGGTTGCCGAAAAAGAGATGCCGGGCCTTATGGCTACCAGGCGCAAATATGCTGGCAAGTTCCCGCTGAAAGGTGCTCGTATTGCAGGATCGCTGCATATGACCATCCAGACCGCTGTCTTGATTGAAACCCTTGTGGATCTCGGTGCTGAAGTGCGCTGGGCAAGCTGCAACATTTTCTCTACACAGGATCATGCGGCTGCAGCCATTGCAAAAACCGGCGTGCCGGTTTTTGCCTGGAAGGGTGAAACCCTGGAAGAGTACTGGTGGTGCACCCGCCAGATCCTCCAGTTTGAAGGCGGCAAAGGGCCGAACCTCATCGTCGATGACGGCGGTGACGCAACCCTGATGATCATCCTCGGATACAAAATCGAGAACAACCCGGAACTCCTTGAAAAAACTCCCGGCAACCTGGAAGAGAAAGCCCTCTACCAGCAGTTCCGTGAGGTCTTTGAAGAGGACAACCAGCGCTGGCACAAGGTTGCGGCTGAAATGAAGGGTGTTTCGGAAGAGACCACCACCGGTGTTCACCGTCTCTACCAGATGATGGAAAAGGGCGAACTGCTCTTCCCGGCCATCAACGTCAACGACTCGGTCACCAAGTCCAAGTTTGACAACCTCTACGGATGCCGCGAGTCACTGGCTGACGGTATCAAGCGTGCAACTGACGTCATGGTTGCCGGCAAGGTTGTTGTTGTGCTCGGTTATGGCGATGTCGGCAAGGGTTCTGCCCGCTCAATGCGCGCTTACGGTGCACGGGTGATTGTGACGGAAATTGATCCGATCTGTGCCCTGCAGGCGGCCATGGAAGGGTATGAAGTCTCCACCATGGATGAAGCAGTCAAGGAAGGAAACATTTTTGTGACCACAACCGGCAACAAGGATGTCATCACCCTTGAGCACATGAAGCAGATGAAGGATGAAGCCATTGTCTGCAATATCGGCCATTTCGACAATGAGATCCAGGTTGAGCAGCTCTACGCTTATGCAGGAGCAACCAGGCTCAATATCAAGCCTCAGGTCGACAAGTATACCTTTGAGAACGGCAACTGCATCTATCTGCTTGCAGAAGGACGCCTGGTGAACCTTGGATGCGCAACCGGCCACCCATCGTTCGTGATGAGCAACTCCTTCACCAACCAGACGCTTGCACAAATCGAGCTCTGGACCAAAGAGTATGAAATCGGTGTTTACCGGCTGCCGAAAGAGCTTGACGAAGAGGTGGCACGCTTGCACCTTGAACAGCTCGGTGTAAAGCTTACCCGTCTTTCCGACGAGCAGGCCGCATACATCGGTGTTCCCCTCGACGGCCCTTACAAGCCCGATCACTACCGTTACTAGATCAGAGAGTAGTTTTCATGACAACAAAAAAGGCAACCCGGAAAGGTTGCCTTTTTTGTTTTTGCTCGCTGGGGCGGCAGGATTCGAACCTGCGGATGTCGGCTCCAAAGGCCGATGCCTTACCACTTGGCGACGCCCCAATCAAAACAGGGTTCGAATATACGCACAATAAGCTACAATCGCAACAACTTGCATCAATGCAACCCGGCCATATGAGAGAGAAGGAAGTAACCGGAAATCGGCATGAGCCCACCCCTGCGATTTTGAACTATTTTGCGCTATCTTGAAAAAAAAAGCCAATTTTATTTTTAGAGAGTATCTACAAGCATTTACTTCGCTCAATGACAAAAATAAAAATCTGCGGAATAACACGTATTGAAGACGCTCTTGAAGCTTGCCGGGCCGGGGCTGACGCGCTTGGTTTTAACTTCAGCCGAAAGAGCCCGAGAGTGGTAACTCCCGATCTGGCACGCTCAATCATCAAAAAGCTTCCCCCCTTTATTGCGACTGCAGGCATCTTTGTTGAGCAAACACCCGAAGAGATCAATGATGTTTGCCGTTTCTGTGGTCTGAATATCGCACAACTGCATAGCGATCACTACAGCACCGAGGGTGCAACGGCGATCACTGAGGCAACGGTCATAAAGGTATACCGGCCGGAAGATGATTTTGCCGTAGCCAAGGTTCGTGAGTATGCTGAAAAAAGTGGCGTCAATGCCTTTCTCTTCGATGCATACCGCCCCGGCATGGATGGAGGAACAGGTGAACGTATTGATGCCTCTCTTGCTGAGCGTATCTTCCATGAACTCAAAACCTCCTCCTATTATACCATACTGGCTGGAGGGCTGAATGCAGCCAATGTTTCAGAAGCAATCCGCTCCATCCGGCCATACGCGGTCGATACGGCGAGTGGTGTTGAAAGCGAGCCGGGCATCAAGGATAGCTCGAAAATGAAGGCATTTGTGAGAGCCGTTCGCGAAGCCCTCCCTTACGTGCCGCTGTAGGCCTGAACCTCTCCCCAGATCAGCTCTGATGCCGTTTCGGGCAGCTCGACCGTAATCAGGTGTCCGCAATCCGGCACTTCAACATACCGGCCCCGGTTGGTCATATCCACCAGCTTTCTGGTATTCTCACTGGTCATGATCGTATCACCCTCCCCTGCAACAAAGAGAATCGGCATCTCAACCGAGCGAACCATATCCGGCAAGGACTCGGTCGTCTTGAATGAGGTTATCTGGCTGGTTGTCTGATCGATAGCCTCGGGAGCACAGAGTCCGAGACTTTTAAAGCCTATCAAAATATCATGCAGCATAACCGTATTCTTCGATAACACAAGCCGGGCAAACATATAGGCCGGCAACCACCAGGTCAGGTTGCGCAAGAGTTTATTGAAAACAAAGGTAATGGTGTTCGTGGCAAATGCCTGGATAAAGGCGCTGTTCGGCAGGTAACCGAAATTGAAAAAGGTCATTGAGCGGATAAGCTCGGGATGGGAACGGGCATAATCGAGGGCCACAAAAGGGCCAAAAGAGAATGCCGCTATATGAAACCGCCCGAGCCCGAGTTTGATAACCAGTTCATTGAGGTCGTGGGCAAAAAAATCGATATGGTAGTGGTTCTTTGGATCGTTGTCCGACCACCCGTGTCCGCGCATGTCGTAGGCGATGGTACGAATTCCCCTCTTGTTGAGCGAGTTGATCACATGGTGCCACCACATCCACCAGCAATCCCATCCATGAATCAGGATAACCGTCTCCGCCGCATCTTTGGGCCCGGAATCATGATAATGGTGCACAATACCGTTCAGCTCCACAAAGTGGCTCTGCTCCATTAAAGCAAGCTCATACGCCGCACGTTTGGATGCCCCGATATCCCCCGATTCCTGAAGATCGAGAAGCTCCTGGCGATAGGTGATAAATTTTTTGGTGGCGGGAAGAGAGTGGTTTTCCATATAAAGATAACCGTAAGGGAGTGGAGAAAGACGAGCAAAAGTAAACTTTAAATATACAAAAACTTATCAGCGACTCAACAGCTTTCGGCTCACCGGCCCTCCTGAAGCATAATGGCAAGAGATGCCTAAAATACTACGAGGCTCAAGAGCGCTTTACGTACCTGAACCAACCGGCGAAGAGGAGTGATCCCATGCCCATTCGGCTACCGCTCGCAACTCTTTGTCCGAAAGAGGAAGACGAGCCATAAGGCCAAATTTTGTAATCGCCTGTTGATCAAGAGCATGTTTCTTGTTCGGCAGTTTCAGGAATGCAACGAGATGCTTCATACCATCCGGCTTCGTTTTAAATTTCAGGTGATAGCGATAAACAAGCGGAATCAGGGGAGGAGCTAATTTTGGTGGCGGGGTTAACGAATGGCACTGGGTACAATTCTTCTGAAAAATCGCATGACCGTCCAAACTACTCGGCGCAGCCATAGCTGATGAGTTGAACAGCACGGATGCGGCAATCATGAACAGTGATTTTTTCATGGCTGAATAACTCATCAATATGTATGGGGATGCGGATCTGTTGATGCAGGAGTGCGCATCCCCGGGGAAAAGAGTAAATGAGCAGAAGCTCCTTACTTGATATTCAACTGCGCCATCACTTTCACCGTAAGATCATGTTCAGGAGCTATATAGAGTGCTGAGCCTTTCTCAACCACAACCGTAAACCCGTCTCTTTGCGCAATCGAAGCAATAGCCGTCACGATTTTCTGGCGAATGGGCAACAGCAGCTCCTGACGTTTCTTTTCAACACTCCCACTACTCGTCTGCTGGTATTTTTGAAGAGCTTGGGCCTTGGCTGTCAACTCTTTTTCCTGTTGAGCTTTTGCGGCTTTGGTCAGGGTGCTTTTATGCTGCTCATAGGAGGTGACTAGGTTTTTCAACTCCTGGTTCATGCGCTCAAACTCTTTGCGCAAAGGAGTTACGGTTGTCTGCAGGGTTGCTTCGGCCCGTTTTGTTTCAGGCATGAGCTGCAGGATTTTGCCGGAATCAACAACCCCGACTTTTCCCGGTCCCTGTGCAGCGAAGGAGGAAGAGGTAAGCAGTAAAAAGCTCAAAACAACCGCAAAAATAATACGGCCGGATGTTTTCATGAATTTTTCTGACGCGTGCATCAATGTTATCTGTTTAAGGTTTAATCGGTTGTGAAATTATAAAAAGTGCATTAAACAAACTTGGAACAAAAACCTTGGCATTTAAATACCCCTATCTTACGACTCTTTTTTAGCCGGACTCTCAACGGCTTTATGGAATTCATCTTCCATATCCGCCTGTGCTTTTTTAAACTCCTTCATCCCTTTGCCCAGACCTCTCATCAGTTCAGGCAGTTTTGAAGGGCCAAAAAATAACAACACAACAAACAAAATAAGTACCAACTCTTGTCCACCGAGTCCAAACATAGCTGCTCCTTGAAAAGTTAAATCACGCGATTATAATAAAATCATTATCCAGCCCCTACCCTGTAAATAAAAAAAAATTCCGCTCTCTTCTTTTCAAAAAAAAATAAATCAACCAGAGCACAACATCCGCAGTACCGTTGCATTGTTCTTACATAATACAGATTACTATTTTATTCTGCTTTTTCCTTAAAAAGCGTTAAAGCGTGATGTATTGACGCACCAGTGCAGCGAAATTGCTGAGCACCTTACTGGCGAAGGGGGTCTCACTTACCTTGAGCAACAAGCCGTCAACCTCCCGCCCCTCTCTTTTGAGAGTTTCGCTCTGGGCAAGAATGTAGAGCTGCATGACCGCCGCCGTGTACTCGGGATGAAACTGCACTCCCCAGGCAGACTGGCCTATGCGGTATGCATGGTGCTGGTCATGAGCACTCCAGGCCAGCGAAAGCGCACCGGGAGGAAGTTGCAAAACACTCTGGGCGTGAACGGTATGAGCCAGAAAATGATCAGGAATGCCCTTGAAAAGCAAGTCGCCAGCAACGGCTGAGGTAAGCGAGAGCTCAACCGTACCGATCTCCCGACCGAGAGGATGATAGCCCACCACTCCGCCCATGGCGCGTCCAAGAAGCTGATGACCATAGCAGATACCGAGAAAAGGCACCCTCGAATCAAGCAGCTTGGGGATCCATAACTCTGTAGCAAGGCTCCATGCCAGGTTATCGGTAACCATGGCGTGCGATCCGGTCACAATAACGCCACCACACTCAAGCGGAGCTGGCAGCGGCTCCCCCGCTACCACATCAATAACTTCAACCGGAACACCAAGCTCTCCAAGTGCACGTTGAACCCAATCCTCGAAATCACCGAGCCTCTCAAGGGCTGAAGCGAATGTGGTTCCAGCCTTTATGATGTAGAGTTTTTTCATTGTTTTTTATAAGGTTACGGCTGCGGCTGTTCACAAACTATGATTTTTCATCCATGCAATCAAACTCCAGCCATGGTAATGTGGTGCAAAAGTTGCCTGAAGACAATGGAGTCAGGGCTTTTTTGGCTTTTTTACTATATTTGCCACAGAAGAGGGCCGTAACAGAAGAGAGCGGATTTGGTATATTTTATGAACCTTCGCATGGGTCGCGAAGCGTAACAGAGGGGTTTTGAAGAGTCAGCCGTGAAAAAATATCACTCACTTATTTTTTTAACCGGGTTCAGTGGATCAGGCAAATCCACAATCGGGCCACTGCTTGCCAACTCGCTTGGCTATGAATTTGTTGACCTCGACCAGGTAATTGAAAAACGTGCAGGCAAAGCCATTACAAGGATATTTGCCGAAAATGGCGAAGAGCAGTTCCGGGAGCTTGAACTGCAGGCTCTTCAGGGGGTTCTCGAGCGTAGCGATCTGGTTATCTCCCTCGGCGGAGGAGTGCTGGAAAATGACCGCTCCTATGAACTTATCAAGGAGGCCGGTACCCTGGTCTATCTCCGCTCATCCACAAAAACCCTTGCCAGAAGACTCTGCAACAAAACCGACCGCCCCTTGCTGAAAGGTGAAAACAATCGAAAACTCTCCCGTGAGGAGATCGAAGAAAAAATTTCGGCGATTCTCAAGAAGCGCGAACCCCGCTATGAGAGCGCAAGCCTCACCGTTCAGACCGACGTGAAACGCATCGGTTCAACCGTCGAGGAGCTGACCCGCAAAATAGAGCGGTATGTGCGGAAGGTATCCGCCACTGCCGACGATCAATAATCAAACAGAGAGATGTGAACACCATAATTGTTGGAACACCGGTTACGGCCCGGCTGGGCGAGCTGTTCAAAAGCCACGGACTTTCAAAAAAAACCGTCCTGCTCTTCGATCAACATACCCATCATCTTTTTGGAGAGTCGCTGCTTGAGCGGCTGCAGGAGGAGGGGTTCCAGTACCGGGTGCTGGTGGTGCCGGCACGGGAGGCATCGAAAAGTTTCAGCGTGGCTTACCGCCTTTACGGCCAGATGATTGAGGCCGATGTTGACCGGAGCTGGAACCTGCTGGTGGTGGGCGGCGGCGTCATGGGAGATCTCGGTGGCTTTATTGCCGCAAGCTACTACCGGGGCATTCCGGTGATCCAGATGCCGACAACGCTGCTCGCCATGACCGACAGCTCCATTGGCGGAAAGGTGGCCATCAACCACCCGCTCGGCAAGAACCTGATCGGGTTTTTTCACTCTCCGGAGCTCATACTCATTGATCCCTCATACCTTGCAACCCTTCCAAAACGGGAGATCTATGCCGGAATGTCGGAGGTGGTCAAGTATGGCCTGATAGCCGACGAAAACTTCTTCTCTTTTCTGGACCTCCACTTCCCGCAAATAACCAGTCTACAGGAGCCATATTTAACCGAAGCCGTTAAAACGAGCGCCTTTATCAAGGCCGATGTGGTTAAAAAGGATTTCAGGGAGACCACCGGGCTGCGCGCCACCCTCAATTTTGGCCACACCTTTGCGCACGGGCTGGAAAAGCTGGCCGAGTACCGCTACCTGCGCCACGGCGAAGCGGTCACCCTCGGCATGCTCTGCGCACTCTTTCTGTCGCACAATCTCGGCTATCTCGACCGCGATTCGCTTCAGCGAGGGCTCGCTCTTCTGCAGAAGTTCATCTTTCCGAGGGGGTTGGTAAAGCGCTGGTTCCTTGATATCGAGAGCAGTGTGCTGCTTGAGAACATGTTCTCCGACAAGAAAAAGCTCGATAAAAAGCTCCGCTTTGTGCTGCTGAACAAGATTGGCGAAGCCTTCCTGCTTGAGGAGAATGTTGACGACCAGGATGTGCTGAAAGCCATCGACGACGCACGCACGTTCTTAAGCAACAAAAACCTTAAGCGTTAAGCTCGAAGAGGTAGCGGCTCCCCTTCGGCACCGCAAGCTCCTCATGCACGGGTGAGGAGTCGAGCAGCGGCACCATGAGCGGCGCACTGCCGCCCGTGGCGATCACCCTTACCCGCTCTTCATGGCACTCCCGTTGCAGCCAGGTCGTGATCTTGGCCACAAGCCCGTCAAGCCCCGAAACTGCGTTCCAGATAATCCCGTTGTTGATGCACTCCCCTGTCGAGCGACCAATCAGCTCCAATGGAGAGCTTAACTTGACCTGAGGCAAGCGGGCGGTATGCTGGTGCAGGGAGTTCGCCATCAGGTCAAGACCGGGCATAATGAGACCTCCACGGTAGTTGCGGTCGGAACCAAGCACGTCCACCGTGATGGCTGTGCCGATATCAAGCGCAATAACCGCCTCATCCGGGTAGAGCATCTCAGAGAGGGCACAGAGCGCAATGCGGTCGGCACCAAAGGAGGCGGGTGAGGCGTAGTGCAGGGTAAAGGGCAGACGGATGGAGGAGGTGACCGTGAGCACCTGGCCAGTCAGATAACGACGAAGCAGCTCAGTGACAAGAGGATCAAGCGAAGGCACAACGCTGCAGAGCACCGCATCACAAAGGAGCGGATAGCGCTCAAGGAGTGGAACCAGATGGCCGAGAAGAGGCTCCTCGCCTGAAAGTGACGCCGTGGAAACCTTGTGCACCTCAAGGAGTTCGCTGCCCCTGAAAAGCACCAGTGCCGTTGTGGTATTGCCAATTTCTACAACAAGAAGCTCTCTCTCCTGAAGCGGTTGTTCAGTGCTATCATGCATAATCATCCCTTTGAAAAAGCACTAGCGGCGCTTCACCTCAATACCGGTTCTTTTGGAGAGATCGGCAAGAAAACGCTTGTAGTCGGGCAGATTCGTGGTTACAAACAAGGAGTCTTTGACTGGAGCTTTTCCGGCAACAATATAGATTTTCGGCGGCGGGTTATAGGTAACCAACTCCTGATGAATAGCCGTAATGTCCGAAAGGTTGAGTTTTTTTTCATTACCTTTGCGATCCAGATAGAGCAGCTTGTCGCCGGAGATCTTGATGGAGTCGCCATCCTGACCATGCTCCCCCACAAAACGGGTGTTGTAGTAATTGGGAATACCGAGCGATACGGTCGTCAGGGCAATCAGCACGGTGGTTTTCCACAAGCATCCAAGGTCGACGCCATAGGTAAATTTTCCAAACCGGAAAAAGATACCCCACCCAAGAGCAAGCACCAGCATACCAACAAGCCAGGTAGCAAGGTAATAGGTATCCATCCAGAGGGCAGGATAGGTCACGGGATAGTGAAAAACCTCAAGCATATGCGGTAAGGGTTGTTTTGCAAAAGAATCGGATTCAAGCTATGATCAGCCATCACGTTACCCGCGCGGAGCAACAGGGCTGAAAAGCTTTACTCAAGATAAAAAAAGCCGGTAGAATATCTTGAGCTAAATTTTTGGTAGGAGAACAGTAGCGAATGCAACAAAACCACCCCGAACTCCCTGCAAGTGAACGCGCTACTCAAAATCCTTTAGCTCCTTTTGACTTTCCTTGTCCCGAATACTCCCGATTTCTGATAACATGTTCATCTGTGCCTCGAAGAGTTTTCCTATCTCTTCGTAGTACTTTGCTTTAGGGTCAACGGATATCGAATTTTCTAAAAGCAACATACTCCCCTCTCCCGTCAAGTACCAATTCCCGTTAAAACCAAGAGTTACAATTTCTTTGAACAGTTTGGAGGGAAAACATCCCGACTTAACATTGAGCATAACTTGATATGGCCGTCTTACTTTTCCCGATAAGTTTGCCAAAATCCTCTTGACCAATACCCAACGCTGATATAATATCCCTTAAGTTTTCGGCAATCTTTTTTTCGTCAAGCAATTTCTTTTTCTTGATGTTCATATCTTTTTTTCAATCTTGGTCGAAAGAGAAAATAGCCTGTCTTTTTTGGGGTACACGGGGAATAAAATACCCATAACTTGCTTTCTTAACAATCCATAAAAAAGATACGTAATCGGAAGAATAAAAACTGATGAGCCTTTCCCGAATAACCCTGATGCACACATTGCGGGATAACTCTCCGATCACTCACTTCAGCAGAAATCCGCCTAGGCAAACTATCTGAACCGGGCATTTAACCTCGTCCACATCACTCCCCCGCTTTTTCAGGCTGGATAATTGCATAACTTGCAAGAGAAAAGAGATAAAGGCTCTTGGTGAAGCGAAACAACAACTTCTGTTACTGTACAATGAAATCGTACCACAAGGAACTCTGGATGCAACTGCCCGCGAGGATGGGGTTTGTGAACATTACCCGTGATGTTGAGCTGGCGCTGCGCGAGAGCGGCATTCAGGAGGGGCTATGTTTGGTAAACGCCATGCACATAACGGCTTCGGTCTTTATCAATGATGACGAATCGGGGCTGCATGAGGATTACAAACAGTGGCTTGAAAAGCTGGCACCGCATGAGCCGCTCAGCCACTACCGCCACAACCGTACCGGCGAGGATAACGGCGACGCACACCTGAAACGGCAGGTGATGGGCCGGGAGGTGGTGGTTGCGGTAACAAAAGGGAAACTGCACTTCGGCACCTGGGAACAGATCTTCTACGGAGAGTTTGACGGCTTACGGAAAAAGCGGGTGCTGGTCAAGATTATCGGCGAGTGAAGGCTCCCCTTCCTCGTGAAGCGCTTTTCGGTATAAAACCAAAAAGGCCCGCACGAAGCGGACCTTTTTGATGAACAGATAACGACGAGATCAGTGCTCAAAAAGCATTTCCGAGTAGGTCGGAAGCTGCCAGCGGCTACGATCCACAATCGACTCAAGCAGGTCAGCAACAGCGCGGACACGGCTCATGAGTGGAAGCAGTTCATTGGCGCAGTAATCAGCCTTGTCGAACTCGGTATCAAGCGTCTCGATCTTTTCAACCGCTTCATCAAGCTCGGCGGAGAGGTCGATCAGGGTTGAGAGGTTTTCAGCCAGCTTTTTCAGGTTTTCTGCCTGGCTCTGGAGCGCCTTGTCGGAAAGACCGATCGCTTCAGAAGCCGCAAAGAGATTGTTGAAGGAGCTGCTGACGTCGCCCTGATATTCGGAAACATCAGGAATAACAAAGGTCTTCAGCATAAGCTGCAGGGTGCGGGCCTCGATATCAATACCCTTGACATAGCGCTCAAGGCGGATATGCAGGCGTGACTCGATCTCTTCAGCACTCAGCACACCGTACTTGACAAAGACACTCTGGGTATCCTTGTTGAGCAGTACACGAAGCGACTCGGGAGTGTTCTTCAGGTTTGGAAGACCTCTCTCTTTGGCCGCCTGCTGCAAAGCGTCGCTGTAGTTGTCACCCTGGTAACGGATCGGCTTGGAAGCGGTGATCTCCTCACGAAGGGTTTCAAGGATGGCGGAATCACGATCCTGACCGGCAGCGATTTTAGCCTCAATAGCATCAGCGATAGCATCAACCGCTTCGGCCATCAGGGTGTTGAGCACCATGTTCGGTACCGATGCGGCCTGTGAAGAGCCTACGGCGCGGAACTCAAACTTGTTGCCGGTAAAGGCGAACGGTGAGGTACGGTTACGGTCGGTGTAATCCTTGTTGACTACCGGCACCTGTGAAAGGCCAAGGTTCAGTACCTGTTTTTCTGTTTTCAGGTCAACCTTGCCGCTCTCGATGGCATCAAGCACTCTTTCAAGCAGCTCGCCAAGGAAGACGGTTACCACGGCCGGAGGAGCCTCGTTGGCACCAAGACGATGGTCGTTGCCGATGCTTGCGATCGACATTCTGAGCACATCAGCTCTCTTGTACACACCTTTAAGCACAGCTACAAGGAAGACAAGGAAGTGAATGCTCTTTTCAGGAGTATCACCTGGATCGAGCAGGTTGATGCCGGTATCGGTACCGATCGACCAGTTGTTGTGCTTGCCTGAACCGTTGATGCCGGCAAATGGCTTTTCAAAGAGAAGCAGGGCAAAATTCTTTTTGTCGGCAACCTTGCGCATCACCTCCATAACCAGCAGGTTGTGATCGACGGCGATATTGGCCTCTTCAAAAATCGGGGCAATTTCGAACTGATGGGGAGCAACCTCATTATGACGGGTCTTGGCTGGAATCCCGAGCAGATAGAGCTCATGCTCAACATCCTGCATGAATTCAAGCACACGGTCAGGAATGGAACCAAAGTAGTGATCCTCAAGCTGCTGGCCTTTTGGCGGAAGGGCACCAAGGAGAGTGCGGCCACACATGACCAGATCAGGACGCTCGGTATAGAACTTCTTGTCGATTAGGAAGTACTCCTGCTCGCAGCCGGCAAAGGTTTTCACGCGTGAAACGCCGGTAACGCCAAGCACTTCAAGCAGACGGATGGCCGACTTGCTGACCGCTTCCATGGAACGGAGCAGTGGAGTTTTGGCATCAAGCGCCTCGCCGTGGTAGGAGATGAAAACAGTAGGAATGCAAAGGGTAAGATCTTTTCCACCCTTCATGAGAAAGGCCGGGCTGGAAGGATCCCAAGCGGTGTAGCCGCGAGCTTCAAAGGTGGTACGCATACCGCCGGAAGGGAAGCTTGAAGCATCAGGCTCGCCCTGAATAAGCTGTTCGCCGGAAAAGCGCTCAATCGGAGTGCCATCGCGGTCGATCGACAAAAACGCATCATGTTTTTCGGCTGTGGAACCGGTCATCGGCTGAAACCAGTGGGTGTAATGGGTAGCACCCTTCTCCATGGCCCACTCTTTCATACCGTGTGCTACAACACCGGCAATCTCCTCTGTGATTTTCTTGCCGGCCTTGATGGTACCCTGTAATGCGGTAAACACCTCTTTCGGAAGCCGTGCACGCATGGCCTTCTGATCAAAGGTCATCTCCCCAAAGTAGGTTGAAACTGGAATTTTACTATCGCTGCTCAAGAGAACCTCCTTGTTAATTTGCATAATGTTGCCTTTTTACCACCTGAAAAACTCTAAAAACCTTTCCCTCTTTATTTTCTTGATCGCTTTTCATCAAAGGTGATCAGCACCTGGCGATCCTGCAGGTTGTTGCGCACAATTTCAGCGCTGATCTTCTTGTTTTTCTTTAACTGGGAGAGCACAAAACTGGTATTGGTACCAAGCACACCCGGCCAGCTCTGTATTCTTGCAAGAAACTGCTCCAGTGATGCGGTGTTATGCGTCATCACCTTTAAAATATGCGATCCCTCACCGGTCACGGAAAAGCACTCCATAATCTCTTCCTCTTTAAGCACATGCTCCATGAACGACTTGTAGTGCTTTGAAGAGTCAACCCGCACCCGTATAAAGGCCTGGATATCAAAACCAAGCTGCCGTTCATCGACCTCCATGGTAAAGCCTTTGATGATCCCGCTCTTTTGCAGCTTGTCAAGCCGCTCACTGACCGATGGAATCGACAGACCCACCACTTCAGCAAGTTCGCTTAATCGGACCCGGCCGTTTTCGCCAAGAGACTCGATAATTTTAAGATCAATCAGATCAAGATGTCCGGACATAAAAGCGCGCTATTTAATACTATTTTGTACGAAAATTACATAATTATAAGAAATAAACAACCTTTTTCTTAAGAATCAACAACCATTCCGCAAGTTCTCTTAAATAATTTAGGGTGATGGCTTTTTTACCCTATGACCGAACAATTCCGGACAATTCCGGATGCGGCCGCCTGTTACCAACCACTGGGTTACTGGTACAATGTAGCGGAAAGCAGGGAAAGAGTCCACTCAATCGGGTTACCTTTTTTTCAGATATCTGCATCTTTACAACCCCGACTCCCCCGCCGTGCCCGCAAGAAAAGGCTCCTCGGACTTCCGGCAGAGGAGCGGGTTAAACCGTGGGGAGCGGTGGTTTTCGTTATCGGATTATTATTATTTATATTAAGGGCTTGATTGCAGCATAGTCTAATCACAAACCATAAGTAAACGGTGAAAATAGCAATTTTCGGCGCAGGAGTTGCGGGCCTGAGTGCTGCCATAGAACTTGTGGAGCGGGGGCATACGGTAGAGATTTATGAAAAACGCAAGGTGCTTGGCGGAAAGGTTTCCGTCTGGAAGGACCATGACGGGGACTCCATAGAATCGGGACTCCATATTGTTTTTGGAGGGTACGCCCAGCTTCAGAAATATCTTAAACAGGTCGGTGCGGAAAATAATTATCAGTGGAAAGAGCACGCACTGATCTATGCTGAAGGGGATGGCAAGCAATCCTTTTTCAAAAAAGCCAAACTTCCAAGCCCGTGGGCCGAAGTTGTTGGCGGCCTGCAGACCGATTTTCTGACCATGTGGGATAAAATCTCCCTGATCTGGGGGCTCTACCCGGCCCTTGCAGGCAATGAGGAGTATTTCCGCAGCCAGGATCATATGACCTATTCGGAGTGGCACCGCCTGAGGGGGGCCTCGGAGCACTCACTGCAGAAACTGTGGCGTGCCATTGCGCTGGCCATGAACTTCATCGAGCCGAATGTGATCAGCGCCAGACCGATGATCACCATTTTCAAATATTTCGGCACCAATTACGCTGCAACCAAGTTTGCCTTTTTCCGTAAAAACCCTGGCGATTCCATGATTGAGCCAATGCGCCAATATATCCAGAGCAAGGGTGGACGCATTTTTGTTGATGCCAAACTCAACCGCTTTGAGCTCAACAGCGATGAGACGATCAAACATGCCGTGCTGCAGGATGGCCATACCATCAATGCGGACGCCTATATTTCAGCCCTGCCGGTTCACAATGTTACCACAACGCTCCCTACAGAGTGGCTGGCGCATGACTATTTCCGCAACCTGCATGAATTTACCGGCAGTCCGGTAGCAAACTGTCAGCTCTGGTTCGACCGGAAAATTACCGATACCGATAATCTTATGTTTTCGCAGGGCACCATTTTCGCCACCTTTGCCGATGTGTCGATTACCTGTCCCGAGGATTTTCAATGCGGCACCGGCACGGCAAATGGCGGCAGCGTCATGAGTCTTGTACTCGCTCCGGCCCACCAGCTCATGCATCTGCCGAATGAGGTGATCACCCGCCTTGTGATGCAAGATATTCATGACCGCTTCCCGAAATCACGCGAGGCAAAACTGCTTAAATCCACCATTGTCAAAATCCCCCAGTCGGTCTACAAAGCCGTACCGGATGTCGACCAATTCCGCCCGGATCAGATCAGTCCGATCAAAAACTTTTTCCTTGCCGGCGACTACACCGATCAGCACTACCTGGCCTCCATGGAGGGCGCGGCGCTCAGCGGAAAGCTGGTTGCGGAAAAGCTGCTCAGCCGGCTCGGCAACTGAACGAGCACCCTTGTGGCGACCGGGAAAAAAGCTTTCCGGTCGCCACAAGACTCCCCCATTGCTTAAACGCTTCATACCAAGGAGATTGAACGGCAAGTAATAATAAAGAAAGAGATTGCTCTCCTCTTCGACTATTACTTGCTGTTGCACTTCTTTTAAAAAAAATCACAGCAGGAAACAAAACGATAAAAAATCGTAAACAAAACAAATATATTGCGTTATGTTTATTTTATTGCGTGCCTCTGGATTTTTTACATCCTTAGGCACCCGGCAAGCAACCAGGCATCAGCACAATAACGACGGGCAGGGATAAGCAGAACAAGGGAACGGTATTGAGCTAATTATCATTATTGTCTGGCAGAGGTGGGTTTACGGCAGTAAAAGAGAGGTGCTCACGTGTTTCATGGCTTTATTGGCAATTAACCCCGTAACATCCTGAAATCATGTTTCCTCCTGAAAGGAAAGCCACGATACTTATTGTTGATGATAGTGAGCTTGTTCGGAATTCGACATCAGATATTATTAAAGAACTTGGCTATACACCCCTGACGACTGATAACGGGGAGGAGTGTATAGCGCTCCTCGGCAGCCAGAAGGTTGATCTTGTACTGCTTGATATCGACATCCCCGGAACAAACGGCATGGAGCTGCTCTCCGATATCCGTGCTCATCACTTCTCGGTACCGGTCGTCATGACCTCCGGTTCCGGTGATATCATGCACGCAGCCCACTCCCTGAAAATTGGTGCCTACCAATACCTGATCAAACCGGTCAACCCCGAAAAACTTGAAGCCACCCTAAAAAACGCCCTCTCCGAGTCAAAACTGCGCCAGAAGGTCAAGCTTTTCTCCGCCGTGATAACCCGCAGCCCGGTCAATATCGCCATTACCGACAAAGAGGGCACGCTGGAGTATGTCAACCCCGCATTCAGCCGTTTGACCGGCTACTCCTACAA
This sequence comes from uncultured Chlorobiaceae bacterium, assembly GCA_903839405.1. GTDB lineage: Bacteria > Bacteroidota > Chlorobiia > Chlorobiales > Chlorobiaceae > Chlorobium. The sequence goes on from CAIMCD010000003.1 coordinate 16,103, forward strand.
AGAAGCAATTGGCCAGAATCCCCGGATATTAAAATCCGGAGAGCAGCCGGAGAGCTACTACAAGGAGCTTTGGGATACCATTACGGCCGGAAAGGTGTGGCACGGTCAATTTCATAACCGGAAAAAAAACGGCGAACTCTACTGGGAAGATGCCATCATCTGCCCTATTGCCGATCACACCGGAAAAATTTCGCATTTTATCAGCCTCAAGCAGGATATCTCGCTTCGCAAACAGGAACAGGATGCCCTGGCCGAAAGCGAGCGACGATTTGAGGAACTTTCCGATCTTCTGCCCCAGCCGGTTTTTGAATGCGATCTTCAGGGTAAAATTACCTACTCCAACAGTCTGGGTTTTGAAGCGTTCGGATACACCAGGGAGGATTTGGAAAACGGAGTTTCAAGCCTGATGCTCTTTGCGCCGGAAGATCGCGAGAGAACAATGATGAACATGAGAAACCGCCTGAGCGGCATACCCTTTGAAGATCACGAGTATACGGCCCTGAAAAAAGATGGAACCCGGTTCCCTGTGCTGGTCTACACCGCTCGCATTCTGCGCGATGGCAAGCCGGTCGGCATCAGGGGTATTGTGCTCGACATTACCGACCGCAAACACACCGAAGAAACCCTGCAGCAACTGAACCAGACGCTCGAACTCCGGGTTGAAGAGCGGACAAAGGAGCTGAATATCTCGCACCAGCAGATGATTTTGCAGGACAAGCTTGCCTCAATCGGCCAGCTTGCGGCAGGTATTGCCCATGAGCTCAACAATCCCATCAATTTTGTCCGAATCAATTTCGCAACCCTGAAGGCCGATATTGCTGACCTGCAGGAGATACTTGCCAAGTACCGCGACGTCACCAAAAAGATGGATGAGGGCTCAGACGCCAAAGAGGAGCTGCAGAAACTGCACCAGATGGAGGACTCCCTCTCCATCAACCAGCTTTTGGATGAAATTCCTGAAATCTTTGCCGAATCACAACGAGGCTTTGAACGCATCACCACCATCATTGGAAGTATGCGGAACTTCTCCTTCCGCCACGATATGGATCAAATGGTGCTGTTCGATCTCAACCGTGGAGTACGCGAGACGCTCATTATTGCAAGAAACGAGTACCGTGATTATGCTTCAATTGAAACCCGGCTTGAAGAGTTGCCGCCGATTGCCTGCAATCCCGAGCAGATCAACCAGGTACTGCTCAACCTGATTATCAACAGCTCCCATGCCATCCGCTCACTGAAGAGCAGCACCAAAGGTAAAATCACCATTCATACCCACGCTGATAAAGAGAAGGTATACTGCACCATTACGGATAATGGACCTGGTATAAAACCCGAAGTGCAGAGCCGTATTTTTGAGCCCTTCTTTACAACCAAGGAGCCGGGGGTAGGCACGGGACTTGGCCTGAGCATCTCCTACGACATCATTGTACATAAACACGAAGGAACACTTGATGTCTATTGCCCTCCTGAAGGTGGCACCGTTTTTACCATAACGCTCCCCATACGGCAACATACCCAATCCCGAGAGCCATGAAAAACCGTTCTGATATTACCATTCTCTTTGTTGATGATGAAGCTGACATTCTCAGTTCATTACACCGTTTCCTCCGGCGGGAACCCTACCGGCAACTCTTTGCCGAGAGCGGGAAAAAAGCCCTTGAGCTTCTTGCCATAAATGACGTAGCCATTGTTGTGACCGACCTTCGGATGCCGGAAATGAACGGCCTTGAGCTCATCAACGAGGTAAAAACCCTCTATCCGGAAATTATCCGCCTTATCCTCTCTGGATCGCAGGATATTGACCAGATTATCGAATCCATCAATAAAAGCGAGGTCTTCCGCTTTATTCCCAAACCGGTTGAGCCGGAAGATCTGAAAAAAATCCTGAACGATGCGATCAGCTACTACTGTCTGACCACTGAACGCGAAGAGCTCTTCAATGAGCTCTCCCTGAAAAATGAGGAGCTGACCCAGGCAAACCGGGCCCTCAGCGAGATGGCTCAGGAGTTGCGTCAAAGCGAGGAGGAGTTCCGCTCCATGACCGATGCCGCACACGACGCGGTCTTCATGCTCAATCAGGCGGGAAAAATCATCTACCGTAATCCTGCGGCGGAAAGGATGTTCGGCTTCGAGCGCAACGACTACCATGATCAACCCTTCCAGGAACTGATCGCGCCGGAATTCCCGGATTTCAGTATCCATGATGTCTGCGAGATCCATTCCGGAGGTGTTCCTGATTTCGACAATGCCCAGGTACGCCAGATTGATGGGCAGAGAAAAAATGGTTCATCCATACCGCTTGAAATCTCAAGAGGGTGCGTTCAGATTCATGCCGAACATCATACCGTGGTCATTGCACGCGATATCAGCTCGCGGGTTGAGGAGGAGCGGAGCCGGGAGCGGTACAACAACATGCAGAAAGAGCTTGAGTCAGAAATTGAAAAAAAGCTGCTGCAGAGCCCGGTGCCTGAAACCTTGCAGGGAGTATCAATCAGCCGACTGATGATACCATCAGGACATCTTGACGGTGATTTTACCGACTTTATTATCTATGACAACCGTCATGCTGACATTATTATTGGCGATGTTATGGGCCACGGCATTCAATCCGCCCTGGTCGGAGTCGGCATCAAGTCACTCTTTTTGAAGGTACTGGCACAAAAAAAATACCCCGAGAGCGAACTGCCCGTTCTGACAGAGATTGTAGCCGGAATGCATGAGCTTTGCATCAATGAGCTGATGGCACTCGGCACCTTTGCTACCCTGCTCTTTATGCGCCTTGACCTGGATGGCGGAGAGTTCTCAATGGTCGACTGCGGGCACCCGCCGGTCATTCACTTTCATGCCGCCACCAAAATCTGCTCCATGCTCAAGGGAGAGCAACTCCCTATCGGCATGATTGAACATCAGGAGTACCATGCCCTTTCGTATACGATGAGTCATGGCGACCTGCTGGTGCTCTACTCCGACGGCATCACCGAGTGCTGTTCGCCCGAGAACATCATGTTCGGCGATGAACAGCTCGCCGAGCTCATCACCACCTATCATGAACTGGAACCACAGGCCATTATCGATAAAATTACCGAGGCACTCTCCAACTTTGCCGGCCATGAGAACTTTGATGACGATCTCTCCTGTATCATCATCCGTATCGGTGCTGCGGGAAAAGAATAACATGCATCATGCAATTACGTTAGGGGACCTCTATGTTGTGTCGTGAGAAGCCCGAGAACAAGGCGGACGGAGCAGGGAAACCGGAGTGTACAGCTAAGTACATGAGGATTTCGAGCACCGCAAAACGCAGTAAATTGCTTTCGGTACAAATAGATAGAGGTGCCCGTTATGCTCTCGTCACGTTTCAATAACGCATCGTTCTTATGCTGCCGTCTATTCTCATCATCAGCAATGCTGCCAAAGCCCCACCTAAAAGAGTGCACCATGTAAAGGTGCTCTATGCAACAAGCATTGCTGAAGCAGAAAAAGAGCTGGGCGAAGAGCGTATCAACATGATACTTGTCGCCATGAACGGCCAGGATGAGGATGTTTTTTCATTTGTCCGCCAATCGATGAAAAAACACAAGCATACAAAAATCATGTACTTCAGTAGTCACCTTGAATTATCGGCCACCCTCGACGCTCTTGAACAACTTCCGCCTGGGGAGCTTATAAAATTACTTGCCCCCCCGAAACTCCCTGCCGGGCAACCGGAACCGCCAGCTCCTGCTCTCCATACAACTCCGTTTCACGATGAGGAGCTTAAAGGCAGTTCACCCGAAATGCAAAAGCTCAAAAACCTTCTGCTCAAAATAGCACCGACCGGCACCACCGTGCTGATTCAGGGAGAGAGCGGTACCGGCAAGGAGGTTATTGCCCGGGCGATCCATCTGCACAGCACACGCAAAAACGAGGTCTTCATGCCGGTCGACTGTGCGGCCATCAATGAAAACGTTATTGAAAGCGAGCTCTTCGGCCATGCCCGTGGCGCATTTACCGGTGCAGATCGTGACACCCTCGGCCTGATCCGCTCATCCGACAAAGGCACCCTCTTCCTTGATGAAATTGCTGAACTGCCGCTCCATCTGCAGGCAAAACTTCTCAGAACCCTTCAGGAACGTGCGGTCAAACCCGTAGGTTCATCGAAAATCTACCCGGTCGATATCCGCATTATCTCGGCAACCAACTGCAACCTTGCCGATGCCGTCAAAAAAGGCACCTTCCGCCAGGATCTCTACTACCGCATGAGCGCCATCACCATCTATGCCCCGCCCTTGCGTGAGCACCTCTCCGACGTGACCGAGCTGTGCGGGTTTTTCATCAACAAACTCGTTCATGAAGGGTGTCCAAAAAAAGAGATCTCCAAAAATGCATTGGCGGCCCTGTGTGCATTTAACTGGCCGGGCAATGTCCGTGAGCTGGAAAACGTCATCCGAAATGCCGTTACCCTCTCGCAAGAGAACCTCATCCATCAAACCGACCTTGCCATCCCCAGCTTGGAGAGAAACCCTGAACCCCTGCCAGGAAGAGGTGAGCCATCAAGCATGACCTTTTATGAACAGGAGGCTATCCGCAAGGCACTCAACCAGACCATCGGCAACCGACGGGCTGCGGCAAAACTGCTGGGCATCAGCGAAGCAACACTCTACCGCCGAATCAAGCTCTACAGCATCTGAGCGAGCCCATTCGCCATACTGAGCGAAACAAAATTCACCATCTCCTCTCTTGCTGAGAGAGTGCTCTTGCACGGCCTCTTGCATCCTGAGAGACCCCGATAACCCTCACAGAAACCTTGCTATGCCTAAAAGCACCGTCAATCGTGGCTCCTCTTGAAGAGAGGCCGCTCTGGCACTTTTCTTGCATAAAAAGAGAGAAAAAGCCTTATCATATGTACAGGAGCAGAGCAATTGAAAGCGGATTTGCCGTAAAAAAAAATACGGATGTTGCGGCTTCGGCAAGAGCGGTTATTCTGGGTAATAAAGAGCGGATCGGTGAACTTTCGCAGATACTCAAAAGAAGCTATCACCAGGTAGCCTTGGCAGAAACAGCAGGAGAACTTGAAGCAGTGAGCGAGTCGTGCCGGCTTGCCGTAATGACCGACACCTTCTCGGAAAGCCTCACAATCGGACTGATCAACCGAGTCAGGAAAGCGCTCCATCCTGAACAGATAATCTGCCTTTCGGAGGATGATGATCAGGAGAAGGAACGACTGCTGCGATCTGGAGGATTGATTTTTTTCGGAAGTTATAAAAGTTTTATTGCCTCGGCTGAAGAAATTATCAACCAAACGTTAACCGTCCGGCAACGCCGGGTCAGCTATACCATGGATCCCAGAAAAGAGACGCTGAAAGCTCTGGAAAAACGACTTTCAGGCCGATCATCAACCATGAAAAGTTTGCTGAAACGGATAACCTTCCGCTTCAGCGCCATAACGGCCGAAGCTCTTGCAAGAGTCATTGAGTGGACGGTCGCACTGGGAGTGACGCTCTTTATGACGCTGCCCCTTCTTGTCATCCTCTTGCTCCGCAAGCTCTTTACCGGCACTCCCCTCTTTATAACCCGCACCATTTCCGGCGCTCACAACAAGCCGCTCAAGCTGCTCCGGTTCAATAAAATCGCCGAGCCCTTTTGTGACCTACCCCTCTTTTTTGAGCTCTTTACCGGCCGTCTTGCCCTTGCAGGCCGGGCGATCAACGAGTGGCAGGAAGAGAGCCAGAAAGCGGAAAATGCCTATATCAGCACCATAAAACCCGGTATTGTCTCACTCTGGGATATCCGCCGCACCACAAAAACTGCACATGAAGGCCAACTGGCAACCGAGTGGGAGTATATCTTCAAAAAACACCTCTTCTACGACTTCATGCTGATGCTGCGCGCCCTGCCGGTCATGCTCTACAGTGAACCCGGCGGCACGCCGCCCGCCATCTTCCCGTTGCTCGGCCTTCAGCTCAACAATCTGACCATGGAAGAGGCTATCAACCTCATAGCTATCAACCTTGAGCAAAAAACACAGCGCGCCATATTTTTTGTCAATGCGGACTGCCTCAATAAAATGGTCTCCAACCAGGAGTATTTCAAGACGCTCAAAAGCGGCGATTATATTTTTCCTGACGGAATAGGCGTGAGCATCGCAGGAAAAATGCTGAAAACACCCCTCAAGGAGAATATCAACGGAACCGATATGCTGCCATATCTCTGCCGAATGGCTGCTGAAAAAAACTTTCCCCTCTTTCTGCTTGGCGGCAAACCCGGCATTGCGGAAACGGCCGGAAAAAACATCAGCAACAACTATGGGGTTACCATAGCCGGCACGGCTCACGGTTATTTTGATCGCGAGCAAGAGAGTGACCGAATCATCAAGAGCATCAACAACTCCGGAGCCGCAATACTCTTGGTGGCATTCGGGGCGCCCTTGCAGGAGGAGTGGATCGCCCGACACCGGCAAGAGCTCGCGCCACAGGTGCTGATGGGAGTCGGCGGGCTCTTCGACTTTTACTCCGGCACCATCAAGCGCGCACCCCGCTGGATCCGTGAAATAGGCTTTGAGTGGGTCTACCGGATACTGCAGGAACCGGGACGAATGTGGCAAAGATATGTTATCGGGAACCCTCTTTTTCTTTATAGGGTTATAAAATGGAAGGTTTTTACGCAAAACTCACAGGAACTCACGTAAACATGGAACTTGATCCGACGGTACGAAAAGAGCTGATACGCAAAATAAGCGGTTCACTCAACTCCGGGTTCCGATACAGGCGGCTCCTGAAAGTGACAGCGTGGGAAACGACCATCAGAATCTCCTACCTGCTGAAACGACTCGTTGACACCATCATCTCGGTAACAGCACTGATTCTGCTGCTGCCGCTGCTTATCCTGACGGCCCTTGCCATCATGGCTGAAGACCCTGGGCCCGTGCTCTATGTCCAAGTGCGCGTAGGCCAGAATGGCCGACATTTCAGATTCTATAAATTCCGTTCCATGGTGACCAATGCCGACAAGATCAAGCAGCAACTTGCCTCCCAAAATGAATCCGCTGCGGGCGTTATTTTCAAGATGAAACAAGATCCGCGCATTACAAAGGTTGGAAAAATCATCCGCAAATTCAGCATTGATGAACTGCCGCAACTACTTAATGTGCTCAAGGGTGATATGAGCCTTGTTGGCCCGAGACCGCCGTTACCCTCTGAAGTCGAAGAGTACAGCCTTGAACAGCGTAAACGGCTGCATGTCATCCCCGGCATAACCGGCCTCTGGCAGGTCAGTGGCCGAAGCGATATTGCCTTTACCGATCAGGTGCGGCTCGACATGCAATACATACAAAGTGCCGGCTTTCTGAGCGATTTAGGCCTGCTTTTAAAAACCATCCCTGCGGTTCTGACCGGAAGAGGAGCTTATTAAATGGAGAAGACAATTATGACCTTTCATGTTGATACGTCAACCGGTAAAAAAATCGGCATTGCGGAATTGAGCGGAAGGCTTGATGCTATCAGCGGCAGTGAGCTGCAGAAATCCTTCCGGCTCTGGCAGCAGGAGACCCGTGATATTGTCTTTGACTGCGTCAAGCTGGACTTTATCGACAGCAGCGGGCTTGGAGCTGTGGTCTCCTGCCTGCGCAAAGCGCTCGAACAGAGTAGTGACCTTCGCCTTGCCGGGCTTAGCAAAAATGTCTCGATGGTCTTTGAACTCACCAAAGCCAAAAAGCTCTTTTCGATTTTTCCTGATACCCGAGAAGCAATCAAATCATTCTCTACAGGCAACCCGGCATAAAAAAGAGCTCCATGAAAACACTCATTGTCATCAGAGAGCAGGAGTATGAATGGCTCTACCACATTTTTCCGGATCCTCATCCACTGCTCATTCCGATATGTAACAAGCCGTTTATAGAGTTTCTTATAGACTTCTCCATCCTCGCCGGCAGCGAGGCCATACGCCTGGTCAGCGACGGCTCGCTTCGCGATGTGGAACACTACTGCGAACAGGGAAGCCGATGGGGTGTTCAGATAAGCTACGGCAGTATGCAAGAGAGTGATGATCTTGATGCCGTTATGGAAAAAAACCGGCGCTACTGTTCCAATACCAGAGTCCTGATTATACGCGGTTTTGTCTTTATCCGCTATGACAAACAAAACAACTACAAAACCCTCTTCACTTCGCTTCCGCCCGGAGAGCTCCGCCGGTGCAGCCATGGCAGCCTCACCTTCACCGGCACACCGGGCGTCGAGGAACAAGCCCCCGGCCCGGCACCCTTGTCGCTTGTCGGGCTTGAAACCATTGGCGTTTATTACGAGCTCTGCAATGAGATCCTCCGTGGCGGCTCACTACCCTATGTGCTTCCCGGCTACAGCAATGAAACCGACTGCCATATCGGCCGAAACGTCGTGATGAGCAAAAGCTGTGAAATCATCAAGCCGGTCATTATCGGCAATAATGTCCAGATTCTTGCCGGAACAGTCATCGGCCCAGGGGCGATTATCGGCAACAACGTCATTATCGACCGGGAGAGCACCGTCACCGAAAGTATTGTCCTCGACAATACCTATATCGGCGAACACCTTGATCTGGAAAAGAGGATCGCCTCCGGAAATATCCTGGTCGAGCCGGAAAGCGGAGCCGCCATCACGATGGAAGACCCGCATCTTTTGACCGGCATGAGCACCCGAAGGGTATCGGGCGCTCTCTTACACACGCTTGTACACATCATTATGGCCGGTCTGCTGATCGCGTTGGAAGTGATCCCGTTTCTCTTGCTCCTGCCGATTTTGAAGCTGCAGGGTAAATGGAAAAAAAGCCGGAACACCTACTATACCTCAACGTCAGGAAACACCGTAACCCTTTCAACCAGTGCAATCGAGCGAAGCGGGCCGCTCAGCCTCCTTGCTGCGGCTCTCTCACTGGATCGTTTTCCACTTCTTTTCAGGGTTTTTAGCGGAGAGCTTGCCCTCATCGCCAGTCAGCCCATAGCAGCAACGCCCGCCAGTCGGGCAACCCTCAGCCGTATGAGTGGTTACCGTGCCGGAGTGTTCAGCTATGCTGAAGCTGAAGACTGGCCGGTAGAGGGAAGCGACACGGCAATCGTTGAACGGTTTTATGCAACCCATGGCAATGCCCTGCTCGACATCGCCATGACATGGAAAGCCCTTTTTAACCGAGTTCATGAAAAACAGAACGTATGATTATCAGCAAAAAAATCTGCAGCAATATAACCATCATCACCCTGCAGGGCTCTCTTGATGCATCCTCTGTCCGTCAGTTTCAAAGCTTTACAGAGGTCTCTTCGGCTGCAGACCCGATCGTGATTGATTTGTCGGGTGTTGACTTTCTTGACAGCAGCGGTTTGGGGGCACTGGTAGGAATCGCCCGAAAAAAAAGAGAGCAGGGCGGAGAGGTTGTTCTGGCCTGCATGAACGACAAGGTCCGGAAAGTTTTTGAAATCACGCAGGTGCAGAAGCTGTTCGATATCTACGACGATATTGAGGCAGCAGCAATGAATGTCGAAAAAAAAAGGAACCGATTATGAAGGCCATGATCACGCTGCCTGCAGAGATCCTTTACGTTCGGTTTGCCTCAATTACGGCATGGATGCTGGCTGAAATATTTGCAGAATCGCTCAATGCCAAAGAGAGTGCGGCTGAGTTCTGTCATGCATTTGAGCTCTCGGTCAGTGAGGCCTTTACTAACGCTGTGCGTTACGCCGAGCCGCCTGAAGCGGAAAAAAAAATCACGATCACCTTCAGCTCCCAGAGCAACCAGCTTACCGTCAGCGTCAGCGATACCAATGCTCCCTTCAAGCTTGATACCCCGGCACCGGATATCAGCAGTTATCCCGAAAAAGGGTTTGGACTCTTTTTGATCCGCCAGCTTATGGACACGGTATCCTACAGCCGGCAAGAGAACATCAACCTGATTTCAATGACCAAACGACATAGTATCCCCAGCTCCGGTAATACCTAACAAAAGAACGAGAATGGCACCGATTCTATCCGTTGTGATTGTCAGTTTCAACACCCGGGATATCCTCCGAAACGCTCTTGAGGCACTCTTTGAGGAGAGCCAAGGCATAGAGATGGAGGTCTTTGTGGTTGACAACAACTCACATGACGATTCTGCTGCGATGGTCCAGAGGTGCTTCCCCTCCGTACGGCTGATTGCAAACACGGTAAATCTCGGGTTTGCTGCGGCAAACAACCAGGCCTTCAGGCTCACCAGCGGGCGCTATATTATTCTGCTTAACCCCGACGCCTATGTCAAGCCGTCGGCCATCAAAAACTGCATCGCCTTCATGGAAGAGACCCCGCAATGCGGCCTCTGCGGCGGAAAAATCATCTCCCCCGAAGGGCGCCTTGAACCCTCGGCCCGACGCTTCCCCTCGGCACTCTCCAAACTCCTTACCCTCTCCGGCATACGCGGAAAATTTCCCCATTCGCCGCTGCTGAACTATCATGAGTTTGGAGGATTTGCACATGACCGTCCGATGGAGGTGGACTGGGTACCCGGCACCTTCACCATTGTACGCAAGGCCATGCTCGATGCAATAGGGGTATTTGATGAGCGCTTTTATATCTACTATGAAGAGACCGATCTCTGTTTGCGGGCAAAAAAAGCCGGATGGAAAATTTTTTTCATCCCGGATGCCAGCGTCATGCACATTGGTGGAGCCTGCAGCAAAACAAGAAAAGACCAAACCTTCGACAGCAAAGCCGCCCAGGTGCTCTCCTTCAGGATGCGCAGTGAATGGCTCTATTATCGTAAAAACAAGGGCCTCTTGGCCGTCATCTCAAATGCTGGCGTGGAGCTGCTCTGGCATGGGGTCCGTTACCTGAAAAACCGCATTTTGGCTTCCGGCGATGCTGAAAAGAAACGCATGGCGGCCAGCTCGATCATACAACAGATCATCCAATCACTCCGGGATACGGGGTATGGCCGCACTTCACCACCAATACCCTGGTAAGCACTTTATGAAAATGTTCAGCAACATAAAAGCCGATCTTGGAACCTATGAAGGCCAATGGAGCTGCCAGGGATTCTGGGTCATGATCGTCTACCGTTACGGACGGTGGCGCTACACCATCCGTAACGCTATCATCCGTAAACCCTTTTCGTTGATCTACAAGCTGCTCTACAAGGGAGTGCAGATTCTCACCGGCATTGAACTCCCCTGCGAAGTTCCGGTAGGCCGCAACTTCCGCATCGACCATTTCGGCGATATCATTATCAGCGGCTATGCCAGTTTTGGAGATAACTGCATTGTGCGCAACGGCGTAACCATTGGACTGAAAAATATCGAAGAAAAAGCTGCGCCGCATCTTGGCAACCATGTCAATATCGGGGCAGGAGCAAAAATCCTGGGCAATATCACCATCGGCAATAATGTCGATATCGGGGCCAATGCCGTGGTCATCACACCGGTGCCCGACAACTCGATTGCCGTAGGCATCCCCGCCAAAATCATTCCCAAGAAAACTCCGGCACCATGATAAGAGCGCAACGGAACAATCCGGCTTCCTCTCAGGCTGAGAGCAACGGAAAAAACTCTTGCTCTGTGAGAGCAAAAAAACAGAATAATAGCCTATAAATAATGAGCATACAGCGAAATAGTTCTATCCGCCAAGCGGCATGATTCTTGCATGAAAAAAGAGAACGCAAATCCATAATCGGTTCACGGCTACACAATGCAGCAAAAATATTTCAACTACTCACGCATCTCTTTTCTCACCCCTTCCGGGAGTTATGGCGGTAGCATAGCAAAGTCCCTCTCGGTTCTCCTCTCACTCTCTTTTTTCCTGATACTCGGCGCCTGCGGCGGCATATCGCCCAAAGCCTCACCCATCCCCGCAGCAGCGGGAAAAGAGTTCAAGGTCGATCCTCCAAAAAAAGTACAGGAATTTGCATCGCCTGAAAAAGTAAAGGCAATGACCCCCATGGAGAGCTATCAGTACCGTCTCGGGCCTGGCGATCTGGTCACCATCCAGGTCTGGCGACGACCTGAACTCTCTCAGGAAAACGTGGTCGTCTCCCCGGACGGCTTCATTGCCGTGCCGAGAATCGGCAGCCTCAACGTGATGAACCTCACGCCGGATCAAGTGCAGGCCCTCATTACCGCAAAGCTCGAACTCCTCTATATCAAACCGGAGGTGACCGTACGCATCCATGAGTTTCACAACAACAAGGCCTTTGTGCTTGGACGGGTAAGCAAACCAGGGGTTATCAATTTTCCCGGCAAAGGCTCCCTGCTTGAGGCGCTTGCCCTTGCCGGAGGGCTTCCCACCCAGAGCAATGATACCTTTTTAACCAAGTGCGCCATTATACGGGGCAACGATACCGTCCTCTGGATCGACCTGCAGGATCTGCTCAAAAACGGCAATATGGCCCTGAATGCCTCTATCCGCAACAATGACGTCATTTATATCCCTGAGGCTGATGATGAGCTGGTCTATGTGATGGGAGAGGTCGTCACGCCCGGCGCCTTTCAGCTTAAAAACGGCATGCATGTGCTCAAGGCCGTCATGCTTGCCGGAGGCATGAGCAAACAGGCGAACCCGGAAAAGGTCTTCATTATCCGCCAGCAGAATCTCAAAGGCAATGTGATACAGGTTGACTTGAAAAACCTGCTTGAACACGGCGATTTCAGCCAAAGTTTTGCGCTGCAACCGAACGACATTGTCTTTATCAGCCCGAGCGGTATGGCACGATTCAACTACACCCTTGAAAAGCTGCTTCCAACACTATCGGTGCTTAACCTGGCGACCACCGATGCCGAAACCTTCGGTGTGATGCAGGAGCTGCGCAAGAGACTCTGGGGGCAATCCGGCTTTGTCAACAGCAGCAGCAGTACAACAACTACTCCTGCGAAATAAGAACATAAGGCTGATGACACGGCAGGAATTGATCACAGAAACCAGTTACAGAAACAGAAGGGGAAAATATTTTTGGCACCGAGATGATTGCAACAAAGACCCATCGGAGCTGCAGGGTCATGGAACCCGCCCTGCAGTTCAAAAGATGCAATAAACAGCGAGAGTAAATTTTAGCACCATGAAATACGCTCCATTTTCGACCCTTCAGAAAATCAAGAATCTGCTGCTTCCCGCAGAACTTCACCGCTCAATCGTACTGCTGTTTTTTATGCTGATCGGTGTCGCTCTTGAAACGCTTGGAGTCGGCCTTGTTATCCCTGCACTCTCACTCTTTACACAAAAAAATTTTACGGCCAAATATCCGGCCCTGCACCCTTTGCTGCAATTTTTTGGCAATCCGAATCAGCAAACGCTTGTGGTTGGAGGCTTGCTCTTGCTGCTCGGCGTCTATGTTATCAAAGCACTTTTTCTCATCTTTCTGACCTGGAATCAAAACCGCTTTACCTTTGGTATTGGAGCACGGCTCTCCTTGCGGCTCTTTACGGTTTACCTGCGCCAACCCTATACCTTTCACTTGCAGCGCAACTCGGCCCAGTTGATCCGTAATGTGACCAACGAAGTGGGCATTTTTACCAGCAATGTGCTGACGCCACTCATGCAGTTGTTTTCGGAATCATTGATTGTGGTGGGACTTTGCCTTATGCTGCTGGTGGTCGAACCGGTAGGAACCATCTCCATTGTTTTGGTGCTTGGCCTGACCGGTTGGGGTTTTGTTCGTATAACCCAGGGCAGCATTGCCCGCTGGGGCACGGCACGGCAACATCACGAAGGGTTGCGTATCCAGCATCTGCAGCAAGGGCTCGGCGGAGCCAAAGATGTCAAGCTGCTTGGACGGGAGAGCGATTTTTTAAAGCAATACAGTATCCATAATCTGGAAAGCGCCAAAGTTGGCCGGTTGAATGCCACCATGCAGCAACTTCCCCGACTCTGGCTTGAATTGCTCTCGGTGTGCGGTCTGGTCGGTCTGGTGCTGACCATGCTTGCTCAAGGCGGAGCGCTTGAGAGCATCATTCCCAAACTCGGTCTTTTTGCTGTTGTCACCTTCCGTCTGATGCCATCGGTCAACCGCCTCATCAATGTCATCCAATCGCTGAAATACTGTTTGCCGGTACTCGATATCCTGGAAAAAGACTTTAACCTGTCGGCTCCGGATGAGAGTGCCCCGCTGGAAAACCAGCCCACTTTTCATGAAGCGCTTGAGTTGCAGCATATAACCTACGCCTATCCCGGAAGTTCCACGCCATCACTCAAGGATGTCTCGCTGAGCATCCAGTGCGGTGAATCGGTTGGCTTTATAGGCACCAGCGGTGCTGGAAAAAGCACCCTGGTCGATATCCTCCTCGGCCTCTTGCCTCCGGATCAGGGGGTTGTGAGGGTGGACGGGCAGGATATTCAGCAAAACATGCGCGGCTGGCAAAATCAGATCGGTTACGTACCGCAATCCATTTTTCTGACCGATGATACACTCTTTCGCAATATAGCCTTCGGGCTCCCGGAAGAGAAAATCAGTGATGATGCTGTATGGAATGCCATCCGGGCGGCCCATCTCGAAGAGTTTGTAGAGAGCCTTCCTGAAGGATTGAACACGATTGTAGGCGAACGGGGCATTCGCCTTTCCGGTGGTCAGCGTCAGAGAATCGGGATTGCCCGCGCACTCTATCACAACCCGACCGTACTGGTGCTTGACGAAGCAACCAGTGCACTTGATAATGCAACCGAACAGGGAGTGATGGCTGCAGTTCGGGAGTTGCAGAAATCAAAAACCATCATTATTGTCGCACACCGACTCACGACCATCGAACATTGTGACCGGCTCTACCGCTTGGCAAACGGTCAGATAGAATCATTTGGCAGCCCGGACAAGATGCTTGAGAAACAGTAAGCTGCATGAACAAAGCGGAGGATCTACACAACCGAGCAATCCTTGAGAGAGTGATTTAAAATAATTTTGTTTACAAAAATTACTACCATGCTTTCATTATTAAAACCGAGAAAGAATAATAATGATCCAGCCCGATTTGAAATTGATCATGCTGATTCTGCAAACATAAAAATCACCTACCTCTGCCCGATAGCTGATCCAAAAAAGGATGGCGCCAGTGGCGGCGTCAAGGTGATTTACAAATTTTCAGAAAAAATAAACGATCTTCTCTCACCAGAATTCACCTCTTCAGTACAACATACCGAGCAATTAAAATTTGCTTGCGACTGGTTTGAATACAAAACAAAATTCAAGCGAAACCTCACTTTTTACGTAAAAAACGAGTTTGTGATCATACCAGAATTCTGGGCCGAAAGATATTCGCCACAATGCAGGTTGCATAACATAAAATACGGCATTTTTATTCAGGGGGGGTATTTATTCGGAAATCATGACGCTCCTTCAACCCTCTCTGCATATCAGGGAGCAGAGATTATTATGGCCATATCTGATGATACGGCTGAGTGCTGCAAACTTGCATTTCCTGCTTTATCTTCAAAAATAATGCGCATGCACTTTTTTGTTGATTCAAATAAATTCACCCCTCACCTGCAGAAAGAAAATATCATCACCTATATGCCGAGAAAGCTTCCTCGGCACTCGCAATTAGTCTTGTTCTTTTTACAACAGCATCTTCCTGCACACTGGAGAGTTGTGCCAATAAGCAATATGAAAGAGAGCGAAGTGGTTGACATACTCCAAAAATCAAAAATATTCCTCTCTTTCAGTGAACTTGAAGGATGGGGACTGCCCCCGATAGAGGCCGCTTTGACCGGCAATAAAGTAATCGGCTATACCGGCGAAGGGGGAAAAGAGTATTGGGATCAACCCATATTTTCAGAGATCATGATGGGAGATATCAAGGGTTTTGTCAAGGAGATCATCTCTGAAATCAAAAAATTTGACACCAATACTGGCTATAGAGCAAATGAAGTTGCAATCCGAAAGTTAGCCGACATGTATTCAAAAGAACGGGAAACTGAGGACATCATTAAACTTTCCGAAACAATCAAAGAGGTATTTGCCTCCCAATCAAAGGCGTAGAAAAAAAATCAAGAGTTCGGCAGACCATTTTAACAAGCAAACAAAATGCAAAACAGAATCAATCTTGTCTTTGCGACAAATCAGGATTACATACAGCATTTGTGTGCCGCACTTAAATCCTTGCTGGAAAACAACAAGGATTTATCGTTCCGAATTTATCTCATTAACAGCGGTATTGCAGAAAACATATACCGAAAAATCATCAGGGTCATCACTCCCTATAACTGTCAGATGGAAAATATTGTCATTTCTGACGATTATTTCAGGGGACTGGTCTTGACGCATCACTACTCCAAAGAGATCTATTATCGCCTCTTGATTCCGCAGCTTATTCATGAAGAAAAAGCTCTTTATCTTGATGCTGACATTATTGTGAATGGATCGATAAAAGAACTCTATAATCAAGATATTGAGGATTATTATGTTTGTGCCGTTGAAGATCCCTTTTTTGATCGCTATGAAGAACTAAACATTAAGCCAAGCGCAAAATATTTCAATTCAGGGGTTATTCTTATCAATATAAAAAAATGGCGGGAAACTGATCTGCAAAAAAAAGTTATCGATTATGTAGAAAAAAACTACAACATCATTCACTTTCCGGATCAGGACGCCCTGAATTCACTGATCCAGGGGAAATGGAAAAGACTTCCGCTGAAATATAACCTGACCGTCATTCTGGGAGCAGATTATGAGACAAAATTCAATATGTTTGGAAAAGATGAATTACGAGAAGCGAAAAACAATCCGATCATTATTCATTATACCGGTGGATCAAAACCCTGGCAACTGAAAAACACGCATCCATACAAAAAGTTATATTGGAAATATTTACGAATGACTCCATACAGATTTTCGATACCTACTGAATTACAACCCTTAAATTTACTAAGAAGCATCATTCCAAAATCTTTAAAACAACTCATCAAGCATTTGCTTAAGAAGCAAGCTAAGTAATCAACAAAACCGTATAATGAATTTTATTACAAGAAAAAAAAGACTCTCTTTTGATTTTGAAAATTGTAAACGACAGTAATGGTTGTTGTAAAATTATGGCCTTTTAGCGATTTTCAAGAAAAAAAGATTATTCATGATAAATGAAAATACAGTAAGAGATCCTCTCCCTTACGGAAAGCCGTCAAAATCCCTTGATCTGATCGGTTTTGCCAAACGGTACGGACTTTTTATTCTTGTTATCGGCTCTTTTCTTTTCACCATAGCGGTTCCTGTTGTTTTGTTGATCAGCAAACCAAACTATGAGGTCAAGGCCGTCATGCGTATAGAACCGGTTATTCCCTCACTCATCACCACAAGCGAAGACCCTTCAATTATAAACTACTATCAGGACTATGCCCGCACACAGGCCCAGCGGATGCTGGATTTCGAAATCCTGGAAAAAACCGTTAAAAAACTTTCACATGACGAAAAGGCCGCACTCTTCCCGTCATCTATGCCGACCGAGACCTGCGCCACCATTCTTGGTTTTATCATCAAAGTCAACCCGGTGATGGGCACACACCTGATAGAGATCACGGCATCAAATCCGAAAAAAAAAGGCCTTGCTCCGTTGATCAACAACTTTATGGCCGTCTTTCTTGAAAAAGTCCGCAAGAGCACCGAACTGCAGGATCAGGAACGCCTCGCCTACCTGAGAAACAAAAAACAGTCCCTGATTACGGAGGTGACAACGCTTGAAGGCAAACTGATCATCCTCACAAAGGATATTTATACCGCAACCTTTTCTGAAGCCTACAACCTTGCCGGAAAAAAAACTGAAGAGCTGCAGATTCTCCACGTCAAGGCGCTTGGCGAACAAATCAATGCAGCAACCCACTATGATGAAAAAATCAAATTAAACACGCAGTTAAAAGCTCTCTCCCTTGACCCTATGGTTGAAGAGATGGTGATGAATAATGCTTCCCTTGATCTGACCAGTTCATGGACCTACCAGCAGCAGCAGCAGATGAGAAGCTCGACCGACGGACTGACCAAAACCAATCCTGACCGCATTTATATCGAGCAGCGCATGAACGCCATGCAGGGATATGAAAAGACCCAGCGAAACGAGCTCACGAAAAACGCGCATAAAATTCTCTATGGCAAACGGGATCTTGAGCTGAACAAAGAGGTGATTGTCGCAAAAAATGACCTTGAGAAGGCAAAAACCGCTGAGGAGCAGATCAAGGAACAGCTTGATAAAAACCGTGAAGATGCCATAAAAATATCGGTTGGCATTCATCTGGGTGAATCGCTTGAGGCCGAACTGAAACACAAGCGCGAACTGCTCGACCGCATTGATACAAGAATCCAGGAGCTGGAGATTGAAGGCAAAGCACCTCTGCGCTTCTCCATTGAATCGGCCGCCCGGGAACCAAACGAGCCTTCAGGATCAAATACCAAGCAGCTCCTGATCATGTTTTTTGCCCTCTCCTTCGGGGGTGTTGGTGCGCTGTTTTTTGCCTATGACTTTTTCGACAACCGCATACGCCGGCCGAAAGATATCCTTCTGGCCCTTGGCTATCCACCGCTTGCCAACATTCCGAAATCAACCGGCCTCACCCCGTTTCATCAGCTCCTTTTGCTCGGTGGGGAACAGGAAGCAACCAAAGCCATCCGAAGCATGGCCGTACGGCTGAACCGCGAAAAAGAGGAGAACAACGCCTCGGTCTTCCTCTTCACCGGGGTTGACCACAGCGTCGGCTGCACCTCAATTGCCCTGAACACCGCCCAGGCACTCGCGGCACTCAAGCCAAAAGTACTGTTGATTGAAGGGAATATTGAAGCCCCGGCTCTTGGCAAGCTTACCGGCTCACCAGCCGAACCGTCCGGTTTTTCGGACTTTCTCGCTTCAAGTGCGCCATGGAGTGAGTTCGTCATCAGCAACCCGGAGTACAATATCAGCATCATGCATGCCGGCAACCGCTCAAGCAGCGCCATCCAGCAGCAACGCATCCCCGAACTCTTTGCAGAGGCACGAAAAGAGTATGACTGTATCTGCGTCGACTGCGCTCCGGTGCTGCAAAGCGACCTGACCGAGCACCTGGCACTCTATGCGGATATCATTATGCTGATCACGCTCGGCGAAAGCACACTCTACCGCGACCTGAGAAGTGCGGCTGAACTCTTGGTACGCCTGCATGTACCGGCAATTGCCCCGATTTTGAACTGGGGCGGCATCAAGCGTAGCATGAGCATTGACAAGCTGCTTGAAAAACAGCCTGAAATCCTGGAGCGGATCAATACAAAAAAAATCGAGGAGATCTTGCAGAATCTGCCGCCAACCAGGGATCTCATCAAAAAAGTCCAGGCAATCATCGAGAAAATCCTGACAAAAAAGAAAAAACCATTGAACGAGGAGAAAAAGTGATGAGTGGCCTTCCGGTACTGTTTGGCTATCACGCCTCAAATCTCGGCAACAGCCATGTGCCTCTTTCGCTCTGCCGGTACTGGCATGAAAGCGGAAGAGAGGTACGCCTTACCGTGCCCGGCACAGAGCCCTCCATCTCCTATCCCTGGCTGAAGCCGGTGATGAGTGGCGTCACCAAAGCCCTCATCTACCGGTTCGGCGGTCGCAATCTGCCGCGCTGGCTGACGGAGCAGCTCTTCCTGAAAACCGAAGCCAACTCCCCCCATGTTTACCTTTGGGCTGCCCTCTCTGCCGGAATCTTTGAGGCGTTTCACCAGCGGGGCACGAAAATCATTATCGAACGCATCAACTGCCATCGCCGCACCTCACAGCGCATCCTCGAGGAGGCCTCGGCACAATGGCATATCCCGATAATCAACACCATCACAAAAGAGGCGATTGCTGAAGAGGATCGCAAACTCGCCCTTGCCGACTCGGTTTTCTGTCCGAGCCCGATGGTACGCCGTTCCATGCTTGAAAGCGGCGTCGCGGAGCATAAGCTGCTCCCGACCAGTTACGGCTGGACTCCTGAACGCTTTCCCGAAGCCGGAGTTTCCCAGCGCCAAAACCCCCGCCCGATCTTTCTCTTTGCCGGCACACTCTGCCTGCGCAAAGGAATCCCGCTGCTCCTCGAAGCGTGGAATCGCGCCCGGCTCAACGCCGAACTGGTGCTTTGCGGCAACATTGAACCTGAAATCCGCGACTACTGCCCGCTCCTAGAGAAGGGAAAAAATATCCGCCATGTTGCCTACACCAAGGATATCGGCAAGCTCTTCCGGAGCACCGACATCTTTGTCTTTCCAAGCCTTGAGGAGGGAGGGCCGATGGTCACCTACGAAGCGATGGCCCACGGTGTGCCGCCGCTTGTCACCGCAATGGGCGGAGGAGCTATTGTTGAGGATGGCAAGAGTGGCCTGGTGCTTGAAGATATGAACGTCGACGCCTGGGCCGAAGCGATGACCCTCATGGCCGAAAACCCCGACAAACGGGCCGAGCTCGGCAGTGCCGCCCAACAAAGAGCCGAGCAGTTCACCTGGAAGAGGGTTGCCGCACAGCGCGCCTCCCTGCTTGAAGCGCGCTACCGGGATCTCTGGAACCAAACCGCACAACCATGATATCAGCTACAGAAGCCGACTGGAGCCGCGAAAAACCGCTGCCCGGGCAGTACGAACCCGGCAAGAAGCTGCTTGCCGCACTGCGGCGTTACCAGCGCCTGAGAGCCGAGAGTACACCCTTTGGCAAACTGCTCCGCCCCTTTGTTGTGCTGCAGCACCGTTTCTGGAGCGCCGTCAGCGGAGCCGACATCCCGCTGACCACAAAAATCGGCGGTGGGCTCCTCATCCCCCATCCGAACGGCATTGTGATTCATCCCGATGCCGAGATCGGGCCGAACTGTTTGATATTCCAGCAGGTCACCATCGGTGCCAGCCCGAAACCGGGACTACCGGTTATTGAAGGACATGTTGATATCGGTGCCGGAGCGAAAATACTGGGCCCGATTCATATCGGCGCCCATGCAAGAGTCGGGGCCAATGCGGTTGTGCTCCATAGTGTTCCAGCAAATGCAACGGCAGTGGGTATACCGGCCGTTGTGAAGTAACGGCCGGATAGAGGAGAATCACAAAAAAGGGCAGATGGAAACATACATGCCCCTGAGAAAAAGAAGGTTTGCAATAAAACAAGATTGTCATGGCACACACAAAAGAGCAAAAGAGCATCTGCATTGCCTATGCCGCCGGGCCAGGAGATATCGTTGGCACCTTCTCCTGGTGGCAAAAAGGGATGGAGGATCCGAACCAGGTATCGGTTACCTACAGCGGACTCTTCTTTGATGCCTGCCGCAGCCTCGGAGCACGGGGTGTTGCCATATCATCCTGTTCAAAAGCCGGGAGTATGCGCACCGATAAATTTTATGTGGAAAATATGCCGAAAGGCCAGCCCGCGCATGGTATAGCATTTCATCTGCAGCAGATTATGTATCTGCGCCGCGTTATCCAGAAAGCCGCGAAAGAGGGGGCCGACATGCTGGTCATGGCCGACTCGACCGGCCACTTTTTTCCCTTTTCCTGGTTTGCTCCTTCGCGGATGCAACTGGTGCCGACCCTGCACTGCACCCTCTGGCCGCGCTTCAGGCCACTCTCCCGGGTGCAAAAAATCATCAACCGCCTGAATCGCCATATTTTCACCACCCGGGCAACGGCCATTCTTTCAGCATCCATGAGCATTGATGAGCAGGTAAAAAGCATTACACAAAACAAGCCGCGCCCGATCTACCCCTTTCTGCCGCTCTACCGAAAAGCGCTCTTCGCCTCTGTTACCCCGCCGGATTATGGTTCCCGACAATTCAACCTGCTCTTTGCCGGACGTCTTGAAACCGACAAGGGCATTTTCGACCTCTTGGAGATGGCCGAAAGGCTCAAAGAGCAGGGCAACCGGCGCATTACCATACACCTCTGCGGCAACGGATCGCGTGAAGAGGAGCTTCGGCGTGCCGCATCAGAGAAAAAAGTCGGGGAGCATTTTTTCATCCACGGATTCTGCAACCAGAGCGAAATGCTTCTGCATATCAATGAGAGCCACGCCTTTATTGTGCCGACACGCACAACCTTTGAAGAGGGCTTTAACCAGGTTGTGGCTGAAGCAATTCTTTCAGGACGCCCGGTCATCACCTCGGCCGTATGCCCGGCGCTTGAATATGTGAGTAGTGCGGTTATTGAAGTTCCTCCTGACGAGGTAACGGGATACCTTGAGGCGGCAATACGCCTCGCCTCCGATGAAAGGTGGTACCGCGAAAAACAGGCCATGTGCCTTACCTTGCAGCCTCAGTTTTACGATGAGACGCGTTCATGGCAGGCCGCGCTTGAACGGGTCATCAAAAACGAAAACAAGCGGTAAGATGCCTGGAAATATTCTGGTTCCGATTGCCCTCCTCTCATGGCCGCTCATCGTCATGATGCTCTTCAAAAAGCGTGGCCCCCAACAGGCTATTGTGATCAGCTTTGTTGCCGGCTGGATGTTCCTTCCGGTGGCCAACTACGACATTTTCCTCCTCCGCAATACCAAAACGGCGGCAATATGCTACAGCATTATTGGATGTGCCTACTTCCTCGACAAGGAACGGCTCTTAACGTTCAAGTTCAATGCGGCCGATCTGCCGATGGTTCTCTGGTGCACCGCCCCTTTTTTCTCCGCCATAGCCAACGGCCTCGGCCCCTATAACGGCTTTTCACAAGCGATGTATCAGAGCGTCAGCTGGGGTATGCCCTACTACATTGCGCGGGTCTACTTCAGCGATGTCGACTCTCTGAAAATGCTGGCACTCGGCATCTTTATCGGGAGCATTGTCTATATCCCCTTCTGCTGGTTTGAATTGATTATGAGCCCGCAGTTGCACCGCCTTACCTACGGCTATCACCAGAGTGACTTTCTGCAGACCCTCAGGGATGGAGGCGGATTCCGGCCAATGGTCTATATGGACCACGGCCTCATGACCTCCATGTGGATGGTGCTCGGAGTATTCCTCGGGGTCTGGCTGCTACTCTGTGATGTACTGCCAAAAAAGATCATGCAGTTCCCCTCACTCTACCTGCTGTTCATGCTCATCTTCACCACCGTCATGATGCGCTCGGCCGGAGCTATTTCACTGCTGATCATCGGCCTCATTGTGCTCCTGGTCTCCAATAAAACAAAAAACGGGTTTCTGCTGCTGGTACTGCTTATTGTGCCTCACCTCTACATCGTCACCCGAACAACCGGCTATTGGGACGGACGAAACCTCTCGGATTATGTATCACAAAAATTCAGTGTAACCCGATCACAATCGCTGCAGTTCCGTTTTGACAATGAATATATCCTGATCGACAAGGCTCTGCAGGGCACCTTTTTCGGATGGGGCGGGTATGGGCGTTCAAGAGTTTACGACGACAAGGGAAAAGATATCAGCGTTACCGACGGGCTCTGGATTATTACCTTCGGCCAAAACGGGACCTACGGTCTTGCCATGATGGTTATTGCCATTCAGTGGCCCGTGCTACTCTTTTGGTGGCGCGTCAAATCCGGAGAGTGGAATTCACAAGCCTGGGCGACCTCGGCCGTCATGGCCGTCTTCTTAAGCATCTACATGATCGACAACCTGCTGAACTCCATGATCAATCCGATCTACATGCTCTTCAGCGGCGGACTGATCGGTCTAATCCTCCAACCCTCCGAAGTGGTTGCCCGGGAGAGTGAAATAATAACCGTTCAGCCAGATGAAAAACAAGGCAAAAAAAGAGTCGCAACCCGTTTTATTCCATCTCCGACGGTGGAACCATCACGATTTATACAGTAAGGCACTGGTGCGTTTAACCTCCTTAAAAACAAGGTAATGCCGGAAAAAAACATCCTGAAATCTGAGTGGAATACCAACCGCACACTCCTTGGTTACTGGGTGGTGGTACTCTTGCTACTCTTCATCGGGAGTTTTTTACCCTTTTCAGGCTTGCTGCACACCTTTTTCATGATTGATACCGTGGCGCACCTTGGCCTCTACACGATGCTCTCGTTTATTCCGATGATTCTCTTCCGATCCAGAAAAACCGCCTTTCTGCTCTCGGTATCGATGACGCCGATCGGCTATCTGTTTGAAACACTGCACATGATGGTAACCGCAGAGAACTTCAGTGTGCTCAATGTCCTGGCCAACAACATCGGCGTTCTTATGGGAATCGGAGCTGGTTTTATTGTACGCCTCAAACTCCACTACGGGCCAGCAAAACAGAGGGGCGAAGAAGAAACCCTCTGCAGCCGGGAGTAAAAAGGTCTCTCAAATGGAGAGAGTGCCGAAAGAAAACCCTCTCCACATGCAACACCCTTGAGCGAAAAAAATGAGAAGAGGTATTGATAACAAAGAGAGTAGCCAAACAAAAAAAATCTGGCACCCCTTTTGCAAGAGTATTGTGGAGCCACCTGCAAGCAGGAGAGTTCTGTGAATAGTGATTCAATAAAGCACCTTCACGCACGAAAGGCATGAAAGACGAGCAAGCCCGCATGGCAGAGCACCCGGAACTGCCGGATATTGACTGCATTATTATTGGCGTCAACAGCGAAAAAACGCTTGAACGATGCATCAACTCCATCCTCAAGGGAAGTTACCCACAGGGTGCCCTGCATTTGATCTATGCCGACGGCGGTTCAACCGACAACACCATTCCGGTTGCCCGCCGCTTCAGTGAGGTAAGCCTCATTGAGCTGAACCCCGAGTATCCCACGCCCGGTCTCGGAAGAAATGCCGGCTGGAAGGCTGGAAATTCGCCGTACATACAGTTTCTGGACTCGGATACCATCCTTGATCCGGAGTGGCTGCTCACCGCAGTCAGGGCAATGAACAATCCGGCAATCGGTGCGGTGAGAGGGTACCGCAAAGAGCTGCACCCCGAACACTCCTTCTTCAACTGGATCGGCGATATGGAGTGGAATACCACGCCCGGTGAGTGCGACAGCTTCGGTGGCGATGTGCTGGTTCGACGCACAGCGCTTGAAGCAACCGGCGGTTATGACGAGGAGCTGGTTGGCGGGGAAGACCCTGAACTGAGCTGGCGCATCAGCCGGCAAGGTTGGAAAATTCTCATGCTCGACGCTCTCATGACCCGCCATGACCTGGCCATGACGAAAACAAGCCAGTACCTGCGACGCTCGTTCCGTTCAGGCTACGGCTTTGCCGCCGTGCAAAGCCGGGTGGGCGCTACCGGCAGCAGCTTCTGGAAAGCCGAGCAGCGCCGAATTATCATAAAAGGCGGCGGATTTCTCTCTTTTACAACAGCCGCCCTTCTCCTCTGTATGGTGCAGCCAAACATGATCGGCTTTGCTGGTGCAGCCTTAAGCTTTATGGCCGCCTGCACCCTGCTCTTTTCACCCCGGCTCTTCAGGGTTGAGAAGTTCATGCGGGAAAACAAGCTGACGAAGAGCGACGCAAAAAAATATGCCTGGCACTGTTCGCTGGTCGTCCTTCCACAGCTCTCAGGAATCAGTCGCTTCTATCTTGGCCAGATTTTCAATAGACCCCTGAAAAACAAGCGGCGCCATCTTAAAACCGGCCTTTCAACCACCGCCACATGACAACACAACCGATAGCTTATCTCTGCAGCGAATATCCGGCTGTTTCCCATACCTTTATCTTCAGGGAGATCGAGTCGCTCCGCAAAGCCGGGATGCGTGTGCATACCGCCTCCATCCACCGGCCGGCCAACCTTGCCATCATGACCCCGGCCGAACAACAGGAGGCCGAGCAAACCCTGATGGTGCTCTCCGAGTCGTTGCCGGCAATGATCAAGGCGCATCTGCACTGTCTGCTGAAAAAACCCGCCGGCTACCTCCGTATGGCCGCAAGAGCACTCAAACTGTTCGCAAAGGGACCAATAAGCCCCCTGAAGGCCGTGGCCTACTTTGCCGAAGCGGGTATTCTGCTGCAGTGGCTCCACCGCCACCAGATTACCCATATCCACGAGCACTTTGCAAACCCTACCGCCCTTGTGGCGCTGCTCATGAAAAGCTACGGAGGGGTCAGCTACAGCCTCTCCATACACGGGCCCGATATTTTTTATGTTGTCGATTCGGCCATGCTTGCGGAAAAAGTCCGCCACGCCGCCTTTATCCGCTGCATCAGCCACTACTGCGTCAGCCAGGTCATGCGCATCACCCCCACCAGTGAGTGGCAGAAGCTCTTTATTGTCCGCTGCGGTGTCGACCCCGACCTCTACGCCGTACGCAAGGATCCCGACAACGCCGTACCGAGCATCCTCTGCGTTGGCCGGCTGGTGCCGGCGAAAGGGCAGCATATTCTGCTTGAAGCCTGCAACCGGCTGAAACAAGAGGGAGCTCTGTTTCAGCTCACCATTGTGGGTGAAGGGCCGGACAAGGAGTCGCTTGAAGCCTACAGCGCAGCCTCCACACTTGGCAGCTCCGTAACCTTTACCGGTGCCCTTGGTCAGGAGAGGGTGCGCAACTACTACGACAAGGCCGATCTCTTTGTGCTGGCAAGCTTTGCCGAAGGAGTGCCGGTGGTACTCATGGAGGCCATGGCCAAAGAGATCCCGGTGATTTCAACCCGGATAACCGGCATCCCCGAGCTGATTGAACACGAAGAGGATGGCCTGCTTGCCACACCGGGGGATGCGGAAGATCTTGCCCGCCAGATCCATAAACTGCTCCTGAACCCCGCAATGCGCCGCGAATTGGGAGCCGCCGGACGCAAAAAAGTTATCGCACGCTACAACCAGCACCGTAACAACCAGGAGATGGTCAATCTTTTCCAAAGGGAGGGGCTGTAAGATGATGATAATCGCTCAACTCATCATCCAGGGAGTGCTCCTGGTGCTGACCCTGCCGGCAGGATACCTGCTATTGAGCACCATTGCCGCCTACTTTTTCAGAAAAGAGGAGTCCGCAAAAAATCGCTTTCTGAACCTTGGCGTGCTGATCTCGGCCCATAACGAGGAGGAGAGTATTGCCCGAACGGTTGAAGGAATCCTTGCCTGCGATTACCCAATCAACCGGTTTGAAATCTATGTGATTGCCGATAACTGCAGCGACCGGACGGCCGAGAAGGCCCGCGGGGCGGGAGCGCTTGCCTTTGAACGCCATGACACCCTGAACCGTGGCAAAGGCCAGGCGCTCGACTGGTTCCTCAGGGAGCACCGGGAGATCTACCGCCACACCGATGCCATCACCATTATTGATGCCGATGTCTCACCGGAGAGAAACTACCTGCGCGAAATCAGCCACTCCATCAGCCAGCCCACCATTCAGGTTGTCCAGGCATACAACGGTGTCAGTAACCCTGAGGCTGGGTGGCGACCAGCCCTGATTGATGCAGCCTTCAATGTTTTCAACCATCTGCGCATGGCCGGCTCGGCGCAGTTATCCGGCACCGCCGTTTTGAAAGGCAACGGCATGGCTTTCCGCACCGGTGTGCTCGAACACTACGGATGGCCCTGCCACTCGATTGTTGAGGACATGGAGTTCACCCTGCAACTGCTTCAGGATGGTATTGAGGTGCACTACAACCCCGATGCCATTATCCGCAGTGAAATGGTGACCTCCGCCAAAAGCGCCGAGAGCCAGCGGAACCGGTGGGAGGGGGGGCGCTTCATGCTCGTCAAAAAAATGAGCCTCCCCCTGCTGAAACTCTTTTCTGCAACGCGTGACAGCCGCTATCTCTATGCCCTGGCCGAACTGGCTACTCCCCCGCTTTCGCTGCTCGTCATGCTCTTCGCTCTGGCCACGGCGGCGGCCCTGCTGCTGCTCAAGGGTGGATGGCTCGTGCTCGGTGCATCATTCTGGCTGATTCTGCTCTTCTACGTGGTTTCAGGCCAAATCCAGCGCCATGCGCCGCTCTCCACCTGGCTCTACCTCTCGGCGGCTCCACTCTATATCCTCTGGAAAATCCCGCTCTATCTGGGCATGATGATACAAAAGAAAAGCACGGCATGGGTGCGGACGGCAAGAGAGTCAAGCGATGCATCACCAAAAAAATAACTACGCATGGAGTTCCTTATCGGCAGCACAACAAGGTTCAGTGCATCTTACAGGATAATTTAACCGGCTGATCATGACCATTATTGATTACTTCGCGAAAACCGCCATTATCAATCTTGCGGAACGAGCCGACCGAAGGGCTGAAACCCGGGAAGAGTTCAAACGGGCCGGGTGGCCGATAGAAAACACAAAAGCCGATTTCTTTCCGGCTATCCGCCCCATGGAAGCGGCTGGATTTCCGAGTGTGGGCGTGAGGGGGTGTTTTTTAAGCCATATGCTGGCTATCAAACAGGCAAAAAAGGAGCATCTGGCGAATATCCTGATCATGGAGGACGATATTGCCTTTATCGCGGATATCAACTCCATCGCAGCGGAAGCCTTGCAGGAACTTGAAGGCAAAAAGTGGGGCTTTTTATACCTCGGTCATGAACATCACTCTGATCTCCCATCAGAAACGAGATTGGAAAAAATAAGTGAGCCACTGCTGCTTGCCCATTTTTATGCCGTCAACAGCACAATTTTTGACCGCTTTCTCACCTTTCTCGAAGAGCTGCTGCAACGAACGCCGGGAGATCCTGCAGGAGGGCCCATGCACTATGATGGCGCGATATCGACATTCCGGATGCAAAATCCTGATATCAATACCTTTATTGTTCTGCCAAGTCTTGGCTATCAGCGAAGTTCCCGCACCGATTTGCACCCGCTCTCCCTCTGGGACCGATGGAGAGTCCTCAAACCCCTCACCGCAGGGCTGCGCAAGCTGAAAAACAGGATCAAACGTTCAGCCGGATAAGAGAGCCTCATCAGGAAGCGGCAACATTGCCGCTTCCTCTCAGCACAAACAAAGCAGGTTTCACCCCGTTATGCCTCTTGGTGGTGATCAGGATACATTCTGAGCCGAAATATCCACGGTCCAGGTCTTATCCCCAATACGCAACTGGGCTTTTATCGGAAGTCCTCCCTGCGGAATATTGTTTACCCTGAAAACCTTGTTTTCAGCATCATAGACTAACCAGTCCGGCAATGGAGAACCATTGTCGAGCGAGACCTCTTCCTTTAGCCCTAAAGTTGCCGCTTCTCGTATCTCCTCAGAAAGCGGGATGGTGAATCCTGTACCGGAACGGATGATGCCATCAGGAATTGAGACAACGATCAACCCGGCTTGCTGCTCTGTGGGCTCATTGACAACCTTTACGACAAGCCCCTCTGGCGAAGTGAAAATCACGGTCTCAGGCGGAGCCACGTTGGGCGAGAATGAAGAGGGTGATGGTGTATCAAGCCGAATATCAGATTCAACCGGTCGGCTCTCGATAGGCGTAATATCCGCCGTGGCAGTTGCCTGACTGGTAATGGTATAGTTATCCTTGTCACTGCCGCTGTAACTGCTGGCCAGAAGGACACTCTTTCCGACTCCCACATTCTTGTCACTGAAGAGGCCGGTAGCCGACACACTCAGGTCGTCGCCTGCCACAAGACCGCTGTAGCTTGCTCCATCGCTATGGACGGTGGCGGAGGTCGTACCGTCATAGGCTTTGTTATCGGCCGTTATGCCGGAAACAGTCAGAGCCTTTGGGGTAATGCTGGCCGTGGTGGTAGCCTGATCAATAATGGTGTAGTTACCCAAGTCACTGCCGCTGTAACTGCTGCTCAAGGCTACACTCTTGCCAACACCCACGTTCTTGTCGAGGAAGTGACCCGTGGCTGAGACATTCAGGTTGTCACCCACAACGAGGCCGCTGAAGAATGCACCGAGGGTCTCAACGGTCGCAAACGTTGTGCCGTCATAGATCTTGTTGCCAGCGATAAGGCCTGAAACGGTCAGCTCCTTTGGTGTAATGTTTGCCGTCGTGGTTGGTTGACCAATAATCGTATAGTTGCCCTGATCCAGGCCACTTAAGAGAAGGTTCACCGTCTTCTGCTGCCCAACGTTCTTGTCAACGAACTGACCCGTTGCCGAGACACTCAGGTTATCACCGCTCAAAATACCGCTGAAAACTGCGCCACCGGTGTTCACGGTAGCAGTGGTATTGCCGTCATAAATCTTGTTCTCCGCCGTTATACCGGACAAGGTAACTGACCTCTTGGTGATATCGGCCGTTGCAGTTGCCTGATCGGTAATGGTGTAGTTGCCCAGGTCACTGCCGCTGTAACTGCTGCTCAACAGCACACTCTTGCCTGTCGCCGCATTCTTGTCGCTGAAGAGACCCGTGGCCGAGACGCTCAGGTTGTCACCTGATACAATACCGGTGTAGCTTACTCCGGTGGTGTTCACCGTCGCTGAGGTGTTACCGTCATAGACCTTGTTATCAGCCGTGATACCTGAAATGGTCAGACCTTTCGGCGTGATATCGGCCGTCGTGCCGGTCTGGTCGGTAATCGTGTAGTTGCCCAGGTCGGTGCCGCTGTAACTGTTGGTCAAAGCTACACTCTTGCCAACACCAACATTCTTGTCGCTGAAGAGGCCCGTGGCCGAGACGCTCAGGTTGTCTCCTGCTACAAGGCCGTTGTAGCTTGCTCCGGCAGTATTTACCGTCGCCAGTGTCGTACCGTCATAGACCTTGTTATCCGCCGTGATGCCCGAAATGCTCAGACCCTTCGGGGTAATGTCCGCTGTCGTGGTCGGCTGGCCAATAATCGTATAGTTGCCCTGATCCAGGCCACTTAAGAGCAGAGTCAC
>CAIMCD010000004.1 GCA_903839405.1 uncultured Chlorobiaceae bacterium
CTGACCGGCGAAAAGCTGGGGGATAATATAGATTTCCGCGACCAGCTACTCAGCTTTGAGCAGGAAGCAATTGGCGGCGAGATGGAGGGCGCAGGGCTTTACGTAGCCTGCCAGGATAAAAAGGTTGACTGGATTCTAATCAAAGCTATTTGCGACTGGGCGGACGGCAAGAAGGATCAGGAGAGAGCAACCCGCCAGCAAATTGCCGCAAATAACGCAGCGGCTTTTGTGCTCTATATCATTCAATTTGTTGCGGTTGATTGGGAGAAAAAACGGAGCGACATTGCCAAAGCTGCCACGATAATCACCAACACCGGTTCAGGCTCAATTGCAACAAGTGGCGGCGTGGCTTCCGGCGCAGGCGGGACATCCATTGCCGGAGATGGCAATCATGTCAGTGTCCTCATCAATCAACCACCCCCGGAGAACAATCATAACACGCTTCACTCCAACCTCCCGCACCAGCCATACTTCTTTGGCCGAGAGAAAGAGCTGAAAACCATAGCCGAAGCCATTTTGCCCGAAGCACGAACCTGGGGCGCCCTGATCGACGGGCCAGGCGGTATCGGCAAAACCGCCCTTGCCATCCGTGCTGGCCATCTTGCACCAAAGACCCACTTCGACTACAAAATTTTTCTTTCGGCCAAAATAAGGGAGCTTACTCCAAAGGGAGAGGAAAAGCTGGAGGATTTCATGCTCCCCAACTACATGGCACTCCTGACAGAACTGGCTCTCCAGATCGGCGAAAAGCAAATTGAGAAAACAATCCCTAACGAGCGGGCTAAAAGGGTACTACATGCATTAGCAGACAAACGAGTCCTCATTATCATTGATAACGTTGAAACCTTTCCTGAAGAAGAGCGCCTCAGACTTTATCAATTTCTCTCGCGCCTGCCTCTCGGATGCAAGGCGATTGTCACCAGTCGCCGCCGAAACGATATCGATGCCCGTGTAGTCCGCCTCGACCGGTTGGAACGGAACGAAGCGCTTGCGCTGATGGATGAACTGGCCAAGAGTAACCCACACCTGAAAAAAGCAACCGAACAGGAACGCACCGATCTCTACGAAATCACCAACGGCAACCCGCTCCTCATCAAATGGGCCGTAGGGCAATTGGGAAGAGCCGCCAGCCAGTGCCGCACAATTCCTGAGGCGTGCGCATTCCTCAGAAAGGCACCAAAAGAGAATGACCCGCTTGAGTACATTTTTGGCGACCTGCTCGACACCTTCACCGAGAGCGAAACCGGTGTGCTTGCTGCACTGGTGCACTTTACCTTGCCAGCAAAAGTCAAGTGGATTTCTGATATTGCGGGAATTGCCGAACAGGCAGCCCTCACTGCCCTTGAAGACCTGACCGACCGCGCCCTGCTCCTGAGTGATGAGTCAGCTCAAACCTTTATCCTTCCACCCCTTGCTGCAACCTTTTTACGACGCAAACGCCCGGAGACCATAGCTAAAACCGGTAACCGCCTGACTGACCGCGCTTATGCAATGGCTCTGGAAAACGGTTTCCAACACCATGAACGCTTTCCAAAACTTGAAGCCGAGTGGCCAAACATTGAGGCCGCCCTTCCCCTCTTTGTGCAGGGCGAAAACGACCGGTTGCAAAAGATGTGCAATGCACTCGAAACCTACATGAATTTCTCCGGTCGATGGGATGAGTTAATGACACTCAGCCTACAGGGTGAAGAGAAGGCTCTGGCTGCAAACGATTATTACCATGCAGGATGGCGAGCATATGATGCAGGATGGATATATAATTTGCGTGAACAGGGTCATGAGGTACTTGCCTGTGCAGAACGGTGCGCATCGCACTGGGAAAAGTTCTCAAAAGACGATAAAAGGCTAAAAGCTACAGCTCTCCGTCTACGAGGAAGTGGGCACAGATTGGAGAAAAACTTTCCTGATGCAATTGCGAACTTTCAGGAAGCGCTTGCCCTGCAGCGTATCATCGCGCCGGAAAGTGATGACGTTGCTATTCTTTTAACCGACTTGGGTATTACAGAAAAAGAAATGGGCAACTACGTTGAGGCTGAGAAAAACTATCTTGAAGCCTTGATGATTTTGAAGAAAAACCATTCCATTGAAGGTATTGTCATTGCTACCAACAACCTTGCAGATCTTAAAATTGAGTGTAAAGAGTGGCCAGCAGCAGAAGCATTGGCATGTGAAGTCCAAGAATTGACTGAAAAATTAGGGCGGCAGGATGTAATTGGTGGCAATTGCTTTTATCTTGCTAAGGCACTAGTCATGCAAGGTAGAACGCAAGAAGGTCTGCCCTACGCTCATCGTGCAGTTGAGATTTTCACCCGATTGCGAATGCCAAGCAATTTGGAAGAGGCACAAGCCATACTCAAGGAGTGTAGCGGTTAGAGCGTGATGCTCACTCCCCACTATCCTGAATCACCCAGTAGGGTTCACCGTTATGCTCGACGAGCTTGAAGCGTCCGGTGGCGAGCATCTGCTGCATCACCGCCGAGGCTTTATCGCTCTCGCCCGCAAAGCACTCTTCGATGGCTTTTTGCAGTTCGCGCTGCTGCACAGGGTGGCGGG
Organism: uncultured Chlorobiaceae bacterium; assembly: GCA_903839405.1. Lineage (GTDB taxonomy): Bacteria > Bacteroidota > Chlorobiia > Chlorobiales > Chlorobiaceae > Chlorobium. Next base: position 2,554 of record CAIMCD010000004.1, read on the forward strand.
AGACAATATCGGTGACCGCGTGAAGCAGGTCGGGCGCGCCCTTCAGATCCATGCTCCCCTTGAGTGGATGCACCACCGTGGTGACCTCTGAAAGAATGGCAATGGCCCGCTCAATGCGCTCTTCGGAGGGCAGATGCACCTCCTGCTCGGGCGCTGGCCGGGTTGGCAGCACAAGGTGCACCATGTCGGGGTTGATCGCTTTCAGCACGGTGGCAAGGTCGCGGAGCGCCGCGTCGGAGTCGTTGATGCCGCCGAGCAGCATCACCTCAATCCAGAGCCGTCCTTTGTACTCACGGCGGAAGGCCACAAGCCCATCAATATGCTGCTGATAGTTTAGTCCCGCTGCCGGACGGTCGATCTGCACGTGCAATGCCTCGGAACCGGCATTGAGCGAAGGGAGCACGGCGTCAGCCTGAAGCAGCTCCTCTCGCACCTCCGGCAAGTAGAGCAGCGAGCCGTTGGTAATCACCGCAACCGGCGTTGTGGTCAGCTTTTTCACCTCCGCAATCAGCCACCCGATCCCCTTGTAGAGCATGGTTTCGCCCGACCCGACAAAGGTGATCCAGTCGACCCCCTTGTGCAGCGCGAGCGCCTCGCGGATCTCACCGAGAATCTCCTCCCGGGGGAAAAACTCCTGCCGCTCGGTTACAAATTTCCGCGTCTTGCCCAACTGGCAATAAACGCAATTCCAGGTGCAGCTTTTCGGGGGGAGCAGGTCAACGCCGAGTGACTGGCCGAGCCGTTTTGATGATACCGGTCCAAAAATGTATTTCATTGTCTTCAGGCTTTGTGCAAAAGGGCAAGTTCAGCCATCTTGGCCTCGCTTTCAGCCTCAAATGCCTCTTTGGAAATATGCGGCAGCACCAGGCTAGCAATGGTGAAGGCCACCATCTCAATGGCAAAAATCGCGGCATAGGCCCAAACGTATTGGCCCGAGAGATGGTAAACCAGATCAATAATAATGCCTGCACCAAGATGGCCGATAAAAATGGCAAGGCTCTGCGCCGTGCCCCATAGGCCGATGTAGACGCCGCTCCGCCCCGCCGTCATCGACATCATCATGGAGATATTGGAAACGCTTGATGCGCCAAGGCCAACCCCGGTTACCACAAGGGCAATGCGCAAAAACTGTACGTCGCGGATGAAAGCTGCAACAATCAGCATTCCGAACCCGATAATGCAAAAGATGTTACCAATCAAGGCTCCGCGCTTCTGGCCGATGCGGTTAAGCAGAAAACCGGTGATCAGCATAAAAATAAGCTGGGTGCCGCCCATGGTGGGACGGAAGAGCTTGGTGGTCTCGCCGACTTTCATCTTAAACACATGGGCACCAAAAGGATCCATCACAATCTCGTTGGCAAAGAGCGCAAAGATCGAGATAAAAATGTATGAGGCAAAGAGCAAGGTCTTGGGCGACGAGGAGAGCAGCATGATCGACTGCGAAAACGAGAGGGCGTGCTTGCTCTCGCCAGCTTTGGTTTCAGCGTTTCGCTTCTCAACACCAAGCACGGCCACGAGGCCGATGCCAAGCGCAATGAGGCCGCCCACCTCGGCCACCTTCATGAGCCGCTCGGGGGTAAAAACATCCAAAAAGGTGCCGACAATTCGGGTGGAGATAATGGTAGTGAGCACCATCAAGGTCCAGCTTGCACCGGTAACCTTGCCGATATTCGCCTCGCCAACCGTGTCGGCAAGGAGGGCGTAGTAAGCCGTGGTAGCCACCTGCAGGCCAAAGCCGAAAACCAGAAAAATGAGCGAGAGCTTTAACAGGCCGATGTCGCGCATCATGGCCGGAATCAGCTCGGCAAAGGAGATGCCGCCAACCCGAACCTCATAGGCCGCGCCGGGCGCAAGCATAAAGGAGAAGACGCAGCAGAAGAGGCCAAGCAGAATATAGGGGGTACGCTTCAGGCCGAAAATCCGGGAGCGATCGGAGAGGTTGCCGGCCCACACCTTGACGCCGAAAATCGCCAGCAGCTCCTTGAAGCTGATAAGACCAAACACAATGGTGGCGGAGATACGCAGCTCGGTGGTCATGACCCGGTTGAGGGTATCGAGCAGAAAGCCGAGCATGATGCCGAACCCCATCTGAAAGAGGGAGAGGCGCACAAGATTGATTCTCTTCATAAAACAACACTCATTGTTTACCGAAATTTCAGTTACCCTCATCACATGCTCTGCCCGTCTATCAGTAACTTCCCTCAGGCAGCATGGGCCGAAATATAACAAAAAAGCGGCATGATCACTGCCGGAGGTTACAGGGTTCCGGCTTCAGCCAAACGTGCGGCAAGGCCGGTCAACCGCTGGGAGGAGCGACGGTTGGAGATGGCCGTGGCAAGCGCCTTGGGGTCGCCGATAATCATCACCAGCTTTTTGGCTCTCGTAACAGCGGTGTAGATCAGGTTCCGCTCAAGCAGGCTGTAGTGCTGCATGGAGAGCGGTATCACCACGGCCGGGTACTCGGAGCCCTGGCTCTTATGGATGGTAATGGCGTAGGCTAAAGCAATTTCGTCCAGCTCGTTGAACTCATAGCGCACCTCTCGCCCCTCATAAAGCACCGAAAGGGTGCTCTCCTCCTCATCCACCGCAGCAACCAGACCGATATCACCGTTGAAAATCTCCTTGTCGTAGTTGTTGACCATCTGGATCACCTTGTCACCTTCGGCAAAGGTGGTGCCAAAGCGCACTATTTTACGTGGTGAATGGGGGTTGAGGCGCTCCTGCAGAAGGGTGTTGAGCGCCTTGGCACCAAGCGGCCCCTTGTTCATGGGGGTCAGCACCTGAATATCGCGCAGGGGATCAAGCCCGAAACGCTCGGGGATGCGCTCGGCCACGACCAAAAGAAGCCGCCGCTGGATCTCGGCCGTGCTTTCGGATGGCACAACATAAAAGTCGGAAAGCTCCTCGCCTTCACTCCGGCGTGCAACAGGAGGCGGAACCGCAAACTCGCCCCGGTTGATCTTGTGGGCGTTGACAATAATCATCGAGCTTTGCGCCTGACGGAAGATTTCGGTGAGGCGCACCACGGCCACAGCCCCCGATTGAATCATGTCGGCCAGCACAAACCCCGGCCCCACAGGAGGGAGCTGGTCAACGTCACCGGCAAAGATAAGCGCTGAACGATCGGAGATGGCCGCCAGCAAGCGGTTCATCAGCACCACGTCAATCATGGAGGCCTCATCCACAATCACCAGATCGGCCTGCAGCGGATAGCTGAAGCCCCGCTTGAAGTCACGGGCATGGGGATCAAACTCCAGCAGCCGGTGAATGGTTTTCGCCTCCCGGCCGGTAGCTTCACCAAGCCGCTTGGCCGCCCGGCCGGTGGGGGCGCAGAGCGTGCAGTTCAGCTCCCCGCTCTTGTCGAGAATTTTAAGGATGGTATTGATAATGGTGGTTTTACCCACGCCGGGGCCGCCCGTAATAACAATCAGCTTGCTTGAGAGCGCCAAGGAGACCGCGCTCCGTTGCGAGAGGGAGAGCTCAATCCTGGATCGCTCTTCGGCCTCGCTGATTGCCTTCTCTGCATCAATCTTCCCCCAGGGCAGATCGCCCTGCATGATCCGCTGGATACTGTTGGCAACGCCCGTTTCAGCCCGGAGGAGCGCCGCAAGGTAGAAGCTCCGTTCGCCCTCCGCTTCAACCGACACAAGGGTTCCGATGGAGAGCTCTTCGCGGAGCGCCGCTTCAACCACCTCCATTGGAATTTGCAGCAGCCGTTTGCAAGCCGCAAGCAGCATCGCTTCCGGCACGCGGCAATGGCCCTCCTGCGAAAGCTCCTGCAACGCATGGCCAATCCCCGCCCGCGCCCTGAGGGGGGAGTGCATCTCAATGCCGATGTTGCGGGCAATCTGGTCGGCCGTACGGAAGCCGATACCCGGAATGTCGAGGATAAGCCGGTAGGGGTTGGCCGTCACCACGGCCACCGCTTCGTCACCATAGGCGCGGTAAATCCTGACGGCCCGCGCCGTTCCGACTCCGTGCGATTGCAGAAAGACCATGATTTTGCGCACCGCCTTCTGCTCGCCCCATGCCGAAACAACCTGCTCAAGCCGTTTTTTGCCGATGCCGGGAAGGTCAAGCAACCGTTCAGGGTGATCCTCAATCACATTGAAGACCTCCATCCCGTAGGCCTTGATCAGCACTTTGGCAAAATGGGGGCCGATCCCCTTCACCATGCCAGATGAGAGATATTTGGCAATGCCTTCAAGGGTGTCGGGCGCAATAACGCCGAGATGAGCTGCCTTGAACTGCAACCCCCAGCTTTTATCGTTGTGCCAGCGCCCGGTAGCCTCAACATGCTGACCCTCGTTGACCGCCGCAACATAGCCCACAACCGTCACCGGATCACGCTCCTCGGCGAGCGTCAGGCGCAGCACCGTAAAGCCTGACGAACTGCTGAAATAGGTCACCTTTTCAACCACGCCGGTAATGCGCTCATCACCACCGGCCGTGGCGGACTGACTCTCACTCATGAAGCTCTCGAAGGATTTAACAAACAATTTCAGGCTCGCTGTACGAGGGGATTACTGATGGGCAATATAGGCTTTCCCGGCAGCAAAAGGAACTGCGTTAAGCGTTAAGCCTTACTCCGGCTCTCCGGCAGCAGAGGGCCACACAGGTACGGGTTTGCGGGCCCAGACCCAGGCGATGAAGTCGGTCATAGGCGGATCAATGCCAAGTTCACGAAGCCGGGAGTTCACCTGCCCACGATGGTAGGAGCTGTGGGCAGCTACCTGCACAAGCGTCTCGCCGAGCGAAGGGTTGGCAATCTCGAATCCAAGAGTGCGGCTCACCTGCGCTGCCCAGGGAAGGTGCAGAACCCGGTCTAACTCATTGGATGAAAGGGCTTTCTGGAATTCCTGAATATCGCGGTGCAGTGGTTTGGCAAACCCGGCCAGTTCAAGAGCGTTGAACGAGTCGGTTACATGAGGGTTGATGGGCTGATTTTTCCAGACATCAAAAAAAGCTTTCTGAACCAGATGAATATGGCGAAGCCTCCTCAACAAAACCTCATCCTCTTCCACCTGCGCATTCCCGAGAATCGCCGAGAACACAACAGCATCGGCCCACTCCATGTGTTGAATAAGCTCCTCGATTATTGCGGTTGCCTCCATGATGAATTGCTTTGTTTGTTTTCATGAGAACTGAATATTGATCATCGAAGAAAAAATCAGGTTAACGCAGATATTAGATGTTTGGTTTTAATTTCCTCTAGTTGCTTCTTATTTCCTGAACAACAATATCGCAATGCTTCTTGACTCAAAGATAAGTTTATTCTTTTGATTTCATTTTTATCAGTTAAGACACGAGTTTTTTTCTCTTTACCATAACCATAACCATAAAATGAAATTGCAATTTTTTTAGTAATTGGAATCGTAATCTCTGTATTTTGATGAATCAGTGCATTTCGAGACACTGGATTAGTTACTAATATTGGCGAGTCTGTTATAATAAAATCATTCTCTATCTGGTCTGGTATAATAGTTACATGAATATTTCTTGATGATATCAGTTGATACATTATTTTATGCTGTGGATTTTCAAAATCAAACATTAATGGAAACGCATTTTTCTTTATATTATTGAAAACTTCTTCATCCTTTTGAGCAACACCATATGCACTATTTATCCTTTTACATTCTCCATAACTATCCATAACAATACTTGACGTGAATTTTGGTACTCTAAAATATTGAATCATAATAAACCAGATTAAATAATCAAGCTCAGACTTATTATACCAATCAATTCTTTTTTGATTTATTATTCCATTTCGAATCAATTCAGAACGATTCTTAATCTTATTAAAATTATTTTCGAATTTCGACAATAAAGCCTCTGTCGTGTGATTATATTGTTTATTTTCATCAAAAAAAGAATAAAAATATTCCACGGCAAATACGTCTTCAATTCTTTTTATTTCTATAGTTTGCTCAACCTTATCGTATTCCCATAATGCATTTTGATTGAAGTCCTCTGGAATATTCTTCGAATTTATGAATCCTTTAAGGTATACTTTAGGAACATAATGTTGATTTTTATTTTCTGCCATTTTTTCCTCTCCTTGCAAGTTCACACCTAATATCTTTCATACTGACAAATTACAGTTATTTCAAGAGAGAACAAACAGCAAACTGCACAGCTACCGTCGCGGGTAAGCTGGCTATTTTAGACTTGGAATTACTTGTCAGGCTGAAACACAATATCATCCAGCGTTACTTGCAGTGCTTTGGCGACGGCCAACAACACTTCCGTCGTTCCGGTGCGTTTACCGGTTTCAATTTGGGAGAGATATGGCTTACTTATTCCAACTGCTTCAGCTAATTGTTGCTGGGTCAATCCGCGATATTCGCGCCATACCTTGACGGGATTTTCACCATCCAAGAGAGCAAAGGTCACGGCACTCGGCACAAGTTCTTCCTTGCCCTGCTCAATGGCCGTTTTCACAGCATCATAATCGCGGATATCCTGCAACATCTCAGCTTCTTCCGCGAGTTGCACATAAACGTCATAAGGCAATACGGCCCACTCCGGCTTACCATCGCGCTCGATTACTTGTACAGGCATGTTCATCGGTAGACCTCTCCTCGTTGCGCTATTTTCAAGACCAACACAACCAACTCATCGTTTTGAATGTCATAAATCACTCGCCAATCCCCTATTCTTAAACGATATCCAGAAAGGTTTTGCAGCTTTTTTGCGTTCGCCATTGGTGCATAGGGATCAACCGCTAACTGCTCCAATTTCTGACGAATCAGTACGGCCGTATTCCTCGGTAACCGTAACAGCGCTTTTTGAGCCTCTTTGGTGAAGATGATTTTATACACGCCCATATATTAGCATAATGCAAACA
>CAIMCD010000005.1 GCA_903839405.1 uncultured Chlorobiaceae bacterium
CTAAAACAGCGATCTCTGATGATGTGGATGCGTATGACCTGATCCTGAAAAAAAAGGAACGGCTGCTCTCATTTGAAGAGCCGGTCAGGTTCATCTTCTCGCATTCTGCGCTGCGGGAAGGGTGGGACAATCCGAATGTCTTTGTTATCTGCATGCTGAAGCACAGTGATAACACCATTTCCCGTCGTCAGGAGGTGGGTCGTGGCCTGCGACTCTCCGTTAACCAGAATGGTGACAGAATGGACCATCCGGCAACCGTGCACGATATAAATGTGTTGACGGTGGTTGCCAGCGAAAGCTATAAAGAGTTTGTAACCAACTTGCAGAAGGAGATCAGCAATTCACTCTCTGCTCGTCCGAGAAAAGCCGATGAAGCCTATTTCACAGGGAAAACTATCCAGACCGAAACCGGACCGTTGGAAATCGATCCGACCATGGCCCGGAAAATTTACAGGTACCTGCTCAAAAACGATTACACCGACGATGCTGACAGAATAACCCCCGCATATCATACAGCAAAGGCTGATGGGACTTTGGTAACGTTACCTCCTGAGTTGGCAACTCATGCAGATCAGATTTACATGCTTATCGACAGTGTCTTCAGTGAATCCCAATTGCCCCAGGTGGGAGATGACCGGAGGCCAAAGATCAACCCGTTAAACGACAACTTTAGCAAGAAAGAGTTCAGGGAGCTCTGGAACCGGATCAACCATAAAGCAATCTACCGGGTTGAGTTTGACTCCGCGGAACTGGTTCGCAACTGTATTCGTACACTGGACAAGGAGCTGCGAGTGAGTCCGCTCCAGTATACCATCCATGCCGGCACTCAAAAAGAGCAGATTACCGATATCCAGCTCCAGAGTGGCGAGAGTTTCAAGCTTGAGGAGACTACGGTCGAGAGCAATAAAGTTTTCATTCACTCGATGGTCAAGTATGACCTTTTGGGTAAGCTTGCTGGCAACACCGATCTCACCCGCAAGAGCATTGCTGAAATTCTCGGGAGTATCCACCCCGTTGTGTTCAAGAAGTTCAGTGAGAATCCGGAACACTTCATTGCTGAAGCTACCCGCCTGATCAAAGAGCAAAAGGCGACGATTATTATTGAGCGGTTGAGCTATGATGAAATTGCTGACCGGCATGATATTGACATTTTCACCACTGGCCAAAGCAAGCAAGACTTCTCAAAGGCAAGTGAAAAGCTGAGGAACCACATCTACGATTATGTGGTCACGGACTCGAAAATTGAAAAAGCTTTTGTGCATGAGCTTGATACCAGCACTGAGGTCGTTGTTTACGCAAAACTGCCTCGCGGGTTCCTCATTCCAACCCCGGTCGGCGACTACAATCCGGACTGGGCAATCTCTTTTAAAGAGGGCACTGTCAAGCATATCTATTTTGTGGCTGAGACCAAGGGTTCAATGTCGAGCATGGAGTTGCGAGCCATCGAGGCCACAAAAATCGAGTGTGCGCGAAAATTCTTTGAGGAGATCAATCAGCGTGTTGAACGGGATAAAGTAAGATATGATGTTGTGACTGATTTTGGGAAGCTGATGGAGATTGTGGGGAAAGGAAAAGATCAAAATCAGCTATGATAAAAAAATCATCAGGCACAACAGAAACAGAGAAGATGCTTGCAGAATTTTGTGAGCGGACCTTTCTGAAACTTTGGAGCTATCCAAACCCATATAAGGATGATGGGCATGAACTATGCGATTTACTCGCAGTATTTGGAGATTATGTCTTCATCTTCTTTGATCGCAAAAAGCAGCTTCGCGAAACACCGGATAAAGACCCCCAAGTCCTCTGGGATCAATGGAAACGTAACGTAATTGACAAGCAAGTCAAAACTGCGCATGGTGCCGAACGGTACCTCATGAGTGGAAGGCATATTTTTCTTGATGCTAAGCGAACCACACTCTTTCCGCTCGCAATTGATCCAACGAAAGCCATATTTCACAAAATTGTGGTAGCACATGGTGCAAAAGAGGCCTGCGAAAAAGCTTCAGATCAAAACGTGTATGGTAGTCTTGCAATCTATTATTGTAAGATTGATAATGAATTGAGGCTGCCGTTTCATATTGAAATCGATAAACACAATCCTGTACATATCTTCGACAGTCATAACATTTCGATTATCCTTGGAGAACTTGATACTGTCACTGACTTGTCGAATTACCTCGATGAAAAATTACGTGCGATCAAGAAATTTGATGAATTGAACTATTGCGGTGAGGAGGATTTGCTTGCGCACTACCTTATCAACTTTGATAAAAAGAATAAGCGACACATTATAGGATCTACTGAAGACGGCTTTAATATTGTGATGATCGGTGAAGGTCAGTGGCTCGATTTTATCAATAGCGACCTGTACAGGAATACAAAAAAAGAAAATAAGGTATCGTATCTTTGGGACGGTCTGATTCAACGGACTTGCCAGAATGCTTTAGAGGAGAGGCTTGGCGGAAACTCGGATCTTATGCGAGGATCGAGCGCCATTTTCGAAATGGTGAAGGAACCTCGATATTTTCGCCGTTCGCTTGCGGACAAGATAAATCAAGCAGTGTTAAACTTTCCGGATTATCCTGAGGAGTTCACCCGGCAGGTGACCTTCTTGCCATCGTATATACCTGAAGTTGGATATGTATTTTTCCAACTCAGAGTACCTGCGAATTACCGCGAACATCATGACTACCTCGATAAGCGGCGAACGCTTCTAGAGATCGCATGTGGCGCAGCGAAAAACAAGTTTTCACATCTGAAAAAAGTTGTTGGTATCGGGATGGATGCCCCAAAATTTGCAGGGCAAACAAACTCAGAGGACTTTATCCTTTTACACTGTGAGGCATGGGGCAATGATATGCGAACCTACTATGAAGAGCAGAATCAACAATGGAAATTCTTCGGTACGGAAAAGCTTAAACGATTTAATGAACATATCACGGAATTCGTTCCTCTTCCTACTGCCACACCGGCCACCAGCAAAACTAATTCCAAATTTGGCCGCAACGAACCGTGCCCATGTGGGTCAGGAAAGAAATATAAGAAATGTCATGGAGCCTAATCAGAATCCAGCAAATTCAATGGTTTTGAACACGAAATATGTGTCGCTTCATAAACCGGAATTTAAAGTATGTTTAGCATTTTTTGAAGCTGTGGATTAATTTATAGAAATAAATCTACAACCCTTTAAGGTTAAGCGAAATAATCAGTTAAAGCGAATGAACTCAATCATGATCTAAAAATATGCACCTGAAAACAGATCTCGAATATCAAACCGAATATGATACTTTCGTGAACTTATTCAAATAAGCACATCAACAACAATCAACTCAAACGGAAATCCTATGTATGACGCTCTTGACAGTTTCATGAATGTAGAGACTTGGTATACCTCTCATTCTTTGGATGAGAAAAGGTTTAATATGGCTCTCAATAAAATTGTGTGGCAGGAAAAATTTAACGCTGATGCTATGGCCGAGTACATGAAAGAAAAGTTAGGCTTACTGCCTGATGATTATGACTCACACTATGCAAAAGCTATAGAGAGCTATAGAGAAAAAGCTTGGGCTATTAGCGATTTCATCATTCATACGGGCGTTCAAAAAGCATGAGCAAGCTCCTTGGAGAGGCTTTGCCTTTGGGCTTTTTTTTTCGGCAATAGGAGATCTACTCACGAAACGGACAAATTAGAACGATATTGGGTTCTCTTCTGAAAGCTCATGCTTTATGTCGGCGCAAAGTGTTTATGCTGTATATGGCTGACGCCGGAAAAAGCAACTATAGTACAGATGATAATTAATGTTAGGTCACAAAATATCATGCTCGCTTGAAAAACAATTCTCACACTTGTAAATGCCCTCGATTTTCAGACTCACGATGAAGTGGGGCGTTTTTGTATAGAGTTCGATCTTGAGCATGTGAGATCCAATGCCACATATATCAAGCAGAAAGAAACAGCCATCTCAAAACACCTTATTGCCAACAAAGACGCGAAGGGTCCTATGGCTCATCCTTGGTTTTGGAAGTGATCGAGTATTTACTTAAAACGAAACCTCACTCGGGTGACCGGTATTACGAGTTTTCCCATCATTTAGAGAAAGATGGGTATTTGCTAACTGAAAATTCTGTTCGAGCATCTCTCCCAACTCAGATACCTCTGATCGAAATCGAAGATAGGTTGTTAGAGGTATTAAAGAAGCGAGGATTCGATGTTGCCCTTGGTCATTATGAACAAGCGGTAGCTGCTCATGGAAGGGGTGAATGGGCAGCTGCAAATGCACAACTTCGATCACTCGTCGAAGAGTTTTTCGACAAGAATCATTTTTTGATAAATGCAGGAACTGCCCAGCAAAGCCATGCGCGGAAAACCGAACTCGCCAATGTTGGTTTTTTCCGTAAGGAATATAATAAGTTCTTAAACAATGGAATGGGATTTGTGGAAGGCTTCTGGAAAAGACTACAACCTCAAGGATCACATCCTGTTCTGTCTGAGTCTGTCGATTCAACATTTAGGTTGCATTTGGTCCTTCTGGTTCTTCATTACTTCGCGGAGAGGCTTGATGATGAATTGGCCTAGCAAGGCCGTTAACGCGGACGCATTTTTCGTTCGCTGTTCTCGCTACAAATGTGCCGGTTACGGCTGGCGTTATACGTCCCCGTGCTCAATGTCCTTTTGTGTGCCAAGCGGATATTAATTGAGTAAACAGTCCCCGGAATTCTCATTGATTCAAGATTACTCATGATGCCACAAACTATTAAACAAAAACGGAAGGATGCTGTAGCCATTCTGCTGAAAGATATGGAAACGACTGCCGCCAATATGCGAGCTTTAATAGTTGGAATGCCGCCAGAAGACCTCCTCGGATACATCTTTGCTCAGCGCATTATGAAAGAGATAGCAAGTAGCGGCACAAATTCGGCAGAAATCGACTCTGATAATCCTGATGGCACGATCAATGAAATCCAGTTTCTTCTGGAATACGTGCATGCCGTCCTAGCATCAGATACAGCGCCTTTCAAAGTTGATTTCGATGAGGCAAAATGCGCAGAGTTATTCTTACTTGGCCGTAAGTTGCGCGAACAAGCCAGCTTTTTTGCTATAGCCTCGTCTGTTGATACAGAAAACGTGGATTTTGGACCTGATACGGCAGATATAGAGTTCCACGTAAAATCATCGTGGGTTATGCTCCGAGGCAACCGCTATCAGGTTTTAGAAGGTGAATTTTACCGCTACGTGCTTGCTCCACACGATGATGCCCTGAGAGAGGTTTATGGAGTTGGAGCTACTGAGATTGCTGAAGGCTTCCAAGATATGGCCAACGCTACCAGGTCGGGTCCAGCGAACGCTATAGAAGAAATGATGAAACAGTTTGAATCTGTAGAGTCTTTCGCTGCGGAACAGAAAAAACCTCTTGAAGATGTTATGGGGGAGTGGGTTGCACATAATACAGGGCAGTCGCAAGCCGCCGAGCAGGCAATGGATGACCTGTTCCGAGGCGGTATCGCCAATGTCAGTTGTCACACGCAATTACCATCGGGACTATTAGCGGATTTGGCGTTTAAACGCGGTGAAGAGACTGAGTTTTTCGCCGAAGGCGCTTTTTCTGGAACCCCTTACAGAACATTACCCGCTCGGAAAAAGCCCTTAATCCAACTTGGCTCGGACTACTACGCTGTTGACCCCTGTTTCACCCGCGACGCGGGGTATCGCGCACTTCTTTTCAATTTGTTGCAGCGAAAACCGGACTACAAGGTCGCTTTTGAATACCGCCAGAAGATAATGAGCGAAGGAGCATTTTCAGAAATACTCTCCGCTCAGCTACCCGGAGCGACAATCTACCAAGAGGTGTACTACGTGGATCCTTTGACTAAGCAGTGGTGCGAAAACGACACCTTAGTCCTTATCGATGACATGCTCTACCTTGTTGAAGCCAAATCAGGTGCAGCAGCTACGATTGCTTCGCCTGCGCTAGACTTTAAGCGGCATGCCCAGTCAGTAAAAGATTTGTTACTTAAGGCTTACAGCCAGTGTGAGCGATTCTTTAATTATCTGAATTCTGCAGATGAGGTGTTGCTCTATCATCAAGTGGGCGGTAAATATGAAAAATGCGGTCGAGTCTGTCGCTCAGATTATCGTGTGATGATCCCCATCGGACTGACGGTCGAGTCATTCTCGCCTTTTTCGTCTTTTTGCAAAGACTTGCCTCAGGTTGAGCCGCTTCTGGGTAAGCATGGATTTGTATCAATGTCAATTTGAACTTGCTATATTTTCGTGGACAGTGTGAGAAGTCATATCTTCAATCAAAAGGAGATATGAGAAATGACAGAGAAAGGCAACGAGGGTCGCAGGAAGTACAGCAAAGAGTTCAAGGTTGATGCCGTTGAACTGATGATGCGAAGTAATAAATCAATCATAGAGACAGCCGCCAGTTTAGGAATCAGGGCTGACTTGCTGCGCCGGTGGCAAAAAGAGTATTCAGCAAATAAGACTGCGCCGTTTCCCGGCAGCGGGCATCTGAAAGATCCAGAAGAAGAACGGTTCCGCAAGCTTGAGCGTGAACTTCGAGTAGTTACTGAAGAACGAGAAATATTAAAAAAAGCACTCGCTGTGTTCTCAAGGACACCCTTCTAAAGTATCAATTTATTGAGGGTTACAAGAGTATGTTTGCTGTCAGATCCATGTGCCGGGTTCTGGATGTTTCTGTCAGCGGATATTACCAGTGGACACAGCGATCTGAAAGCAACCGGAGTATAGAAACCAAGAAAGTGAAGGAAGCCATCAAAAGAATCCATACGGAGAATCGAGAAATCTATGGCAGCCCCCGGATTGCTGTATGCCTTCAAGAGGAAGGTTATAAGTGCAGTAGGCCAAGAGCTGCTCGATTGATGCAATCAATGGGGATTCGCTCTAAAGTGTCTAAAAAATTCAAGATAACGACAGATTCAAACCATAAGGAACCGATTGCTCATAACCTTCTGGATCAGGTGTTTAAGGCCGATTTTGTCAATGACGCCTGGTCGAGTGATCTGACGTATGTTTGGACTGGTAGCGGCTGGCTCTATCTGACGGTCATTATGGACCTGTACAATCGTGAAATTATCGGTCACTCATTCAGCAAGCGAATGACGGCGGAAACAACGGTAAATCCAGCTCTGGATATGGCATTGATGCACCGGAATCCACCTCATGGCGTAGTTATTCATTCGGATCGAGGTGTCCAATATGCGAGTGTATCCTTCAGGCAAAAGCTTGCGAAACATGGTCTGATTCAGAGTATGAGCGGCAAAGGCAACTGTTATGACAACAGTGTCACAGAGACCTTTTTCAAAACCCTGAAAACCGAACTGGTTTATACTGAATACTACCGAACGCGAGAAGAGGCCCGACACAGCCTATTTGAATATATTGAGGTCTTTTACAACCGGAAACGGAAGCACTCAACATTAGGGTACAAATCGCCTGTTGAGTTTTTACGTTATAAACAGCAATCAATAGCTATGGCGTCTTAAGGTATCCATTTTTTTGTTGCAAGTTCATTTCGGTCATGCAAAAGAAAAATATATGTATGGTTACAGGGAACTCACACATAAATAGGAAAAAAGATGAAATAAACAACAGGTTTTAATAATCTTTTTTTAATCACATAGAGTAAATCAGCTTTGCCACCCACCTAACTAGGTTGAATAAATTCAATTTCAAACATATGATCATATTTAGCCAGGTGTGTCAATAAAACTTGTGCTAAATTATTATATGTTGCCCTTGAATTTATTAAATCTTTCTTTAATCTATCAGAAGTCTCAGATGCATCTATTATATCAAATATTTTTTTTAGCAAGTCAAAAGCATTTTCAATTCTATATGTTTGGATATGAGAAATGTTTTCGTTGAATAATTTTTGCATTGTTTTTTCATTAAAAACGTCTTTCAATAGCCCAAGCGCTTTATCAAAATAAAAAAAGGATTCAAGGTTATAGTATTTTTGAAGATTTAAATCTAAATCTTCATTATCCGTTATTAAAGAATATGATAAGTAAATTTGATTGATAACATCACAATTAAAATCATTGACAATATTTAAGATATCGTCTTCTGATTTAAGATCATTAACATCAATAGACTTAAAACTATTGCGTATCCATTCAAGAAGCCATTTAAAGCACGGAAGTAATAGTTTGGCGATTATAAAATATAACAAAAGATAAGCAAGAAGAGTAGTTCCTACGTATCTTAGGTTTTCTAGCTTAAAATCTTTCGAGTAATAAGTAATTGAAAGAGATAAAACCCCTGAAAAAATAGGTATTACAAAATCATTTATTTTTTTAGATTTTTCCTGTTTTAATGCAGCTCTATGCTTGTCAAGCTCTTTCGACATCATATGCCTGAGCAAAACATTTTTTTTATAAAACGAATAATCAGTTATTTTCATAACCTTTTTATTTACATGTTTTATCGCTTACCCCGCAAAATTTTTTATATATATCTCTCTGATTTCTAAAAAGGTTATTTGACCTATAATCTAATACTTCGAATAACTCATTAATTAGATTATCTCTACATAAACATCTATCAGATACCTTCTCTTTAAGGAATTCAATTCTACATTTTTCAAATATCACAGGATTGCTCAATATAATGTTAATTATTTTTTCAAATATCTTGAAAGCAGAAAATGGTATTTTGATTGTGTTAGAAGCTTGATTAAATATATTTCTAACTCTGTCAACAACTCCTTTTCTGTTTGGCTTTAAGAATGTTTTTATTTGAGTTATGCTCACATATGTATTATCCCTTTTTAGTTCATTTCGAATTTTCAAAACACCATTTTTGTAGCTATTTTTTGATGAAGAGAATTCAGATTGATAATGGCTCCCAATAATTTTAATTACCGAAATTAATTTTTCTTGTGAAACAACTTTTTTACTGTGAAGCCAAAAATACTTGAGCATAATTTTTTAAATTGTAATGGTATAGCTATTATTTAGTCATCTTCTACTTAAAACAAAAAGCCCAAAACATTAGGTTTGCGAGGCATTAGAAAAGTGCCCAACTTATAGAAATAACTCTGCAGTGGCAAATTGATACTGCAAGCATTTTCTTATTATACTTTTATCTAAATACTTCCTAATATTATTCAAATATTTATTTATCCATAACCCCCCTGTGCAAAACCGTTGTCTGACCTCAATATGCTATTTACAAACTTGTTAGATTTTATTATCTCTTTTTTGGGACTGTTTTGAATAAGAAGACGCATGTACTGTATTTCTTTTCGAGCAGCCTAGTTAGTCTGGTGTTATTATGCCGGGTATTTTGCATAAGACATATCTTATGATTTATGATAACTTTTTTTAAATGTCTTGGCGAGGTTATGTGCGTAATAATATGCAAAATTTTTTAATTTTACAACTATTATGAGATCAAGAAAATTGGATTTTTAAAAATCCGCTTTAGCAAACAATCAGGAGTCATTTCGTTCCTGAAAATCACGATTCCTTAACATATTTTGGCGAGAATAGATCGCTATGAACCATTATTGAATGAACTTATCCCAAGAAAACATAAACTATTTTTTTGAGTCGTAAACACCGCGTCATGTTGTGGGTCAGATTGGTCAGTCCGTTTTTTGCTGCAACCTTTAAGAAGCCAATGCGTTTCCGTTCTGTCTGAGCTGCCCGAAATGGATCGTTTTCCCTATCTCAAAAAACGGTAGTTTGATGAGACGGTGAACAGGGGTGCGGGGTATCCCTGTTTTTAGCTCTTTTTTGTTTTAAAAAGCCGTATCAGATTTCTATGATTTTTCAAGCTGTGCAATCGGTGCTTTTTTAGAATAGCTGGGGGGTTAGATATTCCTTCGTGGAATCCCGGAACCTTGCGCCAGAAGATTGGTCAGGTTCTTTCTGACCAATCTTTTGGGTGCGACCGGGTAAAACATCCGACACTCTCTGAGGATAGAGCCCGGAATCTGCTGAGCCTTACATGTTGAGTGCTCGTTTGTCGAGAGCGAGGGCTGCCTCACGCATCACTTCCGAAAGGCTCGGGTGAGGATGGCAGGTACGGGCAATATCTTCTGAAGAGGCCTTGAACTCCATGGCAAGTGCGGCTTCGGCAATCAGGTCGGAGGCGCTTGCACCGATAATGTGCACGCCGAGGATCTCGTCGGTTTTCGCATCAGCCAGCATTTTTATAAACCCTTCAGCATCGCCAAGACCCAAAGCCCGGCCGTTGGCCGCAAAGGGGAACTGACCGGTTTTGTAGTCGCGCCCATCCGAGCGGAGCTGCTGCTCGGTTTTTCCGACCCAGGCAATTTCCGGAGTGGTATAGATCACCCACGGCATAGCGTTATAATCAAGATGCGGTTTCTGACCAGCAATCATTTCGGCTACCAGAACACCCTCATCTTCCGCCTTGTGGGCCAGCATGGGGCCGCGCACCACGTCACCGATAGCGTAGACTCCGGGGGAGCCGGTTGCGCAATGCTCGTTGACCGGAATAAAGCCCCGCTCATCGGTCTGCAGGCCGATCGCTTCCAGGTTGAGCTTTTCGGTATTCGGAATGCGGCCAACCGAAACAATCAGCTTGTCGCACTCAAGGGTATGCTCGGAACCCTGGTCGTCGGTATAGGCAACCGAGACGCCGGTTTCGGTCAGTTTGGCCTGGCCGATCTTGACGCCTAGGCGGATATGCAGACCCTGTTTCAGAAAGAGCTTTGAGGCCTCCCTTGAAACGCTCTCATCGGCCGCACCGAGAAATGAGGGCATCACCTCAAGCACGGTCACCTCCGCACCAAGCCGGCGCCAGACCGATCCTACCTCAAGGCCGATCACTCCGGCCCCGATGACGCCGAGTTTTTTTGGTGCCTCGGTGAATTTCAGCGCCCCCTCGTTATCGCAGATGGTGACATTGTCCACCGCTATGTTGGGAATATGGCGGGCTTTTGAGCCGGTGGCAATAATGACCTTTTGAGCCAGCACCTCCTCTTCGCCCTCTTTGCCCGTGACGGTAATCCGGTACCCGGCGTCAATGCGTCCGGCAAAGGAGCCGCGTCCCTTGAGGAGCGTGATCTTGTTTTTGCGGAAGAGGAACTGGATGCCGCTGGTCATTTTGGTTACAATCGCCTCCTTGCGCTGCTGCATTTTGGCCACATCCATGCTGACATCGCCGACCGTAATGCCGTGGTCTGCAAGGTGATGGGAGACCTTTTCAAAGACCTCCGAAGAGGCCACAAGCGCTTTCAGCGGAATGCATCCGGCGTTGAGGCAGGTGCCTCCAAGCCGCGGCTCGCCGGTAGGATTGTCGTAAGCACTGAATTCACAGCAGGCTACGGAAAAACCAAGCTGCGCGGCACGGATTGCCGCAATATATCCTCCGGGGCCAGCCCCGATAACAACAACGTCAAATTGTTTACTCATAATCTGTTTTCTCCCTTAAAGGTCAAGTAAGAGACGCGCCGGATCTTCCAGTGCATCCTTGATTGCGTTTAGTCCGAGTACCGCCTCCTTGCCATCAATGATCCGGTGATCGTACGACATGGCCAGATAGTTCATTGGCCGTATGACGATTTGGCCGTTCTCCACAACCGGGCGATCCTTGGTGGCGTGAATGCCGAGGATGGCCGATTGTGGCGGGTTGATGATCGGCGTTGAAAGCATGGAACCAAATACCCCTCCGTTGGAGATGGAAAAGGTGCCGCCGGTCAGCTCTTCGAGCGAGAGGTTGCCGAGCTTTGCCTTGGCGGAGTAGTCGGCAATCTTGCGCTCGATCTCCGCAATGCTCATCTGGTCAACATTGCGCAGGATCGGCACCACCAGGCCTCTTGGCGAGCTGACGGCAATGCCGATATCGAAGTAGCCGTGATAGATGATCTCCTTGCCTTCAACCGAAGCGTTCAGCACCGGATATTTGCGCAATGCCTGCATGGTAGCCTTCACGAAAAAGGGCATGAAGCCGAGCTTGACCCCGTGCTCTTTTTCAAATTTCTCCTTGTAGCGGCTGCGCAACTCAATCACGGCCTGCATGTTGACCTCGTTGAAGGTGGTCAGAATGGCGTTGGTGGCCTGCGACTGCAGCAGCCTTTCGGCGATGCGTGCCCTGAGGCGGGTCATGGGCACACGCTGCTCGGGTCGGTCGGTCATCAAGGGGCTTTCAAGGTATGCTTCAACTGGTTTGAGCTTTGGCGCAGGTGGCGGAATGGGTGTGGCCGGTTCTGCTCCTCCGGCAATTGCCGAAAGCACATCCCCTTTGGTAATTCTTCCGTGCCGGCCAGTGCCCTCAACCTGCGCCGGGTTGAGGCCGGTTTCGGCCATCAATCGTGCGGCGGAAGGCATGGCGATAGTGCTGCTTCCTTCAGCGGACGGTGCGGCTGGCGAGAGCGCTCCCTTGCTTTCAGCGGTGGTTTCCAATAGAGCCGGGGCGGCAGCCGCAGGTTTGGCTTCATTGTCGATTCGGGCAAGCACCTGGTTGGCCACAACCGTACCACCGTCACCCACAAGAATTTCAAACAGGATGCCGGATGCCGGTGAAGGGACGTCGAAAACCACCTTGTCGGTTTCGATTTCAAAAAGGATCTCATCTACAACAACGGCATCTCCGGGTTGTTTTTTCCAGTTCAAAAGCGTTGCCTCGGCAACGGATTCCGACAACTGGGATATGGTAACGTCAATGATTGCCATTCGTGGATTTTATTTGTTAAAAAAAACACTGAACTCTCCGAAGGCCTGATCGAGCAACTCTTTCTGCTGCAGGGCGTGGGTGGCGGCGTAGCCACATGCGGTTGAAGCCGATGCGAGCCGTCCGGCGTAGCCGAACTGCTGACCGGGGCTCATGGCTTTCATGATATAGTGCTGCAGAAAACGCCAGTAACCCTGATTTTTCGGCTCATCCTGACACCAGACAATCTCCTTCAGTTTCGGGTAGTGGGCCAGTTCGGCCGCAAACTCATCCGCCGGGAAGGGGTAGAGCTGTTCAATACGGATGATGGCCACATTCTCCTGCGTATTCTCCCGGCGGCGGTTGAGCAGATCGTAGTAGACCTTGCCGGAACAGGCGATCATGCGCTTGGTCTTTTTCGGGTCGGTGGTGCCGTCGCCGATGATGTTGCGGAAATTGCCCTCAGCCAGATCCGCCAGCGGTGAAATGGCCTCCTTGTTGCGCAGCAGCGATTTCGGGGTTAAAATCACCAGCGGCTTGCGGAGCATGGTGGTCATCTGGCGGCGCAGCAGGTGGAAAATCTGGGCCGGGTTGGTCGGCTGGCAGACCTGGATGTTGTTTTCCGCGCAAAGCTGCAAAAAGCGTTCCGGTCGGGCCGAGGAGTGCTCCGGCCCCTGGCCTTCGTAGCCGTGGGGGAGCATGAGGGTGAGGCCGGATGCAAGGCCCCACTTCACTTCGCCCGAGGTGATGAACTGGTCGATCAGCACCTGCGCCCCGTTGGCAAAGTCGCCGAACTGGGCCTCCCAGATTACCAGCGTATCGGGTGCCGAGATCGAGTAGCCATACTCAAAACCAAGCACCGCCTCTTCGGAGAGCACCGAATCGATGACCGTAAAGGGAGCTTGGTTCTCGGTAACGTTCTGCAGCGGGATGTAGATGCCGGAGTCCCATTTTTCACGGTTCTGGTCGTGCAGGACGGCGTGGCGGTGTGAAAAAGTTGCCCGGCCGCTGTCCTGACCGGTGATGCGGATCGGGTAACCGCCGGCCACCAGTGAGGCAAAGGCGAGATGCTCGCCCATACCCCAGTCGAGCGGCTGCTCTCCGCGTCCCATACGGGCACGATCGTTAACCACTTTTTCAACCAGCGGGTGGAGCTTGAACCGTTCCGGGACTTTGGTAATTTTTTCCGAAAGTCGTTTCAGCTCGGCAAGCGGCACGCCGGTATGTGAAGCCTCCTTGTGATCGGCCGCCGGGTCGGTGGTAAAGATGGTTTTGTTGACCAGCACCGGATTGGCCGTGTAGCGCCCTTCATCGAGATCCTTGCGGAACTGTTTGCTGATGGTATCGGCATACTCCCGGCCGATGACGCTCTGCGACTCCAGACGGTCGGCATAGAGTTTGCGGGTGCCGGGGTGGCGGTCAATTTTTTTATACATCAGCGGCTGGGTCATGGCCGGTGTATCCTGCTCGTTATGACCGAGCTTGCGGAAACAGATGATGTCAATCACCACATCGTGCTTGAATGCCTGTCGGTAATCCAGCGCCATCTGGGTTGCCAGCACCACCGCTTCGGGGTCGTCACCGTTGACGTGCAGCACCGGTGCCTCAATCATCTTCACCACATCGGTACAGTAGATGGTGGAGCGGCTGTCGCGGGGGTCGGAGGTGGTGAATCCGATCTGGTTGTTGATGACAATATGCACCGTGCCTCCGGTACCATAGCCACGGGTAAGCGCCAGGTTCAAGGTCTCCATAATGACTCCCTGTCCGGCAAAAGCGGCATCACCATGCACCAGAATCGGTAGCACCTGCGAGCCGTCCCGGTCGCCGCGCCGCACCTGGCGGGCCTTGACCGCCCCTTCCACAACCGGATTGACAATTTCAAGGTGCGAGGGGTTGAAGGCGAGCGAGAGGTTGACCGGGCCGCCGGGAGTCGCAATGTCACTGGTGAACCCCTGATGGTACTTCACGTCGCCCGAAGGGAGGTCGTTGGCATGTTTGCCTTCGAACTCGGCAAAGAGGTCGAGGGGATTTTTGCCCATGATGTTGACCAGCACATTGAGTCGTCCCCGGTGGGCCATGCCGATCACAATCTCCTGAACGCCCGCCTTTCCGGCCCGCTGAATCAACTCATCCATCGCCGCAATAAAGCTGTCGCCCCCTTCAAGCGAGAAGCGTTTCTGACCGATAAAGCGGGTATGCAGATAGCGCTCAAACCCTTCGGCCGCCGTAAGGCGTTCAAGAATATGCTTTTTCTTCTCCGCACTGAAATCGGGTTTTGAGCGTATGGTCTCAAACTTGGCCTGCCACCACCGCTTTTTGGTCTGGTCGGTGATGTACATGAACTCAATGCCAAGGGTGTTGCAATAGGTTTCGCGCAGATTTTGCAGCAGCTCGCGGAGCGACATGGTCTCCTTGCCGAAGTAGGTATTGCTGGTGTTGAACACAATATCCATATCGGTATCGGTGAAGCCGTAAAAAGAGGGCTCCAGATCCGGCAGGGCCGGGCGTTCCTGACGTTTGAGCGGATCGAGATCGGCCCAGCGTGAGCCGATGTTGCGGTAGGCTGCAATAAGCTGCTGCACGGCAACCCGCTTGCGCCCCAGTTCGGCATCAGGGCTTGCTACAATGCGGCAAATTGAGCCAAGCCGGGCCCGTTCGGCAAACGATGCCTGGACGGGGGAGTGTGCCACATCGCGGGTATCGGTACCGTTGGCTGAGGGGACGTTCTGCATGGCGTCAAAGTAGGCGCGCCAGTTTTCAGGCACGGAGCCGGGATTGTCGAGATAGGCTTCGTAAAGATCTTCGATATAGGGGGCATTCCCCCCAAAAAGATAGGAGTTGCTGCTATACTGCTGCATCATGGTGTGGCGTGCTTTGCTTCGGAATGATTGGGGCTGAAAACGGTTCGGGCGGTACGGTTCATACGCAGGACAGGAGGCGGTAATATACTATTCCCTTGTGATTTACAGGGAACGGGGCTTACTGTTTGATTCATTCTTTATTCAGTGCTGCTCACTATTGCGGTAAGAGAACTATGAAGTATAAGACATATCATGCCTTATTGCGAAAGAAATCACGAAAATAAAGCCGGAGGAGGGTTAATTCAAATCGCTCGCTCTGAAAAAGCGGACGACGGGTCTATGGCTTTTTTGCTGTATTTTAACTTTTGATACAAGGCAGTGCAGAAGAGAGCGGACGCTCGACGAGCCTGGTTTTGGATTTGCCGGATATTTACCTGAAAAACTCATGGAAGAGGATATGATGATTTTTGAAAAGCTGGACGGCCTGAAAATGAAACTCGACCATTTCAGGCCACTCGAACCCGCCGTTGTGAAAACCCTTCACGAGGATTTGATCTTGCGGTGGACCTACAACTCCAATGCCATTGAGGGCAATACGTTAACTCTTAAGGAGACCAAGGTTGCGCTTGAAGGGATTACCATCGGCGGTAAAACCATGCGTGAGCATTTTGAGGTCATCAACCATCGTGAAGCCATTCTCTACGTTGAGGAACTTGTCGGGCACAGGGAGGCTCTTTCCGAGTGGCAAGTCAAATCGCTGCATCAGCTTATTCTGAAAAATATTGACGACCGGAATGCCGGACGATACCGGACGCAGAATGTGCTTATTTCCGGTGCAGAGCACCGGCCGCCGGACTTTTTAAAGGTAGCTGAAGCGATGGAGGCGTTCATCCGTCAGGCAGAGCAGGATAGAGCGCGGCTGCATCCGGTGGAGTATGCCGCCAGAGTGCATGCCGATTTTGTAAAAATTCATCCGTTTGTTGACGGCAATGGCCGTACCTCCCGCCTCCTGATGAACCTTGAGTTGATGAAAGCCGGATTTCCGCCGGTTGTGCTCTCCGTTGAAAAGCGCCTTCGCTACTATGAAGCACTTGACCTCGCCCATACAGAGGGCGATTATAACCCGTTTTTAAAGCTCATGGCCGAAACCGTCGAAGAGGCTTTTGAGCCATACTGGTATGCGCTGGGGGTTGGGAATGATTGATGTTCGACTCTGCAAAAAGCAATCAGCATGTTCAGTTATGCTTTTTGCAGGGCCATGCGGGAGCGGCGTAAAGGATCTTACTGTGGGGTGGGAGAGAGGCAAGACGGGGAATCACCGTAGCAACAAGATTTATGGGTTAAAGCTTACCATGAGCCAATTGGAGCAACCAACCCCTGTAAAAACCACAAAGGCTATTTCCGATCGGCTCAATGGTATTTTTGGGTTTTGAATTCACTTTTTCTTTTGTTTCACTTTTTCCGTGTGTTCGATGGTACCTCCCATCAGATACTTGAATTCAAGCCCAGCCTTTTTCATTTCTGGATTATAAGTTGCCATCACTTTAAAAGGACTTATTTGATTTGGCAGTATCGGATTATAATCGATCAGGGCATCAGCCGAAGTGATGAAATTTCCATTTTTATCATAAAATTGTACAACTGCAGTGACGTTCTTCAAACTGCGCTCTGAAATATTTTTGACCGTGCCTTCGGCAGTTACATAAGAGTAGTTTTCGCCCCACCGCCATGTTTGCAGCTCAAGCAAAGGGTATGCAGGCGTACTTGTTACGGACTGTGAAGAATAATCCGATATTGATGAACTTTGGGGTGTCCCCGAAATTTTCCCTATGGCGTATAAAACAATAAGGCCGACAATAACCCAAACAATTATACTTGTTCCTTGCTTTTTCCTACAATGAGGACAAATCTTTGCTTCCACAGGAATCATTGTTGCACAATGAGGACATTTTTTTTCAGCCATGCAGGCAACTCCCTTTAATTTCTTCTCAGATTAAGTTTCGTTCTATAGCACCTTGTTAGGTAGACAAATCAAGCCTATAGTGACAAACAAAGCTTCGCCGTAAAATCACTTTAGACACCAAATGAGCAACTCTTTGTCATTTTGCAGTGTAAGCGGGAATGATGCCTATAACTACCTCAATTATTAGAACTTTCATGGCTTTATCGTTTTTCAGTGGGTGCAAAAATATACGATTACGATCAATTTAAAAATGAATCAAAGTTACGCATAACGCAAGAAATAATAAAGCGTTCTATCAATATTTCCGTGAATGCGGAGTACCGTATTCGCTTCTACCAGCCGCCGTGACAAGGTGTAGCGTTTAATGATCTGCCCTGATCAAAAGGAGCGGGAGGGTGATTTTTTCACGGAGGGCTCTTGAGACGCTGCCGAAGAGCAGCCTTCCGGTTAAGCCGTGGCCGTGGGTGGCCATGGCCAACAGGTCATAGCGGTGTTCATCAATTTCCTTCAAAATCTCCTCCTCCGGTTCTCCGCTGCGGATTACCAGACGAACTGTAATGCCTTGTTTCTGCAGGATGTCGCGGTAACCTTCAAGGGTGACGACCGACCTCTCGCGAAGTATTCGATCCTGATCGAGGGTGTGGGAGTGCACCACATGGAGCAGATGAAGTGTTGAGCCAAGCTGCAGGGCAAGCGGCGCAACATGCTCGATAATCGTTTCATCAACCTTTGAGCAGTCGATGGCAACAAGGATCTCCTGGTATCCTTTCATTTCAGCCTCCTCCAGTTATTGTGGTATAAAAAAAATAGATGTTGAGCGCCATAACAACGCCAGCAATGAGCGATGCGGCTATAAACTCGGTGCGATGGCTTCTGAAGTTGCCCATCACCTCTGGGTTTCGGCAAAGTATCAGGAGCGGCAACAGGGTAAAGGGAAGCTGGATGCTCAGCACGACCTGGCTCAGAATCAGGATGCGGTAGGTATCCGGATGGAAGAGAATGACCCCGAGCGCCGGAATGGCCGTCACAAAAACCGCAACCCGGTAGAAGCGGCTCCGGGGATCTTCCGGTTTTCCCAAAAAGCCGGTGATGACATTGGCTTCAGCCATGGAGGAGGTCATGGATGAGCCGAGTCCCGAAAACACCAGCGCAACGGCAAAGAGCAGGCCGGCCAGGGGCCCGGCGAGGGGTTTCAGGGTAGCCGATGCCTCCTCAAGGGTGGTTACGGGTCGATGAGCGTGAAAAAAGACGGTTGCAGCCACAATGATCATGGCCGAGTTCACCACCCATCCAAGCGTCATGGCAAAGAGGGTGTCGAGTTTTTCGTACCGGAGCAAGGCCCGCTTTTCGTTCTCGGAGATACCCCATTTGCGGCTGTGAATGATGTTTGAGTGCAAAAAGATGTTGTGCGGCATCACCAGGGCTCCGAGAATGGCCATGGCTACATAGATGCTTTCGCGGCCCACTTTCGGCACCACAAAGGCCGGAGCAATGGCTGGCCAATCCGGCTTGACAATCAAAAGCTCAATCAGGTAACTCAGGGTGATAATGCCAAGAAAGCCGACAATGATGGTTTCAATCCGGTGGTAGCGCTGGCTGATGATCAAAAAGATTTTGAGAATAACCGTGAGGAGGGCACCTGCCGAGAGTGGAATCCCCAAAAGCAGGCTGAATCCGATACCTCCTCCCACCAGCTCAGCCACATCGGTTGCAATGCAGGCCAAAAATACGGTAAAACCAAGGAAAGCCGTTACAGGCTTCGGAAAAAAATCACGGATATTGACGGCGAGTGATTTGCCGGTTGCAATGCCGAGCTTGGCGGCCATATGCTGGATAAGGATGAGCATAATGGTGCCGAGGGTGACCACCCAGAGCAGCTCATAGCCGAATTTTGAACCACCCTCAATATTGGTTGCCCAGTTGCCGGGATCAATAAACCCGACGGTTATCAGAAAACCGGGCCCGAGAAAGCTGAGCAGCGTTTTGAGTGAAAAGCCGCTCTCCTTGTTTACATCTGAAATCATAACAACAGTTTATGAACTCCCTTTACAAAAAATCCAAGGGGATAGATAAGCTTTTTCTACATGAAGGTTGGTTGTTGATTACCCCTGATTGTTGAGCTTTACCCATGCCGCGTACCGGTTCATCCAGTTTTGCAGGAACTCCAGGCTGTTGGGGCCGATCTTGCCGCTCTCGTCAAAGAGCCCCTCCTTGACCTGGATGAAGACTTCGGGCTGGGCAAGTGTTGGCATGCCAATATGCGCCAGAATGTTGCGCAAATGCTCCTGCGCCAGGGCGGTGCCGAGGCTGCCGACGGAAGCGCCTATAATACCGGCCGGTTTTCCATCCCACGAGTTTTGGCCGCGGGGGCGTGAAGCGTGATCAATGGCGTTTTTAAGCAGGCCGGGTATGGAGCGGTTGTATTCGGGCGTCACGAAGAGAACTCCCTGTGCAGCCTCGATTTCCTGTTTCAGCCGCTTGGCCGCCGCTGCCTGCAGGGCATCGTCATCCTGATTATAGAGCGGCAGGTCACCAATCTCTGCCTCTTTGAACGAGAACTCTGCCGGGGCTAATAAGGCTACGGCGTTTGCAAGCTTGCGGTTCCATGACTCCTTGCGAAGGCTGCCGACAATAACAGCAATATGATAGTGGTTCATAACGACTCTTTTTTCAGGGTTTTACTTGCCGGATCAATATTTCTTTGCTTGATACTCCATTGTATTGATGGCTGATTCCGTATCCCGGTTACTTGTTACTTTTTTCAACAGGTTTTAAGGGGAATTAATTGCATGTGTAATTTATTGATACTAAAATAGTACGCTATTTTGCGGCAAGGAGTATCTCTCAAAACTAAACAAGGGGTGGACGGATGAGTATCATGGGATTGCTGATTTTTCTCATTGTCGGCGCGGTGGCGGGTTGGTTGGCTGGACTCATTATGAAAGGGGGTGATTTTGGCCTGCTCGGTGACATCGTTATCGGTATTATCGGCGCTATTATAGGGGGTTACCTCTTTGGATTGCTGGGCATCTATCTGGGCCTGGGGATTCTCGGAGATATCCTCTCAGCGACCATAGGAGCGGTGGTGTTGCTTCTCCTGATCCGGTTTTTCCGCAGAGTCTGAAACGTTCAAAAATCATCAGGAACCTCGCTTGCCCTGATTACGGCTGAGGGTTCACGCTCTCTATTTGCAGTTTGCCGCGCATTTAATTTTTATTACAACCGATTGTAATAAAAAGAGTTATTCTTTTTCCCCTTTCCATTCGGCTAAGATTCGATGTTGCTGATTTGAACATCATCCTTCACATGATCAAAAAAAATATTGTTTTGTTTATAACTGATACTATATTGATATCAGTTAGAGAGGTGAACAAAAAAACAGTTACGCATGCTGAAAGATGCAATGGGCGGATATCGGGGGACGGCAACGGAGATCAGCCGCCTCATCATGGAGCAGCCGGAGAATGCCGAGGCTTACTATGACCGGGGCAATGCCTGGAGCAGCTCTGGCGATTATGAAGGTGCAGTCAGGGATTACACCATGGCGCTCATGCTTGGACTGCGCTTCCGTGAAGCCATTAATGCCTATGGTAACCGTGGTATGGCCAGGGCTGAGATGGGTGACCTGGATGGAGCCATCGCAGATTTCAGTGAGATCATGGCGCGCAAGCCAAAAAACCGCTCGATTTTGCGCACAGCATTGCTCAGCCGGGCACTCTTGAGAGGAAGAAAAGGTGATAGTGAGGGTGCAGCAGGGGATCGCGCTATGGCATCCCTGCTTTTGGTGGATAACAACAACAATCAGTAAACAAGGAATAGAAAAATGGGAATGTCATGTAATCAATGCCAGGAGAGTATTCATGGTACCGGATGTACCGTCAGGGGAGTATGCGGCAAGGATGAACCCACGGCCCGCCTTCAGGACGTGCTTGTTTATGCCACTGAGGGGCTTGCCCTTGCGGCGGAGCAACAGCCGGGTAGTTTGGCGCGCCATGTCGGCCAGCTTGTCAGCGAGTCGCTCTTTGTGACCGTTACCAACACCAATTTTGACGAGGATGCCATTGTTCTGCAGATCCGCAAAACCCTTGCCTTGCGTGATGAGCTTAATGGTTTGCTGGTCTCTCTGCCAGCCCATGATGCCGCACAGTGGAGTGGCAGCACCAAGGAGGAGTTTCTTGAAAAAGCTGTTGCTGTCGGCATTGAAAGCCTTAGTGAGAATGAGGATTTGCGCTCCCTGAAAAGCCTTGTGCTTTACGGCATCAAGGGGCTTGCCGCCTATACCGATCATGCCGCCGTGCTTGGCTATCATGATGATGAGATCTATGCTTTTTATGTCAAGGGACTGGCGGCGCTCACCAAAGAGCTTTCGGCTGAAGAATTTACCGCGCTTGTGCTTGAAACCGGCGGAGCTGCGGTCAAGGCCATGGCCCTGCTCGACCGCGCCAACACCGAAACCTATGGTCATCCGGAAATCACCACGGTGAAAACCGGTGTTGGTACCAATCCCGGCATCCTCATCTCCGGCCACGATTTGCGTGACATGGAGGATCTGCTTCGTCAGACCGAAGGCAGCGGCGTTGACGTCTACACCCACTGCGAAATGCTTCCGGCGCACTACTACCCGGCCTTCAAGAAGTATGCGCACTTTGTGGGCAACTACGGCGGTGCCTGGTGGGCGCAGGACAAGGAGTTCGACAGCTTCAACGGCCCGATTCTCATGACCACCAACTGCATTGTGCCGGTGCGCGAAGTCTACCGCAACCGCATGTTCACTACCGGTATGGCCGGCTATCCGGGCCTGAAGCATATTTCCGCACGGGCCGAGGGTGGCGAGAAGGATTTCTCTGTGCTTGTTGAACTGGCCAAGAGCTGTGCTCCACCAAAGGAGATTGAAAACGGTACCATCGTTGGCGGATTTGCCCACAACCAGGTGCTTGCCCTGGCCGACAAGGTGGTTGCTGCGGTCAAGAGTGGCGCCATAAAACGGTTTGTGGTGATGGCCGGTTGCGACGGTCGCCACGCTTCGCGCAACTACTATACCAATGTTGCTGCGGCTTTGCCTGACGATACCATCATTCTGACCGCAGGGTGCGCCAAGTACCGCTACAACAAGCTGCAGCTTGGTGATATCGGCGGCATTCCCCGTGTGCTGGATGCCGGCCAGTGCAACGACTCCTACTCGCTTGCGGTTATTGCCCTCAAGCTCAAAGAGGTGTTCGGCCTTGAGGATATCAACGATCTGCCGATCTCGTTTGACATCGCCTGGTACGAGCAGAAAGCCGTGACGGTGCTGCTTGCCCTGCTCTATCTTGGAATCAAAGGAATCCGCCTCGGACCAACACTTCCCGAGTTCCTGACGCCAAACGTTGCGGCCGTACTGGTCGAGAAGTTCGGCATCAAACCAATCGGCACGGTCGAGGCTGACATTGAAGCCATGATGGCCGGAGCATAAACTGTTCTCTTTTCCGAGACTTTATTCCGCAGGGAGCTGATCAGATAGCGGCTTCCTGCGGATTTTTTTTGCCATCTAACAAGCTGTGTGCCGTTCTTATGAAGCCTATATATGTCACAGCTTAGTCAAAACAACATTTGAAACGGATTTTTCCTCAAGATTGAGTATCAGCGAAACTGACAGCTCTTTGGTGTTGACGGTGGGTTTGTGCTAAAACCGAGGGAGATTCCTCTCTTCGTTCGGGATGACAGAAGAGGAGGTTGCGATGACAGGGAGGTGGTTGATTGAACGGTTATGATTCCGCAGCATCGCTGAACTCCTGTGACAGGCATTAATAGACTTTTCCCTCTTTTTGGAACTCCCGTTCAATGCCGGCCTTGATGCGATCGGTGGTGATGGCGGTTGCGTTGGTGGCCAGTGCATCAATGCAGCAGAACTGAACCACATTGACGATAGCGGCTCCGGTGATTTCATACTTTTTTGCAATCTCCATCAGCTCTTTATCCGGCGGAATATTGAGGTTGCTCTTTTCGGGGAAGGCTTTCCGCCAGATCGCAAACCGTTCTTCGGGTCGCGGCAAGGGGAAGTAGATCACCGACTGGAAGCGCCGGATAAAGGCCTCGTCGATGTTGGCCTTGAAGTTGGAGGCGAGGATGACCAGACCGTTGTGGCTTTCGATGCGTTGCAACAGGTAGGCTACCTCCTGATTGGCATATTTGTCATGGGCGTCGTTGATGTTGGTTCTTTTGCCGAAGAGGGCATCGGCCTCATCAAAAAAGAGGACCCACTCCTTATCTTTTGAACGTTCAAAGAGTTGTGCAAGGTTTTTTTCTGTCTCGCCGATAAATTTGGAGACCACCATGGAGAGGTCGATCCGGAAAACATCCCTCCCGGTTTTCTTTCCGAGTATGAGTGCTGCAAGGGTTTTGCCGGTGCCCGGCAGGCCGTGAAACAAACATCGGTAGCCGGGCTTCACCCAGCGCTGCATATTCCACTCCTGCATCATGATACTCTGGTAACGAATCCAGTTCTCCACTTCTTTCAGTTGCGAAAGGGTCTGCTCCGGCAGCACCAGATCGTTTTCACTCAGGTCGGTGGTGATATATTCCGCCGGAAAATCCATGGAGAACTGGGGTCGCAAAAATTTTCCGTGGACAAAGAGTTCCCGGTAGTCGTTCGCTATCACCAGCTTGCCGCTCAGGGGCGGTTCGCCTTGCTCCGGCGCATCCAGCCAGATAAGGTTCCGCTGTGCAAAAGGGTGTTCCGGAGTGAAGAGTTTGAGGTAGTCGAAACGCTGATGCAGGTTGCCTCCGGCCAGAATGAAGAGGGCCGTTTCGCCGGTGGGCAAAAAGCCCCGGAACTGTTTGCCCCTGGTGCCACCGATCTGAGGAAAATCGCCACTCTGGGTGAGGTGCTGCATAATGACCGAGTCCAGGAGTTCCGGCTGGAGATGGGGGGCCAAAGCAAGCAACAAGACGATGATTTCCTCAGGAGAAAAGTTGTTCAGGCGAATGAAGCTCGATAGTTCGGAGTCATCTTGCATCGAGAGGATAGTATGTACCTCCCCGAGTGCTGGTGGCAGGTTTGCCGGCTCCAGGGTCTGTTGCAACCGTTGCTTAAAAACTTCGGCCAGAAAGTTCAGGTAGTGGGCCAAGGCAAGGGCATTTTTTTCGGAGGAGGTCATGATGGTAACGGTTCCGGCTTTTGGTCTCAGGGATGCGGCTGCTTGTTTTGTTCTTCTCTTCTCCGATATTCATCTGGCGCATGGTTGGAGGATAACGAGCATAGTCATTAAAAATTATCAGGTAACCATACGCCGATTACGCTCATACAAGAGTGGAACAAAAAAAGTTTTTAACTCTTTGTTATAGAAAATAGAAAACCTGCCAGCAACCGCGGCAGCAACCCGAAAAATCCCGGTTAAAACGTCCCTTTCATGGTGACGGGAAGAACAAGCTTGTTGATGAAGGGGGCATAGAGCGTCCTGCTACGCTCGTGTTGCAGGACCCAAAAGCCACAAAGGCCAGGACTGTACAGATCATCTTCGTCGACACCAAAATCGTCACCGATCTCAAATATCAGGTCAATAACGTAGCTACGTTTCGTAATGTCACCCGCAAAATATGTCGCCATCAGTGTTTCTTCCTGCGTACCGCCGATGACGGCCTTGAGGGTGGAACCATCAATGAATCCAAAGTGAGTTTCGGGTGGAATCACTGATAATTTACAAGGATTCAGTACACCACTTGATGCCTGGGCGGCAAGCTGAGCCTCAATATCCTTTTGAACCTGTGCGCGCGTCCTCCAGAACGAATAGGAAAACGATGCCATGATACCGAGCATACTCGTCTCGTCATGGATTACCGTGCCGCCCATACCGAGAGCAAACCTTGAAAAGGCAGTGACGCCAGCGCTTCCGCCTAATAGTAGCAGCTCTGTCAACATGTCAAGCTCGCAGGCAACATCAGAGACAAACCACCAGGAAGGTTTATCATGCATTATCTTAGCCCAGGCTAACAATTTAGCGGCGGAAAACATTGAAATGGAGGGTTTATCGAAATGTCCAAAATCGGGGCCCGATCCACACCCCCGGGCGTGGCCCAGCGTCACGGGAAATGCACAAGCAGGGGCAGGTACTGGAGTTGGTGGTGCAGTTCCCGGATCATCTTGCCGTTGAAGCTGAGATAAGCCCATAGCGGTTTGATGAGCGAGCCTGAGAGAGTGAGGCGCTCCCGGCTGGGCTTCACTTGCAGGGGCTTGCCCTTGCTGCACCGTATGCGTCAGTTCATGGGCGAGGAGGTGCTTTCCCGAGGAGGAATCGGGATTGTATTTACCCTCGTTGAAGTAGATGTCGCGGCCGTGCGTAAAGGCCTGAGCGTTGAGGTCATTGCTCAGTTGGGTTGCTTCGCCGCCCGTATGAAGCTTGACGCCGCTGAAATCTTTGCCGAAGCCGCATTCCATCTCGTTGCGGGTCTTGTTGTCCATTGGGGTGCCCTGGCCTTTTGTGGACTGTAGGCGGCTTTCGAGGTTACCTTGCCCGGGGCTTGCAGCATCATCTTTTTCCTGTTTCTGCACCGGTGCCGTCGAGGCATTATGCAGGGCCGTAAAAAATCCGGTGAAGGCTTTTTTCGGCCTTTTATTCTCCATAATCTCGCCGTACCAGCCGCTGTTGCCGTCAATGCTTTCGATCATATCCCCATCCACCTTGCTGACAATGCAATGGTGCTGGAAGGGTTTGTCGATATAGCCGATGTCGCCAGACTGGGGAGTGCTGGTCTGTTTCAGGGTGCCGTAAGCCGAAACGCCCTTTCCCATTTGCCAGTTGCCGATGTTGATACCGGCTTTTTTGATGCAGTAGGTGGCGAAGATGCCGCACCATGAAGGAAGTTTGTACTTCATATATTTGATGACATCTTCGCTCCAGACACCGGGTGCGCTGACTTTAAAGATCTCAAGCAGGAGGTCATAACCGTATCGGAGATCGCCGCCGGCTGATTGCTTGGACTTCACCTTGCCGATCATGGAGCGGGCGATGGCGACGATCGACTCACCCTGGCTCGTGCCGGTCGAAAGATCGTTTGCGCTCCGGTAGATATGCTCTCCTTCATCCGCTTTCAGAGGCTCGGTATCCTCTCTCTCTCGCTTGAGGAAGGGCTCGCGTTGTATATCGTGTTCCCGTTCGTCGTTTTGTTCTGCTTTTTTGCTCAGCCGCTCCTCCTCTTTTCCGGATTTGGTTGAGGGCAGAGCTTCGGGAGCGAAGGAACGGCTCACAACCTTGTCGGCCATGGCATCGGCCTCTCGCTCGTAAGGATCCCCACGTTTACCAACATGCAGCTTTGGCTGTATATGCGGGGAGTTAAAAAAGAAGGATGTTTTATCGGGCGAAAAAAACGGCTCCCTCTGGCCGGAAAGCTCTTTCGGCCGAGAGGTCGTTGACTGAGGTGCTTTTACCGTTTCTTTCATGTGTCTCAAAAGATGAGGGTTTAAGCAAACCACTCAACAAACAGGGGAGCTTCCAGCCAGGGAAGCTTGATGATTCCATAACCCCAGGGAAGAAAGGTCAGCAGAACATCGTGCGATTTGTTTTCTACCACGAGCCGGTTCTGAAACTCAGAGAGCACCAGCTTTCCTGAGCGCTGCAAAAACCCTTCACGCAGACCGTCCGGGGAGGTCTTTTTAAGGGCATGCCAATGCCCGATGGCCGCCTGCAGCAGGGTTTCGCACTCCTCTTTCATGGAGTGGCCAAGCGTTACAAAGCGCTCAACGGGCTCCGCAAGCTCAGCGCCGCAAAGGAATTTCTCAAAAGTGAGCTGATGCTCAAGCGGAAACTCCTCTCCGGTTGCAAGGAAGGAGAGCAGGTGCATGGCAATGTTCCGCGATCCTTCATTTTTGAAACTTCCATCCTGCAGCAGATCAAACTCCCTGAAAAAAGAGTCCAGGAAGGGATGCAGAAGCACCAGCCCGGCGTGATCGACATAGACTCCCTCTTCCTCTCCTTCATGGATCTTTTTTTCTCCCGGATTTTTTTCGGATGCCGGTGTTCCTCTTCCTTTCAGGGGAAGGGTTTGTTCCTCTTGTTTTTTTTGTGTTTCCGGGATGAGTTCCAGAGTGAGCTGCTGAAAGCTCTTCCACTCAAGCGGCGTTGAGGTTGCAGCCAGTTGTATGATGATGCGGCGAAGAAAATCATTCTGCAATCTGGCGGCCGAAAGCAAGGAGGGTTGTTCATCAACGCTGAACTGCTTCAGGAAATAATCAAGCAGGCGAGCACCCTCATTTGGCTCCTGTGTTGAGCCGCCTGCAAAGAGACGGGCACGCTCACTTGGTTGCAGCTTCAAGCGCCCCTCAAGCAGGAGCTGGATGAGGGTTGTGACAAACTTCCGGGAGAATTGTTTCACCAGCCGTTCGACGGCTGTTTCTTGCGAACGGAACAACCCAAAGAGGCGCTCAATCCATTCCGGGTGAGAAAGAATTGGCAACTCAAGGATGTGCTCTTCCTGCAGCAAATGGGCTGTCGGCTCACTCCACCAGGGTCTTCTGCCGGTTTCAAGAAAAGAGAGGAAGAGCTCAAACACTTTTTCCTCCTGCGAGATGAAGGCTCTTGCCGGGCCGGTTTCATCAACCGGTTGCAACGGGGAGGAGCTGGTCAATGGCTCTATTTTTTCACGGAAAGAGCTGAGCGCCAATTCTGAAAATCCAGCAGCAAACCCACAGAGGTCAAGAGCGTGCACATGTAGATCAAGCCGCTCCAGGCGGATGGTCTCCTTACCGGGCAGCAGTTCATCAAGCCACCGTTCCAGCTTCGGCAGGATCTCATGGTAGAAGAGACGCGTTGCCTCATCCTGCAGCGCTTTTGCGGACTTTACGTCTGGAGCTTCGATCTCCAGATTGACGCGGTGAATGATGTGTTGTTCATTACGCATACTTACTCAGGAAAGCTGGAAAGAATTTCCAGGATCACTTCCAGTTTCTTGCTCAGGTCAGGATTCTGTGATGCGAATGAAGAAACGTACTCCTTGATATCGGTTTCAAGGAGGTTTTTCTGGTCGAGCTGCTGGTACTTTGCCTGGAGTTGATTATGCAGTTCATCAAACCAGGAGAGGTTTGAGATGATGACTTCAAGGTTGTTACCCTGTATCTCCTGATCGCACCTGACCAGATTCAGCATCAGCATCAGCAGCAGGCGCAGCAGCTCCTCCACTATCCGTGCAACCTCTTGCTGATCGGTGTTCACCTGGAATTTGTATATCCGCTGGAGCATATCATTACTGGCCATAATGAGCTGCCTCTTCAGCTCCTGGTCACTGTTCTCGATCGCAACCAGCGCATCCTGAAGCACTTTTATGGTGTTGTCGTATAGAAGAGGTAATAGCTCAATTCCAAAGGTATCCGCTACGGTATAGAGCTGCTTTTTGAACTCCTCCGTATTGACGAGCTCCTCTTTGCTTTTTATGAACTCGAGCACAAAATTCTTGCATGTGTCCACTGGTGGTGCTGGTATCTCAACATTGAGGGTGGCTGTGGAACCACAAGGATCCAGAGGGATGGTGACTGTTGCCTGGAGCTTGTCGATTCCTTTTGCTTTCAGATCGGCTCTGATGTACTGTACGCCGAAGGAAGCGTTGCCGGAGATGGTACGATCAGGAGTTCCGTCATTTAAATGCCAGAGGTAGGTATTGGTGCCTGAAAGCGTTTCATCGGTATTGTTCCTGAATTCCACCACAAAGTAGTCCGTCCCGACGTAAGGGATGTAAGCGCTGAGGATGATAGCAACCGGCTTTTTGACGATGATGGTGCAGGCGGTAGCCTCTCCGTCAAGGGTAAAGGTGATGGGTATGCCGATTGCGGTATCCGGCACTTTTGAGGGATCAAATGAGGGGGCATCACCCTGGATGATGGCGTCCGGCGCCTCTACGGAAGCGATCACCGCTCCCTTTGGCGAGTAGGCGCTGAAGGGAATGGGCGCCTGATTCGTGCAGCTTTTGCCGGTCGGCAAAAGGAGTCTTGCTCTCTCCTTCGGCATGACAAAGGCCACCGGCGGGCAGTCGGAACAGCAGAGGTAGGGCAACGAGAAGTCTGCAATCACGATATCCTGCACCGGCGGGTTGAGCTCCCGGCAAAAGATTTGACGGATGTTGACGATCTTGGTGTTCACTTCCCCGATCAGGCGCTCTGCAACCGGGCTTCCGGGGGTGACCTTTTGGAACGCGAAGAATCGGGCGAGTTCGGCCTCCTTGTCGATACCTCCTTCATTGCTGACCATAGAGAGGGCAAAGGCATCCGTGTCGCGGTATTGCTGGGTTGTGGGCTCTCCGCTCGTGGCGATTCCGGTGTCGGAGAGCGGATTTTTGAACAGGTACTCCTTGCGTTGTAGCTGGCTTGTTTGAGTGCTCTCACTGCCGGCATAGACGATCACAAAGGTGCCTCCGCGATGCACGCCCGCCTTGTGTTCAAGGCCGGGATGCTGCTCGGCATAGTTGGCGAATGAGAGGCGTTGCAGGAGCTCTTTTTTACGCTTTTCAATCTCCTTCATGATCACCTCAAGCTTCTCGTTGCCGCAGCACAACCGCTGAAGGTTGTCAAGCATATTCAGGTAGATGGTTTCAAAGCCCTTTCGTTGGTAATCAGCGGTTCTGAAATACTCTTCCAG
Source organism: uncultured Chlorobiaceae bacterium (assembly GCA_903839405.1). Lineage (GTDB taxonomy): Bacteria > Bacteroidota > Chlorobiia > Chlorobiales > Chlorobiaceae > Chlorobium. The sequence continues at coordinate 30,016 of CAIMCD010000005.1, forward strand.
ACGCGTATGCATGGTCTTGATTTTGTTGCAGAATGTCTGGCTGAACTCCTTGTAACTGGTGATCAGATTGTCGTTGATCTCTGTGATGGAGGCCGGGATGAAGCGCTGCATGTAATTCAGATGCCCGATGATCTGCATCGGGTATTCAAAGGCCACAGAACGCTCATTTTCATTCAGGGCGTTCAGCTCCCTATCGCTGGCGGCCAGCTTGCGTGCTCCTTCCACGAATGCATCCACGGAAACCGGTTCGGTATCAAGGAGCGAGCTGAAATATTTTCCGAAGGTGGTTGGATCCAGCTCAATTTTGCTCTTGACGATCCGCTGGCTTGCAAATACCGGCTTAGTGAGCAGGTCGCAGAAGGTGGTGGTGGCGGAGGTTTTGCTTGCCTCGACTGCGGCCAAAGCGGGAGCGCTCTCCCTGGCGATTGCCTTGGTGTGTGTAGCCGGATCGATTTCGATTGCCTTGAACATGGCATCATTCATGACCCACGTCGGTAGACCCTCCTGGGCGACATAACGTATCTGGTTGATGTGGGGTTTGTCTCGGTTCGCGGTAAACCCGGAGAAAAATCGGCTCCCTTCCGAGAGCAGGCAGTTGATCTCGGTCTGGAAAGCCTGCAGTATGGTATTCAGGTCTTCAAAATAACAGGGAAAATCATCCAGGTTAAGGTCGGAAAGCTTTGCGTCGCCCAGGCGCAGGGCAACCAGGTCGAAGGGTACCCCTTTGGAGCTTCTTATATTATCGATAGACTGCAGCGCTGTGCTGAACACTTTGCCGATATGGCCCTCAATGCGGAAAAAATCCGAGCCATCGATCTCATAGTCGAGCGGATTGAGCACCTCATCACGAACCGGCGCTGTATACTGGTCGGCATGATAGGAGAGGTTCAGTCGCTCCTCGGCTTTGAGGGTGCGGCTGTAGTTCCACTCTTTTGCAAGGGCAGGGATATTGTTGTAGTAAACCGGTATGGCTCGCTCTCCAAGCGGGCGGTCATAATCGAGGGTCGGTGTTATTTTAATGGCATCAACGCTCTCGGGGCTGAAATTTTCGATAAGCAGCTTCAAGCGCTCAAGCATTCCTGTGGCCATATGCACCAGCTCCTTGTTCTTGCTTGTGGCCGGTGAGGGATAGAACTGGTGGCGGTATTCGGGCGGCTGGGGGCCGCAGGCGATATTGGGTTCGCCCAGCATGATGTGTTTGGGGAAGGCATAGATGTTGGGGCAACATTCAAAGGCCACATTGTAGAGCAGCTCCCTCAACTCATTGTAGGCTGCCACCACATCTTTGTAAAAATCATAGGTGTATTGGCCCTGCAGGGTGTCGGTCGCTGTGGAAAGCTGTGTCGTCAATTTGGCAGTCAGGGTATCAATAGGGATTGAAGCGCTTTTATCAATCAGAAAGCTGAATGCCGAGTAGAGCTGTTTGATGGCTAGAGAGAGGGCGGTGGAGCCACTTTTTGCGGCCGTGAAATAGGCCCCTGAAAGGGTGGTACTCTTCAGGGTATTGCTCTTGTTCAAAATCACCCTGCGGGCACGGATTACCGGAAAGGTGAAATACTTTTTATAGGCTTCATGATATTTCAGGTAGAGGTCATCGCCGATGATCTCGCCTGCATCTTTCTGGACGATTTTATCCATGTCGCCTTTGGAGAGGATGAGCAGCTTCGGCTTACAGACCTGGCGTATCCCCATGTTGTCGCAATTGGTCGGCGTGCATCTCTCCGGGTTTTTCAGATAGTACTCCAGATAGAGGATCGCCACCCAGTTCTGCAGGGTCGTATCGAGATCCTCGATTAGGTGCACCGTATCGCTCTTGAGCGCTGTTTTCTCCTCCTCGCTCAGAAGCTGGTAGAGGGTGATCATTTTCTCCTCACCACCAGCTTTGTAATAGAAGGGGTCATAATGGCTGTTATCGGGCGGGGTGTATTTGATGAAATAACCAAATGAGCTGGCCGGTATTTTCAGCAAATCCCCATCCGTGGTCACCGCAACTCCAGGGCTCAAAGTCACGGTATTGCCGTTCCGGTTGAGACCGAGGCCGCATACAATGCCGGTGCCGATGAGGCAGGTTCTGGTTAGGCGGTGCTGCTCTTCGAAAACATCGATGATCTCGTTCAACTGCACCTCTGTGAGTACCTGGTCTTTGACAAACCGGCTGTATTCCTGGCTTAGTATCTCGAGTTGAAGTTCCTGCTTGGTTGCCATAGCTCGTTATGTTTATTGACTGGATAACTATTGCTGATCTCTCTGGATATCTCTCCTGCGCTTTGCTTAACTCCTTTAACCCGGCAGTGAATCGCTTTCGAGTGAGCCCAATCGTGAGCTTCCGAGCACTATGGGGTTCTTTTCCGGCGTATCGTCATCACAGTCGGTGAGGCGACCCTCCTCATAGACCGTAAACAGCTCCTCAATTACCCTGAGCACTCCCGTCAGAATCGCCTCAGTCGGCTGCTTGAGCGGATTGGAGGAGTGGTGCCGGTGGTTCAGCCACTCTTTGTAAGCATCCTCGAACTTTTTCATGTACTCCTCATTCACAAAACAGATGCGTGGCAGGATATGCGCGGGGGTTTCCATGCGGATGAGGCGTTCGGCAAACTGGCGGAAAGCGGTGTTCCGCAGCCGCATCGAGTAACCCGGCAGCACCACCGTTACCCGGAAGGAGTAGGGGTCGAGGGGGCGGCAATATGAACCGTCCGGCTCAATGCAAAGCGGAAAAAAGAGTTTGCTCTTGGACTGGGGAGTGGTGAAGTCAGGCCTCAGCAAGAGGTGCTCCACCACGTAGGCCCCTTCCAGCCGGAACTCATCCAGGAGGTAGTGGATGATCTCTCCGATGCTCTTTTCCAGAAGGGAGTAGGTGGCGCTTTCAAGCTCTTTGCCGAGCACGTTATATTTTTTGGGGTGTGAGGCAATCGCCTGCTGTTTTGTATCAAGCAGGGTGAAGGAGACCCTCTTTTTGTCGGCGCTCAAAAGTGGCGAGTAAGCGTTGCGTTCGCATCCCAAAAGAGAGGCCAGTCCCAACTCTTCGTACGCATCGGCTTTTTTGAGGAACTTCCGGTTCACGCTTTTGAAAATGGTTTCGCTTCCCATTTTTATGATCCAGCCGTAGCGCTGCACCTTTGTAGAGAGACCGTTGACCTTCATCTTCACCTTGTCGGTTTCCACTACCTGGTAGGAGAGTCCTGAAAGGGGGGTGCGCTTGTAATGGTTGAAGCCCAGCAGCCGCGATATCCGCTTCTCCATACCCGGTATATTGACCTGCATCTGGTGCGCGGTAGCGGGATTGTAATAGTCGAAGCCGCTCCCCCTTGAGCTGCTCATCTGGTCATAATCTTTCAGGAACCCGACCTTATGGCGGATGATGCTCCGGTCGGCATCCGCACCATACAACCGGTGCATCAGAAAGACGTAATCGCTGAACTGCTCGGCAAATCTCGCCAGCAAGTGATCCAGAAAGCGGTTCTTCCGGGTGATGTAGGGATCCAGTCCGTTTTCAAGCAGCACGTTTTCCACCTCCTCTTGCCAGAGGGATGGGTTATCGAATATGTTTTTGTTATTGCTCAAGTTGTCGACTACACCCGCGAAGTAGGTTTTGGCTATGGTGTTGTCGGCTGAAAAGAGCACGCTGACATTTGCCAGTTGCGTAAAGTAGTTGGCAAGAACCTGTTCAAAGAAGAGGAGGTAGGCTTGCAACTGTTTTGCTTGTGCCTTTCTCTGGGTCGGAGCGCTCTCTGCCACGCCTGATCGGCCAATGCCGTAGCACTCCGGAAAATGGTTCTGGAAGCTCTGGTAGGTGCCGATATCACGGAAAGTGCCATCCGGCATCGGGAGATCTTCCGTTAGTTTTGACTCCATTTTTTTCTGCTCGGCTTCATCCAAAGCCGCCAGCCTCTCTTTGGCCTCTGCCATCTTCAGCTCGATGGGCATCACATCTTTCCACAGGTTCAGGACGGAGTTTTCCTTGCAGAATACGGGTTTGTGGCCGGGGGTGATGCAGAGGTTCCATTTGTCGCCGGCAACGGCCTGACGCACCTTCTCCATCTTTTGTTCATCGCAGCCGCACAATCCAAAGGCGATCTCCTTGATGAGCCTTACCCCTTCGGTCTCCATGATGATGCGCATGATGTCGCTCAGTCGTACTTCAGTGCGTAGCCCGCTTTTTGCCAGCTCTTCGTGGCAGATAAACCCCTTTTTTGAGAAGGGGTTGCCGGGCGTTTTGTAGGTGTAGGCATCTTCAAAACTGAAAACCGGGCCTTCAAAGATCTCATCGGTGCTCTTGCCCATCTCCTGCATCTCCTGCAGGCTGTAAAACTGAACATTCGGAGCCAGGTAGTGATTGATATTGAAAACAATACGAGCCCAAACCTCTTCGGGATCGGCGGAGGGCTCAATATCGATGTCACCGCAAATCACCACCCCTTCCAGCGGAACCTCCGCAATGGTATCAATATCTTCGCACAGGTTCCGGTAGCGCTGAAAAATTTCAAGCACCCGCTGGGCGATCTTTTTCTTTCTTTTGGTGATGAGTGCTTTCTGTGTTGCCGCATCCTTTTTTCTCTCCTCAGCGCTCAAAAGGGAGGATTCATCATAATCCAGCAGGATGTTGTTGAGCCCCTGAAGGCTGAACTCCCGGGCTTGTTTGGGATCGACGATTTCGCCGGGGGCTTTGTAATGCAGCTCCGATTTGCCCGGTTGAACGAGATTCCTGTATTTGGCAACAATGCGGCGTTCGGACGCCATGATCCAGGCGTTGCGCACCCCCGCAACCCGGACAAAGAGCTGGCGGTAATCGTCGGCGCTCACGGGGCCACCGGGCAAGGCATGGATGGCCGAAAGGAACTGGCGGTGCATCTCCTGGAGGTTCTCCTTTGGCTTGGCCAGAATATCCTCCACCGGCATGGCAATCCGGTAGCCGAGGTCGGTGATGGCGTAGCAGAGCATCTCCAGCATGGTTACACCCGGATCGTGGGTATTGTAATCCGTCCAGAGCTTGTGGGCCAGCTCTTCAATATATTTCAGCCCTTCCTGGCGCAGGAATGCATAATCCTTGCCATATTCCGGGCTGATCTCCTTCGGTATGGAGAGGCTTTCATTCATTGCACACCTTATCTTTTTCAATTAAAGCGATCGTATGAGTCGGAGCCGACACCAGAATGGCCCTTGAGCTGCTGGCCGCAACCTCATTGCGGTCAATGAGATTCACATCTGCTTCCGTGATGCGGTGGTAGAGCTTGAAATGGGAGACGAAATCCACATATTCGCGCTCCTCGATGAAGCGGATGATGACGCTTTTGAACAACTTTCCCCCGAAATGGATATCCGAAAAATCGCTGAAAGCCCAGGGTGAAAGGTATCGGACGATATCCTCATTGAGTTGGTTGCGATACGCATTTGCGTCGAAGTTATCATAAAACTTCACCCGGAAATCCAGCAGAACGGTTTCATAGTCGGGGTTCGTTGCATTCAGTCGGATATGTAGCGAGTTCAAGGGCTTGATGAACTGCTCAATCTCGCTGAGCAGGTTCCGGCTCGCCCTCGGCTGCAGGGGATCATAGCTGTTCCGGTTCCGGATGTCGGGGATCACCACCAGTGAAACCGCGCCGGGTGTCAGTTCAAAATAGTCGGGCGTGCCATCCTCCTTCAGGGTGGAGGTATGGCTGATACACTTTACCTTGTGGACGGAAGGGAAGTGCTGCAATACCAGCCGTTCATAGTCCCAGATGGTGATACCCCGCTGCTTGTGGCGCAGCCGTTCGCTGATGCGCCGGTAAAAGGCGTTGTCATCCTCTGTGGTGGCTCCGCCAAAGGAGGCGAACGGCTGGCTGATTCCTTTGATGAGCGCCGGTTTGTCGATGATTTTCGTGATGGTACCGGCCGGAAGAGCCGAAGAGAGATGCGAAAGCTCGTTGCCGTTGTCGGTAAAGCGTGCCACCGCCGCCTGCGCAAAAACCCCTGCAAACTTGCAGACAGAGGTATGTTCCAACCCCTCCGGCAGGGAGGCTTTCAGCCAGAAGTAACCCGAATCGAGCAGGGTGTTGCTCTGGTTGATGGAGGCCGGCAGCGTCAACTTGACAATGCCCGCCCGGAGCAGGTTATTGGTGTCGTCACTGGTCAGGTAATCCCGGTTCAACGGCTTCCATTCGTTGTTTGAAAGGGCATCCCATGCAATTTTCTGATCCTTGCCGAAGCTCTTGGCAAGCGGGTTTTCGCTCCCCTCAACCGCTTCAATGAGCAGGTTCAGCACTCCTGAAGGTTGCGCATTTTTCAGGCCGATGTAGAACTCACCTTCGGGTGCGTAGGCGGGCAGCAGGGAGAGGTTACGTTTGGCCGTTGGATCAAGAAAATCACACTGCTCTTTGAGGAAAACATGCTGCTCGGCCTGGCCGAAGGGATGCTCATGGAAGAGCTGGATGGTGCGGGCGGTGAAGTTGTCGTATTTCTCCTTGGGGTTGGCCGATGCGCTGAAGCAGAACGGGTTTTGCGCCGTCGCCTGGTAGTCCGCCGTGATGGAAGCGATGAGGGGCGAATAGGGCGCGTTGGGCAACTGCGCATCGGGGTACTTTGGTGTCGTTTTGGACTTGTCGATCATGGTCAGGGTAAGCAGCGGGGCGTAGCGCTCATGCAAAAAATCCTTCTGCAGCAGCAGCCGGATATAGCCTGATTTGGTGGCCGTGTTGAAGCGCTCGGTGCTCGTGGCCAGGATGGCGAAGCCGGGGTTGAAGTGGGCCGACTCAAAGCGCGCCGAGATGGAGAGCGGCTTTTTGGCACTTGAACTCCCCGGGGCCTCTTTCGGAGGGTTCAGGTAGTTTTGCAAGAGGGCCTTGTTGACGTCGATCCCCTTGGTCATGAGGAGTGGCGGCACCGCTGGCTGCGCGGTTACTTTCGCGTCAGATGCGTCACGATTGATCTCCAGCGGGGAGGTGAAGAGCGGCAGCGCTTCACCATCCTTCAGCGCCTGAATCCATTTGTCGTTCTTGATATACTCCGGGATGACGGTGAAATCCGCTTCATGCTTGACAACAGGCGAGCCGGTGAGGTTGCCGGTGAGGTAGGCTGCATAGTGATTAACCAGATTGGGCTTCTCTTTCCAGGTGATGTTCAGCTTGACATAGTCCCACGGTTTCTGGAAGATCTCCGAACTTCCTACATAAAAGCCGGAATTAACGCTGGGAATCGAGCCAAAAGGATAGAAGGGTTTAGAGGGATCAAGGCGGCCCTGATCGTTTTCCACATTGAGCGCTCTCGCTCCACTTACCACAACGGTGATGACTGCCTCGGTGATGAGTGAGCGGCTCAATGCCCTGTAGAGCGTGTAGCCATCGCTGTTACCGGTATTTATCAGTACCCGCAGAACCGGCAGGTTGGTGCTGAGCTGCTCGCCGTGAATTTTTATGTCGTACGGCACAACGGCTTTCTGTGAAGCATCCAGGCTGACCGTGAACTCGAGCTTGCCGGTAGCCTCTACCGGCACCCTGGTCACGGTGAGTTGGGAAGCGGCCATCCACTCCTTCTCTCCGGTGAGGAAGAGCTGCAATTGATTCTGGTAGCTCTCTTTTGAAGGAAGGCCAGTTGTATCGGGAAATTGCAGGGAGAGTGAGACTTGGATCTCCCGCGCTCCCTCTTTCATGAGCAGCACGCCGGAGGCGAGGGCAAATCCGAGGGTGGCTGCCGGCCACGTTTCACTCCCAAAAGCGTTCCAGCTCGGGTGCTCATCCTTGAACTCCGTGCCGAGGCCATCGCTTGAATTGGTCATTTCGGCGTATCTGATCGTAGCGCCATTCTGATGGAAGATGCTTTTCATCAGGGCAACGGTGGCCGTGTTGACCGTGATCTCCTCCTCGATCGAAAAACGGAGCGGTTTTGCGTTACCATCCTTTCCTGCGTCCAGCCGGGAGCCGGATGGAACGATCTCTTCTGCTGCATTTTTGGCCAGCTCAAAGAGGATGTGCACCCTGTCGGCTACCGCCGGTTGCTTGCTGAGTTGCAGCACCCGGGTGTAGTAAAAGTCAAGGTGCCTTTTGGTTACCTGGTTCAACTCCTCCTTCGGGAATTTCATCAGCTTCAGGAAGGTGAGGAAGAGGGCCAGATGCGGTTCATAGTTGCTCCCGCTCTCCCGCTTCATGATACGATCCCGCTCCTCCTGCTGAATCCAGCTCTCATCCTCCACCAGAGCGGCATCCTTGAGCCAGCTCTCGATCTCATCCTCACCCTTCATGAAATCCTGCCAGTTGCCCTGCGCATTTTTGTCGTCCGCCGGGCTGAAATAGTTGAGGTGCTTTGCAAAATACCAGGCAAAGCGCATCCAGTCACGCAGCTCAAACTCGTGGATGGGAGTGCTGCCGGGTTCAAGCGCTTTGAGGAACCGCTGGAGCTGGCTGGTTCCGTCATGCTGCAGGGGATGATTATGTTTGCAGTTCAGTGCCATCGTTCTGTGCGGCTAACCGAGGTTTGTGCCTTCATTCTTGTAAAACGGGTAAACATAGTTGAAGCGCGAGTTGGTGCTCCTTACCGTGTAATCGATCCTGATAAGCAGGACTCCTTCATTTTCCTGTGAGGTATCAATTTCCAGCCCTTCCAGCTCTATTCGTGGCTCATAATAGAGGATGGCGTTCTCTACCAGATCTTTCAGATAGGTGAGCATGGTCAGGTTCATCGCCTCAAAGACCATCTCATCCAGGTTACAGCCGTAGTTGGGCTGCATGATCCGCTCCCCTAGCCGGGTGGAGAGCAGGATAGTGAGGCTGCTTTCAATGTCTTCTACATCTTCAAGCATGCCCACGTTTTTCGAAGCCCGGCTGAACTCGGGCGGAAACCCCCATCCTCGTCCCAGAAATGCCTGTTCTGTACTCATCTTCTCTTCCATTTTCCCAAGTTATTCAGCCGCCGATCATCACGGTCGGGCACCCCGCTACAATGGTGCCGCCGTGTGCTGTAGGGTCACCCATGCGTGCTGCCGGTTTACCGCCAATGAGGACGGTAGAGGAACCCATCAGAATCGAATCGGGCGCTCCGGCACAGACGCACTGGTCACCAACTGTTGCCGCCGGCATACCTCCAATCAGCACGGTTGGCACCCCCGGCGGTATAATCGGGCCCCCGACGTGAGGCACCGGGCCAGGGTTGACCATAGGGCAGAGATGCATATCCGAAACTCTTGCGGCGGCCGCCATAAACTCTTTTTTAATTGATCTGTACTACTGCGCCCTTCACCGTCATCGCCCCTCCGGCCTTGAGCTCGGTGCTGGCCGCTCCTTCAACCTTCAAGGAAACCTGTGCGGTGACCTCCGTATTCAGCCCGTCCAGCTTGAGATCCTGCTGGGCTTGTATTTCAATTTTTCCCTGGCTCTTGATAACAATCCCGCTGCTGTCCATCACCAGACCGTTCTGGTGCTCGTCGGTGATCTTGATCACACCGCCATCCTCATCCAGCGTAATGCTCTTGCCGGAGGGGGTCTCGATGGTGAAGCTTTTTTTTTCGTCATCAAAGATCATTTTCAGCTTGCTGCGGCTGACAAAACCCTTTTGTGGATTACTTGCCTCTGCCGTCAGAGGGGCCGGCAGAGCGCTGCTGTTGAGCATACCGAGCACGATGGCATCGCGCGGGTCGTCGTTGATGAAGCCCATAATGACCTCATCGCCCACTTCTGGCAGGAAAAAGGAGCCCCTCTCCTTTCCGGCATCGAGGGTGGCGATGCGGGCCCAGATTCCATCTTCAGACTCGCTGATGATGGGGAGGCGTACCTTGATGCGGTTTTCGCCGTCGGGATCGCTCTCAATTTTGGTCACCACGCCGACCTGAAGGCCGTGCAGGGCTGAGAGGAGTCCGGCGGCCGGTTTGTCGGTAATGTCACTCTTTTCGGTAAACCACTCGGGCTCCATGCCAAACTGGATGTCGAGCGTCCAGTCGCCGGCCGCAACGAAATGTTGCACACCGCTGACAAATGCATTGCCGTTGAAGCGCTCCGAAACTCCTCCCAACTCAATGATGGTGCCGGGTTTGACGGTGTGCACCCCCTTGCATTTGACCCGTCCGCGCACTCTGGCCAGTTGTCGTTTAAGCAGCAGGGCGTCGCTCCAGGCCTGCAGTTCACTCTCTTCCACCTTGCCGCCATGACTGAGGAGGTAGTCATCCAGCCCGATAACCCTGGAGAGGTCGGAGGAGGAGATATTTCCATTCAACTGCACATCCAGCTCGGCGGCATCGGTTGTAAGGATCGTTTGATCGCTGGAGTTCCACGACCTTGAGGTTACTTTTTTCAGTTGGTTCCGGGCGTCGATTTCAGCATCGAACTCCATCATGGTGGCCCCGAACTGCAGGGACAATATGGATGATTGAGTGAGGTCGGCCGCTTTTACCGAGAAGGCCCCGTCGTCGGCAATGCAGAGCTTGCCGTTGGCCTCAGCCCTTGAGAGGATGAAATCCCAATCGGTGCAGTCGTACTGCACCATCTCCTTGTGGGTCACGGTTGTGGCTTCCACCGTGGTGGTAATGCCACGATAATCGCCGGTGATGAGTGAGATGATATCGCTGTCTTTCTTGCTGGAAAAATAGCGGCTTTTTCGGCCTATGGTCATCTTCACGGTTTTGTCGCGGCACTCCAGAAGCAGCATGGAGTTGGCATTGCCTCTGAGTTTAACGGCATGGGTGATGATGACTCCCTTGAAAATCGTGAAGGTATCGTTCTGGTAACCGCATTTGATTTCAATCTCTTTACCGGGGATAAAGAGCGCTTCGTTGCTGGCACCGAAGGCTCCGGAGGAGGTGTTTCCGTCAAGGATGACCACCTTGGCCCAGGGGACGCGGTTAACCTCCTTGCGCACGGTGATCGAGTCCACCAGGAAGGTGCGTGCAATCTCGCGGCCGTCAATCATGACCAAAGGGGTCACCACCGTGGCCGGGCGGGTAGTCGGTATGCTTCTATCCTCTGGCATATTATTTCCTTATTGGCGGAAACACAATCCGTGATCCTGTTTTCAGCTCCCTGAAACTGTTCAACCCATTGGCTTTGGCTACTTCGATGTAATATTTCGAATCACCATAGATACGGAACGACATAAGGGGTAACGTGTCGCCCTCCATGACCGTGCGGATGTGGGTGAGGTCGGGCGAACTGGCATTTTCTTTTGCCACCCGTTTGGTGTCGTCCATCGAACCGATAAAGCCCGCTTTGGCCAATGCCCGAAGCGGAAGTCCGTCTGCGCGGAAAAGCTTGTAGGTGATGTCAAGGGTCTCCAAACAGCAGTCGAACTTGAGGGTGCCCCAGTAGATACTCAGGAAACGGGGACGGTGTTTATCCCCCTTGTACTCAAGCACCAGCTTCTTGAATCTTGATAGCTCGCCTTCAACGCCGTTACTCTCATCCTTCACCCCGTTGATAACACCGGTGCTGTCGAAGAGCAGCTCAAATTCAAGCTTCTGGGGCTCCATCTTGCTGAACTTGGGCATTTTGGCCGTTGTGCCCGGCGCCTGTTTTTCCGAAAATTTGACCGTGATTTTCTGCGAATAGCTTTCCGGATTGACCAGCACCTCCATGCTCTCATCGGCACTTTTCCGGTCGGCATCCGCGTAGGAGAAGATCTTCAGCTTGGAAACGTTGTTCGCCATCACCGCTCCTGTTGAAGTTTGATCAATTCCATCACCTGTTCGACACACTCTGCAATCAGCTCATCCTTGTTGATACTCTCTGTGGCGGCTCCGCCTGTGGCCGGGCCGCTATCCTGCTCCTCCTGATTCTGGTTGACGCTGACGCGGATGTTCAGTTCACGGATCTCTATCGGCATGGTTCCTGTTATGAAAGGGTGAAATACTGGTATTGCAGTTCAAAGGTCTCAATGGCCAGGGCGTTCTGTTCGGCATTGAGGTCACTGTGGCTCCATTTCCGGGGCCATGCGTGCTTGACGCTCCAGGTCATGAGCGGTTCATGGGTTTCGTTCAAGAGGGTAATGTTGAGGTCTACCGGCTGAATGATGAGCGACTGGAAGGCGTCGTTGCACCAGTTGGTCAGCAGTTCGGAATCATTGACCAGCCCTCGTTTCAGCACCAGCACAGGATATTTCGCACGAACCGGCAAAACATGCTCGTAGCGGTTCTCTCCACCCTCTTTTCTTGATTCGGTTTCCAGCTCCATATTCAGGCCGGAAACCGATTGAAAGCGGCTGTCGATGTCGCTCTGTCCTATGCCGGTGAAGACCACCCTGAAGTGAAACCCCACCGGTGGATAATAGTTACCCATTCTGAATCACCAGGCCTTCATGGGCCAGCTCAATGCTTTCAATAGCCACCTCATTGGCATCGCTCTTCAAGTCCGGTGCCTGGAGCTTGACCGGCCAGGCCTGTTTTACCTTGTAGGAGACGACCGGTTCATGATTCTCGTTGAGCAGGCTGATGATCAGATCCCTCCGCTCAATGGTGTTGAGCTTGACGGTATTGAGCCAGTTGAAATAGTCGTTGTCACTGGCAAAAATGCCGCGCTTGAGGGTAATGTTCCCGAATTTGTGCAGCCCCGGCATCTTGATCTTGTTGTACTCGGGACTGCTGCCTTCGCGGTACTCGATCACTTCATTTTCTATGGTGAGGCCCGTTACTTCTGAAAAACCAATCCGGGTCCCGCCCCACTGAACCTGAAAATGAAACTTTGGAATGGGATATGTTGCCATAGTGGTCTCTTGTTTAGGTTATTTGCTTGTTACAGTGACTTTCAGTGATAGCTTTCCCTGGGCCACATTATCCGTTGCCGCTTTGCATCTTGTGGCTGAAGCGCAGGATGATGAACTCTGCCGGCCGGACAACGGCCATGCCGATATCAATAATCATGCTCCCTTCAAGGATGTCCTGCATGGTCATGGTCTCATTCAAACCGACCCGGACATAGAAGGCCTCATCGGGTTTTGCCCCCTGCAGGGCTCCGGCCCGCCACTGGAGGATCAAAAAGTTTTCGATCATGGCCCTCACCTTGATCCAGGTATTGGCATCGTTTGGTTCAAACACGAATGGTTCGGTTGCCTTTTTGGTGCTCTCTTCCACCATGATGAAGAAGCGGCGTACCGGCACATAGCGCCATTCATTGTCGTTTCCAGCCAGCGTTCGGGCTCCCCACACAAGGGTGCCCTTGCCGGTAAAGGCTCGGATGGCATTCACCGATTTTCCGGTTGTGTGCACATTCAACTCCTCCTGCTCATTGCTGTCGATCTTGACCGCCGGGCCGACAATGGAGTTGATGCTCACATTGGCCGGAGCTTTCCAGACCCCGCGCGAATGGTCAACCGCCGTATAGATGCCGGCAACCGTGCCGGAAGGCGGAAGCGTGCGCATCTGCTCCAGCGTTTTGTCATGCACTCCACGGAAGAAAACATGGCCGGCAAAGAGGGCGGTATCGGCCTGCGCTTCAAAATGCAGGGCCGCATCCAAGAGGCGCTGCCAGGCGTTCAGGATCTTCAAGGTAGAGTCGCTCAAGGTATCAATGACCAGGAGAGATCCTGCGCGGTCATTGCTGAAAGCGGTGGCATCGGCCGGGATCAGGAGTGAGGTATTGGTGCCCAGCCACCCCTTGTCGAGGGGTAAGTAGAGATCCTCGACTTTCTTCAGATCGCGATCCTTGGTGTTGGCAATGGTATCCGGGTTCTTCTCGATCGAAACCAAAAAGGTTATGGCATCAGTCAGAGCGCTGTCCGCTTTGATTTTATCAATCTCCTTGCGGTAACCCGATCCAGGCTTTGACTTGCTCTCGGCGTTCTTGAACGAGAGGGATATATTGGCCAGCAGGTTGAGCCAGGCGGTCATGTTGATTACCAGAGCCGCCGTGTCGGCAGCTATATTTGCCTTGTATCCTGAAAGCAGCTCTTTGAGGTGAGCGATGCCTTGGCTGAGCAGCTTGCTTTTGTTCAACGATGCATCAGGGATGTTGATGGTCGCATCGGTATCGGCCGTGCTGAGCTGTAACGAGGCGACCAGCCCCTTTTCCGTATCATTCTTGGCGAAAGGATCATAATTGGTGATGAGAGCCTTTTTGTTGTCGTAAAGCTGCAGTTGCCGGAAGCAGATATCGTAGCTGTAACTGGTGATGATCCAGGGATAGTAGGCGGCACCGTAGCTCAGGTTATTGATGCCGATCGTGTCCCTGAAATCGGCTATAGGGGTGTTGGAAACATCCTCCGCCTGGTACCCCTGCAGGATATCAAGGATGGAGAAGCGGTCCTGGAGCACGGCGCACTGGCCGAGCAGCTCCTTTTGCAGATCGGTGAATTTCGTCAGATCAGGAAGGTCACTGCCATCCTTCAGGCCAACGGCATCGGGGGAGAGGAGCAGGGTTGGCTCATCCACTTTTTTTATCCGCTCAAATCCACCTTTGAGGGCATCAAAGGCAATGGTATCACTATATGAGCCCACGCTGACGATATAGCAACTTCCTCCACCATTGTCATAAAATTGCCGCAAGGCATCAAAGAGGTAGAAGCGCTTGGCGGGGGTGACCGACAGCAGGGCATTACCCTCCGTCACCACCGTGTACGATTCGGGCACATATGCACCGCCGAAGAGCGACTGGAACTCCACCAGCGATTTGATCCTTGCCGGGACGTTCGTAAGGCTTTTGCCCTGCGTATCCACGGCATTTTCCGTGTAGCCGACAAAGGCCGGCAGTGCGGTTTCCACCTGGGCTACCGATGGAGGGAAGAGGGCTACCTCCTTGATATAGACGCCCGGAGTCTTGTAAGCCATATCGTTAGCGGTTAAAAGTTACGGTTAGGAAACGACCATTTTATGGCTGAAGCGGAGGATGATGAACTCCGCCGGACGCACAACGGCCATGCCGATCTCAACAATCATTCTGCCTTCAAGGATGTCGAGGGCCGTCATGGTCTCTCCGAGCCCGACATGGACAAAGAAGGCCTCTGCGGGTTTGGCCCCCATCAGGGCACCCTGGCGCCATTGCAAAATCAGGAAGTTTTCAATCATGGCGCGCACCTTGATCCAGGTGTTGGCGTCATTCGGCTCAAAGACAAACGGCTCAGTAGCTTTTTTGACACTCTCCTCAACCATATTGTAAAAGCGCCTGACGCTGATGTAACGCCACTCATTGTCATTTCCGGCCAGTGTTCGCGCCCCCCAAACCAGCACCCCTTTGCCGGTGAAGGTGCGGATGGCGTTCACGGATTTTCCGGTCGGCGTTACATTCATGTCCTTCTGGTCTTCATCATCAATCTTTACTGCGGGCTCTTTCACATAGTTGAGCGACACATTGGCCGGGGCTTTCCATACGCCACGCGTGCTGTCGACCATGGCATAAACACCAGCAATGGCTGCAGATGGAGGCGCAATAACCTGAAACTTGCTGATCTCCTTTTTAACCAGGGCATAAACCGAACTCTTGGAGTGATAGAGCGAGATCTTTTCATCTCCGGGTGTCAGGGTCGTTGAGCCTGCCGGCGGGTATTTGCGCAGAACCGTGTTTGCCACAATATCGGTGCCCAACTGAAGGATTGGAATGGCGGATTCGTCGATGGAGTAGTCAAGGGAGGTTTTCAGCCAGGGATAATATGCCGCGCCATAGCTCAGTGCATTGATCCCGATCTTGTTTCGGAACTCCGTTTCCACATCCGAGAATGCGGCCTCTCCCTTTTTGTCGGCAGCGATGCGCAGATCGATGATCACGACCCTGTCCATGAGATCGGCACATTGCGAAAGCGCGCTGGTGTACAAGGCGTAGTATTGGTCGGCATCGGTCAGGGAGACCGCATCGGTGAAGAGGATCAGGGTCGGCTCATCTTCTTTCCGCAGTGCCTTTAATGCCGTTTCCATCTCTGTATTGACTACCGAGTTGTCAGCTTTGTATTTTCCGCAGGAGACGACGAAGCACGGCCCTCCTCCATTGCCAAAATAGAGCAGGAGAGCGTAATACAGCCGGTAATGCAGCGATGAGAAGGGATCGGCAATGGGGCTGTCGAGCACGAACTCACTGCCATCCTTTTTGAGCTTTATGCCGTTGTCACTACCCGTCTGGATGGTTGCAGGGCTTGCCGGGCCGAAAATTTCGACAAACTCATTAAGCGATTTGATCCGTTTTGGCTTGGCTACCAGAGTGATTCCCTGATAGGTATCATTTTTCGTGTAGCCGATAAAAGCGGGAATGGCGGTTTCCACCTGGGCCACTGAGGGCGGCAGCTTGGAAATTTCTTCCACGTATACTCCGGGTGTTTTGTAGGTCGTCGCCATATGATTGTTTCGTTGGAGTTAATGGATATAAATTTCAGAGTAGAAGTTCTTTTCCTCCGCAATAGAGAGCGCTTCGGCTTTAATCATAGCCACTGCGGGATTGGGAAGATCGTCGACTTCATTGCCATCCTTGTCCGTTACCTTGACCTGCTTAATAAACCCGAAGCGCGTCAGAGGCAGGGAGCTATGGGTAATGGAGGAGGCATTGAAGTTTTTGCCGACATAACGCCAATGGGTGGCCCGGTTCCTCAGACGGAGTTCATAAGTCGGGCTGAGCAGAAATCCCTCTGGATCGAGCATGTTGTAGGCCGTGGTGTCACTTTTCACCTGCAGTTGCAGAATACCAAAAGGCGTTTGGCGCTGCTGGAGCAGAAAAAATGCAACCTCATCCTTATAGGTGTGGTCATCCGATTCAGCGTGCAACGAATAGAACCCTTCTGGCAATCCGCCGAGCTCAATCTGAATGCTCTGGAACTCTCCGGGCTGCAGATCGACTGGCACCAAAGTGGTTTTTGGGGTAACGGTGGTTCCTGAAGCACTCTTTACCACCACGGTTGGCTTAACTCCAGCGGTTTTAACCCGGTAGACCATCCTCTCTCTTACGACAGGGTGGCGGTCATTGAGGTTTGCATACGATACAGGATAGCCGTCACCCCTCTCTTCAGCCAGCCACTCCTTGCTGTTTGCCGTCAAGCTGCTGGTTTTATGCATGGCCGTGAAGAGGGTTGCCGGATTTTCCGGGTTGTCGGTCACCATATCTCCGGGCAGGTAATCAGGGCCCGCAACATATGCCGGAGGGGTGGTGCACAAGGAGGGGTAGGCTTTGGCCCGGGGTCCCGTCAGGTTCTGGAATACATAGAGTTGGCTGCTGTTTCCGGTCAGTGGCAGGGCCGTGTAGTTCAGCAGATTCGGTTCGTTCAGATTTACCAGAAAGGTAAAGAGCAGCTCATCGTCAAGTTCAGGCCACGGCTTGCATTTCAGCGGGTTTAGCCCGTCAGGCTCGGCTTTCATGCCGACAATGATGCCGGTGGAGGTCGCTTTGAAGATGCAATGGTGCCGGTCAAGGTTTTTCTGGCACTCAGCCGTTGGCCGGATATCGAAAAATTCGCGCACATCATACTTCAGCATCATTTCAGCCTTCGCACTTTCGTCCATACGTTCAAAATTATCCAGCCCCTTGTTGAGGAAATAGTGGTGAAGGATCTTCACTTCGAACAAGATGTTGTAGGTGACCGTAATGCTCATATGAGTAGCTGTTACCTTTTGTGCCGCATGACTTTAAGAAGCGCTCTCGTCGTTGATGCGGACCTGCTTGATTACTCCACGGGTTTCCCGGGTGCTTTCCCTCATCATCTTCAGCAACCTGACTTTATAGCACACAAAGGGGTGCTGCTTGCCTCCAAGCGCGCTCCATACATAGTTGGTTTGTTCAAAGGTGAGGGAGTAGAGATCCAGAATGATGTGAAAATCATCCGGCAGCGGATCTACAGTTGTCACGCTGTTTTGCGGGGTAAACGAATATTTCCCCTGAAAAAAGTTGATGGTGTGCGAGAGGTAAATCAGGGCATGCTCGTAATTGGGTATGCAAACCGAGAAAAGAAGGAAGAGATTGATGTTGATCGGCGGGTTATCGTAATGCGCTTCATTGCTGTTGACGATATATGTCCCAGGGAAATTTTTCATGGTCGCCTCTTCCGAGAGGTTGATCAGGGTAAGCAGAACGTTGTTTGCTTTTTTGAGATCATCTTCACTGAAGTGGGCAACATTCTGCAAGAGCGGGGTCGGCACCGCAGCAAGGCCACCGGGCAGCTCCAGGCCTTTGAAATAGGTGCCCAATTGGCCGGCAAGAAATTTTAATGCGTGATAAATCATGACCCGATTGTTCGTTGTATTGCAAGGTATACCCCGTCATCAATGGAAGCCGGTAAAGCTGATCACGAATTTGTACAGATTAAAAAAGCCATTCATGTTTGTGAATGGATGGAGAAAAAAGAGAAGAATAGAGGTTGAAATTAAGGCGGAACCACTTTGAATGGTCAGGAAAATAATACTCAATCTTTAGGTAAAAATCAACTCGCTTCTTGATTTTTTGACCTGACAGGAGGCTTAGACGATAATCATCCGGAAAGTTTTTTTTGCTGTTATTAGTAACCGTTATTACTTTTTTGTTGCAAGTAGCGTTGCCCGCGTCCGCAAACGAGTTGGCTAACCTGTTTGCATATCTCATGCAGAACCTTGTTTCAAAAGCGTTACCCTGGAGTTCTCTTTTTCAGGCAGGCGAATCATCAGACTATCTTCATACAACTTGTAAACAGGAGGAAATTACGTATGAGTGCTGTTTCACCAAAACCCGTAGCCGGTATGCCGCAACTGACCGATATCAGTGTCATCCCTGCAGGAGCCGTTCTTGAAGCCAAGCCCTTGACTGGCTATACTTTGCGCTATACGACCGGCCCTTTTCTGCTTCCGCAAAATGCAGGCTCCCTCGATTGGGGTTTGCTCAACAACGACACGGCGCAGCAAACGGCGCGTGTTACCGTCTTCAAGTGTCCGGTTGGAGCCGTTAAAACTCCTGCCGCACCGGGCGCCCTTCTGGTGACCCTCGACCCCGGCAAGACGACGCACAACGCCAATAAATATACGGAAGGGTTCTACTACGAAGTGGTGGTGGAGTGCAACAGCAATCTCCTTTTCCCTTATGTCTCTGTCTGGCCGGCACAACTCGGTGTTGTCCTCCCCGGCACCGGCATCAATTCCGGCACCTTCCTTCGCCTTATGCCTTAAGGGTGATTGAGACCATTCTTTCCTGCAGGCACCGGGAGATGAGGCCGGTGCCTGCAATATGAAGAGAGTTGTCAATATCATTGCTTGAACCTCTTTTTACCGATATGCACTGACTCCGGTCTCATTACCTGATACCAACAGAACGCCATCGTAAACAATAGTTGTTCCGCTGGGTACAGGATTACCCTGCGGCACCAACAGGAGTCGCTTTTCGGGACGTTCACCTGGTGGCAAATCATTGAAGGTTATGATATTGGTTATCTCATCGTCGGAGATACGATATCGAAGAAGTTCCATACCTGTAGCTTCCGCACCCGCAATTGCCTGTTCAATATCATTGAGAGAATCATCTCCACTGATTGAACGTAACATTTCTTCCATAGTTGATATGGTTTTTAATTAGAAAGTTTACGGTTTATTGTTGTTGATTGCCTCTTCCAAAGCCTGCAGAATGGCCTTCAATCTCACGACACGTTTTTTATCATCTTTAATGTTGTCGACAGCATCTTGATTCAATTTCTTTAGCTGTTTTTTTGCCGCATTTAAATCGTTTTTTGGTTTTATGTTGAGCGTATTCAGCGCTGCCTGAGCCTGAGTTATAGTTATAATCTTAATTTTATCAGTGATCTTGCCAGCAATAGTTACCTGGTCTTCCGGAATTATTTGAAGAACTTTTAATCTCAGGGAGTCTGCCTCGTTCTGAGATTTTTGTTTAGCTAAGTCGTGTTTCTGTTTTTCAGTGGATACTAGGTCGTTCATGTGAGCGAGTGCTTTCTCAATATTTGCCTGTGCTTCATACTCCTCAAGCAAAACCAGGCACTTATGTAAATTTATATTTGGGGTCTCGAGTTCTATGTCTAAAGTTTTTCGTATAGGTGCTCGAAGAGCATCCATTGCAGAGATAATTCCTGCAACGGTATATCCTTCAAAGGTTTGATTTTTGCGAATATCATTCGCACCAGTCAGGAATCCACTGGCTCCTGAAAGCGCTTTTGTAGCATTACCCGGATTTATGACTATGGACAATTGATTCAAAGCAAGTGCCCCAGTTCCATAGATCATGTTTTTGTACGCATTACTGTTTCTTAAGTTATCGATAAAATTATTGTATGCCTTTAGATGCACAAGCAGCAAATCCGATATAATTTTTTTGGCGATATCATTTTTTTGTATGGAGTTGGTGTCGGTGTACGGGGATGTATAGGCTAAGCCATCATATCGGTTCACCAGCTCATAGTAACTTCCCTGTCTGTAAGTAATGGGATTTTTATTTGTTATAGCGCCCTGGAAATAACCATTTATAATCTCAGTACTAATTGAATCTGGATATACAGGCTGAACTTTTGTCGGTGTTGGCTCTACGACGACGCATCCAAACAGAGATGCTGACATTCCTAGTGTTAGGGCGTATTTTACGTATGGATTCATTGTTTTTGTTTTTTTAATCATTGATGATCTTCAAAAACTTTCTATACTGGCATCGTTACCGACAAGCTATAAATGCGATGATTTGAGTCATTGGCACAGCATCGCAGGCGAAGCGACAGCAAAAAAATAGCTGACAAGCATGTTACCTGCCAATATCGTATCACCCGCTTGCAGGGCGTTATAATCCGTTTGTTGATACTGCCTTGAGCGTTGGGGGGATTGGTAATAATTAGCTAAAAATGTGCGGATTTCAAAAATATTTTTACTGTAATAGTCGCTATAAATTTCGAGTTACCGGACATATGCGACATATTCAGATAAGGGAGATCCCTCTCTTTGTTCGGGATGACAGAAGAGGAATTCGGGATGATACGGAAAGGGATGACACGGAGAGGGGGCGTGATCAGACTGATGACTTGGGATGATAGGGAGAGGAATTTGGTATGATACGCGATCATTTTTCGCTTATTTACCTTCCGCAGATGGGGCAGAAGGGGTCGCGCCGCACCGGGACTTTTCGGGTGTTCATGGTGAGGGCGTCGAAGGTGAGGAGGGTGTTGGTGAGGGGGGTGCCGATGGAGAGTGTATGTTTAATGGCTTCGATGGCCTGCAGGGAGCCGATGACGCCGGGGATAGCGCCCATCGGGCCGGACGGAGTGCCGGTTGTGATCGGAATGCCCTCTTCATGGAAGACGCAGCGGTAGCAGGCGCTCACTCCGGGATGAACGGTCATGGTCTGGCCGTAGAACTGGCGGATACCGGCGTGGGAGTAGGGTTTTCCGGCCTGGTGGCAGGCTCGTGCAATCAGGAACTTGGAGTCGAAATTGTCCGTGGCATCAATCACAAACTCATATTCAGCAAGGATCTCCTGTGCATTCTCCGCCGTGAGCCGGCAGGGGTAGAGCTCCAGCTTGATGGCGGGGTCAAGGGCACCGAGCCTTGCCTGGGCGGAAGTGACCTTTTCCTCCCCGATTGATGCGGTGGTATGGAGGAGCTGGCGCTGCAGGTTAGAGAGTTCAACCCGGTCGCCATCCATCAGCCCGATGGTGCCGATGCCCGCCGCCGCAAGGTAGAAGGCCGCAGGGGAGCCGAGCCCTCCGGCCCCGATAATGAGCACTTTAGCCTGAAGCAGCTTCTCCTGTCCCGCTTCGCCGATCTCCTGCAGGGTCAGGTGGCGTGCGTATCGTTCGCGCTGGTTGTCGTTCAGTGGCATGGCCTCTTGCTCCTAAAGTTGGTTTGCCGTGACTTTTCCGCCTGAGGGGCCGTTATAGGCCGGCTCCCAGTTTTTAAAGACCGGCTCGATGTTTCTCTCCCGCAGGGCCCGGCAGAACTCCAGCGCCGTGCGGTCGTCAAAAACTTCAAACTGCCCCTTCTCCGCATTTTCCGGGTCATCATAACCGCCCACCGTAGTGCGGCTCTCGATGCTCATCCGGGTGATGCCGAGCCCGGTCATGCCGTCACGGAAGGCCGGGCTTTCGCGGGTAGAGAGCACCAGCTCCACGTCCGGCAGCGCAATGCGGAAGGCAAAGATCATGCGGGCGAGAAAATGGTCATCCACCGGGAAAGGGGGCTCATAGCCGCCGGTCTGGGGGCGCATTCGGGGAAAGGAGACCGAGAGCCCGGCACGCCACCAGGTGCGGCTGAGCTGGCGCACATGGCGGTAGAGGCCGAGGGCATCTTCCACCGGATCGGAGAGGCCGAGCAGCACGCCGAGCCCGACGGTTTTTATCCCACCCTCAAGCGCCCGTGCCGGGGTTTCAAGCCGCTCAATAAAATCTTTTTTCGGACCCCAGCGGTGCAGCGCCTCGTAACGCTCGCGGTTGTAGGTCTCCTGATAGATGGTGATTCCCGTACACCCGGCTTCAGCAAGGGAGCGGTACTCGCTGACGCTCATGGGGAATGCTTCCACCGAAACGCGGGGCATCACTTCAGCCGCAATGGCAACACTGCGTTGCAGATAGTCGAAGTCGGCCGCTGCGGTGCGTTCGCCCGTGAGGAGGAGAATGTCGCTGATGCCGAGCTTTTTCATGGCCGTCAGTTCACGGCGGATTTCTCCCTCTTCAAGGCGGCGTCGGCGGGTTTTGCGGTCGGAAGCAAAGCCGCAGTAAGCGCATCCGCTGGAGCAGAAGTTCGAGAGGTAGAGCGGAGCGTAGAGCGTCATGGTGCGTCCGAAGCGGCGCAAGGTGATCGCCTGCGACTCGGCGGCCAGGCTTTCAAGGGAGCTTGATGAGTTGGCGGCAAGCATCCTCGCAAGTTGGGCCGACTCCTGCTCATTGGTGAGCCATTCGGGCACGTTACTCATCCCTTTGCTCCGAGAAAGGCTGTGAGGGGGCTGGTTGCAATGGCGCTACCGCTCTTTGGCATCAGCCCGGCATTGAAGGCCACTCTTCCGGCCCTGACCGCTCCGGCAAAGGCCTCGGCCATCATGGGCGGGTTACCGGCCACGGCTACAGCGCTGTTGACCAGCACGGCCTCGCACCCCATCTCCATGGCCAGGGCTGCTTCGGAAGGGGAGCGCAGGCCGGCATCGACAATAACCGGAATGGTGCTTTCGCGGATAATGATGCGGAGCATCTCCGAGGTCGCAAGCCCCTGACCGCTGCCGATGGCCGAGCCGAGCGGCATGACCGAGGTGCATCCGACCTCTTCAAGCCGTTTGGCCAGAACCGGATCGGCACTGATATAGGGCATCACGAGAAATCCCTCTTTTGCCAGAATCCGGGCCGCTTCGAAGGTCTCAATCGGGTCGGGCATCAGATGCTGCGGGTTGGGGTGAATCTCCACCTTGATGAAGGGGCTTCCGGAGAGTTCGCGGGAGATATGGGCCGCGCGTACGGCTTCAGCCGCGGTTGAGGCGCCCGAGGTGTTCGGCATCAGGGTAACTCCCTCCATGGCTTTCAGGGGGCCGAAGAGGTCATCTTCAAGCTGCTCGCGGTTGAAGCGGCGCAGTGCCACCGTCACAAGCTCTGCGCCGGAAGCGCGGACGGCTTCGAGCATTACCCGGGCAGTGCTGAATTTTCCTGTTCCGAGAATCAGGCGGGAGGTGAAGGTATAGGAGCCGAGCTGCAAAAAGTCCATAATTGTTTTCTTGTCTTGTCACTAAAGTCGGTTAGCCTCCGCCGGCAAACACCAGAATTTCAACGCGGTCACCTTGCTGCAACTGCCGGGTTGAACGGTTTTCGGGGCGGACGATATCATCATTAACCACGACGGCCACGGTTGCGCCCTCTGTTCCAATAGTTGAGAGCAGATCGGTTACCGTAGAAACTGGCGGGAGCGATTGCTCTTTTCCGTTGAGTTCAATAGTAATCATTTGCGGGATTTCTTCACGATTTCTTTGGCCGATGAACTGTTTTTTAAAAACTCGTTATGCCTCAAGCGCGTTAAGCAGGTCAGCTTCAAGGTCGCCGGCATTTTCCAGTCCTACCGAGAGGCGCACCAGGTTGTCGGTGCACTTCCGGCGTTGGCGTTCTTCCGCAGAGAGCGCTCCAAGGGTCATTTTTGCCGGGGAGGCGATGAGCGACTCCACGCCGCCGAGGCTGTCGGCAAGCACAAAGAGTTTGATTTTCGAAACCAGTTTCTCTACCGCCGGCAATCCTTCTTTCAAAGCAAAGGTCACCATGCCTCCAAAGCCGCTCATCTGCTCTTTTGCCAGTTGATGCTGCGGGTGGGAGGGCAGGCCCGGATAGAAAACCCGTTCCACGGCCGGGTGGATTTCAAGCAGTTTGGCAAGATGGAGGGCGTTGGCTTCATGCTCCTTCATGCGGATTTTCAGGGTTTTCAGTCCGCGAAGGATGAGCCAGCACTCCCAGGGCGCCGGGATGGCTCCGGCGGCCGCCTGGTAGTTTTTGATGGTGGTGTGCAGTTTCGCTTCCGAGGTGATGACCGCACCGCCGATAACGTCGCTGTGGCCGCCAAGATATTTGGTGGTACTGTGCACTACAATATCGGCTCCGAGATCAAGCGGACGCTGGAAGTAGGGGCTTAAAAAGGTGTTGTCCACGGCAAGCAGGATTCCGCGCTCATGGGCGAGAGTGGCAAGCGCCCGGATGTCGGAGAGCTGAAGCAGGGGGTTGCTTGGGGTTTCAATCCAGATTATTTTTGTTTCCGGCCGGATGGCGGCCCGATAGCTCTCGGTTGCTTCGCTTTCGGCGTAGCTGGTACTAACACCCCAGGGGCGGAGGAGCTGCTCGAAAATGCGGTAACTGCCGCCGTAAATATCGTTACTGGCAACAATGTGATCTCCGGGTTTTACAACCTGCAGGGCCGCCATGGTGGCCGCTACTCCTGAAGCAAATGCTAAGCCATACTTGCCGTTTTCAAGCAGGGCAAGGGTGGACTCGAGTGCCTTTCTTGTCGGGTTACCGATTCTTGAGTAGAAGAACTCACTCGGGTGGGTCAGGTCTTCGCGCTCAAAGGTGGAGGTTTGGTAGATCGGCACGGTTACCGATCCGGTGTGGGGATCAGGAGCCTGTCCGTCATGAATGGCAAGGGTTTCAAACTGCATCTGCTTTCAGTCGTTACTGCTGTTGTTGTTATCGGATTCACCGCACTGGCTGCAAAGATAACCGATATTCTGCTCTTATTTTTATAAAACAGGGGGCTTTTCAACCCCCCGTAACGCTTTTATCTCTTTACCGGCGCTGGATGTGCCGGACAACGTCGGCCAGCCGGTCGATCTCCTCAAAGGTGTTGTAGAAGGCGAGGGATGGGCGGATGGTGCCTTCAACCCCGAAGCGGCGCAGTGATGGCTGGGTGCAGTGGTGGCCGGTCCGCACCGCAATTCCTTCCCGATCCAGCAGTTTGCCCACCTCGTCATTGGGGAGGTTGTTCAAAACAAAGGAGAGCACACCCACCTTATCCCGTGCCGTACCGATGAGGCGCAGCCCCGGAATGGAGCTGAGGCGTTCGGTGCCGTACTCGGTCAGGCGATGCTCATAGTTGGCAATGTTTTCAAGGCCGATTTTGCGCACATAGTCGAGCGCGGCACCAAGGCCGATGGCGTCACCGATTGATGGGGTTCCGGCTTCAAATTTGGCCGGAGCTTCGTTGTAGATGGTCTCCTCAAAGCGGACATCCTTGATCATGTTGCCGCCGCCCTGCCAGGGAGGCATAACCTCCAGCAGCTCCCGTTTGCCGTAAACAACGCCGATGCCGGTAGGCGCAAAGATCTTGTGGCCTGAAAAGACAAAGAAATCGGCATCAAGATTCTGCACGTTGACCGGAATGTGGGCCACCGACTGTGCGCCGTCAATCAGCACCTTGGCGTCAAAGCGCTTGGCAAGCTGAATCATCTCCCGGATCGGCAGAATGGTGCCAAGACCGTTTGATGCCTGGGTCAGCGACACCAGTTTGGTGCGGGGGTTGAGCAGTTTCGTGTACTCTTCAAGGATAATTTCACCCCGGTCGTTGACCGGCACAACCCGTATGCGCGCCCCTTTCTCCTGGGCAACCATCTGCCACGGCACAATATTGGCATGATGCTCAAGGATGGAGAGGATGATTTCATCGCCCGGCTGGAGGAACTTTCGACCCCAGGTCTGAGCCACCAGGTTGATACCTTCCGTGGTGCCCCGAACATAGATGATCTCCGAAGCCGAGCTGGCACCGATAAACTGGCGGATTTTTTCACGCGCCCCTTCATAGGCGTCGGTGGAGCGAGCCGCAAGGGTGTGTGCTCCGCGATGGATATTCGAGTTGTCGGTTGCGTAGAACCGGGCAACCGCATTGATGACGCTGAGCGGCTTCTGCGTTGTGGCGGCATTGTCGAACCAGACAAGCTGCTTGCCGTGAATCTTTTGGTGCAGCACCGGAAAGTCCTTGCGTATGGTGGCCACGTCAAACCCTTCCGGCTGGTGAATCGGTTGACGGGATTCACGCAGAAAGTAGTAGGGCTCCTGGGGAGCGTCCGGCAAACTGAATGGCAGGGCGCTGCTTCCCGGAGATGGGGGCGTGGCGGCCGGCCAGACCGGCGCCGGAGCTTTTCCCGGAAGTTCAGCCGGACTACTCGCTTGAGGGGTGAAGGGTACCACCGTTGGTTGAAAACCTTCAGGAGCCGCGAAACCTGGGACACTAGCGGCAGGAGAGTTTCCAAAGCCTTGAAGCGATTGCAACACCCGGCCGAGATCGAGGTTACGCCCCTCTCCTTCTGCAAAGGTTTTATAGAGTTTTTCAGCATAGCACTCCCCTCCAAAAGGGAGAGCAGCGGGGATCTGGGCTGGATTTTCCCTTGTCTGGCTGGTCGGCAAAGGCTCCGGAAGCCCTTCCGGACGCAGGTCGTGAGCTTTGGCCGGATTCTGGGCCGCGGTATAGAGCAGTTTAAAGGAGAACTCATCTTCGCCCGGAAGTCCGCTGTTCAGGGTGGTGAAAAAGGGTGCAAGGCTTTCGGGATTGGCCGATGAAAAATCCTCACTCCTTTCCGGTTTGGCTGGAAGGGTGCGCCGGATAAACTCATCAAGCGAGTTTGAGCTGCTTTTTTCTTCAGAATAGTTCTGCTGCTCGGTCAGTTTGTTGGCATGATGACCCAGCGGCTCCTCTTTTTTCTCGGGTGAAGTGGAGAGAAAGTAGAGATCAGGCTGCTGCTCCAGAGGGAGTTCTTCCGAAAAAGAGGGGAGGCTTGGCTCTTTGGACAGCCCTTGATGAAAGTGATCGGTATGCAGGTTTCGGTGGTTCTCTTCCCCTGCAGGCAGAGACGGGCTGCTGAAGCTGGAGGCAAATGAAGATGGAGCTTCCGGGGCATCGGTTTCAAATTTCGGAACGCTGCCGGCTTCGGGCAGTTCATTGAAGAGGCGGCTCGCAATTTGCGCAATGAGCACCGGGCTCAGCAGGTCGCTTTCGCTTCCGGCATGGTTCTGTGGCTCAATATCTTGTGGCATAAGTAGAAAGGTAGTCTCCCGGTACCGCAGCCTTGCTCTTCGTTCTGGAAAAGAGGCGGCCGTACCGGGAGGTTGATTGGACGACGTTCGTTTATTTTACTTTAGTGGCGCTCTTGCGATGTTCGTAATCGTGATAGTAGCCTACTTCAACGTTTTCAAGGATGGCCAGGGCATCATCCGTCAGCACGGCCAGTGACGAGTAGAGGGTCAAGAGGTACGAGGCGACGCCAAGCTTGTCGAGCCCCATAAGCCTTGCCGAGAGGCTCGGGCTGATCTCTCCGGGGATTCCGGCCTGATGCAGACCAACAACGCCCTGCTCATTTTCACCGACACGCAGCAGGATAATGTTGGTTGTGCCGTGGCCCGACTTGCTGTTCTTGTTGATTTCAAGCTTGTCGCTTGGAATAAGCGGCACACCGCGCCAGGTCAGCACCGGGGTTCCGAAGAGATTGATGGTGGCCGGAGGCACGCCGCGCCAAGTACATTCACGCTCAAACGCTGCAATGGCTTTCGGATGGGCAATAAAGAATGCCGGTTTTTTCCACACCTTGGTAAGCAGATCATCAAGGTCATCCGGGGTCGGGGTGCCGTAGCGGGTCGAGATGCGCTGGCCGGGATCGGCCGAGTGGAGCAGACCGAACTCGCGGTTGTTGATGAACTCCCACTCCTGACGCTCCTTGATTCCCTCGATGGTGAGCCGCATCTGCTGCTCTATCTGGTTGTAAGGCTCGTTGTAGAGGTCGGAAACCCTTGTATGCACACGAACAACCGTCTGAATCGCCTGCAGGGAGTATTCGCGGGGTTTGTTGGAGTAATCGACATAGGTTTCCGGAATTTCAACATCTTCCTCGAAACCGGCGATGAGGTCAATATGCTTTTCACCGTGCGTGTTGACCGTGGAACGGATTTTCAGGTACTCGGCAACGGCTTGCTGGAATGACTCTTTCAGAGAGGGCGACTCCTTGAAGAGCTTTTCAATATCGACGCTTGAGAGCGAAAAGAGCGTGCCGGGAGTGATGGTGCGGATGGTGACCGGCGAGGGTTTGTCGGAAACCAGATCCTCTTCGCCGAAATACTCCCCTTCGGAGAGCAGGGCAATGCGCAGCTCTTCGCCGTGGAGTCCCTTGCTTAAAATTTCAACCTGGCCGTGGGCAATGATAAAGAGCTTGTGGCGATCTTCGCCTTCGAGGATCAGGGTGCTGCCGAGTTCCGACTCTTCAATCGAAAACTTTTTGGCAATCTTTGCAATGACTTCATCCTCAAATGAAGCAAAGAGCGGAATACTTTTCAGGGCTTCAGGCTTGAATGAGGCAATGCCATCATGAAAATCAATGCCGATGCGTTCGGGTTTCTGCAGCTCTATTTTTGTCCGGTTGACACGGTAGGTGCCGGATGAAACATGAACCCACGGGAGAAGTTTGAGTATCCATCTCGGGGTGATGGACATCATCTGGGGAGCGGTTTTGGTCGTATTCGCCAGATTTCTTGCCACGCTTGTCGTTACGCTACGTTGCAGGTGGCTGTTTGATTCCCGTTGTGAATTTGACATAGGTGTGTGCCTAAGGGTTTTAAAGATGATCGTTATGTTTTAAATGCCGAGGCCGTCGGTAAAACTGCTCTCCACGGCTTTCTGCTGCAGGATTCTTGAGTTTGGCGGTACCGTTCTGGTAAGCCAGACGTTTCCGCCGATAACCGAGTTTTTGCCGATGGTGATCCGTCCAAGGATGTTGGCGTTGGAGTAGACCACAACGCCGTCTTCAAGAATCGGATGACGCGGCACATCCTTGGCCGGGTTGCCGTCCTTGTCGAGGGCAAATTTTTTCGCGCCAAGCGTTACGCCCTGGTAGAGCCGGACGTTGTTGCCGATGACGCAGGTTTCGCCAATGACGACTCCGGTTCCGTGATCAATGCAGAAATACTCCCCGATGCTTGCGCCGGGATGAATATCAATACCGGTTTCCGAGTGGGCCATTTCAGCAATGATTCTTGGTATCAGGGGCACTCCAAGCTTCAGGAGGGTATGCGCCGCCCGGTGATTGATCATGGCCCGGATGGAGGGGTAGCAGAAAACAATTTCGCCATGGTTTTTTGCTGCCGGATCTCCGTTGTAGATGGCATTGACGTCAGTGCACAAAACACGCTTGAGTTCGGGAAGCGTTCCGATGAATCGGCGGGCGGTTTCAGCCGCACCCTCCTCTGCGTTGACGGAACAACGGCCTCCTGCATCAAAATGCTGTACGCTCAGAATCTGTTCTGAAAGCAGTCCAAAGAGTTTCTCAATGCGTACACCCAAAAAATGGGGGAGCGATTCCGGCCGCAGGATGGGGCCACCGAAATATCCGGGAAAGAGGATGGAGCGAAGCAGCTCAACCGACTCTTTGAGCTTTTCAATTGAGGGAAGCAGATGTTCATGATGCTCAACATTGCTGCATTCAGTGTCCGCGGGCCCGGAGAGGAGCCGGATTGCCTCTTCAATGACACTGCTGCTTTTGATTTCCATGATGATAATTTCTCCCTGAAACGGATCTCCGTTCTATTTAAGTATTTATTTTTTTAGAGTATCAGCCTGGGCCGCAGGAGCAGCCCAGGCCGGGCTCTTCAGATCACAACCGGCTCATTCTCAAACTGGTAGAGCAGGGTTGAGAGGTAGCGTTCGCCGGTATCCGGCAGGATGACAACAATACGCTTTCCCTTGTTCTCCTCACGCAAGGCAAGCTGCAGTGCGGCGTAAACGGCTGCACCTGAAGATATACCCACAATGAGGCCCTCAGTTTTAGCTAGTTTGCGACCGGTACGCAGGGCATCTTCGTTCTTAACCGGGATAATTTCATCAATAATGCCGGTGTTCAAAATGTCAGGGATAAAGCCAGCACCGATTCCCTGGATTTTATGCGGTCCGGGTTTGCCGCCGGCAATCACCTGTGAATCGAACGGTTCAACTGCTACGATTTTGACCGCAGGGTTCCGCTGTTTGAGTATCTCTCCAACGCCGGTTATGGTGCCGCCGGTTCCCACGCCGCTGACAAAAATATCAACCTGTCCGTCAGTGTCCTTCCAGATCTCTTCGGCCGTTGTTTTGCGGTGGATTTCGGGATTTGCAAGGTTTTTGAACTGTTGCGGCACAAAGGAGTTCGCATACTCGGTATGCAGCTCGTCGGCTTTCTTGATGGCTCCAACCATGCCTTCAGGTCCTGGTGTCAGCACCAGTTCAGCTCCGAGTGCCTTGAGCAGATTGCGGCGCTCAATACTCATGGTTTCAGGCATGGTGAGTATCAGGCGGTACCCTTTGGCTGCAGCAATAAACGCCAGCGCAATACCGGTGTTACCGCTGGTCGGTTCAATAATGATGCTCTCCTGGTTGATAAGACCCTGTTTCTCTGCATCTTCGATCATGGAAAAACCGATACGATCCTTGACACTTCCGCCCGGATTGAAGTACTCAAGTTTGGCAATAATGGTTGCCAAGGCCTCATGCTCACTCCCGAAATTTTGAAGTTCCAGTAAAGGAGTGTTACCGATCAAATCGGTCAGTTTTTTTGCGATACGTCCCATAGCTTTCTGTTGTGTTTAAGGTTACTGTTTTATTTTCTCACAATTTGTTGATTGTTTCTTTTTTTATGTTCTCATATGATAAACGTAATAGCGCATGATATTTCTGTTTCTTTTTTTCACCCTTCTGCCATTTGTTTCCGTAGCCATTTTCCTGTACCACCTCTCCTTCTTCTGCATGAGGTAAACACGCTCATGGTCTGCAGTTAAAGGGGGTTCAGAGCATTTATTTTCAAGGGTTTGGCACGCTTAAAAGATCATCAATAACTACCGGAATGTAAATACCCTTTAAGAGTGATATCGTCTACCGCAAAACAGGTATACACGCTCATATGTGATACTCGATGTTGTCAATCAGGCCGGCTTTTATGGCGTACATGAGCAGTTCAGGGCTGTTTGAGACACCAAGTTTCCGGAAAATATTTTTTCTGTGTGTCATGACGGTATGGAAACTGATATGTTTTTTTACCGCAATCTCCTTTGTCGACAATCCTCCTGAAATCATGCGGACTATTTCGATCTCGGATGAGGTCAGAATGCGGGCATCTTCGAGAGGCGTTTCTTTATTGAGAAGAATATCAAGCACGTCTCCAGAATAATATTTTTTCCCTTTCAGTGCGGCATCAATGGCATGAAAAATCTCTTCGCGATCATCGGTTTTCAGGATGATGTTTTTAATGCCAGCATCGTTCAGCTCCTTTATGGTTATGTGGGTTACGGCATTGGTCAGAACAATAATGCCGGTTTCCGGATATTTTTTTCTCACTTCGCCGAGATCGCTGACCGAATCAAAATCAAGCAGGATATAGTCGGTGATAATGAGCGAAATCGGCTCTTTTTGCAGATACTGCTGCAAACCAGCCTTTGTTGTTACCGTGTAGAATGTCCGGTAGAGCGGCGCAAGGAGAGCCTGCAGGGCTTCCCTTGTTAAGAACTGCCGGTCGGCAAGCACAACAGAGTGGTTTAGGTAGTTTTTATTCATGGTTCAGATGCCAGCTCCGTTTTCAAAAACTTCTTCAATCATGGTCAGGGTTTTGTTTTCATTGTTGCCTTCAACCGTTACCTGCAAGGTTGTGCCCATAATGGCGCACAGGGCAAGCATCTCAAGAAAAGAGTCTGAACGGGCCGTTTCTCCACTCTCTTTCTGAAAAACAACCGAGCATTGCTGTTCGCGGGAGATTTTGAAAATTTTTGCAAGGGCCCGGAAATGCAATCCTTCAGGGATCTGTATCGTGAGATGCTTGTTTACCATTGTACCGTTACACTGTGCTAACTATTGAAACTGAATCAGCTTGTCAGCCTGATCTTTTAATTATTTACTTCGAAGAACCTCATCAAGCGCCTCAATCAGGTCATCGGGATGTTCAAGGCCGATGGAGAGACGGATCAAATCAGCCGAAAGGCCGCTCTGGAGCTGCTGCTCTTCCGATAGCTGACTGTGCGAGGTGCTTGCCGGGTGGAGGATCAGGCTTTTGGCATCACCGACATTGGCCAGGTGTGAGAAGAGCTTGATGGTGTCGATAATTTTGACCGCCTTCTCATAACCGCCTTTAACCCCAAAGACCACCATGCCGCCAAATCCGTTTTTCAAATCTTTTGAAGCTGCCGGGTAGGATGGATCGCTCTCCAGACCTGGATAGCGTACCCATGCCACTTCAGGATGCTCGGCAAGATGGCGGGCAACCTTCAGGGCGTTTTCCGAATGGCGGGCCATACGCACATGCAGGGTTTCAAGTCCCTGAATAAAGATCCAGGAGTTGTCGGGCGAAATGCAGGCACCGAGGTTTCTGAGCGGCACGGTTCGTACCCGAAGGGCAAAAGCAATTGGCGCAAGCGGTTCCGGCAGGTCAATGGCCCAGCGAAGCCCGTGGTAGTTGTTGTCGGGTTCGGTAAAGAGCGGGTGGCGTCCCCCTTTCCAGTCAAATCGTCCGGCATCGGTAATGATGCCGCCGAGACCGGCACCATGGCCGCCAAGCCATTTGGTCAGGGAGTTGATGACAATATCGGCCCCAAGCTCTATGGTTTTGAGGTGGTAGGGGGTGGTGAAGGTTGCGTCAACAATCAGCGGAAGGCCGTTCTTGTGGGCAACATCGGCAATGGCTTTAACATCGGTATAGTCGAGCACCGGGTTGCCAATGGTTTCAATGAAAAGGGCTTTTGTTTTTTCGGTAATTGCCCGCTCGAAATTGGCCGGATCTTTGGGATCAACGAATTTCACGGTAATGCCGAGTTTCGGTAAAATGGCGTCGAACTGGGTGTAGGTGCCGCCATAGAGATTGTTGGCTGCAACGATTTCATCTCCAGCTTCGGCCAGTGTAATGATTGCATAAAAAATTGCGGCCGTGCCTGACGCAAGGGCCACGGAGGCGGCACCCCCTTCAAGCTGGGTGACCCGCTGTTCGAGAATATCGGTGGTCGGGTTCATCAGTCGGGTATAGATATTGCCCAGCTCTTTGAGGGCAAAAAGGTTTGCGGCATGTTCGGTGCTTTTAAAGAGATAGGAGCTGGTGCGGTAAACCGGCACTCCGCGTGACTGGGTTGCATCGACCGATTGTCCTGCATGCAGGGCAAGTGTTTCAAAACGATAGTTCTCTGTGCTCATTGCTTTTACTCTCCTCGTATTAGGGTTTGTTATTTGATTACTTCCGCTACTCTTTGACCATTGCGGCGACGGCAAGATTCGAACTTGCGAAAAATGGTTTTGCAGACCCTGGTTTGAACCTCTCACCCACGTCGCCACGAAAAACTTATTAAGAGCGTTATACAACTCACTATTTCCTTACTCAGCCGGAACGGCTCCGTTTTTCGATTCACTCCCGGTTGCCGGCTTTTTACCGAAGAGCCGGAAGCGTTGCAGATTGAACTGGTAGAAGAGAAAGCAGCCGAAGCAGAAGCCCGAGAGCGCTATGGCGGCGGCAACGGCTACAAAGCCTGAAAGGATCCATCCTGCAATCGGGGCCCCGAAGAGAAAGGCAAGTTGAGCACTGCCGAGCAGAGTTGCGGCAATGGAGTTATTGAAGCGCATCAGCCTGGGATCTTCAGTTCCGGCACTCTGGTTCTGGCGGGCAAAGAGGCGCGATCCGATAAAGAAGATGAGGCTTCCTTTTCTGCCGGAGATAACGGAGCCAAGAATGATCACAAAAAGTGCGGTGGTCAGAAGCGGCTGCTGCAGCACAATGGCCACACTGATGCCAGCTAGTAGCACGGCTCGGTTCAGTTTGACGATCGGCAGTGGTATTCCTGTGCATTGAGTTGAAGATGATGGTGACGACATAACAGTTCTCTTGTAATGGTTAACGGTTCGTTCAGAATTTTGAGAAAATAAAAAAAGCCGGTTCTGACACTCAGAACCGGCTTGTAAAGATGGTCGCACTTCATGAAATCACTTGAACTACGATGCTCTTCCGGATATCTTCGTATCGGAACGTTGCAACATACAACAACAGCAACAGCCGCAGGGCATTGAGGTGGTTGTTGAGATTATTGACTTCATGGTTACTGCTTTTAATGATTATCTATTAACGATTGTTAATATTAATTTAAATATTTTCCAAAATTTTTTGCCTGTTTTATGCTTATTGGAGTAAAATTGATCGTTTTTTTATTGTTTTTACGTTAAAAGTGGCTCGCCAGAGCATTGGTTAAACCGCGCACTTTCCTTGTAAATGCGGCAGGACTTCCCCTCCGATTTTATGCTGGTTCTCACTGAATCTCGATAGACATCTTATCCATCTTCAGACTTTGGGAGCAGTTCATGGTTGAATATGGGTATCAACGCCTCTCTGCTGGGTTTCAGTGCGTGATCATTAATTCAAGCAGTTGCTGCAGCTCGCCCATTGGAATCTTATTCTTTTCAGCAATTGCTTTGAGTGGCATGTTGGTTTCTGCCTCAACTCCTTTCTGGCGCAGTGCAAGCTGCAGTGAGGTTGACGAGAGTCCATTCTCGTCAGCTATTTGCTTCAGGGTTTTGTTCCCGAGACCCTGGAGTGCCAGTTTCGGTTTTCTCTCTCTCGGTGGAGCAAGCAGCTCATAGGCTTTTTCTGCACTTATGCCATTTGACTTTGCTATATCCGCGAGGTTCTGATGCTCTGAGCTGACCTTTAAGCCAGCTTTTTCCAGCTTTGCTTTTAAGGCGGCTGGGTCACCACCCAGAGCTGGTTGAGCTGAGAGTTCGATCAGCGTCATGAGCTCAGCATGAGATACCGGTGCCTGCGTTTCTCGTCGCTCCCAAGAGTTGGAAATCCTGTTGCCGAACCGGATAATTGCTGAAAATGGTTGGAGATCGAAGTAGGTTCCGAAACCGAACAAGAGCGAGAGAAGTATTACTGTCAGCAGTTCAAGGGGGCTTCTGACGCCCTGGGCGCACTTGGTTTTAAGGTAGGAGAGGAATGCGTGCCAGTTAATGAAAAAAAGATGAAAGAGCGAGAGCAATGCGAAGGCAAATCCAAAAATAAGGTGCTGGTGTTGCCATCCGTTTTTTGTCAGACCGATCATCTTCCAGTCTGTCCAGTTGGCAACCCTACCGGGTGGAGAGATATAGAGAATTACACCTGAAAAGAGAAGCATGATCAAGGCTATAAAGAGCCCGAAGCTTATGAATACTTTCCATCGGAATGATTGTTTCATCGTGGCCCAGGCAACAGTTTGTCTTTAATAAGAGTGAAATGTCAGGAGTAAAACTCTTGTTCAGAATTTTATTTTTTCAATAAAACAGTAACAATTGTTTTGTCAGCTTTAGATAACAATTGTTACTGTTTTATTGATATCTCAGTGTTTAGCTGCCGTTTTTTAAACCTGGAACGCTATGATTTTTTCAAACAACATGGGATACCTCAATCGTATTGATAGGTAATCGGGAGTACCCCTGTTGTTTGTAGTTCCATCAAGAAAGTAGAGCTCTCAAGGGTTGTTACGGATTCATCCGTCCCGGGCCCATGCCCCGGCCCATGCCCTGACCCCCAAACCCTCTGCCCATATTCGGATTGTACTGATCCCAGACCCATTCGGCCACAGCCCGCAACTCGTTATCCGGGAGTACGACAGGGGCCATAAGGCCAAATCGGGCAATGGCCTGCGGATCAATCGCGTTTTTCTTGTCCGGCAGTTTCACGAAGGCCATAATGCGCTTGATGCCATCCTCTTTCTTCTGGAACTGCATGTGATAACGGGAAGCCAAAGGAGTAATCGGGGGTGCTAATTTTGGAGGAGGAGTAATGGAGTGGCAGGCACTGCAGTTTTTAGTGAAAATCGCCTTTCCATCAAGTGTATTTGTCGTTGCATTTGCAGCAGCAGAATTGCAGAGCAATCCTGTAGAGATCATGAGTAACAATCGTTTCATGGCGTAAGGTTGTTAAATGAAAAAAGAATTTTCTTCTTCTCGATAAGAACCCTTAAAGCTACATAAAAAATTATTCACTCTGATGTATAAAATGTACAAACCAACAGCATCGGTTATGAAAAATTGAACCGATGCTGTTGAAAGAGATGTTATTGCTTGACGATATCAGGAGTGTCCGCCAACCACAATACGCATGATTTTAACATTCAGTACAACGAAGCGAAATAATTGCCAGAGCAGGTTTTTCCGCCAGTAAAGTGTTCCCTTTGAAGGAACAGGCGGATAGGCTTCGTCGTAATAGGCTTTGACTTTGTTTTTACCCATAGTTTTCAGGATTCAGTGGTTTTCAAAATTGAAATTATTCCGGAATCAGCCACCAGAATGGGTAGCCTTTGGCTTTATGGAAAAAGAGATAGTGCAAAATCACCTTCAGCCAGTGTCCGGCAAGACCTGCCTCTCCGAGAGAGTAGTTCATGTCGCGTCCCCATTCGGGATACTTTTCCCAGTCCGGTACAACAGGAAAGAGGGTCATGGAAGCTCCAAGTCCGTCAAACGAACCAAATCCTGCCGATACCACGCACGCTGCGCCCATACGGCTCATCGAGGCTTTGTGGTGATGCTCGGTGGCACCCTGGATCTTTTCGGCAATGTTGAGCGCCACAATTTTTCCCATAACTCCTGCTGGCATACCGGTACGGGGCGCGGTCGGGAAAATCTGGCGTCCGCTCGGGCTTGCCATCGGTTTGGAGATCGGATGTGGCGGGGCAAAGGCAATGCCCGGTGCGTAGATGTTCTTGAAGAGCGGGCTCTGGTAAATGGAGGGCCAGTCTTCAGCCGCCCACTCCTCAAAGGGTTTCGCGGTGTAGTTTGCGTCAACCTTCATAAACTTGTTCGGCGCAAACATCTGCTCGGTAATCTCCTCTCCAGCCTTGTTATAAGCGGTTAGGCCAACCCCGGAGAAGGAGGGGATGAGCATGGCAAAGTCAAACTCCTGCGTCAAGTTGTCGCCATTGAGCGTCTCATAATGCGCACGACCGGGTTCAACCTTGTGCACGCCGGCCCTGCGGATCCAGTTGATGCCGTACTCGGCCATAATCGACTCGGTGAAGACCTTGGTCGGGGTGTAGTATCCGCCCCGGTTGATGAAGGCGCCGCCCATGCCGAAATCACCCACTTCATACTCGTTGGAGAGCCAGGTTATCTGAGCCTTGTCGCTGAGTCCGCGTTTTGAAATTTCGTAGGCGACATTGAGAATGTACTCAAACGCCGCGCCCTGGCAGGTGGCCATGGCGTGACCGGTGCCGATCAGAATCCGCTGCTTCTGGCCCGCCTGCATCTTTTTGATATTATCCTGCAGGTGCTCCCAGGCGTGGGCAGCATGGCTGTAGGTGCAGACCGAGAAGCTGTTTTTATCGGGCCCGAGACCTTCGGTTGCCTCAAAGTTGAGCTTCGGGCCGGTTGCATTGACCAGATAATCATAGTCAACCTTCTCCCGCTGACCGCTCCGCACGCCATCGGTGTACTCAATGCTCACATACCCTTTTGCAATCTCCTGGTCTCCCTCGGGATGGATTTCAAGCGCTTTGGCCTGCTTGAAAATAATGCCCCAGCGGTCATAGACTTTTTTCAGTTCAAAGCGGACATCATCAATCGTCATCTGACCCACACCGACCCAGATATTGGAAGGAATCCACTGATAGTAACTGTTCGGAGTCACCACCACAAGCTCATGATGCTTGCCGAGTTTCTTTTTGAGAAACGAAGCCGCAGTATGGCCTGCAACTCCTGCTCCTAAAACAACAACTTTTGCCATAACACACTCCCTGGTTTTCAATTGTGCTGCATAATCGCCCTGACGATGAACTCTCTTGGTATGATAACTAGGGTCAAAACTCTCGCTGCTCTGTATGCAAGGGGAGCTCTCAAACCCCTCTGCATGACTACTTGAATGCAGTACCGGGCTGGACACCGGCAGCCTTGAGAATCATGGCCATCGGACAAAAACCGGTAAAGGCCGACTGGAACAGCATGGTGCCTATAACTCCGGTTAACCATAACCAGTTCTGGTTGTGATAGACGGAGAGTAAGACGCTTGACAGAACCAGGACACCTGCAATAGCAAGGACTAAACGATCGATATTCATGATGGTAATAGTTTAAAGGATGAAGAAAAAAGGTCTTG
Organism: uncultured Chlorobiaceae bacterium; assembly: GCA_903839405.1. GTDB lineage: Bacteria > Bacteroidota > Chlorobiia > Chlorobiales > Chlorobiaceae > Chlorobium. Next base: position 68,379 of record CAIMCD010000005.1, read on the forward strand.
ATTGTAGTAAAATTATCGGTGTCGTTTGTTGTTGTAACACAAAAATACGTTGATTTTTTCTGTTTTATTGGTACAATTTCTCAGTGCATCGCCTTTGTGGCGGTAACGAGAAATACCGGATATGAGCTGCGTTCACCTGTACGGTTGACTTTGTCAAAAACGTAAATCGTTTCAAACATTGCTCCCTGCACTCCTGCTGATTCGAGCATAGCCGTCAGTTCCTTGCGCTCAAAGCCGTGATGAACTTTTTCAATTGGGTCATCATGAAAGAACCCCTCTTCAAGATCAAGATCCGCGAGGGCAATCATTCCACCGGGGGAGAGAAGGGTTGAGAGCCGGTTGAGAAACCCACGGGTGTCATCAATATGGTGCAGGGTCATGCTGCTGTAGATCAATGCAAAATCTTTTTCCCCCGCACTGCTTCCGGAGGGTGAGAGGAGATCAGTGCATGTCGTTTTGACGTTTGTTATCCCTGAGCGACTGATTTTCTCCTCCAGCACGGCAAGCATCTGGGTTGAGGTATCAATTGCTGAAATCGAGTTGACAAGCGGTGCGATTTCCATGGTCACCAGCCCGGTGCCGCATCCGATTTCGAGGGCATGCATGGTGTTATCCGGCTTTGCCGTTACTATGATTGCTTTTGCTACAGCTTCAGCAAGTGCTTTGCGACCGGGGTTGTTATCCCACGCTTTTGCTTCGCGATTAAATTTATCGGGGCTGTTCCATGAATCGGCCATGGTGATGGACAATAAAAAGTTACAATGCTGAAGAAATTTGACTTCACCTTATGTTGCTGTTTCAGGGTCGAAGCGCACCTCATCACATACCGGGAATCCGTGGTATCTGTTTCATGTTGGAAAGTTTATAGTAGTGGCCCCAGCTTTTTTTCAGCCAGTGACCGAAAACCGGCATGGGAATGAATATCCCTCTCTTTCCATCCGCATAGATAAACCCGGCACCACCACCCATATCCATCACACAGAGAATGGAGAGATGCTCCTGATACCCTTTTAAATCGCTATTGAGGCCGAGATGCTCAACTGCAGCATTACATGCGGCATTGCGTGCCATCAGTTCAGCCAGATGCCCCTGCTTTGCCTTCCAATCAGGACCTTCAAGCGCGGCTGCATCGCCAACCGCGTACCAGCCTGGAGTGCCCTCTATCCGGCAGAAATCATCAATACGAATAAACCCGGCTTGGTTTTGCGGCAGGTTTGATGCCTTGATTGTTTCATGACCCTCACCAGCCGGAATAAACATGGTCAAGTCACTCTGCAGCTTGCTCTGATCCTCAAAAAGAACTCCGTCCGGCTCAAACCGGCTGATTTTTTTGCCGTAGCGTGTGTTGAACTTGTTGGCTTTAAACCGGGTGCTCATGGCCGAAAGAGCCTTTTTACCCATTCGTGCCCCCGGCTCAGCCATAGGGGCAAAAAAGGTCATCTCATAGTTGTCGCGGATACCGAGCTTTTTGAGATGATGATGCAGGTTGAAAAAGAGCTCAAATGCCGGGCCGCCGCGAACCGCGCTCGGATCCTTGGGGTTACCGCCAAATCCGAAGGCGATGTTGCCGCTTCCGCGCTTAACCAGTGCTTCAATCCTCTCCTTCAGCCGCAGGGAGTCCTCAGGGTTGCCGCAAATTGAAAGAGTATGCTCAATACCCTCATGTTTCAGCTTTGAAGCGCCCAGAGCGATAACCACCAGCCCGGTAGTATTGCGCAGAGCGCCCTTTTTTAAGGTAACAGTTCTCTTTATGCCGTCAAGGGCCACAACCTTGTCAATGGTGAGTGAAAAACCGTGCCTCTCGGCCAGCTTTGAGAGTGGCATGGAAACATCAGGGAACTCTGCGGTGCCGACCGGAATCCAGATGGCAATCGGATAGATAAAAAGAGTGTCCCGATCAGAAACAAGTTCGACCTCAAACCCCTTTTTACGAAACGCAATTGCTGCAGCAACGCCGCCAATGCCTCCGCCGAGAATCAACACGCTCTTTGCCATTGAGTCGCTCCTGAAAGAGGATGGTTATCGGGTGACTGCTGTTACCACAAACTCAGGTGGATCCTGAATGTGCTTTTTCACTGCGCAGAGATTGGCTGCATTAATAACCGCATCACGATACTTCTCAGGAAAACTCGGCGGTAGCTCAATGGAGAGCTCAATTTTTCCTATGCCGCGCCCCGACTCCTTGGCGTAGTGGGATTGAACAATCCGTACCCCTTCGGTCGGAATGCCCCGGCTCTGACAAAATGAAGAGACAAAGATACCGGCACAGGTACCAATAGATGCAAGAAAAAGGGTGAAGGGCTCAGGAGCGGAACCTTCACCCCCGGCATAGGTTGATTGGTCGGTATGAATAGTAAAGCCGCCAAACTCGGCATCAACCTTTTTTCCCTCTCCCAGGGTTATGATCATCTCACTTTTCATGAAAAATACATCAATAAGATTTACCGGAAGCTTTGAACGTAATTTTAACTATATGATTCATATGGGTTTTACGTGCATCTATGGCACCTCTGTTTCGGCTACTCTTTCCGGAGAAGAAAGCTGTTGCTCTTCATATGAAATTTTATCATTTTATACCAATACCCCGTATAGGTATATTTAGATTATTATACTTGATTTAATGGTTTGTTCCAACTATATAACTATGAAATTATTTCTGACTTTGATCGCGGGACTCTTATGTCTCTCTTCATGCAGCCCTGAAACTCCGTCGGATAAAGAGAAAATTACCGAATCAAAAGAAACTTTTCCCACCGGTGAGAAGTCAGCTTCAGGCAGAACCCTTTATGAGGCCAATTGTGCAGGTTGCCATGATGCCAGTGTGGGTGGCGCCCCAAAGCCGGGAGACAAAAGTGTCTGGAAGGCGCGTCTTGCAACAGGAGTGGAGACCATGGTTAAAAAATCCATTGAAGGGTATGAGGGAACAGCCGGTGTGATGCCCCCAAAAGGTGGCAATGCAAGTCTCAGTGATGAAGAGGTCAGAACAGCGGTTGCTTACATGGCTTCAACCGTGAAGTAACTCGCCGGGAAGAGGCTCGGGTATCTGAGCTAGAAGCAGCCGTTCCATTGCAATTGCAGCGTGCCGTTTACCGTCGTATATTTTTGTAATGGCGTTCATTATCGAAAGCGCCCGATTTTGGCGGTGAAAGATTCAATCAGGGTATCGTTGTTCTTTATGAAACATGCCAGAGCGTTTTTCTATCTCTTCTCTCTTTTTTTCGCTATTGCCCTGTTGTTCGGCAGCAGTAGTGGGTTTTGTGCGTCAGAAAACCTTGAGATAACCGAGAGTGTTGCAGCCCGAGCAGCTCATCTGCCGCCGCTCTGGCTTGCTCTTCCTTTTGTTATCCTGCTGGTGATGATTGCCACCGGCCCCCTTTTTTACCACCGTTTCTGGGAGCGACACTATCCTAAGCTCTCTCTTGGGTTTGGACTCGTTGTAGCGGCTTACTACGCTTTTCTGATGGAGCAGGGAACATCTCTTCTTGTGCGTACCCTTGAAGAGTATCTCTCCTTTATTGCCCTGATCTCCTCCCTTTTTGTGGTATCAGGCGGAATTCTGATCAGGATCAATCGAAGAGGCACTCCTCTTACGAACAGTTTATTGCTTCTCTTCGGCGCAGCAATATCCAATATTATAGGCACAACCGGTGCTTCCATGCTGCTCATACGTCCCTTTATGCGTATGAATGAGGGGCGTTTGAAGGCGTTTCATATTGTCTTTTTTATTTTCATGGTCAGTAATATCGGCGGCGCCCTTACCCCTGTCGGCGATCCTCCGCTCTTTCTCGGCTTTTTAAAAGGAGTTCCCTTCTTCTGGGTATTTCAGAAACTCTGGTTACCGTGGCTTCTGACTCTATGCGCTCTTCTGTTGCTTTTCTTGGTGCTAGATGCACGCTCCGGCAGTGGGGAGCTGAAAGAGGTTGAAGCAAACGGGGGAGTGAGTGTCAGGGGAAAGAGAAATTTTTTCTATCTCGCCCTGATTATTGGAGCGGTGTTTCTTGATCCGGCTGTGATTCAGGGTTTTCCATCGCTCCAGGAGCGCTTTCATCTGCCGTTCGGTATCCGTGAGCTGATGATGTTCGGTGCCGCTTTTGCTGCATATAAAACCGCAAATCATGATGCGCTCAAGGGTAATGCATTTAACTTTGAGCCGCTGAGGGAGGTTGCTTTTCTCTTTATCGGTATTTTTGCAACCATGATTCCGGCGCTGGCGCTTATCGCATTCTATGCTGAAACTCATGCTGCGGAATTTTCTCTCTCACGCTTTTACTGGATGACCGGAGTGCTTTCCGGAGTGCTGGATAACGCTCCGACCTACATGAATTTTCTTGCTGCTGCATCAGGGAAGTTCGGCCTTGCTATCACATCACCTGCAGCGGTAAAAGCCTTTGCCGGTGGTATTGCCTCTCCGGTGCCGGGCGACAGTTCTTCCGCCCTCTATCTGATGGCCATCTCGATTGCATCGGTATTTTTCGGAGCGATGAGCTATATCGGCAATGCCCCGAACTTCATGGTTAAAAATATTGCATCCCAGGCGGGTGCTGATGTGCCGGATTTTCTGCAGTATATCTGGAAATACTCTCTTCCGATTTTGCTTCCGCTGTTTATCCTCTTGTGGCTCTTGTTTTTTAACTATTGATGTGTCGGTAAGCGACCTTCGGAAAGAGCATTTTATCATAAAGTGTGATCACTCTGCTTGCGGCTGAAAAAGATAGTGACAGAGAACATTCCTATGTCCGGATCAGCTTTCAGGATCACCGGAAGGTGCCTCCCTTTGAAATTATCGGCAGCCCGTATTGCCTTTATGTTTTACATCCGTCCATTTTACAGACCCGGTGCCTTCAGAGAGACGATAATGAATTATGGTAATGCAGCTCTTGTCAGGGCATCAATCCACTGTAATACCTCCTCCTTCGCATCGGCAGGCGCTTCCATATGATTTGAATTCAAAACCAGATATTTATTAAGCGGATGGTGGGGCCATTTTTCAAAAACATAATCTCGGCCTTTATCATAGAGCACATCTGTTGTTCCTGCCAATATCCAGGCAAGCGGAATTCCTGGAGTGATTTTCCCGGTCGACAGGGGCATTGATGCCATTCCTTCAGGATCATAATAACTGAAATACGTAGAGGCAGTCATGGTGATATCAGCATATCGGCCATTATTTCTGTGTGTAAAGAGTGCCCGGCTGTCGCCTTTACCGCCTTCAATCATCTCTTTGGCTTTATTGAGACTGGACTGGATGCTCTCATGATAACGAGCTATTTCAGGCATATGCCCAGGGGCGATAGCTATAACGGCATCAATTTTTTCCCTACCATAGGCGGTATATGCTATAGCTGCATTTGCTCCCTTGCTGTGTCCGGCCAAAACGATGAGGGTAGAGCCGCTTTTTCGTAACTCCTGAATAGTGCTGGTTACCATCTCCAATGCGGCAGCATAATCGACATCATATCCCCTGACTTTACTCCACGGCATTAATGGCGCAAGAACCATATACCCTTTCTCTCTCATCGATTTTGCCAGGGAATTGAACTGTGATGGGCTTCCCCATTTACCATGAATCAAGACAACTCCAACCTTGTTTTCAGTGGCGGCACATAATCTACCCGGCATGTCCATTATCCCTGCGGTTTAGTTGAGAAGCCAATAATTGACGGAGAACCCCTTAACGGTACTTTTTATAGTTGATGCCGAACTGCTGCATTTTCAGGCTTAGTATCCTTCGGGTAACTCCTAATTTCTCGTCTGCATGTGATATATGTCCCTTTTGACAAATCCGGACGTGCCCCCTTTTATAAGACCACTTCTTCTTGGCAAAAATCTGTTTGCTGAACCAGAAATGCTTACGTGGAATGAGGAGTGATTGTCAAGGATGTGGACGCACAATTTCCATCCTCATCCTTGACGACGGTGGGCGAGTGGCAGGTTCAGCTTACACCGATGATAACGCTTGATGCCTTGAAGATGGAGCAAGCGGTGTCACCCTCTTTGAGTGCAAGCTTTTCGGAACTGCCGTGGGTGATGATGGCTGAAATGACGTTGCCTTCGCCGATTTCCAGATCAACCTCGGTGCTGACCGGCCCTTCGATCACTTTGGTGATTTTGCCTGGCAAAATGTTGCGGGCGCTGAGTTTTGCATCAAGCAGCTCCTGGGCAATAATGATGGAGCTTGATTTGATGATGGCATAGGCACTCATTCCCTCTTTCAGGCCGAGGTTCTCAACCGCTCCATTGGTTATGACGGCGGTGATGCGGGTTTCACCCTTGAGGCGAAGGATGACCTCGGCGTTGACTGCTCCAGGGGTAATTTTTTCGACCGTTCCCGAAAAAACGTTGCGTGCACTGATTTTCATGGATATTTTCTTTAGAAATTGATAAAGGGTATTGGTATCTCCGAGACGTCCTTCAAGATTGCGCAGAAACTTCTGGTGCTCCTCCTGAACCACCCGGAACTGCTCAACAACTTTTCGTCCCTCCCGCGTCAGCAGGGTTCCTCCTCCCCCTTTGCCTCCGGTCATACGGTCAACCAGCGGCTTTTCGGAGAGGTTATTCATCATATTGACCAGGTGCCATGCGGTTTTATAGCTGATGCCTGCGGCCTTGGCCGCACTGTTGATCGAGCCAAGATCGTCAATTTTTTCCAGCAGAGTGATGCTCTCACCTCCAAGAAACTTGTTCTCGGCTTTCTGAAACCAGATGGAACCCTCAAGGCCGATCTCCTCTTTTTTGCTCTTCATCCGGCGACTCCTTTTAAAGCCATGTCTGTCAATCTGTTCGCTCTCCGGTTTCCATTGCGTTGCAGGGAAGTGAGCATGATGCTTCTCTTGATGCTTGTATAGAATTGATCTCGTGACGGCAAGATAGATAATCACCAGCAAACCGTAAAATTAAACCGGGGGAGCGGTTGAACAATGGGGGCGTATCCGTTGGTGCAACCGATATGGCTTCCCTACGCGACTTTCTGATTTGTTGAAATTATCGTCTCCAATCATGATCCCTGTAGAAAAAAGAAACCAAGCTTCTTTTTTCTACAGGGATGAGACATCGTCTTTAAACCTCCTCCGTTTCTTGGGCAGCAGGATATATCCCGAACGGTTGGATAATTGGAGCCAGATGAGCTGAAAGGTTTACGTCCAGTTCTGCTATAGGCTGGGAGTGAAATTCCCTCAGCCTATGAATCAGCTTTGTTATAAGCAAAGGTGTAGATTAGTTTTTTTTCGTCTAAAGAGCACTTCAGTACAATGGACAAAAAAATGATGTGAAATAATGCATATTTTTGTTCTGTCAAGCCTTGTTTAACTAAGTAAAACCATAACTTTCGTTATAACCTCAAATAAATGATATAATTGCAGTCACATTACGCTGCATAACCCACATCCTCTTTTGTATCTCCAGAATATTGTCAACATGAGTAAAGAAGTTAAGAAAAAGTTAGAAGCGAGCCGCAGAGAGCTGCTTGATGTAGGATTGCGCAACCCATTGATTAATCATCAACAACGAGCTAAGCAGGTTAAGTTGGTGGATGAGCTTTCGTCGGAAATCTATCGTATGCTTGTTCTTGAAGGCAAAGAAATGAACTTTGATGCTTTGCCTGAGAAAGAAATTGATTCTGAAAGTGGCCAGGTTAAAATGTTTGACGCTGTCGATCAGAAAGATTTGCTGGCGCAGCCTGTTGATGAGGAGTTGGTTGATGGCCAGTTAGCCGCTCGTCACCTTGACCGCAAGCTTCAAACCAATTTATCATCACAAAAGCTCCAAACAAGGCTGCTTTCAATTCATAATGATGCCCGCTCTTATATTGAGGAGCAGGGTGTCAATATTTTGTTTCTTGTTCTCGGTTTTTTGCACTGGTATGAGGCCGATTCATCACAGGATGTCCGTCGCGCCCCACTCCTCTTGATTCCCGTTGAACTCAAACGTGCAAGTGCACAAGAGCGATTTCAACTCTACTATACTGGTGAGGATATCGGTGATAATCTCTCGCTCATCGAAAAGTTAAAGGGCGAATTCAATATCACGCTGCCGAGGATTGCTGACGCAGAAGAGTTTGATATTCAGGCCTATTTCGATTCGGTTTCACAGGCTGTCGCGAGCGAAAAACGATGGAGTGTGGTTTCCAACGACATGACATTGGGCTTTTTCTCCTTTGGCAAGTTTCTCATGTATAGAGACCTTGATCCGGAAGCTTGGGCAGGGGAGAACAAGGGTAATGGCTTCTCAATTATCGAGTCTTTGTTGACAGAGGGGTTTCATGAACAGGCGAGTGCCTATGGCGAAGAGACTCATATTGACGCGGTTATTTCCCCGTCGGATATACATCAGGTCAAGGATGCTGACAGCACGCAGATTTTAGCCATTCTTGATGTCAATTCAGGACGCAATCTTGTTTTACAGGGGCCGCCCGGTACCGGTAAATCCCAGACCATTACAAATATTATTGCCGAATGTATAGGCAAAGATCGGAAAGTGCTCTTTGTCTCTGAAAAAATGGCAGCGCTCGATGTGGTGAAGCGACGGCTTGACGAAGTTGGGCTTGGTGATGCGGTCTTGGAATTACATAGCCATAAAACAAATAAAAAAAAGGTTTTGGCTGAGCTTGACCGTACCCAGCACCAAGGTAAGCCTGTCGTTGAAAACCCGACACAGGACATCATAACCCTTACAAAATTACGGGATGAACTCAATGCTTACTGTGAGGCTGTAAACAAGCCAATAGGTAAGGCGCAGATCAGCTTTATCAATGCATTAGGTTTTGCTTTGAAGAACCATCAACGTGATCTTGATGTGCCGTCCTTTGAGTTTGAGCCGATGGCAGATTGGACTGAATCGGATTATCGGGCGGCACGAATGCAGGTCGAGACACTTGACCGCTATTTGAGCGAAGTGGGGCCACCAACAAATAATCCCTTTGAATCAAGTGGTTTGACTGAAATCCTCCCTTCTCAGCGTCCAAAATTGGAGCAGGCACTCAATGAAGCCTGGAGGGCGACAGAAGCGCTTTTGTCATCGGCAATTGATTTAGCAAAAGCGATGGGATTGCAGCAACCTGAATATCGCTCAGAGATAGGCATTATTTGCAGGGCTGCTCGTCGTGCAATGGAGGCTCCGCACACAGAAGGGCTGGCGCTTACATCTGGTGAATGGCAGGTCAGGCGTGACGACATTTCTGCCCTGATTTCAGCAGGTAAGGCGTTAAGCATAGCCCATGCCCAATATGATGACTGGCTGATTGATAATGCTTGGACTTCGGACTTGGTAGAGCTACGGCGGCATTTTGTTACCCATGGGAAAAAGTGGTGGCGATTTTTGTCAGCCGACTTTCGCAAAGCCAAGCAGATGCTACAGGGATTTTGTCGCAAGCCACTTCCTAAAGATGCATCAGAAGCTATCAAGTTGGTCGATGCTATTCTTGACAGCCAGAAGAATCAAAAGATATTTACTGAACATTCAGACCTTGGCGTAACGCTGTTTGGCGCTCAATGGAAAAAAGGGGAGTCAGATTGGGAGGTTTTGGAAAAACTTACCGAGTGGGTCGTTGCTCTCTATCGTGATATGGGCAATGGGGTTGTGCCAGAAGGTATCGTGAACTTTCTCTCGGGTTCACCGAAAGTTGATGAACTCAAAGAGAAGGTAGTTGATGTCGAATCCAACATGCAGAAGCACGAGCAAAGTGTCTCTGTTGTTGAAAATATGCTCCACCTCAAGCTAAGTGAAACAGCAAAGATTCATTGGGATCTTACGCTTGAAAAACAAGGCAATTCTCTCGACCATTGGTTTAAAAATCTCGACCGATTGTTTCATCTCATCCGCTTCAATCAGCTTGCGGCTGAAATGACAAAGCTTGGACTGGGCTTTATCGTGACCGCTGCCAGAAATTGGGGGCATGGAGAGGGAACTCTTGTCAAGATATTTAATTACAGTTGGTATAACGGGTTGGTGGAAAAGGCATACATTGACGCTCCAGCCATTAAATCGTTTGATCGTCTGCAACATACCCATGTCCAGGAAGAATTCATTCGCCTGGACCGTCTCCTTTTTCGCTACAACCAGTTACGACTGGCGATGCTACACTGGAAATCGATTCCAGCATTGAATGGAGGTGGCGAGCTTCAAATCATCAGCAGCGAGATCAATAAAAAGCGCAGGCATATGCCCATTCGTGTCTTGATGAGTAAAGCAGGACGGGCTATTCAGGCAATCAAGCCGGTTTTTATGATGAGTCCTATGTCTATTGCGACGTATGTCCCGCCAGGGTCGGTTCAGTTTGATCTTGTGATATTCGATGAAGCCAGCCAGGTCAAGCCTGTGGATGCATTTGGCGCCATCATGCGAGGCAAACAGTCAGTCGTTGTTGGTGACAGCAAGCAGCTTCCGCCAACCAGCTTCTTTGACACTCTGTTCGAGAGCGATGATGATGAGGAGTTCGATAATATTGGAGACACGGAGAGTATCCTGAGTTTATTTCTTGGGAAGGGTGCGCCGGAACGGATGTTGCGATGGCACTACCGGAGCCGACACGACTCACTCATCGCCGTTTCAAATAATGAATTTTACGATAATCGTCTTGTCGTCTTTCCGAGTCCTGGAGTCAATGCAAAGGCTCGAGGCCTCAGATTCCACCATCTCCCGAATACCGCATACGACAGGGGTAAAACCCGCTCTAATCCAGAAGAGGCAAAGGTTGTTGCAAAGGCCATCCTCGAACATGCAAAATCATTTCCCGATCTGACGCTTGGTGTGGTAACCTTTAGTACCGCTCAGCGGGATGCAGTAGAACTTCAGCTTGAACTTCTACGCAGAGCTGATCCGAGTAGTGAGTCTTTCTTCAATGAGCACCAGCGAGAGCCTTTCTTTGTCAAGAACCTTGAAAATGTTCAGGGTGATGAGCGTGATATCATTTTTATCAGTATTGGATTCGGCAAAACGACCGAGGGTTATATGTCCATGAATTTTGGCCCACTGAATCGAGATGGAGGAGAGAGACGATTGAATGTTCTCATCTCCAGAGCTCGGCTTGCAATGGACGTCTTTTGCAACTTCACATCTCATGATATTGACCTTGCCCGAACTAATGCCCGTGGTGTAGTTGCATTAAAGAATTTTTTAGCATTCGCTCAATCAGGCATTCTGCCGCAGCCCTACAGTACAGGCAAAGAGCCCGATTCTCCTTTTGAGGAAGAGGTAATCAGGGCCTTAACACAAAAGGGAATTGAGATTGAGCCACAGGTCGGCACCGCCGGGTTTTTCATTGATATCGGCATCAAATCAAAAGAAAGACCAGGTCAATATATTCTTGGCATAGAGTGTGACGGAGCGACATACCACACTTCCCGTTCCGCGCGTGATCGTGACCGTCTGCGTCAGGAAGTGTTGCAGGGTCTTGGCTGGCAGTTGCACCGGATATGGAGCACTGACTGGTATCGCAATCCTGTACAAGAGTTGGATCGTGCGTTGATGGCCATTGAAAAGGCAGACTACAACGATAAAAACGGGCAGAGATGCCCCGTTCCGCAAATAACACCGGAAGAAAAGACTCTCCATATAGATCGTGAAGAGGTCGTTCAGCGGGCTGATCTCACACAGTCGCCAACTGTTCTTTACAGGCGGGCGCAACTACAGATACCGTTACTCCAAAAAGAGCTACACGAATTTTTGCCAGAGGAGTTGCTGCCCTATATTTATGAGGTCATCAAGATCGAGTCACCCATTCATACAACAGAGTTAATGCGTTCAATTACTGAAGGTGCAGGTCTCAAACGTTCCGGTGTCAGAATCCAGGGGGCAGTTCTCACGTCGATTATTTCTGGCGTGCAAAAGAAACAAATTGTAAAAAAAGGGGAGTTTTGTTGGCACCCTGACATGAGTGAACCTGCAGTACGTGACCGTTCAGAGCTTGATGCTTCGTCAAAGAAGTTTGAATGGGTTTCTCCGGAAGAGATCAGCCTTGCTCTTTTTCAACAGGTGAAAAAGGGCTTTTCACTCTCTGTTGATGACGCAGTATCAAATGCAGCCCGTGCATTAGGATTTCAGCGCGTGACTGTGCAGGCAAAATACCTATTTGAGCTTCAGCTTGACGGGTTGATACAATCCAGAAAACTTTTTTTGCGCAATGGTTTAGTGTCAGTGGTATAGTTATAGTAGAGTGGAGAATAGGGGGTCAAACATCAAATTGCACAGTTATTCGTATACCGATATGCCATTCGAACTGCGGGACGGCATTGACTTTATTCAGTTACGTACAAGCATGGAGTGTGCGTAACTGAAAGTTTCTGTTCAGGTGCTTGTCGCAGCCAACCGTGAACTGATCGAACGCTTTGAAAAAAAGATTCAGGCCACCATCGCCCGCGTTTGGGGTGATGATGAACCGGCTCCTGCCGGGGAGGCCTGAAGCCCGATCCGGGTGCCCTGCATCAGGCATTCACGAATCACGAACAAATTTTATTCGTACGCTGCAATATGCTCCAGCGCTTATCCATAGGGCAACAACGCAACAATCTGCAGATCTGGCGGATTAATCTTGAAAGAGAAGTTGTACTTAAATAGGAGATTTTTGTTTATGCCTCGTATTCACAGGGAGTCTCACCGATCAGGCCGAATAGGCTGGCTTCGAGCTGCCGTGCTTGGTGCCAATGACGGAACCATCTCGGTAGCGAGCCTGGTAATTGGTGTGGCCGCTGCTGGCGCTTCCCAGAATAGTATTCTGTTAACCGGTGTGGCTGGTCTGGTAGCTGGTGCCATGTCTATGGCGGCAGGCGAATACGTATCGGTTCAGTCGCAAGCCGATACCGAAGATGCCGACATCGAGAGAGAAAAGCGAGAACTGTCAACGGAGCCAGAGAAAGAGCTGGAGGAGCTGACCTCAATTTATGAAGCCCGGGGACTTGATCAACCGCTGGCACGGCAGGTAGCAGAAGCTCTTATGCAGAAAGATGCTCTTGGAGCACATGCCCGTGATGAACTTGGCATTACGGAAACTCTGCGGGCCCGCCCCATTCAGGCTGCATTTTCCTCGGCAATTTCATTCGTGGCGGGTGCGGTTATTCCGATTGGAGCAGCATTACTGGCACCGGCAGACCGAATTGCCGAGGTTTCATCGGCGACAGCACTGGTCGCTTTAATCATTCTTGGGGGAACTGCTGCATACGCAGGTGGAGCATCTATTGTCAAGGGAGCCATGCGTGTCGCCTTCTGGGGAGCACTCGCCATGGGGCTTACGGCAGGCGTTGGCAGGTTCTTTGGTGCCGTTGTATAGAGTTTTTTAAAACAGCGGAACGAGATTGATTTTATTCAGGGGCAGCCCCACTTCTCCATCAACTCAGAGCGGCAAGTCCCTTGCGGTCGATAACATCAAGAAGGCGTTGCGCCGTGCCGCTTGGTTTTTTTTGTCCCTGTTCCCACTGCTGCACCGTTGTTTTACCAATGCCAAGCATCGCCGCAAAAACCGTTTGACTGACATGGTTCGCTGTGCGAATGCGTCGAATATCTTCCGGTTGAAACATGCGTTTGCGCGGCAAACAAAGTGCATCGACCGTGCGCATGGTGATTTCATCCATAGCACCAACTTTAAACAGGTCGTGGGCCATTTCATTGGCAATATCCAAAATCTCACCCATGAGCGAGTACCTCCCAAATTAAATTTTGCTCTCAAAGCTCTTTAAGCTGCTCGTCATTTGATGTCACAAAAGATTCAGCAACAAGAGTTAAAGCTGCTTTCTCCCTGTCAGAAATATTAGCCTTTTCGCTTTTGGCAAAAGCATAAAGAAAAATAATCCGTTCAGCATTTGGCCTTTTATATCCCACAAGAACACGGTATCCTCCCCGCTTTCCTGCGCCTGCTCGTGACAATCTCTTCTTGAACAAACAACCCCCAAGGTTGGCTTCAACCTTGCCAAGAGGTATCTCCTCCGCTGCGTTAAACAATGCAACGTCCGAAATACCTTCACGACGAGCCCAATGGTGAAACCATTTGTTTGTGAACACTCTCATGATTTAAAGTATACCACTATGTGATACTTTTTGCAAGGAGTTGTTTTTGATGATGCTTACATGCCGCCCCTCTATACGCCGCTAACGCCTTTCATGCTCAGGGTTTTTCGTCTTTGGCGACCTTCATGCGCACGATTCTGGTGGGGTTGGACACAACGCCATTGTTGTACTCTGAACCGGCCTTGATTTTATCGACAAATTCCATTCCGGATACCACTCGTCCCCAAACCGTGTATTGCCCGTCGAGGAAGGGCGCTGGTGCGAAGCAGATAAAAAACTGGCTGTCGGCGCTGTCGGGGTCCGAGGTGCGTGCCATGGACAAGGTGCCGCGCAGATGCTTTTCGCGCGAAAATTCAGCTTTAAGCTCCTTGCCGGAACCACCAGAACCGTTGCCGAGCGGATCGCCGGTCTGGGCCATAAATCCGGGTATAACACGGTGGAATGGGAGGCCGTTATAAAAACCTTTGCGGGTCAACTCCTTGATGCGAGCCACATGGCGCGGGGCAAGAGCGGGAAGCATCTGGATGACCACCCGTCCGGATGGCAGGTCGAGATAGATCGTGTTTTCGGGATCGAGTGCCGGTGCGGCAGAAACAGAGAGGGGAAGAGTAGCGGCCAAAAGCCCCAACAAGAGAGCAAGGATTCGAAATGGTTTCTGCGTCATGAGGTAGTGGTTATAAGGTTGGATAACTCTCTTTTTTCAAGTATAGCAAGAATGCCGGGAGAAGCAATAAGCGAAGATTCAGCACCCTCTCCTGTTTGCAGCAAACTACTCTCCTTAAACCTTATGATCGTTTAGCTGAAAAGTATCTGCATTTGGATCGTAGTCTGACGGATGCGCACAGAAAAGCTCGCAATTTGCGACTAAATTTATTTTATTTTCATAACGAAGATTACGGAAAGAGTCGAGGCTTTTGTTCAACCCTTAACAGCTTATATAATCAATGAAGAAAGTACTTGTAGCCGGTGCAACGGGCTATCTCGGTCGCTATGCGGTTCAGGAGTTCAAGAATCGTGGTTACTGGGTACGCGCCTTGGTGCGCAACCCGGAAAAAGCCAAACAACCAGGGCCTTACTTTGCTCCCGCCATTGACACCCTGGCTGATGAGGTTTTTGTGGGTGATGCTACAAAGCCGGACACAATAGCCGAGGTATGTAGTGGCATCGACCTTGTTTTTTCATCGCTTGGCATGATCAAGCCTGATTTTGTGCATTCGAACTTTGACGTGGACTATCAGGGGAACCTGAATATCTTGAACCTAGCCCTGAAGGCAGGGGTTAAAAAATTCATCTACGTCTCGGTTTTCGATGCCCACCGGATGATGAACATTCCCAACGTTCAGGCTCACGAAAAATTTGTCAAGGAGCTGCAGGCCGCGAAGATAGAGAGCGCCGTTATCCGGCCGACCGGCTATTTTTCGGAGATCGGGCAGTTTGTTGCGAGAACCCGCAAGGGATATATGCTGTGGGTTGGTGAGGGTTACCAGCGCTCGAACCCCATTCATGGGGCCGACCTTGCGAAAGTTTGCGTCGATGCGGTTGATGGAACGGAAAGAGAGGTTGGTGTTGGCGGCCCGGAAGTTTACACCTACCGGGAAATGGTTGATCTGGCTATCGAAATCGGAGGAACCGATCCGATTCTGCTTCCCCTGCCGAACTGGCTGGTTGAGGGTGCGGTGGCGGTGACCGGGCTCTTTAATCGCGATGTGCATGATGTTGCGCTTTTTGCCACGAACCTCAGCAAAATGGACATCGTCGCACCGCAGCACGGAACACACCGACTGCGTGATTTCTTTACGCAGTGCAAAGCGCTCTGATTAGAGTCATAAACATAGAACAACGAATCCATGCATACGCAACTACAACGCATTATTGAGCAGATCGAAACAGGGCAGTTTAAAGAGGCTTATGAGGCCCTGAAGCTGCTGAGAAAAGATCCGGCCCTTTCAGAGGAGATCGTGGAAGTCCTGGAACTTGCCACCATTGAAATTGGAGTAACCGAAAAACGCCGGCAGTTGGAACCGCAGGGCGGCTTTTATGCCAAAAGCGCGGTCTTGAGGTTGCAGGAGCTGTTAGGGGATCCGGACGCGGGCGAACGGCTGCGGCAGTTAAAGGAGCAGATGAACCTTGTTATTGATGCGCAGGTCAATAGCCGAAACTGACCACTCTCCTCGCTCTCACCTCCTTGTATTTCGTTCTGCCACCTGAAATATAACCCGGCGCCGGAGAAGCGCCGGGAAGGTGTAAACGAAAGAACAGGTGTTGACGGAAAATATTCAGTTCGGCTCGGCCGTGTTGATTTTTGAAATCTCTATCCGGTTGACCCATTTGACCAGACGGGGGCCGGTTACCCGGTCGTTGGTGCAGAAGAGCACAAAGGCTCCCTCCTTGTCAATCGGCTTGCCGTTCTCCTCAAAAACCAGCAGGGTGTTGTCGCCCGCCGCTCCATAGTAGAGCTCATCATACGAAAAGAGCACATTATAGTGGTCGGTTGAACGCACCATCACCGCATACTCACCGCGCTCGCGGGGGTTGGTTATTTGTACTTTCGCCAGATTGAGAATGTCACGCAGGAGCACACCCTTGAAGCTTTTCAGGGTTTGCTTGGTCTGGCCTGAATCGCAGACGATGGCGCTGTTTTTTCGTTTTTCAACCGTCATCAGCTTGATGGAGGGGATGGTAATGGTAAAGGGCTTCTCCACCAGTCCGGAGATGGTTACGGTTTCAGAGGCCCGGCTGTCGGTTGCAGCTTCAGCACTCCCGCTCAAAAAGGGGAGTGCAAAGAGAGCGAGCAGGGCGTAGAGGAGTGATGCTGTTTTGTTTTTCATGCTGTTGTTCATCTGGTTTTAAGGTTGATCTTTGGGGTTAAATTGGTTTAAAAACTGTAGGCCATGGAGAGCACGCAGCTCCGTCCGGTTTCCGGGTAGCCTTCAACGATCTCATAGTTGCGGTCAAAGAGGTTTTCAACCGCCGCCTGTACCGACAGCGAGCGGTTCAAGGCACCATTTGCCCTCAGGTTGATGAGGCCATAACCGCCGGCGGTGAACTTGCCGTCGCTGGTGCTGTAGCGTTTTGAGTTGTACTCGCTCTCAAAGATGACCCAGTTGCTTTTGTGGAGGAAAAACTGGAGATATCCGCTCACTTTGTGACTCGGAACATCGGTAAAATAGAGCGCCGGGTTGGTGTCGTTTTTCCGTTCGATATAACTGTAAACGCTGTATGTTTTTAGCCAGGTGGACGCCTGCCACTCGGCTGAGCATTCCACGCCCGTAAAGGTTGCTTTGCCGCTGTTTCTCGACTGGTAGACCCACCGGTTGTTGAGATAGGCTACATTATCGACCTGCTGAATAACGTCACTGAGCTTGCTCTGGTAGACGGAGGCCGCTATTTTCAGTTGCTCATAGGGCTTTATGCTGTAATCAAACCCATAGTTCCAGCTCTGTTCAGGGTTCAGGGCAGGGTTCGGCAAAGCGTTGCCCAGCTTGTAGCTGTAGCGGTCTTTAAGTGTGGGAAAACGGGTTGTTCTTGAGATGTAGCCGGTCACCTCCTGATGCTCCAGAGGACGACCCACCAGGGCAAGCTGGTAATTTGTGGCCTGGTTATCCTGAAGCGGAAAAGAGGTGATCGCCTTGTTTACGATATCCTCGGCTTTTTTGGTCATGCAGAGATCCCGCCGCACTCCGGCAATCACGGAAAACTCTTTGGAGGCTGCCCAACTGTTTTCAGCCGCTAGGGAGATGGTGTTATCTTCATACTCTTTCGGCAAGTCCCCGGTGTTAGCGATCTCATTGTGCATGTCGTACTTTTCGTGCAGGGCCACCTTCAGGGTGTTGCCACGGAAGAGTTCAAAGCCGGATTCAATAGATCCACCAAAGGTTTTGTCGTCATACCGGCTTGAAAATGCCTTGGTTGTTTTTTGGGTGGTGTAGGTGGCATCATCATAGCTTTGCAGGGCGTTATAGTAGTTGTCGAAATAGAGCCGGCTTTTGAGGTAGCTTGTTTCACCCAAAGCCTTTTTGCCGATCAGGTAGAGGCTCGACTTGTCCCAGTCGGAGTATTTCCAGTAGCGGATTGGCTGCGCTGGGTTTGAACCGGTATAGACCGGAATCCCTTTGACGGCATGTTGCGCGTCGAGCGTTATGGAGTACTCATCACCGCTGTTCGGTGTGTAGCCGATCTTCACTGTGCCCTTGAGATCTTTGGTTGCCGAGTTATCCCTTGAGCCGCCATCTTCATATTTTGTTTTGGCAAATGAGTTTGCGAGAGGCCAGAAGCTGCTGTTGAGGGTGGATAGGGTGCTTTGGGCATACCAGGAGCCTTGATTGGTGCCGAGGTTGAGGGTTCCGAATTTCGATGCAATCCGGTCGTTGCCAGTGGCAATGCCTCCTCTCAGGCACCCCTCGAACTGTTCCTGAGGCTTCCGACTGACCATATTAATGGCTCCACCAAGGGTGTTCGGGCCGAATAACACGGAGGTATATCCTTTTGAAACCGTGATTTCCGAGAGAGTGAAGGTGGTAAAGCGGTTCGGATCGACGTACCCGTCGTAGGGCACATAGAGCGGTACTCCGTCCAGATAGAGTGGCACCTGACGCATGTCAAACCCCCTGACATAGATCATCCCCTCATTTCGCCCGCCAACATTTCCCACGGTTATTCCGGGAAGCAGACCAGCCGCCTGCGTGATATTTTTTTTGCCGAGCTTCTCCATCTCATCGGCCGTAACGCTCTCTTTGCTGCTCTTTTTACCGGTTACCGTTATCTCGCCGGCCGTAAAGACCGTTATGGTGCTTGTGGCTGAATCCGCTACTGGTTCAGCGGCTGAAGCCCGTTCCGAAATGGCAAGCAGAAGAGCGAGAAGAACTACTTTTTTCATGGTCTTATTCTGTTTTTCGTTATAGTAAAAAGTATATAACGAAGATTAAATAAAAATCAGCCGGCACGCCATCTTCTTGGGATGGTTGAAGGTGTGTCACTGAGACAAGCACTGCCGGATTCGCAGAAGTTAATCGTTATATATTAAAAGGTATAACGATGGTTAAAAAAAAGTTGTGTGCTATCTTGCCAGCTTTGATAGCACACAACTGTTCAATAATCAGTTTATCAGGTGCGCTTCGCAGGCTTCACCCTCTTCAAGGGCTTCAAGAATTTCGTCGATCTTCTCTTCGCTGTCAATTTCGCCATACCAGAAGTTTTCAGGATAGACCACCACAACCGGCCCTTTTTCGCAGATGTTGAGGCATCCGGTTGCTGAAACCGCAACGTCGGTCAGGCCACGATCCGAGAGCTCGCTTTCAAGGTAGGGGATAAGGCTGAGCGACTCTTTTTTGTGGCAGATACCCTGTGGTGTACCCTGTGCACGGAAGCTTGCGCAGACGAAAATGTGATGTTTTGGTTTGTCCATGATGGTTGTTTCGTAAGTGTTATGGTTAATTATTTTTTTACCTGTTAATAATCGTTATCGACCGTTATCGTAGGGGCGAAAAATATTTCGCCCCTACATAATACCACGTCAATATCTTGTCAACGCGCCATCAAAACCACACTAATCAATCAGTTGTCCATTGTCCATTTTTCACCCACATCCGCCGCCGGTGCCGCTGCAGCTTGAGCCGCAGGCGTGGATCTGGCTGCTTTTCATCAGGTGTTTCAAATCCTGGCCGGTAAAGATGCCGTAGACCGCCTCCTCGATGATTCCTTCCAGCACCAGAACCTCGATGCCGTTGGCCTGCATGACCTTTTTGGGTGAATCACCCGCGCCATTGACCAAGAGTGCCCTGCAATCGCTGAGGGTGTCGGCCAGTGCTTTCCACCGCTCCTGACCACCACCGGCCGGAGGTGCAGTTCTTGAGCCGACCAGCACACACTCCTGGCTTTCCGCGTCGAGAGCGTAAATCAAAAACCGGTCGGCCTCGCCAAGATGCTGGTTGATCAGCACCCCTTCCAAACTGCTGACCGCAATAAAAGGGCGGAACTCATCCGGGTTTTTCGGCAGGGCCGCCGCTTCGGCAAGCTTCTGCATCATCTCTTCGCTGTTGATTTCACCGATAATACCGACTGCATCGGCACGGCAGCGGGCGCAGTGTTTCATCTGCGGCAGATACTCGCTTGTAGCTTTCTGGATTTCTGCAACCACTTCCGCCGAAGGCTCCACAATGTTTTCAAACACCGTCTCCGTTGTGCTGTAGTAGGGCATGCAGTTCAGGATATCGGCTCCAAGTTCGGCCACTTTCCGGGCGACCTCAATCACATGGGTGTCGTTGATGCCTGGAATAATAATGGAGTTCACTTTGGCCGTCACACCCAGCTCCTTGAGTCGTTTCAACGCTTCAAGCTGTTTGTCGATCAGCAGTTTGGCGGCATCAAGGTCGCGGTACATCTTTTTGTTGTGCCGCACCCAGGCATAGATCTCCGCTCCGATTTCAGGATCGATGGCGTTGATGGTGATGGTGACATGGCTCACCTGCAGCTCGGCCAGTTCATCAATATAGGGGAGCACATCGAGTCCGTTAGTTGCCACGCAGAGCAGCATTTCGGGATATTTTGCCCGAACCAGCCGGAGGGTTTCCATGGTCTCGTCCGGGTTGGCAAAGGGGTCTCCGGGGCCGGCAATGCCCACAACGGCAATGTTCGGCGAGAGGATCATGGCCTGATCCAGATAGTGCATCGCCTGCTGTGGCGAGAGAATCTTGCTCGTCACGCCGGGACGGTTTTCGTTCATGCAATCGAATTTCCGGTTGCAGTAGTTGCACTGGATGTTGCATTTCGGAGCAACAGGGAGGTGGATGCGCCCGAAGGTGTGACGGGACGAATCGTTGAAACAGGGGTGGTTTTCGATTTTCAATGACATGGTGTTCCTCCCTTTACATGTATGTGTAGCCAATTGATGAAGCATTCTGCCGCTGTTCGATCACGGTGTTGACGATCCGGTCAAAGAGCTCCTGGGTACCACGGTAGCCGATATGGTGCGCTCTTTGTCCGCCAAACCGGTCGTGAATCGGAAATCCGATTCTGATCAGCGGGATATTGTTTTTGCGTGACATGGTGTAGCCTTTGCTGTTGCCGATCAGAAAGTCCGGCTGCAGCACTTTGGCCTCATCCTCGATATCGACAAAGTCAACCCCTTCACGTATCTTGATTTCCAGCTCATCCATCTCCGGAATAAGCTCCTTGATCCTCTCTTTCAAGAGTCCACTCTTTCCGCCCGAGGCGCAGAGCACCGGCGTGATGCCGATCTCCTGAAGGAAAGCGGTCATACCGACAACAAGATCTTCCTCGCCATAGATGATCACTTTTTTCTCGAAGATATATTTGTGACCGTCGGCATAGGCGTCAATCAGGCGGCGGCGTTCATCCTCATATTTTTCAGGACGCGCTTTGCCGGTAAGGGTTTCCAGCAGGGCGAAAAACTTGTCGCTCTCCTTGATGCCGATGGGGAGCGAAAGCTGGTGGCGCGGTACCCCGAAGGCCTCCTGCAGATAGCCGGCGGCCGATTTTGAAGCCTCAAGCGTTGAGCCGAACTCGATGCTTGCTCTCGCCGATCCGGCGGCCGTGATGGCGCTTGCCGGAGTGCCGCCGGGCGGGATGCGGTGGTACTCGCCCCAGGGGCCGCCATCCATGGTCTGCGAATAGTCGGGCAGCAGCATAAAGGGCACCCCAAAATCGGTGAGGATCTCCTTGAGGTAGCGCAAATCTGCCGGAGAGACCATGTTCGGAAAGAGGTTGATCAGCTCCAGCTCCTCGGTGCCTTGCTCGGCCAGGGTTTTAACCGTTGCCCGCACGGCGGCATGAAAGCCGTCAATGTGGCTGCCCTGGTAGCTTGGCGTTGAGGCGTGAATCATGATCGGCAGGGGCGAGCCGTTCTTGTGCGCCTTTTTATAGTCGCGTAGTATCAGCGGCACATCATCGCCGATGGTCTCGGTGAGGCATGTGGTGGCTATGCCGATGACATCAGGCTTGTACTGCTCGGTGACGTTTTTCAGGCCGACCTGCAGGTTATGGCTGCCGCCGAAGACGGCACTCTCTTCGTGAAAGTTTGATGATGCAATGTCGATCGGCTCTTTGTAGTGGCTGATCAGATAACGGCGAATATAGGTGGCGCACCCCTGGGAACCGTGCAGGAACGGCACGCAGTTCTCTATACCGCGGAAGGCAAGGCACGCCCCGAGCGGGTTGCAGAGCTTGCAGGCGTTCTGTGTTGCGGTTTTTGCGTGTTTCATTGCTGGCCTCCTTTTCTTGGAGCGAACTGCCATACCGGACTCATGACCGATTGATAGACCTCCAGTGCAAAATTGTACATCCCTATAAATCCGGCGAGAGGAATTTTTCTCTCGTGGTTGTGATCGCAAAATCCGATGCCGAGCTTGAAGGCAATCGGACGCTCCTTGACCCCTCCGATAAGCAGGTCGGCCTCTTTTTCAAGGATAAATTTCGAGAGTTCAACGGGATTGGAGTCGTCCACAATCACCGTTCCCTCATCGCACATCTCCTTGAGTCGGGCATAATCATCTTTATTGCCTGTCTGTGATCCGGCAAGCACAACCGACATGCCGACCGAGCGCAGGGCCTTGATAAGCGAGAATGTTTTAAATGCGCCGCCAACATAGATAGCGGCTTTTTTGCCCGTCAGGGCTTTCTTGAATTTCTGGAGTTGCGGATAGAGTTTTTTCACCTCTTCGCTGACAACCTGCTTGGCCGCTTCCATAATCTCGGGCCGGTCGGCGAAGTGGAGCGCAACATCGTAAAGTGATTTCGACATATCCTCAATACCGAAGTAGGAGACCCGGATATAGGGAATACCGTATTTCGCCTCCATCTCCTTGGCCAGCCAGGTCATTGAGCCGGAGCACTGCACCACGTTGAGCGAAGCGCCGTGTGCGCGCCGCACCGCGTCGATACGACCGTCGCCGGTCAGGGTTGAGACAACCTCAATCCCCATTTTTTCGTAGTACTCGCGGATAATCCAGGCTTCACCGGCAAGGTTGAACTCACCGAGGATGTTGATACTGTGCTTGGTGATCGCCTCGGTTGAACCGGTGCCGATCAGTTTCATCAGGGCAAAGCAGGCGGCTTTGTAGCCATCCTTTTTGGTGCCCTTGAACCCTTCGGAATGAACCGGCAGTACCGGAATTCCGGTCTCCTTGGCAACTTTTTTGCAGACGGCCTCGATATCGTCACCGATAAGGCCAACAATGCAGGTCGAATAGATAAAGGCAGCTTTCGGCTTGTACTGTTCGATCAGCTCAATCAGTGAGTGATAGAGCTTTTTTTCGCCGCCGTAAATAACGTCCATCTCCTGCAGATCGGTGGAAAAACTTAACCGGTGCAGTTCAGGGCCTGAAGAAACAGCCCCCCGGATGTCCCATGTATAGGCGGCACATCCGATCGGACCATGAACAAGGTGAAGGGCATCGGCTACGGGATAGAGTACCACCCGGGAACCGCAGAAAACGCAGGCACGCTGGCTTACCGATCCTGAAAGGCTTGAGGTGTCGCATGAAATATCGACCTGCTCCATCCCTTTTTTCTTTTCGAAGACCTGCTTCTGGCGTCCTTCGAGAATAGTGATCTGTTCCATAGCGTTAACCCCTCTTAAAAATGTTGTACTACCTTCTTTTTACATAACCAGCTCAAACTTCTCTTCCAGTGCATCGCGATCCTGGCGATCGAGTATTGCTGTGAGAATCTTCTCTACCAGTCGCAGACCACCGCTGTACCCGACACTCGGGAAGAAGCTGTGACCGATACGGTCGAGAATCGGGAAGCCGTAGCGGATAAACGGCACATCTTCGTCACGCGCCATGTATTTGCCATAGGTGTTGCCGATCAGCAAATCAACCGGTTCATTCTTCATCCACTGGTGGAGCAGGAACATATCGGCACCAATCCCGTTTTTGAAGTTTGTTTCGGGTGAGCGTTCCGCAAGAATCTGCTGCATCCGTTTTTCAAAGCGAAGGCCGGGTGTACCGCTGACGATATGAATCGGCTTCATGTTCAGGTCGAGCAAAAACTCGGTGAGCGGAATAAGCTGATCCGGATCACCAAAGAGCGCTACCTTCTTGCCATAGAAATACTGTTCCATATCGGCAATGACGTCAACCAGGCGGCCTCGGTCGGCCGTAATGGTGTCGGGCACCGAAACTCCGCCAGCCTGGCTGAGTGCCATGATGAAGCGGTCGGTTGCGCTGATGCCGATCGGCATATCAAGCGTTTCAAACGGAACCTTGCACTTCTTTTCCAGCGCAATTGCCGCAGGTTCAGCACTGATGCAGCCAAGCGCCAGTGAGCACTTGCTGTCGCCGGTGCTTTGCAGCTCCGTGACGGTGGTGCCGCCTTTCGGGTAGAACTCATGCTTGCCGGTCATCGGTGCATCAAGCACATCCGATGTGTCGGGGAAGAGCACGATCTTGACGCCAAGCTCCGCAGAGAGGCGTTTGATTTCGCGCATGTCGGAAGGTTCCATCCAGCCGGCAACAATGTTGACCTGATCCTTCTTTTCGCCGGTTGACACGCTAAACTGTTCGGCTATGCCGGCTACCATGTTGGCGTATCCGGTAACATGCGAGCCGATGAAGCTAGGTGTGCTGGCAAAAATAACATGCTTGCCTTCGGGCACCTTGCCATCATCCTTGGCTTTCCGGGTGATCTGCTGCAAGTCATCACCAATGGTCTCACTGAGGCAGGTTGAGTGCACCGCAATGATCTCCGGGTCGTAGACCGCAAAGATGGTTTCAATGGCGGCGAGCAGGTTGGCCTGGCCGCCGAAAACTGAAGCACCTTCAGTGAAAGAACTGGTTGCCGCCATAACGGGCTCCTTGTAGTGGCGGGTCAGGGTGCTGCGATGGTAGGAGCAGCAACCCTGTGAGCCATGGCTGTGAGGCAGACAGCCATGAATTCCAAGTGCGGCATACATGGCGCCGATCGGCTGGCAGGTTTTTGCCGGGTTGATCGTCAGCCCTTCGCGCACTTTAACCTCTTTTGTTGTATGTCTTAATAGCATAATTCAATAGTCTCCGTTTTCCTATAATTACTGTGTAACGTAACTGGCTTCGAGTTCTGCACCTTTTGCGTTTCCTGCCTTTTCCCATGGCGCCTTGATCAGTTTCCAGACCGGGTTGTTCACCATGCGGTCGATATCCTTGTAGAAGTTCGTTGCACCAACAAATCCCGTGTATGGTCCGCCGTAGTCGTAGCTGTGAAGCTGTTTCAACGGAACACCCATTTTCTGAACCACATACTTCTCCTTGATACCGGCACAGAAAATGTCGGGCTTGTAGATCTCGATCAGCTTTTCTGATTCATAGTGGCTGAGGTCATCGACAACGAGCGACTTTTTGGTCATCTGCTTCATCATGCCTTCGTAACCGTTGATCTCAAGTCCTTTCTCCTTAAGGGCTGCAAGCTCCTCTTCGCTTTTCCGGGGGTTGTAGAGTTCCGGATCGGCTACAACCTTCAGCTCCTCAATGTTCTTGCTGTCGGCATCAACCTTGATTTTCGGCAGCACGTCACGACCTTCATAGTCATCACGGTGAGCAAACTCGTAACCAGCAGCGACGGTTGTCATACCAAGCTCCGAAAAGAGATCCTGGTAGTGGTGGGCGCGGGAACCGCCGACAAAGAGCATGGCTGTTTTTCCGTTGGTTCTGGGCCTTATTTCGTCGATAATGGCTTTCACTCTCGGCATCTCGTCGGCAATTACCTCTTCCACCTTCGCCTTGAGCTCTGCGTCGCCAAAGTATTCGGCAATCTTGCGTAGCGACTTGGCTGAGGATTCTGCACCGACAAAGTTCACCTTCATCCATGGAATACCATACTTTGTTTCCATCATGTCACCCATGTAGTTGATCGAGCGGTGACAGAGAATCACGTTGAGATCAGCCGTATGAGCGTTTTCAATCTGGCTGACGGTTGAGTTGCCGCTGAATGAAGAGACCAGCGTGATGCCA
>CAIMCD010000006.1 GCA_903839405.1 uncultured Chlorobiaceae bacterium
GTGGTGTACTCCATCGCACCGAATTTTTCGAGGGTATTGACCACCTGGGCAACCGTTGAGCCTTTAAGGCCGATAGCCACATAGATACAGAAAACCCCTTTGCCTTTCTGGTTGATGATGGTATCAAGTGCAACAGCCGTCTTTCCTGTCTGACGGTCACCAATGATCAGTTCGCGCTGTCCGCGGCCGATCGGGATCATTGAGTCGATAGCCTTGAGTCCGGTCTGAAGCGGCTCATGGACCGATTTACGGTAAATAACACCGGGAGCACGACGTTCGAGAGGCAAACGAATCTGGGTTTCAATTGGTCCCTTGCCATCGATTGGTTCACCAAGAGGATTGATGACCCTGCCGAGCATAGACTCGCCAACCGGGATGGAAGCAAGAATCTTGGTTCTTTTGACTGTATCGCCCTCTTTCACTGCAGTTGATTCACCGAACAACACCGCACCGACATTATCTTCCTCAAGGTTCAAAGCCATACCCATGACTTTATTTGGAAACTCAAGAAGTTCACCTGCAGCAACCTCCGATAAACCGTATACACGAGCAATACCGTCACCAACCTGCAGTACGGTTCCTACATCATACACGTCGGCTTCGGACTCAAAACCGGCAAGCTGCTTTCGGAGTATGGACGAAACCTCATCAGGCCTGACTGTTGTAGACATATCTTATTCCGCTTGGTTATTTGTTAAGAAAAAAGAAAGATTCTGCTTACCTTCTTTTGAATTCCGACACGGGCTGTTACCTTTCCAAAAAATAAAAGCCAAATTTAATGAAAAGCTTTTAGTTATTCAAATTCTCTCTCGCATTAGCGCATCTTACTTACTAGAGAATACCATATTTTTTTTGGCTTTCAACCCAATAGCTCCATATACCAGGAATTTTGCTCGCAGAAAACAGTATGAAAACTGTCACAGGATTCGCTTCAGCAACCGTCGGGAATGTTGCCTGCGGTTTTGACGTCCTTGGATTTGCCATTACCGAACCCGGTGATGAAGTAATTCTGACGCTTCACGATGAAAAAGTGGCCGGTTCTCCGGTCTCCATTGCCGCCATTACCGGCGATGGCGGTGCACTTCCTCTTGATCCAAAAAAAAACACCTCAAGCTTTGTTGTGCTTAAATTCCTGGAGTATATCCGTACCCAAAAAGGAATTGATTTTCAGGGCCATATCTCACTGGAGCTGAAAAAAAACCTCCCCTTGAGCAGTGGCATGGGCAGCAGTGCAGCAAGCGCAGCAGCAGCCCTCGTGGCAGCCAACGAACTGATGGGCGAGCCCTGCACAAAAATGGAGCTGGTACACTTCGCCATTGAAGGGGAACGGGTAGCCTGCGGTTCGGCCCATGCCGACAACGCCGCTCCAGCACTGCTGGGCAATTTTGTGCTGATCCGAAGCTACACGCCGCTTGACCTCATTACCATCCCTTCACCCGAACACCTCTACTGCTCTTTGGTGCACCCCCATACCGAACTCCGCACCTCCTTTGCCCGTTCGGTGCTGCCGGCAACCATTCCGCTCAAAACCGCAACCCAGCAATGGGGCAATGTAGGAGCACTTATTACCGGCCTCCTCACCTCGGACTACGACCTGATCGGGCGCTCGCTGGTGGATGTTATTGCCGAGCCGAAACGCGCTCCGCTCATCCCCGGTTTTTTTGAGGTCAAGCAAGCCGCAATGGAAAGCGGAGCGCTCGGATGCAGCATTGCAGGCTCAGGCCCCTCACTCTTCGCGTTCTCTTCCTCTGAAAAAACCGCACGCGCCGTAGGACTTGCCATGAAAGAGGCCTTCCTCCACTCAGCGGCCCATCTTGAGTCCGACATGTGGGTCTCGCCGATCTGCAAGCAGGGCGCAAGAGTATTGTCAAAAAACAATTGAAAGAGTACCATTCACGCACCATGATCTATTTCAGCACCAATACCTCCTCCATACCGGTATCGATCAAAAGGGCCACGCTTGAAGGCCTTGCGCCCGACGGAGGGCTCTACATCCCTTCGGAAATTCCGAAATTTTCACCCGAAGAGCTCGCCCTGCTTGCAGGAGGAAGTTTCAACAACATTGCCCTCGCCATTGCGAAAAAGTTCATCGGCACAGCCATCCCCCCGCATCAGCTCTCTGAGATGATTGAGGAGTGCTACCCCTTTGAAACCCCGATTGTCAGCCTCGACCAAAACACCTTTGTTGAAGAGCTGTTCCATGGCCCGACGCTTGCCTTCAAGGATTACGGCGCGCGCTTTCTCGCCCGTCTGACCGGTTATTTTGCCGCCGAGGATGAGCGGCTCATTACCGTGCTGGTGGCAACTTCGGGCGATACCGGCAGTGCCGTGGCCTACGGCTTTCAGGGCATTGCAAACACACGCGTTGTGCTGCTCTACCCTTCCGGCAAAGTGAGCCGCCTGCAGGAGCAGCAGTTGACCACCGCAGGGGGAAATGTTTATGCGCTTGAAGTAGAGGGTGATTTTGACGACTGCCAGCGCATGGTAAAAGAGGCATTTGTTGATCCCGCCCTGAAAGAGCGCCTCACCCTCACCTCGGCCAACTCAATCAACATCTCAAGGCTGATTCCCCAGTCCTTCTACTATGCATGGGCAACCCTCCAGCTCAAGGAGCTTTACGGCTACAGTGAACCTGTCTTCTCCGTGCCGAGCGGCAATTACGGCAACCTGACCGCCGGCATATTGGCCAAAAAGATGGGCTTCCCTGTCGGGCACTTTATTGCCGCCTCAAATGCCAACGACAGCGTCACCCGCTACCTCCATGAGGGGCGCTACGAACCACGCCCAACCCAGACGACCCTCTCAACCGCAATGGACGTCGGCAACCCGAGCAACTTTGCCCGCCTCCGCTACTTCTACCGGAACGACAGCGTTGCCATGGGGCGCGATATTTCAGGCATTGCCGTCTCGGATGCAGAGACCTTGGCTACTATACGCTCGGTCTACGAGCGCTTCGGTTATGTGATGGATCCCCATACCGCCGTCGCATACCGCGCCCTTGAGCAGTACAGAAGTTCCCAGGGCAACAACAATCAACCGGGCGTTGTGCTTTCAACCGCCCATCCGGCAAAATTTCTCGAATCCATTGAGAGCACCCTTGCTATCAAGATCGCTATCCCTTCGCGTCTTGAGGATCTCCTTGAAAAAAAGAAAACCGCCACCCTGATCAGTTCCGAGTACAGGGAGCTTGCCTCTTTTCTCGAAGGACTCGACCAGTAAACCATTCTACCAGTGCGGCATGAACCTGAGAACGCTTATCTTTTGCTGTATTTTGATCCCGATCATGTTTTTCGGGATACTCCTGATTCTGCTGCTCAACATGTTCAATCCCACCGGCGACAACTTCTATAGAATAGCCGCCTGGTGGGGACGGCTCAGCGCAAAGCTCTTTGGTGTTGAAATAGAGGTCATCGGCCGGGAAAATTACAACCCTGAACAGCACTACCTGGTCATCAGCAACCATGCCGGCATGGCCGATATTCCGCTGATACTCGGCACCTTGAACCTCAGCCTGGTCTTTATTGCAAAAGAGGAGCTTGGCAGAATACCGCTCTTCGGCCTCGCACTCCGCCAGGCCGGTTATATCCTGATCAAGCGGGGCCAGAACCGTGAGGCACTTAAAAGCCTCACGCTGGCATCGGAAGCCCTCAAAGAGGGTCGCTCACTGCATATTTTCCCGGAAGGTACCCGCTCGGCAACCGGGAAACTGCTCCCGTTCAAACGGGGGCCTTTTCTGATTGCCATGAAAGGAGGGGCTCCGGTTCTGCCGGTTACAATTATCGGCAGCCACCTGATCACCCCGAAAAAAAGCCTGAAGATCTACAAGGGGAAGATCAAAATCATTATCGAAAAACCTCTCCAGCCCGAGCTCTTCAACAGTGTCGAAGAGCTTCGGGCAACCTCTCAAGAGATTATAGGAAACAATCTCCAGCGTTACAGCTAGCAACTGATGGGCACCTCTCTTTATTGCCAGTGAGAAGCCCAAGTACAAGGCGGACGGAGCAGAGAAACCGGAGTGTACACGTGGTACATGAGGATTTCGAGCACCGCAAAACGCACTGATTGGGTTTCGGAACAAATAAATAAAGGTGCCCTGAGCGTTATATCTGGCGGTAGAGGTTCACCATCTCGATAGCCGTCATGGCCGCATCAAAGCCCTTGTTGCCCGCTTTTGTGCCGGCACGCTCGATGGCCTGCTCAAGGTTCTCTGTGGTCAGAACACCAAAGGCAACCGGTACACCGGTATCGAGGGCGACCTGCGCAATCCCCTTGGTGGCTTCTGCCGCAATCACATCAAAATGGGGCGTTGAACCCCGGATAATCGCTCCGAGAGCAATAATGGCGTCATACTTACCGGTAAGGGCAACCTTTTTGGCAAGCATCGGCAGCTCAAACGCGCCGGGGCAACGATAGATGGTAATACTCTCCTCCGAGCCGCCATGGCGGCGGATGCAGTCTATCGCACCCTCAACCAGCTTCTGGCCGATAAAATCATTAAAGCGCGAAACAACCAGTGCGAACTTTGAATCTTTGGCACTTAGTGTACCTTCAACTTGTTTAATCTGCATAGCGATCTTCTTTTTTTTGGTTATTTCTACGAACGGCAATACCCCAGCAGCCGTTCGACAAGATCAATAATTACATGACCGATAGTAATATGGCACTCCTGTACCCGGTCGGCCGAACCGAAATGGGGCACAATAATCTCAAGATCGGCCGCTCCTTTCAACTCCCCGCCGTCACCACCGAGAAGGGCCAGGGTTTTTATACCCTGACGCCGCGCATAGTCGAGGGCATTGACCACGCTCTGACTGTTGCCACTGGTGGAAAGGCCGATCAGAATATCCCCCTCACGTCCGTACGCCTCAACCAGCCGCGTAAAGACCGCGTCATATCCCAAGTCATTTGCCCCGGCCGTCAGGGCCGAGGTATCGGTCGAGAGCGCTATGGCCGGAAGCGCAGGACGATCAACACTGCTGCGGTAGCGGATGGTGAGCTCGGTTGCCAGATGCTGGGCATCGGCCGCACTGCCGCCGTTACCACAAAGCAGCACCTTTCCGCCATCCTCAAAGGTGCCGGCAATCATGCGGGCCATGGCCACAATTACCGCACTGCTCTCACGGGCAACCCTCTCCTTGAGCCGTGCACTGTAAAGCATGGTATCAAGCACGACTTCCTCATAGTGGGTACGGTCGCTCAGTCCACCGGCACAGCCGCATTCCTTGATCATAACTGCAATAATTAAACTAGATGAACCCCTCTTCCCGATTTTTAATATAATGAAAAAACCAAGCCTCCCCTACCCTCCGTCGTGATCAGGGGCTTGGTACACTCCTGCGCTTTGAATGGAACAACCAGCTTGATACTGAACAGCAGGCTCAGCTCAATTCCATGCAGAAACAACAAATCGCACCTGACCGATAATACCCGGCGCGCTCTTTTTGCCGAAAGGAATCCGCATCTGCAGCTTGCCGTTTTTCAAGGTTTCATAGGCAAGCGGCTGCGTGATACGACCGATATTGTGGCTCTGCCAGTCGAAGGTTATGGTCCAGCTTTCAGACCCCACTTGAGGCGGAACCAGTTCAACAAGCACCGTATCCCGGAAGAGGTATCCCCCCTCATAATGCTTGTCCGCCCAGAATTTGCGGTCAACCTCGTAATCCGGCACACGCACTCCCAAGGTCATGGCGTATGCAAGGGAGGGGCTATCCGGATTGACACGGGCACGATTGGCAAGAAAAATCGTCGAGAGATAGATACTTTTCGGGCTCGGTTGCGTAGCCTTCGCCAGCTCAAGATGGGTTTGGCAGGCGACGGAATCCTCTTCGGCCACACGGCGGGTAAGGTACCACCGCTTCCCCCTCGGCGAGGCCAACACCTCAAAAAGGTAGAGCGCATTGACCGCTTTTCCCTGCAGTTCCACCGGCAAATCCACCCCCTCAACATCAACCCAGATATCGACCCGCACATCGCCAAAAAGAAAGCGGCTAAGATTCTGAAACGCCTCCTCGCTGTTGACAATCCCAAAAAATCCGGAGTGGGAGCGATAAGCATAAGCCGTAGCCGTAGGAGCAGAGAGATTGCCATTATCGCCTAAACCCCAAACCGACGCGTTCTCAATTTTAACCAACCCGTCGCTGCCATGCCCGGCAAAGGTACTCGACAGGCCCATCGCCACACCGTAATCAACCCGGTTTGTGCCAATCATGCAAAAAAAGCGATCCGAGGGAAACGCGCTCTCAGGAAGCCAGTCAACCCGCTTCTTCTCCTTGTAGACCTTTTGCAGGTTGAGGTACTCAGACATATAGTCGCGGTTGAAGTTTTTCATATCGGCCAAAGTGAGCCAGCCGGGGACGTTCACTCCGGCCATATCAATTCCGTTATGCGGCGTGGCATAGGTAAAAACCTTATCCACGCTCCGGCGGGAGGATGGCTCACCCAGGGCGGGGTTTTGCAGAAATGCCCGGCAGATCAAGCCACCCATCGAGTGAGCAATCAGGTAACAGCGGAAACTATCTTCGGTAATACCACTTTCAGGGTGATGCACAACCAGGTCACGAACACGCAGAATCAGGCGGCTCAGACCTCGGGCAAATTCAGCAATATCGGGTGTTTTGCCAGTTCCGAGGAGTGAGGATGCGCTGTCATAGTAGCGGTAGATGACAATGGAGCGGGAGGGGATGGTTCCCTCCCAATCGGGATCCATAATATCAACGCCATGCAGGTAACTGTCCGAGTAACCGTAATCGGTGACGAGTCGCAGCACCGGAGACTCAAAAATAAATTTTTTTGGCGGAGCACTCTTCTCCACCGCAGCCCGATAGACGGTTGAACCAAGATTAAAGCCGCAGAAGGGATCGGCACTGCTCTCATTCTGCTCATTCTGACTCATGGCGTAACCACGAATATAGATAATCGGATAAAACGGAGCTTCTTGGTTTGGCATTGGAATCCTCCTTCAGGTTAAAAACAGCTTCTTCAAAACTGCCTTACAAACTCCAACAACACAACGATCTGAGTGACCGATATCAGACAGCACAGTGAGTGTATTACAATATTTACACCGCAACAAGATTTCAGATGGAATCGTTTACGCGGACTACGCAAAGAGAGGGCAAAAAAAACTCCGCCTCATGCTATTAAGCACAAGACGGAGTTAAGAGGCGGGAAAAAAGAGTGGGTCGCTTAGTGGTACTGAGCGCTCTCTTCCTTGACGAATTCAACCAGAAGTTTCAGGTTTTCGGGATCCATATCGGGCAGGATGCCGTGGCCGAGGTTGAATACGTGGCCGGAGTGTTCGGTATGCTGGCCGAAAGAGCGGAGAATCTTGGAGGCTTCAGCCTTGATTCTTTCCGGTGTACCGTAAAGGACGGTTGGATCAAGGTTACCCTGCAGCGCAACACGGTCACCAAGTTCGGCGCGTGCCTTGCCAATATCCATACCCCAGCCGAGACCCATGGCCTCACAACCGGTATCGGCGATATCGTTAAGAATGGTATTGCAATCCTTTGAGAAAACAATAACCGGAGTCTCAGGATGTTTTGCCTTGATGGCCTGCACGGTATCCTTGATGTAAGGCAGTGCATACTCGCGGTAGTCATCCTCGGAGAGTGCGCTTGCCCATGAGTCAAAAATCTGGATAGCATCAGCGCCAGCTTCGATCTGCTTGAGCACGTAGGCTGTGATCACGCTTGAAATCTTGCCGAGGAGGGCATGGGCCATTGCTGGCTCACGGTACATCATTTTCTTTGCATAAGCGTAGTTCTTCGAACCGCCGCCTTCAACCGCATAGGTAAAGAGGGTCCATGCCGCGCCGGTAAAGCCGATAAGCGGAACACGGTTATCAAGCTCTTTCTTGGTCATGCGGATTGCATCGAGCACATAACCGAGCTTGTCATCAATTTCAGGGACAATCAGCTTGTCGATATCGGCCTGTGAACGGATCGGCGGAGTCAGCTTGATGCCCTTGGATTCGATAATTTCGACATTCATGCCCATCGCTTCGTTGACGACAAGGATATCGGAAAAAATAATTGCCGCATCCACACCCATCAGTTCAACTGGCTGAATGGTGACCTCGGTGGCGAGTTCCGGGGTTTTGCAAAGGGTTAAAAAATCGGTTTTTTCTCTCACGGCGCGATACTCCGGCAAATAACGACCAGCCTGACGCATAACCCAGATTGGCGTCCTGGAACATGGCTGACGCTTTAA
>CAIMCD010000007.1 GCA_903839405.1 uncultured Chlorobiaceae bacterium
AAAATCTTTTTTTATTTCTTGTGATTTAATTATTCGAGAAAGCTCTTCTTTAATAATTAAATTTTTATTTATTACTTCTTTTTCTGATATTTCACCTATATCAATTATCATATTCTTTAGTGATTCAGTAAAATATTTTTGTTCCTCAAGAAATCTTATAAAATTATTTTTTACATTATTTTCTTTTTCATCAAGCAAATAATAGATATCATCCATCACTGCATTATAATCTTTCTTCCTTAATGATTCTTTTTTTGCAAGAACATCGCATAACATAGAATTAATTGTTTTGCGTTTACTTTTCAGGTATTCCAATGAATCTTGCACAAAGCCAATTAAATAATGACATGACTCTTTAATATCTTCTGAACACTGAAAAGCAATCTTTATCTTTTTAATCCTAGCTTCATCATAAAGAGCTATATCTTTAAAAGCACTATCTAATTCTGAAACTTCTTTTTCCGGATTCATTGTAAATATTTCCCGTATCATTTATTCAAAACTTTATACACTAAACTTTAACGCCAAATTGCTTATACCTCATACAAAAATCACTTGATCAAAACTTATGAGTTCTTGGTAAATCATGCTGCCAGATATTAGTTTCCCGCAGGATGTTTTAGCAAGAACTACAAGCTTGCTTCCGTTAACCGTTATGCGGCTTTTGCAGTTAAACCGACTGCTTCAGCATACTTCAGGTATGTCTCAATAGAAGCAACTACTACCCTTGCCTCAATCGCAAGAAGTTCAATTCCTACGAGCGATACCCTTACCCAAGCATCAACGACGACACCTTTGTCAAGGATACGGTCAATAACCTCTACGAGGCTTGACGAGCCATTGGTTTTTTCGACTGCCATGATAATCTCCTGTTAGTTAGCTCTCAATACCGTACTTAAAACGTGAGGGACGGCCTTCCTCATCATTATTAATCGCACAAATTGTGCCAATCGAGTCGCCTTAATTACTTTTTTATCGCTTATGCTTAAGATGTAGTATGCGCGTATATTAATTTTTTAACCACCGTCTCTTTCTCCGGCAATTCTCTTTTAGAGTTGTGCTGGAAATAAAAAATCCGCACAGGTGTGCGGATTTTGTTTCTTTTCCTGGAAGGGAGTTATGTCGTTCAGATTATCTTGAATGCAACAAAAAAAATCAAATAACTCATTTAATTAGAGTTAGTTATGATTACAAAGCAACTGAGTGGCTCCATTAAATTTATCCAAATGGGATTGGCATGAACTGCTGTCAGAAGGATTAGATAATTTCTGAACTCCAGTGTATTTGGCATCCGGAATTTCTGAGAATAGCCGCAACCGTACAATACTTCTCCATTGAAAGAGCTACGGCTTTTTCAAGATCATCAGGAGAGCACTCCGCACATTCAAGGCGATAGTTGATCTCAATCGAGGTGAAGACCTTTGGGTGCTCTTTGGCCCTTTGAGCCGCAATATCAGCCGTCAGTGAGAGCGGTTCGCGTCTCATTTTCCTGAGAATGGAGATAATATCCATCATGGAGCAGGCCCCCAGAGCTTCAAGCACCGTTTCAACCGGTGAGGCGGCGGACTCAGTTCCCTGAAACTCCCGTGAGGTATCAAAAAAGGTTTTCTGCTGCTTCTCATTTATGCCACAGAGTGGCATCTGCTTATTAAACGAGACTGTTACCTGCATGATTATTTCATTTGAAGTGAAATTAAAAAACGACATCCCCACTCTTCAACGTGCTGGAAATGTGAAACTTATAGCATAGAGAGCAGGTTACTCAACATGAATAATCAATCCAAAAGAGTACATTACTGCCGCAATGCATGAGCTTAGGACTCCATGTCTGAAGGATTTTCAAGAGAGTCATGCCCTTGACGTTCAGCAGCAAACCGAATTCAATAGCAACCCATGAATGACCTTTTGCAAAAACCGAGAAAAGTATACGTTTCAAAGCAAATCGAGTTTAATGCGGCTCACCGGCTTTTCAATCATCTCCGTTCAGAAAGCGAAAATTATGAAATTTACGGTAAATGCAGCAATAAACATGGTCATGGCCATAACTATCTCCTTGAAGTAACGCTTTTCGGAACTGTTGACCGTAATAGCGGCTTTTTGTTTGACTTGAAACAACTTAAAACCATCCTTGAAGAGGAAATCACTGCACGCTTCGACCATAAACACCTGAACCATGACGTCGAGGAGCTAAGGGAGTGTGTGCCGACTACTGAAGTGCTTGCTGTGCTGATATGGGATATACTTGAAGAACGACTGCGAAACATCAATAACCGGGAGATCTCTTTGTATGAAGTCAAAATATATGAAACAGGAAAAAATGCCGTCCGATATCTCGGCCAGTAACCCCCACCATTCCGGCCATGGAAGCTGCTGCGATGATGATGACTGCCTAGCGGTAATCCAGGAAAGTGATCCCCTCATCCTGAGTGACCTCTCTGAATCGGTTTTTTCAATCATTGAGGGAATTGGCGAGAACCCCCTGCGGGAAGGACTCTTGAAAACGCCTGAACGGGTGGCCCGCTCCCTTCGATTCCTGACGAAAGGATACGGGGAGGATCCTGAAGAACTGTTAAAGAATGCGGTCTTTACCGAGTCGTACGACGAAATGGTTCTGGTCAAGGATATCGATCTCTTTTCCATGTGCGAACACCATATGCTTCCTTTTTTTGGAAAAGCCCATGTAGCCTATATTCCTGATGGAAAAATCGTTGGGCTCTCAAAAATTGCGAGGGTTGTTGAGGTCTTTGCCCGTCGGCTCCAGGTTCAGGAGCGCCTTACCCAGCAGATACGCGACGCCATCCAGCATGTACTCAATCCGAAAGGTGTCGGGGTCGTCATTGAGGCTAAACACATGTGCATGGTGATGCGGGGAGTTGAAAAGCTTAACTCCTCCACCACAACCTCAGCCATGTCGGGGCAATTCATTACCTCACAATCCACAAGAAGCGAGTTCCTGCGCCTGATCAAGCCGTAAGTCTACTCATAGCTTCCCTCATCCCCTCCCATGAGAACCCTACCGGAGGGGGTGAGGCTTATTCTGTCACCCTGCCAACCAACCGTCAACAAGCGCTTTACCCATCTCTACCGCTTCAGGCAAAAGCAGAGCAACTTCATCGCTCAACCCGACATTGAGTTCAAGCTCTTTGGGAGGAATACCGATCAGCACCAGCTCCTTCGGCATGTTACCACGCAGGCGGGCCAGACCGATCATCTCGCTGAAACCCATCTGATGAGAGGACATTTTGCGGTGAATGAACGCAGGAAGCTCTTCATTGCGATAGAGATAGACCCGACGTTCGTACTCAAGGGGAATAAGGGCATCGAACACAATCACCGCATCGCACGACTCGATGAAATCCAGCAGGTAGATCCCCTGTGTGCCTCCGTCAATACATTGAACCGCGTCAGGGTAAGAAGAGGATGCCTGAAACGAACGGATGGCGGTAACACCAAACCCCTCATCACCGTAAAGCAGGTTGCCAAGACCGATAACATTGATACGATTATACTTCACTGCAGGGAGATAAAATTATTGCACGATAGAAAAAACCCGTTGCAGGAACACTTTAGCGCTGCAACGGGCCTTAAAAGAGAAAACACGGTAACGCTGCATCAAACAGGCTCTTCCTCAACCTTGTGTTTGTAGCCGGTTACGATGGAAGAGGTAACACTGGTACGATCAACCACGTCATGACGGAACACCGCATAGAGGTGCATAACCAGGTAGATCGGAAAGATCCATGCCATGAGATGATGCGCAAAATGGAGGGTGTAGCTTCCGCCGAAAAGCGGAATCATCCATCCAAACAACGCTTCATTAATTCCGCTTGGATTGTTTTCACCATAGATCGCCAGACCCGAGAGAATCATGAAGGTCGAGCCACAGAAGATAAAGAGAAAATGAGCCAAGGCGGCAACCGGGTTATGGCCGACATAGTTTGGTTCATCCGAACGGAGAAAGAGGTAGGATGCAACCTGTTCCTTGAAAGGCTGACCCCACCATTTCGGTGACCAGGGCCTGAAACCGCCGAAACGACCATACTTGTCGTTACCAAAAAGGGCCCAGTACATGCGGAAAAGGAAATTTGCCAGAAAAATAAACCCGGCAATAAAATGCAGGTACCGCCACCACGACATCCCCTTGTACAAGGCAGCCTCTCCAAGCGGAGGATTGAAGAGAGGAGCCGCAATGTACATACCTGTCACAAAAAGAGCTGCCGTGCACAGGGCATTGATCCAGTGATAGAGCCGGACCGGCAGCCTCCAGACATAGATTTCTTCTATTATTCTCCCCATGACGAGCTCCGTTTAGACGATTTTAACCACAGTGATCTCCTTGCCATTCATGTCAAACAGATGAGAGGCACAGGCAAGGCAGGGATCGAATGAGTGCACCGTTCTGAGAATCTCGAGCGGTTGTTCAGGATTGATCATCGGCGTACCCTTCAATGCTGACTCGTAAGCCCCAGAGACACCGTTTGCATCGCGTGGAGAGGCATTCCAGGTTGATGGCACAACAATCTGGTACTCCTTGATCTTCTGATCCTTGATATCAATCCAGTGACCAAGGGAGCCGCGCGGCGCTTCCGTGTAGCCAAATCCCTTGCACTCGGCAGGCCAGGTTGAGGGATCCCACTTCTCGCTGTTGAAGGTGCGGTAATCACCGGTTTTGATATTGGCCACAAGCTGGTCATAGTAGTGGCGCATGAAGCCAGCGGTCTGCTTGCACTCAATACCCCGTGCCGCCGTGCGGCCAAGGGTCGAAAAGAGCGCTTCCGGACCAACCTCAAGCTTTGAGAGCACAAGGCCAACGGTATCCTTGATCATGGGATCACCTTTCGCATAGGCAATCAGCACACGAGCCAGCGGGCCGACCTCCATGGGGTGGTTTTTCCAACGGGGAGTTTTCAGCCAACTGTACTTCTTGTCGGTATCAAGATTTTCAAACGGAGGCTTTGGGCCGGTATATTTCGGTGTGGTCTCGCCCTTCCAGGGGTGAAGCCCCTTGGCGTCTCCACCGGCATAGGTGTACCAGCTATGGCTCACCTCTTCGGTAACCTGCGAAGCGTCACGCGGATCAACGTCAATCACGGTGCTGAGATCCTTGTTGAGAATAGCGCCTCTGGGCCAGAGCAGGGTCTTGAAATCAGCAAGCGATGTTTCAGGAAAATCACCATAGCTGAGATAGTTGCCAACTCCGCCGCCGTGGAGCCACCCCTTGTAGTAGCCGGCAATGGCAATAAGATCAGGAATATAGACCTGGTCAATAAAGGTCTGGGTGTCGTCAATGATTTTCTTGATCATTGACAACCGCTCAATATTGATAGCCGTATCGCTGTTGGGATCAATCGCGCAGGCCATGCCGCCCACAAGATAGTTGGGATGGGGATTCTTGCCACCAAAAATGGTGTGAATCTTGATAATCTCCTTCTGGAAATCAAGCGCCTCAAGATAGTGGGCCACTGCAATCAGGTTGACTTCCGGCGGAAGCTTGTATGCCGGGTGTCCCCAGTAGCCGTTGGCAAAAATACCGAGCTGGCCGCTCTCCACAAACCCCACAAGTCGCTGCTGCAGATCCTTGAAATAGCCTGGAGAGGATTTCGGCCACGCCGAGATGCTCTGTGCAATAACCGAAGCCTGTTTCGGATCGGCCTTCAAAGCACTGACAACATCTACCCAGTCAAGGGCATGGAGGTGGTAAAAATGCACCAGATGATCCTGGGTCTGCTGGGTCGCATGCATCAGGTTACGGATGATGCGCGCATTGTTGGGCACGGTAATACCAAGCGCATCCTCGACACAACGCACCGAAGCAAGGGCATGGACCGATGTACAGACACCGCAGATACGCTCGGCAAACGCCCATGCATCGCGCGGGTCGCGCCCTTTGAGGATGACTTCAATGCCGCGCCACATCGTGCCGCTGCTGTAAGCCTCCTCAATCACATTGCTCTCGTTGAGCTTTGCCTCTATTCTCAGATGTCCCTCAATACGGGGAATCGGATCGACAACTATTCTTTTGGCCATGAGCTTACTCCCGGGTTATGCTTTATCATTATCATGACTCTCACCTTTCGCCTTTTTAACCGCCGTAACGGCAGCGTGAGCCGCCGCACCGGCCGCCGCTGCACCAAGGGCAACAACGCCGATCTTGTCTGCATTGCTGTCACTGCCAAGGAACGGCACTTCGGCGAGACGCTGGTAGAACGGCCCCCGATCCCAGAAATTGGGCTCGGAGCAGCCGATACAGGGGTGACCGGAACCGATGGGAAAGCTTGTGCCCTCGTTCCACTGGATCTTGGAACAGGAGTTATAGGTTGTTGGCCCTTTGCACCCCATCTTGTAGAGACACCACCCTTTGCGGGTAGCTTCGTCGTCAAAGCTCCGCACAAACATGCCGGCATCGAAGTAGGCACGCCGGTAGCACTTGTCGTGAATTCTGGTATTGTAGAAGGCTTTAGGGCGACCAAAACGGTCAAGTTCAGGCAGGGTACCGAAGGTATGGAAATGGGTAATCACACCGGTCATCACCTCAGAAATCGGTGGACAACCAGGAACCTTGATGATCGGCTTGTCCTTGATAATGTCAGAAACCGGAGCCGCACCGGTCGGGTTCGGATCGGCATTCTGTACGCAGCCGAATGAGGCACAGGCACCCCAGGCAACAATGGCGGCAGCATCGGCTGCGGTTTCCTTCAGGATGTTCAAAAATGAGTTACCTCCAACCATGCAGTAGACCCCATCGTCCTTGGTGGAGGCATTGCCTTCAACGGCAAGAATGTATTTGCCCTTGTAATCCTTCATGATCTTGCGGCGCACCTCCTCAAGCTGATGGCCGGCAGCAGCACTGAGCACATCATCATAATCGAGGGAGATCATATTGAAGAGCATATCCTCAATAGTGGGATGGGATGAGCGGATAAATGACTCGCTGCAGCAGGT
>CAIMCD010000008.1 GCA_903839405.1 uncultured Chlorobiaceae bacterium
TGAAAAAATTGATCGTGAACTCGCAAAACTCCAGGGAGAAGCGGAAGCAGTATAATGATAGCATTTACCGATATTGTAGGGATGGATCTGGCCAAGCAGGCGCTCATGCTGCTGGCCGTTGATTCGGCTCTTGGCGGTGTTGTCATTCCTTCGGCCGTGGGGTCGGGAAAATCGACGATCGCCAGGGCATTTGCCGGTATACTTCCCAAAGGTACTCCTTTCGTGGAACTCCCCCTGAACGTTACCGAAGACCGTCTGATCGGCGGTGTTGATTTGGAGGCGACCCTTGCCACCGGTGTCCGCGTGGTGCAGCACGGTGTGCTCTCCAAGGCACATGGCGGGGTGCTCTATGTGGACTCTATCAGCCTGCTCGACAGCTCGGCCGTTTCGCACATCATGGACGCCATTTCGCGTGGTGAGGTGCTGGTTGAGCGTGAAGGACTCAGTGAGGTGCATGCGGCAAAGTTTATGCTGGTGGGCACCTATGATCCGACCGACGGCGAGGTACGCATGGGGCTGCTTGATCGCATCGGCATTATTGTACCCTTTACCGCCCAGAACGACTATCGGGCGCGCAAAAAAATTGTCAACACCGTGCTCGGCAAGCGGGATTCTGAGGATACCGAGGACGAGCTCAACATGTTGACCGGCCTGATCCAGGCCGCCAAGGAGCAGTTGCCGCACGTCTCCATTTCCAAGGAGCAGGTGCAGGCGTTGATCCAGACCGCGATTTCACTTGGCGTTGAGGGAAACCGGGTTGATGTCTTTACGGTTCGTGCCGCCCTTGCAAGTGCTGCGCTGGCCCAGCGCAGTGACGTTGAGGATGAGGATATGAAGCTCGCCATCAAGCTGGTGCTCATCCCCCGGGCTACCCGGATGCCGGAACGCGAAGAGTCATCGGAGGAGATGCCGCCGCAGGAGCAGCCTCCAGAGCAGGAGGAGCCCGAAGCCGAGGATGAAAACGCCCCGAACGATACCCCTGACTCCGAAGCTGAAGAGGAGCAGAAGGATACTCCTGATATGATTGAGGAGTTGATGATGGACGCGGTTGAAATTGAACTGCCGGACAACATTCTCAATATTTCCCTCGCCTCGAAAAAGAAGAGCCGGACGGGAAGCCGTGGTGAAGCGCTCAACTACCGGCGTGGCCGTTTTGTACGGGCCCAGCCCGGCGAGATGCGCAGCGGCAAGGTGGCGCTGATTCCAACCTTGATTTCGGCGGCACCGTGGCAGGAGAGTCGCAAACGCGACAGCAAGATGGCCGGAAGAGCGAAAACTGCCCTGATCATCACCAAGGATGATGTGAAGATCAAGCGGTTCCGCGACAAGTCGGGCACGCTCTTTATTTTTATGGTTGATGCCTCGGGTTCCATGGCGCTCAACCGGATGCGCCAGGCCAAGGGTGCGGTGGCAAGTCTTCTGCAGAACGCCTACGTGCATCGTGATCAGGTTGCTCTTATCTCATTCCGTGGCAAGCAGGCCCAGGTGCTGCTCCCTCCTTCGCAGAGTGTCGACCGGGCAAAACGTGAGCTTGATGTGCTTCCAACCGGTGGCGGTACACCGCTCGCCTCGGCCCTCTATATGGGATGGGAGACGGCCAAGCAGGCCCGTACCAAAGGGATCACGCAGGTGATGTTTGTGCTCATTACCGATGGTCGTGGCAATATCGGACTGCAGGCCTCGTTTGACCCGGATAGTGAAAAAGCCTCCAAAGAGGTGCTTGAAAAAGAGATCGAGTCACTGTCGCTCTCCATTCAGGCCGACGGCGTTGCCGCGATTGTTATCGATACCCAGATGAACTATCTTTCGCGGGGCGAAGCACCCAAACTTGCCCAGCATCTTGGCGGACGCTACTTCTATCTGCCGAATGCAAAAGCCGAACAGATTGTTGAGGCTGCACTGAGCTTCTGATTTATTTCACCACGGGAGTGTTCCGCCAGTCGGCCGGAACACTCTTTTTGTGGAATCTTCCCGCTTCTTTTATACATTACCAGTACATGTTTTAGTAAATTGTTCCCTGTGTAATGCTTTTTTATATACCCCAATCATGTCCACACGTCGTAAAATTGCTGCTATTGTAGGGCTTGAGCAGTATAATGCCGGTCTCTGGAAAAAAATCAAGACACTTCTTGCAACTGAAGCCGAATTGACCCAATGGAGTGATGTTGATCTTGAAAAGCAGAATCCTGAAGCGGCAAAGGCCATTCAGGAGGCTGACTGTGTCTTTATGAGCATGATCAATTTCAAGGAGCAGATCGACTGGTTCAAGCTCCAGCTTGATCAGGCTTCCAACCAGAAAACCATCTTTATTTTTGAGTCGATGCCCGAAGCCATGGCACTGACCAAAGTTGGCAACTACTCGGTTGGCGACGGGAAGTCGGGTATGCCGGACATGGTGAAAAAGGTGGCGAAAATGCTGGTCAAGGGGCGCGATGAAGATGCGCTTTACGGCTACATGAAGCTGATGAAGATCATGCGCACCATTTTGCCGCTGGTGCCGAGCAAGGCCAAGGATTTCAAGAACTGGCTGATGGTTTACTCCTACTGGATGCAGCCGACGGCGGATAATATCGCCAACATGTTCCGCCTGATCCTGCGGGAATATTTCAATGAGCCGGTTACGGTGGGGGCGATTGTTGATGTGCCGAACATGGGCATTTACCACCCTGATGCCCCGGCCTATTTCAAGGATGTCAAGAGCTATAAAAACTGGCAGAAAAAGCGGGGCATCAATATGGACAAGGGGCAGAAAATCGGCCTGCTCTTTTTCCGCAAACACCTGCTGCAGGAAAAAACCTATATCGACAACACCATCCGTGTGCTTGAAAAGCGTGGCATCAATCTCTTTCCCTCCTTTGTGATGGGCGTTGAAGGTCATGTTCTGGTGCGTGACTGGCTGGTGAAAGAGAGTATCGACATGCTCGTCAACATGATGGGATTCGGCCTGGTGGGCGGCCCGGCCGGTTCAACCAAGCCCGGCACGGCGGCTGAGGCGCGTCATGAGATCATGACCCAGCTTGATGTGCCCTATATTGTTGCCCAGCCGCTTTTGACCCAGGGGTTTGAATCGTGGAAGGAGCTGGGCGTCTCTCCCATGCAGATGACCTTTACCTATGCCATTCCTGAAATGGATGGAGCGATCTCTCCCATTATTCTCGGCGCCCTGCAGGACGGCAAGAT
Source organism: uncultured Chlorobiaceae bacterium (assembly GCA_903839405.1). Taxonomy (GTDB): domain Bacteria; phylum Bacteroidota; class Chlorobiia; order Chlorobiales; family Chlorobiaceae; genus Chlorobium. The sequence continues at coordinate 3,181 of CAIMCD010000008.1, forward strand.
CGAAACCGTGCCGGAACGCCTTGAACGGCTGGCGCAGCTTGTCAACCAGTGGCTCCGCTTGCGTGCCGCAGCCAACCGGGATAAAAAGATCGCCCTTGTGGTTTACGACTACCCTCCGGGTCTCGGCAAAAAAGCTACGGCCGCGCTGCTTGACGTGCCGAGAACGATTTTTGCCATTTTGCAGCGGCTGAAAAAAGAGGGGTACAATGTCGGCAAGCTGCCGGAGAGTTCCGATGCCCTCTTTCATCAGCTTGACCGGGCAACCGATTATCAGGTTCAGCAGAGCCGTCCGGACGCTTTGAAGGTTAATCTGGAGAAGTTCCGGGAGCTGACCTCTTCACGCGAACGTGAACGCATTGAGGATCGATGGCAGAACTTCCCCGGTGAAATTGTGCCGATCGGTGAACATGATGTTTTTGTCGGCGGCATACAGTTCGGCAATGTCTTTATCGGTGTGCAGCCGCGCATCGGTGTGCAGGGTGATCCCATGCGTTTGCTGTTCGACAAGTCCAATACCCCGCATCACCAGTACATAGCCTTCTACCGCTGGATAAGCCGTGAGTTCGGGGCCCATGCCATGGTGCATGTCGGCATGCACGGCTCGGCCGAGTGGATGCCGGGACTGCAGACCGGTCTGACCGGCGATTGCTGGCCCGACGCTCTCCTTGGAGAGGTGCCGCACTTCTACATCTATCCGGTGAACAACCCGAGTGAGTCGACCATCGCCAAACGGCGCGGTCTAGCGACCATGGTCTCCCATGTTGTGCCGCCGCTCTCTCGTGCCGGTCTCTACAAGGAGCTGCCGGCCCTGAAGGAGCTGCTGGTCGATTATCGTGAGCGTTTTCTTGCCCAGGCTTCGGAATCGGGTGGTGAGGGTTCAGGCATTGAGGAGGCCATTATGCAGAAAGCTGAGCTATTGAACCTTACCGACGACTGCCCGAGGCGTGAGGGTGAAGGGTTTGGTGATTATGTCAGCAAGCTCTACAGCTATGTAGCTGAGCTTGAAAACCGGCTCATCTCCAACTCGCTCCACGTTTTCGGTGAGGCGAGCCCTCTTGAGTCGCAGATCATCACCATCACCGAGACCCTGAAAAACCGTGTGGAGGAGTCCCGTTCGCTCCCGTCGCTGCTGATGACTTCTTCAGGCAAAAACGGCCACTTCCAAAGTTACGAGGAGGTGACCATCCGCTCCAGAAAGGGCGAAGAGGAGGCAATCTTGTTGCGCGAATGGGTGGAGCAGGCCTGCCGTGATTTTGTCCAGCAGGTGCTCTTTGATCGTAAAAATGCCGCAGGAGCCTTTGCTGCCGTAACTGGCGGCTCAAGGCTTCCGGCAGAATATACCCCTTTCATTGAGCAGTTGATGAGGGAGGGCGGGCAGATACTTGTGGCGCTTCGCGACAATACCGGCGAGATGGACTCGCTTGTGAGGGTGCTTCAGGGGCGCTATATCGCGTCCGGTCCAGGCGGCGACCTGGTGCGTGACGGCATCAATGTGCTCCCGTCCGGCCGCAACATCCACTCGATCGATCCCTGGAGAATCCCTTCGGAACTTGCCTTCCGGCGGGGAAAGCTCATTGCCGACAGCATTGTTAAAAAGCATCGTGAGGAAAATAACGGTGAGTACCCTGAAACCATTGCCCAGGTGCTCTGGGGGCTCGACACCATTAAAACCAAGGGCGAGGCAGTTGCGGTGGTGATTCGCCTGATCGGCGGTGAGCCGGCCTATGATGCCTTTGGTAAAATCAGCCACTACAGCCTCCTGCCGCTTGAAAAACTTGGTCGGCCGCGCATTGATGTGCTCATGCAGCTCAGCCCGATTTTCCGCGACGCTTTTGGCCTGCTGATGGATCAGCTCGACCGTCTGGTGAAGGAGGCGGCCAAAGCCGATGAGCCGCTTGAGATGAACCCCATCAAAAAGCATGTCAATGAAGCGCTTGCAAGCGGTGTCTCGCTTGACAGCGCAACCTCTCGTCAGTTCACCCAGGCTCCCGGTGCCTACGGTACCTATGTTGACGACATGATTGAGGACTCTGCATGGGAATCGGAAAACGATCTGGATGACCTCTTTATCCGTCGCAACAGCAGTGCTTACGGTGGAGGAAGAAAAGGGGAGAAGGAGACCGAAATTCTCCAGAAACTGCTCGGATCGGTTGACCGGGTGGTGCACCAGGTTGACTCCACCGAGTTTGGTATTTCCGATATCGACCACTACTTCTCCTCATCCGGCTCGCTGCAGCTTGCTGCACGCCGCCGCAATACAAAACCGGGTGACGTGAAGCTCAACTATGTTGAGTCCTTTACCTCCGACATCAAGGTTGACGATGCTGAAAAATCGCTCCGAATCGAGTACCGCTCAAAACTGCTCAACCCGAAATGGTTTGAGGGAATGCTCAAGCATGGCCACAGCGGTGCCGGCGAGATCAGTAACCGGGTTACCTACATGCTTGGCTGGGATGCGGTTACCAAGAGCGTGGATGACTGGGTCTACAAAAAAACCGCCGAAACCTATGCGCTCGACCCTGAAATGCGCGAGCGGCTTGCGACCTTGAACCCGCAGGCCATCAAGAACATTGTGGGTCGTATGCTTGAAGCGCACGGTCGCGGCATGTGGAAAGCCGATCAGGATATGATTGCGGAACTGCAGGAGATTTACGCCGATCTTGAAGACCGGCTTGAGGGAATGGTTGACGGGGAGTAGCTGAATTTATTTAATCGTGATGTGTGATTGTCTCGAAGTCCTGTTTCGGGAACTTAAAAATTATACAACTTGACGGAACCTGATACCTGAGCAGGCCGAAAGAGTGCGAGAGCTTTGCAATGCCATGAAGCCGGTAGTTGACCTCTCGTCCCTCATGTTGGCATGTGAGCAGCTTCTGTTCGTACAGTTTTGAGAGGTAGTTGCTTGAGAACTCTTGCATTGAGCAAAGTCCGAAGTCATCGTAATCGTTGGCATACGTATTTCCCTTGTTGCCGATGCCCTCAAGAACCGTCTCCTCCATAGGTTTAAGAAAAAGTCCCTTCAATTCACTCTCAACAATTGCATTGAGATAATTTTCTGCTATCAGGTGAGGAATTTGCGAGTTGACGAGTTCCTCTCCAACCGCATTGTGCAGGGTTTGTTCAAATTGATTCCTGTTGATTCTACTGTTCGGCAAGGAGGGTTTGGAGGTTGAGTTTTTAAGGACATTAGAACGCATCTCTTTAACGAATCGCGCACAAATACTGCTGCTATACTTAAAGAGTGAGCGCATTTCTCCGTCCGAGGCTTCGAACAGATGGCGATGAGTATGAGAGGTAAGCGGTGAGAGGGCTTTGCTGGACTTGCGAAAGCGCGATACCCTGAGTGCGATCGCATGCTCCAGTTCTTCAAGTTCGATAGGGCCAATCTCAATTCCGGAGCCGGTGGTTCTGTCCGCTACACGTGGATCAAGCGATTGAATCAGACTGCCTAAACCGCTTTGCCCAATGAGCACCCACCAGACGTTAGGAATAGCGAAGAGTGTCTCCCTGAAAGAGATGAGCATGCTCGCAAGTTCGTCGTCACTGAGATTCTCCAGGTTTTCGAGCGCTACAAAGACACCATCGAATTGAAGCTTGTTTACGGCTTCCGCAGCAAGGGCTGCCAGAGCATTGGCAATAGCTTCAATGGGGGCCTCGGTTGCCTTTGGAAGTTGGATAGTTCTTACAACGTTTCCTCCCAAACCCATGATTGGCAGCTCAACAGTGAACGTGGAACTACCAGTACCGGCAAGCCACGTTCCAATTTTTTGAGTCTCTTTAGGGATGGTGCGTGAGTGCAAAGAGCACCAGGCTTTGATCGAATGGCAAAGTGAATCAAGTGCTCGAAGTGCGAGGCTGCGAGGGTTATCATTTGGAAGAACGGGGCACAGCAGGCGGGCGGCGAGTAGCTTGGGTCCAAAGAGTGCCATGCTATTCTCTAAGCGGAACTGTTGAACATTAAAAAAACTGGTTTTGCCAACTCCGGGTAAACCCGATAGTATGACAACGCCGTTCGTGGCGGATTCGAGCTGGGTGCAGAGTTCGATAGCTTCAGCTTCCCGGCCAACAAGAAGCTCAATATCTTCTCTTCGAGGCTTAAGTGGATTCGTGTTGTACGGACTTTCGCGAAAGCCAAAAGCTTCCCACATTTCCATGTTTCTCCCTGAACATCTTGTATTGGGGGTACTGCGATTTGAGTCGTACCTGCCGCTGGACATACTGATCTTATCTGCCTGATTCATAAAATGCAAATAGTCGGTTCCACTATAAAATACAACAAGATCGCCATAAAAACACCTATTCTTATTTGCCTAAAAAGAGCTGATGATATAATAATTCGTCAGCAAACGGTTTATCAGCTCCAATTTCCCTACATCGTAATTGAGTAGTTCGGCGTTCTCTGGAGATTTTGACTTTCTTCATAATCTTCGGAGTATTTGCGAAGTAAAACCACTTTTTCTAGACGAATGCTTGGTTTGCAGCATGTGTTTTTTCATACTCTTTCGAGAACACAAATCGGATTTATCAATAAGCTGCTTTGACAGAATCTTTCGTAATGGCTAATATGTCTCGAAGCGCGTTAAACGGTGATTTCATGCCTGCCATGCGGGTTGTCGGTGACGCTATTGGAGCAACAGCACGGTCGACACTGAATTTCACGTTATTGCCGTAATCGTAGTTTGTGTTCCGAAAGTGAAATTCCCAATTATTACGTCTATATGGTATTTTTCCCTTTTATATATATGAAACCATTATTAAAGATACAATTAAGATAGGAATAATCCTTTTACATTTATAAAAATGAACTATAATTCTGTGTAGATTTTGTGTAGACGGATCAACAACGCTCGTTACTTCGCAGAGTATTTCAGGGAAAAGCAAGACAAACAGAGAGTTCAGTTAATCACGGAAAGAGAGCCTGATGGCAGATATTGAGGGGCTTGGGGGAGTAGGGGAGAGTTATAACTCCTATAGGTCACGCGAGACCTATAGGAGTTATAAAACATTCAGGAGTTACATCGTTGTCGAGTAGTTCGGTGCTTCCTTGGTGATTTTAACGTCGTGCGGGTGGCTTTCGCGGAGGCCGGCCGAGGTGATGCGTACAAACTGGGTTTTGGTTTTCAGCTCCTCAATACAGGAGACCCCGCAGTAACCCATTGAGGATTTCAGTCCGCCGATCAACTGGTAGACCACTTCATCAAGCTGACCTTTGGCCGGAATACGACCCTCGATTCCCTCCGGTACATATTTTTTCGATTCGCTGGAAGCATCTTGGAAATAGCGGTCGCTGCTGCCTTCGGGTTCCGACATGGCACCCAGGGAACCCATGCCGCGATAGGTCTTGAATTTGCGTCCTTCATAGAGAATGGTCTCGCCCGGACTCTCATCGGTTCCGGCAAAGATGCTGCCGATCATGACCGAATCGGCACCTGCCGCGATTGCCTTGGCAACGTCACCGCTGTATTTGATCCCTCCGTCGGCAATGATCGGGGTGTTGGTTTTGGCAGCCTCTTCAGCACAGTTCATGATGGCGGTCAACTGCGGCATCCCGACACCGGCCACAATACGGGTGGTGCAGATGCTGCCGGGTCCGATACCAACCTTCACGGCATCGGCACCGGCTTCGATAAGATCACGAACGGCTTCAGGCGTAGCGACATTTCCGGCAATAACCTGCAGATCAGGATAAACTTTTTTGATGGCTTTGACCATATCAAGCACCGCCTGGCTATGGCCGTGGGCCGTATCGACGGCAACCACATCCACGCCGGCATTGACGAGAGCCTTGACCCGCTCAAGCGTATTGGCGCGGATACCGAGAGCGGCTCCGACCCTCAGATGGCCCTGACTGTCCTTGCAGGCGTTAGGGAACTGCTTGCGTTTCTGCACATCCTTGAAGGTGATCAGGCCCATGAGGTTCCCCTCATTATCGGTAATGAGCAGCTTCTCAATCTTGTTGGCGAGCAGAATTGCCTCGGCTTTTTCAAGACCCACATCTTCACGCGCCGTAATGAGGTTTTTGCTCGTCATGATATTGGCGATTTTCGCGTCAAGTTCCGGTTTGATGCGAAGATCCCTGTTGGTGACAATACCTTTCAAGGTCATACGGGTATCGCCGTCAAATTTCGGGCGAGCAATAACAGGAATGCCTGAAATGGAGTGGCGAAGCATGAGGTCGAGGGCATCCTGCATGGTTGCATCTTCATAGAGCGTAAAGGGGTTGCGGATAATGCCGCTCTCATAGCGCTTTACCTTTGCCACTTCCCGTGCCTGCTCTTCAATGGTCAGATTCTTGTGGATAATACCGATACCGCCCGAACGTGCCAGCGCTATTGCCAAACCGGACTCGGTCACGGTATCCATTGCGGCGCTTACCAGCGGAATTTTCAAGGCAATGGTTTTCGTTAACCGGCTTTCCGTTGTGGTCTCCTTCGGCAGCACGGCGGAATAGGCCGGGATCAGAAGAACATCGTCAAAGGTCAGGGCTTCATAGAGAATCTTCGTCATTGGCAGCGGAATTAAGGGAGTTTTGGCAATTTATTTTTGCCAATTTACAAAAAGTGCGCTTAGAAAGACAATCTTAATCACCGATAACATCACACTCTCAAGCCTCATGCTGAAAAGTGTGCGTGATAAAAGGTTTGTTTGCTGCCTTTTCAGGCAGAGAATGCTTTTGAAAATCTAAAATAGAGTGTAAATTGCAGGCCTTTTGGTATCAAACGGAGAGGTCGCATAGTTGGTCTAGTGCGCTCGCCTGGAAAGCGGGTAGGGTGTTACAGCCCTCGAGGGTTCGAATCCCTCCCTCTCCGCCAGGGAATGTTGATGAATAAAGTCAGTCAGCACGCTTTATTGTCAGAGAGTGCAGAGTGTTGCAGAAAGAAGCAAAAAATTCCCTTGACGCTTTTTTTTCTGGTATTATCCCAAGCGATTGACTATCTTTGCAACCTGTTCTTTACAACGGAATTGGAGGATTTGCCTAATTGGGAAGGCAGCAGTCTTGAAAACTGCCGGGTTCACGCCCATGGGGGTTCGAGTCCCTCATCCTCCGCGCTACATTTTGGAGAGGTGGCCGAGCGGCTGAAGGCACCGGTTTGCTAAACCGACGTAGTTCTTATAGGGCTACCGAGGGTTCGAATCCCTCCCTCTCCGCACAACAAAACCCCGCAGTTGCGGGGTTTTTTGTTTTTCAGCCATTGCCCCAGATTACTCGATTGCAATATCGTATTGATCCAGCAAGCCGGGAACTCCCGCAAGTGAGAAGCGGGCTTTTCTGAGACGGTTGGTTTCCGGGTTGATGGAGTAGTTGAAGGCCGAGCGGAAATCGGCTTTTTCGAGGTTGGTGTGCATAAAGGTGCAGAGCAGCAGGTCACACTGCTCAAATTCCGCTCCACTCAGATCCGCCTCGGTAAAGTCCGCCTCCTGCAAGGTGCAGTTTTTAAAACGGATGTTTTTCAGCTTCAGCTTGCAGAAGAGGGCGAGCTTGAGCATGCAGTCTTCAAACGCAAGCTGAAGCAGGAATGTCCTGCACTCACTGAACTGCACGCCGAGCAGTTTGCAGCCACTGAATTTCACCTCCTGCAGGCTGCTGTTCCGCACTTTTGCAAGGCTGAGGTCACACCCATCAAACCGGCACTTTCGGAAGGTCAGTCCGGAGAGATCGGCCGTGTTGAAGTTGCAGTTGATAAATCGGCACTCCTCATACTCGCCCAAGGCAAGAGGAGCTTGGCGAAAGTCGGCTTTTTCAAAAACCTTCTGCTCTGTGATTGGTATATTCATGCTGTAACTTACTATGCAAAGCGATAACTGCCAAAAAAGCCGGCCTTGTTGATAGATTGCAATGCCGGGTGTTAGCTTGTGATGCCTCTGCAAATTACCATCTCTACCTGTCGCAGAGGTGAACTCTTTGGCGCTTTTTACCTTTTACCATTGAAAACCCTGGGGGAACGCAACCGATGCAGAGAGCTGAAGCACTTCATTGCCTGCAGGCACTACAACAACCGGTACTGATTGATGGCGGCTATTCGCCGGTTGGCCATCTCTTTTTTGTTGCAACAAGCCAGGGACTCTTTACCATTGATTGCCGGGTCTATGATCCTCTGCTTGGCCCCATTGAGTACACCCTGGAGGAGTACAGGGTGATTTGCGATATTGCTGCCGAGTGCGAAACGCTTGCGGAAAACAGCGACCTCGATCCTGACGAAAAGCTCTTTCTCTTCAATGACGGTCAGCCGGATACCGAGTACTGGGCATTCCAGCCGCATGATGAAGCGGCTCTTGAAGCCTACACCTTCTCCCGCGACAAGGTGCTCGTTGAAGAGGCCTTTATCCGCCAGGCTCTGGAGGGTGAAATCGAACTCTGGGAGAAGATGAAGGAGCGGAAGGTGATCGGGTGGGCCGAGCAGATTGCCTTGCATGGCGAAGGGGAGTCTGGAGTGGCGCGGGATTGAGCTGTCAATGTGGTTGAGCGTGATGCCACATCACCCGAACATCTGAATGGTGGTCTGCTTATGAAAGAACCTCCTCAAACCATCGGAGATGCAGTTCGCCCTGCGCTATTGAGTTCAAGCTCAAGGCTATAAATCGTTATAGTTTTTTTCTGAATTTTCGGCCTGCCAGAAAGGCTATGCCGGTGCCTAAAAGAGCCATGGATGCTGGTTCGGGGGTAGGAGCGCTCGTGGTGTTGATGGTTATATTAATCTATCTCTGTAGCAAATCGTGGAGTTTGCAGGGTAAAATATGCTATGGAAGAGTAATTATTGCCGGAAAAATTTAGTGTCTCATATTGTTATGTTGGGGTGGACGAAAGCACCGTGTAGACTGGATTAACTGAAGTGGACAGTGATCTGTAATTTGAGTTCAGAGCTAAATCAAAGCTCATTAAGTCAAAATTTGATCCATCGACCATCTCAAACGTCATCGTTGTGCCCACACCATGAAAATATAATCCGGGGTCGGTGGCAAAGGTCAATGGGCTTCCGATAAAGGTTGTTGCAGGATTAATAACCGTAACCTTCATGCCGTTTTCAATGGAACTATTCCCTGCGTCTAATGTAGCACCGGGAGTATCAAAGGTCAAGGTTTGCACGGTTGCATCGGCCGAACCGGAAAAAGCTATGAGGAGTGCCAGCACCGTGGCTACAGGTGATAGCTGACGGCATAGTTGCGTTTTCATCTTGTATCCCTCACGTTGGTTACGTTGAGCGGCATAGCCTCACCATAGGTTGATGAGACTCATCAGACTGATACAGAAAACACCTCCTGAATTATCCAGGCTTTTTGGTTTATGAGAAAAATACATGTTTGATATCTTATTTTCAATGCATTTTCTTTCGGCTTAATCTTGTTTGAGTTGATTTGATGTGATTTTTAAGTAAATTTTTAAAAAATCTCGTTTTATTCACTATGAAATTTATTCTGAGCAATGCAGTATTTATCACATTCATCATCACTGATTTTGCCCTCTGACGGATTGGTTTGGTAGCGTTGCGTGATTTAGGAGTAATCGCTAAAATCAATCACCTCTGTTCATAATTTTTGTATGATTTGTACAGTTTTTTGATTTTTTGTTTGTTGGAATATGTGAAAATATGTTGTTATTTAGACCGGTTGACTGTGGTTTGCTATCAGGAAATTTCAAGCTCTTGAAGGGTATCCTACTGGTAGTGATAGCAATTACTCCCTGGTATGAATAACCTGAGGCTTGCCGATTTTGATACGGTGTATTCATCAAAAACTTTCCGAAATAGCTCATTTTCGATCTGACCATGATCGGCGGCAATATTGTTCTTCTATTACCGGTAGAGCTTCTTTTTCTTTCGATTCTTGGTTGTTGTAAAGGGCGGATAAGAATGAGGTATTCTGTGCGTAAGGATGAGGCGCTATGATGTCGCATGAAAGAAAAGAGAGTCGCGTTAGCTGCTTCACGATGTGCTGGTTCTGGCGGGAGTGGATTCTCCGGCAGTCATGCACTTGAACCGTCTGCTTTACTCTTGTTTGATACTCAGGGATGACGGTTTAGGTTTCTTGAGAAAGCAACTGTCTGGCTTACTTGGGGCAGGGCGAATGGATGAGATTGAGTTTGTATACGTCATGCAAGAATAAGATAGATAGCATCTTAAACGAGAAGACAACTTATGAGATATTGGAGCTGGGAGTCGCTGGTGCCACTCCTGCGAATCAGTGGCGGATGTAGTGATGCGCTTACACAAAAATCGGATGCAACCGGCAGGTCGCATTTTTTAGCTTTACGCACAAGGCTGGTTTCTGACGTAAAGCCATCTTGTTATGCTCGGCTTAAAGGGCAGCATGTGCTGAGGTTGCTATTTGTTTTTCTTACTTTTATTATTGCCGGATGCTCCCAGCATGCTGCTGAAAACAGTGGTGATCGTGTGGCAGCCGTTGTCAATGGCGTGGAAATTACCCAGCGTGAAGTCGATGCTTTTTATAAGCAAGCCGCTTCCCCCGGAGCCAGTGAATCAACAAGGCGCGCTCAACGCCGGATGATTCTGGCCAAAATGGTACAAGCTGAACTTCTCGCTCAGGAGGGAGCAAAGATGAAGCTGGACAAATCGCAGGAGTTTCTCATAACCGTTCACGAGGCACGTCGCCGGGTGCTTGCAGGATTGGCAGAAAAAGAGATTTTCTCAACAGCCAAGCCGGTTTCACCGGCAACGTTCCAAAAAATGTTTGCGGACAACCCTATGGTGTTTGCAGCCAGAAAACTTTTCGTTTACGAAGAGGTTCTCTTTTCCGGTGTCAATGTGTCGCTCCTGCAGTCACTGGATGGTAAAATTGGTAAAGGATCATCGTTGAAAGAGTTGCTTGATGAGATTACCTTGAGGGGAATACCATTTCGGCGCACCATAAAGACGGCTACGACAGATCAGATAGAGCCCGCTATTCTCAAAGTGTTGAGCAACGCAACCCCAAAGGTACCGGCTGTTGTGCAGATGTCAGACAAGTATTCCATGATTCTGATGCTGCATATGATTTTACCGGCTCCGCTGGAAGGTCAGGCAGCAGTAAATCAGGTTAATGCCCGGCAACGAAACCTGGCATTTGAACAAAAAATGAAGGATTTGGTTGATGCCTCTAAAATCACCTACCTCGGTGAATTTAAGCCTGGCGCTCAGCTCAAGCCGGATGGGGTTACCCTGCCAACGGGTGATCCTGCACGTCTGGCAGCCAAACGTCTTCGGCATATTCTCTTCGCGGGATCACTCGCCATCTCTTTTGTGGCTGCAATGTTGCTGTTATCGGTTTCAATGTCGATTCTTAAAGGAACGCTCTGGCTTCCTCAATTCTGGCCGGTTCGCAAAAAGGATATCCCTTCAAATCAACCAGGCTTTCAATATGAGGTTTATAGAGCGAAGCCTCTCGTTAAACTGATTCTTTTCCTTGTTGCACTCCTGAGTGTTTCTGTTCTTGGTTATCATGTTTCCCTGCTTTGGGATATTATCTCCTTTTGGATGATCGCGGCGGCTATCATAGGCGGTATCCTTGTCGGTGCGGTAGGGAGCCGGCTGTTTACCCTGCCATTTTTACGGCGCTTGATTCAAACGTTCCGCTGGGTACCGGTTGCAGTTTTTATCTTGCTTTTGGTGATAGAGCTGCTTGAAACAATACGAATTATCAACACATGAGCATTCGGTTCCACGCATCCTGGTTTCCCTGGCTTCTGTTTGTTGTGATTGCTTTGCAGTCAGCGGCTCGCTATACCTTGCTTGATCCCTTATTTGGAGATAATGACAGGCCGCTCTTGTATGTAATTTTTGCTGTCGTATTATGGAAAGAACGAAGCAGCATTGCAGCCTCCCTGCGTGGCATGGGAACAGGCTCCCTTGGCTTTGGTTCACTGTTCTTTATTGTCGGGCTGGTTTTTTATATCGCAGGTCACCTCTACCCGGTCATGCTGCTGGAGTTCTTGGGGCTGTTTTTCATTGCTGCTGGATTGGTTGCAACTCTTGCTCCTCCCGAGTATCAATCATCCGCCTTTTTAATCGTGCTTTCTGGAACCGTTATTGTCGTTATCGGCAGGATGGCTCCTATACTGTTATCATCCGATCTCGCGGTGTTTATTGCGGCTCTGTCGGCAAAAATTGTGAATCAAGCTTTTTTTCCTGTTATCGCTGATGGCGTACATCTCTACTTTGGCCCATACGGTGCTGAGGTTACCGAGGCCTGTTCAGGTATGCGCTCGATTTTTTCTCTGACAGCCCTATCCCTCATTTATCTGCGTCTGGATGCCAAACGAAAGCCATGGCATATTCTGGTATTAGTTGCCTGCATTCTGCCTGTTGCTGTATTGACCAACTTGTCGCGGGTGATATTGCTTGTGCTTGCAACATGGTATATCGGTGACGGCTTTGCCCAGGGGCTTTTCCATGAAACGGCTGGACTTGTTTTGTTTGTTATGGCGCTTGCCATCCTTGCCCTGATCGATTATCTCTTAAGCTTTGCCTCTTCATTCCTCAAGCAAACCGGAAAAACTGTTCATGCACATAACCAGGTATAGCGCTCTGTCCATAACAGCAGGGCTCTTGCTCCTTTTTTCATTGCTTTTGGTCGAATCAAGAGAGAATCTGACCTTTAAGAAAGCTCAGCCAGATCTGCAAAAGGTCATTCGCGAACATCCCGATGGTTGGGTGTTTGTGCCCAGTATTCTGCTTGACCCGCAAACGCACAAAACACTGAAAAGTTATTATGATCTTGTTGTTGCACAGGCTTATCAGCGTGTTGATGAAAAAGCAGTGGTGATGATGGTGATGACCTGGAGCGCTAACGGTGACCGTCGTGCAGCTCATCAGCAGGAAGGCTGCTATCGAGCCAGCGGATGTACGGTCAGTACGCCGAATTACGTTACGGTTACGACGAAAGTGGGAAACCAAAAGGTTGTTGCCTTTACCGCCCGCCGTGGTATCCGGGATGTTGAAGATGTTATGTACTGGAAGATATCAGGAGGAATAGCTGACAATGACACGACAACTGATAAAAATAAGTTGCTTAGGCTCATGCGTTTGGTAAAGCGTGTTCCGGGAGATATACCCGATAATGTGATGGTCAGGGTGTCAACTGTTCGCTCGACACCCAATCAGCCTGCAACGGCCCATATTGAATATATCAGGGAATTTCTTGAGACTCTTCCGGCCAGTGACCGAAAACTGGTTATGGGTTCTCAGGATTAAGCGTGCATGCAAAATGGATCGTTTGCCGCATTTGATCATCTTGGCTGATTGTTTTTCATCCGGATTGATTTTTAATAGTGCTGACAACTTGCAGGGTGGCATGTGGGGGATAGTTTGATCAGCCATGAGAAAGAGTGCCTTATTCTATAACTGGTTTCTAAATAGGTAGTTAAGATGCGATTTTTCGTATATATAACCGATATTTATCCGTTCAGAATTTTGCGGATCAAGGTATAAATAAATACGAGATTGTTGTGTCAATCAGGATTTTTTTGCATTTTCTTAAAAGAGATTATCTATATTTAATCAGTGGGTTAACGAAACATCAAAACACAAAAAGGAGCTAAAAAGTATGAATAAGAAATTGCTAACTTTTTTGGCGACAGGGTCGCTAATGCTTTCGATGGGAAGTGCTGCGAGTGCGTCGATCATCTATCTAAATAATCCTGGTTTCGAGTCCGGCGATTTCACCGGATGGAATGTCAATATCCCTGATGCCAATTATGGCTATGCACTGGTGGTGCCGAACGATATAGCGTACTGGACGCCAGACGCCAGCGTTACGAGTGTTATCAATCCATACAGTGGCAGCTATACTGCCGATCTTTACGGTACAACCAATATCTCTCAAAATATCTCCTGGAATGCCGGGGATCGACTGATATTCGCCTATGATTTTAAGTCCAACAATGTTGGGCCGATTAATGATTACGGGTATTTTCAGGTGTTGGGTGCAGGCAATACCGTTCTTTACAACCAGGTGCTTGGTTCCACTACCTCAGTTGGTGGAGGACTTGAGAGCACAGGTTGGACATATGTTGACTATGCCTTTACCACATCAGGATCAGGTGCTGTGAACTTTGGTGTACAGAGCCTTAATGATCCGACCGTTGGTTTATCTCAGCTTTATGTTGATTCACCAACCCCCGAACCAGCATCCATGCTTCTCTTGGGTACCGGCCTGGCAGGTTTGGCAGGAAAGAGACTCAGAAGGAAGAAAAAGTAATCGACACCCGACTCGTTTTCAACATCCATCGGGGTAAAAAAATGGCAGAACAAGCCAATCAGTTTTGCCATTAAGGTTGGGTTTATGGTTTTTCTTTTCATGCGCCTGTTTGTTTTCAAGCAGGCGCATTTTTTTTACTGAAGATCAAGGCTGCATTTCGCTTTATGCACCAACGGAAAACCCTGCCTAGAGTTCTGATTATTGCTGCAGAGGAGAGTGTGGCCATTGCACTACCTTTAGGCACAACTTCAGCTTTTTGATCAATCCGGTTCTTCTCTCTGCTGCTATCCCGCCCTTTTCATGAGTTTTAGCGAAGGGGTAGAGAGGTTGTCCAAGTAACTTCACCTGTTTGGTGACGGGCATGAGAGAACCGCAACTTCCCCAAATTCTCATAACAAAGAGCCAGAGAGAGCTTCCGCCCGAAAAGCTTGAAGTCCGGATATTTAACGTGCTCGCTTCACGGGCCTCTTCGCACGTTCTATCGTACAGGCATAACGTGTCCGGGCGCAATGCCTACTCTCTTTTCTTATCAATGGAGTAGCTTTCTCACTCTGGCCGTGTCCAGCCGGATAACACCTCCATTGAACGTTTTAACGGCCTACTCAGGGATGATACTGGATCATGTTCTGAAGGATTTCAGGTTCAAAAAACGGATGTTTCCCATAAGCTGGTTGTATCGTTCCCCCTGGTTTTTATATCCGGGCAGGTCTCTTTTTTTTTGATTTCTGATGCTAACTTGCTGTAATTATTTGTATATATGAAGTATATCGTGGCGTTTGTTGCCGGGGAGGGCGTCAGGTAACTTCAACCGTTTGGAGCCGAGCATGAGTGAACCGAAAATTCCAGAAATTCTCACAAAAAAGAGCCAGAGAGAGCTTCAGCCCGAAGAGCTTGAAGCCCGGATACTTAAAGTGCTAGCGTCACGAAGCCTTTGCGTGCTTTCGACCTGTCGGGATAACGTACCGAGAGCAACGCCCATTCTCTTTCAAACTAGAGGACTTACGCTCTATATGGCCGGTGAGCCAGGCGTCAAGCTCGGCAATATCAAGCTGAATCCGAGGGTCAGTGTCGGCATATTCGATCCGAAATCCGAGTCAACCCACAGTTGGCTTGACGTTGAAGGGCTGCAGATAAGCGGTCATGCCCGGCTTATTGGGCAGGATGATCCTCTTTTTTTTGAGACCTTGAAGCTTTTCGGCCATCCGAAAGAGTGGGTCACACACTGGGCCGGCATGTTCATTGAAGTTGTGCCCGACCGGATAGAGCTTCTTTGCATGGCGCTCAAGCAGGATGATTATGCTGCACGCCAAGTCTGGATAAAGCCGGACTCTTGAGAGAGGTTTTCCGGGCCGTGCCCATGTTTTGCAGTTGGGGAATTACCCGTTTATCAGAAAATAAATTCCTGTTGTAATGAACAGAAAACCGCTTCTCTTTATCGCTCTCTGGATGCTCTCTTTTTATCCGGTTCATGCCGATGCATCGGCGAAAGCCTCAAGCCCCTACAGTGCCACGAAGTCCTATTATGGTAAACTGATTTCCGCGGCCAAGCCAGATGTTGCCAAGTTACGGCTTTTCTTTACCCTTATGCCCAAAGGGGGAGATATTCATCAACACTTTACCGGATCACTGTATGCGGAGAATTATCTCGATTGGGTCGATAAGTCGGGATATTGGATCAGCAAAAATGATTTTTCGGTTATCACTCCGAAAGATACTGACAAGTTAAAAGACACGGTTTCGGTTAAAAACCTGAGAAGCAACAAGGTGATGCAGGGTGATTTTTTCACGCACTGGTCGGACAAGGATTTTGCAAACCATTATCACGATGAGACGGCGCCGGATGTACAGTTTTTCGGTACCTTTTCCTATTTCTCGAAAATTTTTAACGGCAACCAGAACTATTACGCCGACGGTATTCGGGTGCTGAAAACCCGGGCTCAAAATGAACATGTTCAGTACCTCGAAACCATGTTTGTCTCTCCCGGTTATCAGAAGGCTGATCCGCAGTTTGATGCACTTGTCCGCAAAGCCGATATCACTCTTGATAACAAAGCTTTTCGGGCTATTTTGGACAGCTTTTTGCTTGGCGTCAAGCAAGACAGCTTGTTCTACAGCAAGGTCAACCAGTATTGTGATCTTGTGGAGCTTTGCAGCAAAGGAGTTGATGATGAGGGATTTACGATGCGCTTCCAAAGCTATGTCTCACGGAATACCACTCCCTCCCAGTTCTTCTCCGGCCTCTATACCGCCTTTTATGAAGCGGATAAAAACGCCCGTGTTGTTGGCGTGAACATTGTCAGTTCGGAGAATGATGCCATTGCCCTTTCGGATTACCGGCTGCACATGCAGATGTTCCGGTATTTGAAGGAACAATATCCACGAATCAAAACCTCCATGCATGCCGGAGAGTTGACGACGGGCATGGTGTTGCCGGAAGATCTGAAATACCATATTTCCGAAGCCATCGCTGTTGCCGGAGCCAACCGGATTGGCCATGGGGTTGATATTGCTTACGAAACCGATGCCCTCGCTACACTGAATCGGATGAAGGTTCAGCAGATTCCCGTTGAGATCAACCTGACCAGTAATGAGTTTATCCTTGGTGTCAAGGATGAAGCGCACCCCGTAAGGCTCTACACCGATTATGGTGTGCCGGTTGTTATCTCTTCGGATGATCCCGGCGTTTCAAGGGGTAGTTTGAGTGAGGAGTATGTGCTGCTCGCCAGCCGGTACCGATACTCCTATGACGAGGTAAAACAATTTGCCGCAAACAGCATCAAGTACTCCTTTATGAGCGAAAGTGACAAAGAGCGCCATTTGCAGCTCTTGCGCAAAAATTTTGATGCATTTGAACGCAGGATTATGATCCTGGCCAACAAGTGAGAGCCTTTTCATTTAAGCCGCTTTAGCCAATAGTGAGCGTGCCGGAACATGTTATCCTCTGTTGCGGCACGCTTAACTCCCAAGCAACAATTCCCGTCCCTTCATTTATCTCTGTCGCCCCAAAGTTGCACACTCTTTTTCCACGTGTCATTGCAGATCAACGAGAGCTCTCTTTCAGGATGGTGCACACTCTCTCAGCTCCGCAGGAACGATCATGCTGGTAGCCCAATGCGGAAGTCTGATCTTCTGCACATATTCACATAAATAGGTACAGATATAATTGCTGGTGATTACTTATATTATTTCAAAAGGTTAGCCTTCATATTCCATGTTGTTCCTGAAGGTTTTTACCTTAATTCAGATCATCTGCCGTATGAAAAGCCTGGATGGTAACCTTGTCGAGCGGGTGAACCGCTAGCTGATATTTTAGAATAAACGTAATAACAGGGGTTTTATAATGGCGTTATGGAATGCAATCACAGGGCAATTACGATCAGTCATTGAATGGAAAAATCCTGCACCGGATCTTCTTTTTCAACGATGGACGGATAATGGCGATGAAATCAAAAACGCGTCGAAGCTTATTGTCGGGCCTGGCCAAGGTGCGATTTTTGTGTATGAGGGAAGACCGCAAGCGGTTATTACCGAGTCCGGTATGACAGACTTGAAGACACAAAATATCCCGTTCTGGACGACGATCACCAAATTCATGCAGGCTTTCAGGAGTGAGCATAAGGTTGGGATCTATTTTTTTCGCACGGCTGAGATTCTGAACCAGGGTTGGGGTACGCCGGGTCCGATAAAATATATCGATCCGCACTACAAGTTTCCTGTTGGCATGAAGGGGTTTGGCAATTTCTCCTTCCGTATTTCAGATGCAGCCAGTTTCTTCATTAATGTTATGGGTCAGCGGGATGTGCTTACTGTTGATGAACTCCGTCTTGTCATTGTTGCAAGGCTTGTCCAGCCCCTTACGGATTTTCTTGCTGAAGCCAGGTTCGGATATAATGAGATTGATGCCAACAGGAATGAAATTGCTGATGGAGTGAGGGAAAAGGTAGCTCCGATATTTCTGACCCTCGGCTTCGAGCTTAAGGACTTCCGTGTTGAAAATACGGATTTTGATGATGATACGAGGCATCGCGTGCAGCGTATTGCGGATATGCAGGCAGAGGCACAAGCGGCACAGGCTGTCGGCTTGAATTTCGCTCAAATTCAGCAGTTAGCTGCTCTCAGAGATGCGGCCCAGAACCAGGGTGGAGTGGCTGGTCTGGGAGTTGGCCTTGGTGCAGGCGTGGGAATGGGTCAGGCAATGGCCGGTATGATGACCAACATGAATGCACCGCAACCGGCACCGGAAGATCCTGTGGCCAAACTTGCCAAATTGAAACAGATGCTTGATAACGACCTCATTACCCAACAAGAGTACGATGCGAAAAAGCAGCAGATTCTTTCGCAACTCTAATCGATATCATGCGTTTCGCATTTGAAGAACGTAACGATCAGGAGTCACCCATGCGATCCAGCAGCTTTTTGAAGTTCCTTTTTCTTTTCGCCCTGACCGCTCTTGGAGTCCCTTTCATCGGTGCGGAGCTTCTTGCGCGGGCCGGAGGCGGCGGAGGCCATGGAGGCGGAAGTCATGGAGGGGGAAGTCATGGAGGGGGGCATAGCGGGGGTGGATTCTCTGGTGGTGGACACTCCTCAGGTGGGGGATTTTCTGGATATGATACCTCCTCTGGTGGATCCGGTTTTACTGGTTTTCCCCCATTCATTACAGCCATCATTCTTCTGGTGATTCTCTTCTCTGTATTCCGGCTTATTTTATTTATTCATGAAGCTTCGATTACAACCTACTCCAGTATGGCTCGGCATAAAAAAAACTCTTTTGAAAAAGTCGCTGGAGCCAAGGCTTTTTTTGCAACGAATCCCGACTTTGATCAATCCGGGTTCCTGCTGAAAGTCCGCAAAGCCTTCATCGAAGTACAATTCGCCTGGTCAGAGCAAAATACCAGTCGCATGCGCCGTTTCATTACGGATGGGGTTTATCAGCGATTTAATACCCAGTTCCGGATGATGAAGCTGCTTCAGCAGACCAACCCGATAAGCAATATCAATATTGCAGATATCTGGGTCGACAGGATTGAGCGGGACGGTCAGTATGAGATCATGCATGTTGGAATCCAGGCCAGTATGGATGACCGGTTTGAGTGTGCGCTGAACCATGAGCTGGACGAGGAGGGCTTTGACGACTTTGTTGAGTTCTGGTCGTTTATTCGTAAGCGGGGAGGAGCGAAAAAAGATCTTTATGATTCAATCAAATGTCCGAATTGCGGCGCACCCTTGCCGGAGAATATGGGTGAAGTTTGTAAATGTACCTATTGTAATGCAACGCTCAATTCCGGGGAGTTCGACTGGGTTCTTTCCGAAATCACCCAGAAGGACGACTACCACAGAGACGATCTCTTTTCAGAAAAGAGTGGCAATCTGGAAGCAAAGGTACGTGATATGGTATCGGTCTATGGAGATTTTTCCGTACAACTGGTTGAGGACAAGGCTTCAAATGCATACATGCAGATGATGACCGCAGAGGCCATGCATGATCCTTCGCTTATGCGCAGGTTTGTCTCGGATGAATTATTCCAGACTCTCGCCCCAAAGTATGAAAGGAATCAGGAGATTTTCAACCGTCTCTTTCTGAACAAGGTGACGCTCATCGGGGCTGAGAAAAAGGATAATAAAAATCTCCTCATGTTCTCGATTCTCTGTTCGCTCCAGAGAGTGGCGGTTACAAACAACAGAGTGGAGCTGCTCGACCCGGAAATGATGACAAAGGAAGAGGTGATGTTTCTGACCCGTGATGCCCAGGCCGGGGCCGGAAAGGGTTCAATCTATCAGCATAATTGCCCGGCTTGTGGTGGGCCTGTCAAGAACACGCTTGATCTCAAATGTTCCTACTGCGGAAGCCTGCTCAACAGCACCGCGAATGACTGGGTTGTCAGCGCACTGATGAGCCGTAGAGAGTTTGCTGACTATTATGGTGCGAATAAGGGCGGTTTCACTGCCAAGGTAGATCCTGCTTTGCTGGATAAACTCTATAGTCTGAAAGATTATGCTCTCAACAATATCATGATTGTTGTCGCGGCTGATGGAGCGCTTGATGACAAGGAGAGAGCTTTTCTTGTTGAAGTTGCAAATAAGTGGGGATTCAAGAGCGCCGATATCGAACCGCTCTTCAAGATGGCCGCAAGCGGGAGGCTTTCAATCAGAATGCCTGAAGATCAAGAGATGCGAAAGAGTGTTTACAATCTGATGGAGAAAGCCGCAACTGCCGACGAAAACATTACCCCGCAGGAGCAGGGTATTTTGAATTGGGTGAAAGAGACATATCTCGACAAAAAAACCTGAATCAGTTTCAAGGAGCTGGTTGAAGAAATCTATAATATTTCATGATTGCTCTTTTTATTCTCTTTGTCAGACAGCTCCATTTTTGACTGTTGGGTTTGATGAACTGCTCGATATTGATGATAACGGCTTGAAGCTGCCATGGGGAAGCATATTTACTTGTTTAGCAATGTTTAGCAGTTTGCTTTCGAATTTTATGTTGACATTCGTGGGTTATTGTTTATTATTGCCATAATGTCAAAATATTTCCCATGGAGGCGAGTGTCATGAATACTACCCAGAGCTTTTCGTTGTTGCGCCAGCAGGCGGGTTTGTCCATTGACAAAATTGCTCATATTACCGGATATAGCCAGAGAGAGGTATATCGTTGGGAGAAAAACGAGGTGGTTCCCAAAAAAGTAGTACTTGACCAGCTCACAAGGATTGCCCAGCCGTTGTCATCCTATGGGAAAGCTTTCTCAAGCTTTACCTTCATTGATCTTTTTGCCGGTATTGGAGGCATGAGAAAAGCTTTTGAGGAACTTGGCGGAAGGTGTGTCTTTACAAGCGAATGGGATAAATATTCCCGTCAAACATATCTGGCAAATTTTGAGTGTGATCACGAGATTGGCGGTGACATTACCAAAATTGATGCACGGGATATTCCGTCACATGATATTCTTGTTGCGGGTTTTCCCTGCCAACCTTTTTCAATTGCTGGAGTTTCCAAAAAAAATGCTCTTGGCAAACCTCACGGTTTTGCGGACAAAACCCAGGGTACCCTGTTTTTTGATGTGGCAAGAATTATTGAGTACCATCGCCCGAAAGCGATCCTGCTTGAAAATGTCAAGAATCTTCAGCGGCATGACAAGGGGAAAACGTTTGGAGTTATCAAGGAGACTCTCGCGGAACTGGGCTATTACTTTGACTGGAAAATTATTGATGCCGGAAACTGGGTTCCCCAACACCGGGAGAGGATATTTATAGCAGGTTTCCGGGAGGATTGCGGATTCAGCTTTGACCGGTTTGATCTGCCAGATGGCAGCCAGCGCCCGGTCATTGAAACCATATTGCACACTGAAAACGGAATGGAAAATGAGGAACCCCCTTATACCATCGGCCCGTTGGCAAGAATATCTGATCGCTATACCCTGTCGGATCATCTTTGGCAGTATCTTCAGCAGTACGCAGAAAAACATCGGGCAAAAGGCAATGGTTTCGGATTTGGCCTTGTCGGTCCTCATGATGTAGCCAGAACACTTTCGGCACGGTATTACAAGGATGGTTCTGAAATTCTGGTGAAGCAGGAGGGAAAAAATCCCCGCAGACTCACCCCGAGGGAGTGTTCACGATTGATGGGTTTTGACGCGCTCAATGGTAACAGTTTTGTGATTCCTGTTTCGGATACCCAGGCTTACCGACAGTTCGGAAATGCAGTAGTTGTGCCTGTCGTCAGGGCAGTAGCCCGGTATATGCTTGAATACCTTATGGATGGTGTTTCATCTGACCAGTTGCGTTTTGACTTTGGCGTTCTGATGGCTGAAAAAGCTGTTCAGTATGGTTGATGTTGTGTCACCGGAAACACGAAGTCGAATGATGTCCGGTATCCGGGCAGTGAATACCATTCCTGAAATGATGATACGCAAAGGCCTTCATACCAGGGGGTTCAGATTCAGACTCCATTGTAGAGAATTGCCGGGAAAGCCGGATCTTGTTTTTCCGAAGCATCGTGCCGTTATTTTTGTTCATGGATGTTTCTGGCATGCTCACGAGTGCGCGCTTTTCAAATGGCCGAAAACAAGAGAGGATTTTTGGAAAGAGAAGATTGGTAAAAACAGGATTCGTGACCTTGCGGTTATGGGTGAACTTGCACGGCACGGCTGGAGAGTTTTGCTCGTCTGGGAGTGTGCTCTGAAAGGCAAAGAGCGCAGACCGATTGATGAAGTTGTTGATTCCTGTGCAGAATGGCTGCTTTCAAGCTCGATAAAACGTGAAATCAGAGGGCAACATGCGACTATCGACACTGCAAATGCTCATGCGAAACAAGGGTTGCCGGACGATCTATGCGAAGGTACTCGCCGCAAATGACAACCGGAAACAGCAGGTCTATTTCGGCGGTGATTTCCAGGCTATCAACATTATTCCCTTTAACACCATAACACCTGATCCAGACAAGCCGCATATATTCAAGGCACCACTTGATTTTTGGTGGCTTTCCTGCGATGGCAGCATGCACAATGCACCTCGGGCCCAACTGATACTTTATCCCCAATATCCGGAAGTCAGGTTTTCTGGTTTTCTTCAGGGCTGTTCTGCCGCACCGTCAGAACTCATGGATGAGCGTCTGCGACTTGCAGGGCGAATCCTTTTTCTGGGGATATCTCCTGATGGCAGAATTATCGGTTACCTGTGCCACCCGGACAGTGAACTTGCAAGGGAGTTTGCTTCTCTTGGAGAACTGACCCGAAGCGGAGTTTTTCTTGAACCCGGTATCGAAACCGGTGCACTGGACGAAAGATCGCAGCTTATCGAGAAACTGAGGCAGATTCATCTGAAGGGCTGGATCCGCTCAAGAAAACTGGGCAGCAACGGTGTCACATTGCCCTGCGAAGCTTCCAATTGCGGCGGGATGACACTCGAAGCCGAACTTGATATTCCTCCCAACAGCCGGTCAGAGCCGGACTATCTTGGCTACGAGGTTAAGCAGTACAACGTCAGCAACTTTCAGAGGATCAACAGTGGAGTACTGACTCTCATGACCCCCGAACCAACAGGCGGTTACTACCGTAGTGCAGGTATTGAAGCCTTCATTCGCAAATTTGGTTATCCTGACATGACGGGAGCCGCTGGTCGTGGAGACCGGCTGAATTTCGGAGGTGTACACAAAGTTGGTGAGTATCACTGTTTGACCAACCTCCAGATTGTGCTCAAAGGGTTTGACTCCGTTAAGGGAAAGATCACCGATGCAACGGGCGGAATATCGCTGATGAACCGTGAAGGTGAAGAGGCTGCGCTTTGGGGATATGCTGACATTATGGCCAAATGGAACCGAAAGCATAACAAGGCAGTATACATCCCAAGCCAATGCGTTCAGTTACCCGAACGGCAATACTGGTATGGAAATCTGATACGTATTGGTACAGGAACTGATTTTTTGAAGTACCTGCAGGCCATGGCGGAAGGCAAGATTTATTACGATCCTGGTATCAAACTTGAGAATGCCTCAACCATTCCACGAACCAAACAGCGAAGCCAGTTCCGTATAAAATCAGCCAATCTTCCTGCACTTTATCACAGCATGGATATTATTGATTTGTGCGATGTATAACCCGCTTGCGGTTCTGAAAATGAAAAGAATAGCAGGATCGTGTTTTTTGTGAACAGTCAGTGTTTTAGGCAATGCTCATAACGATTTAAACTAACGCTCCTGAATTCCTGGTTAAAGTATTGCACCTGTGAGGGTGCATGATACCGTGTCATCTTTGGGTTGGTCGAACAATCATGAAAATCCAGAAGTACATGCAAGCGCTTTGTAGTTCGATGAGTGCGGGAGTATTTTCTTTATTAATTGGTTTATCACAAACGATTCACGCAATCGGAATCGTTCGATAGAAATAATTGAAATTGTTGCACTATGGCGTCAGAGGATAAGATAGGGAGAGGGGGAGCGCAAGAGGTGAGTTGCTCGGATTGCGGGTTTTTGAACTGTTACCGGCAGGAGAGCCGGTTTCCGGATTTCTGCCCGGGAGAGGGTGTGGAGCAAGAGGAGCTTGAGGGTGTGATAGCGCAGTACTGCGGCGACGAGGTTGATGCCCGAACCGCAAGGGCGTCGGCTGAGGTTGAGGGGCTCTATTACGGCAAGTTGACCCGCGTTGAGGAGGTGCTGGCGTTTGCCCGCCGGATCGGTGCGCGTAAAATCGGGCTTGCCACCTGTTTTGGCCTGATTGAGGAGGCGAGGATTTTTTCGAAGATGCTTAAATTGAACGGATTTGAGCCTTATGCGGTGCTCTGCAAGATCGGCTCTGTCGATAAGGGGGAGATCGGTATTGAGGAGAAGCTGAAAATCAAGCCGGAGAGTTTTGAGGCGATGTGCAATCCGCTTTTGCAGGCAAAAATGTTGAACGAGTGGAAGTCGGAACTCAATGTGGTGATCGGGCTCTGCGTTGGCCATGACGCCCTTTTCAGCCGCCACAGTGAGGCTCTGGTGACAACGCTGATTGTCAAGGACCGGGTGCTTGCGCACAACCCGGCCGCCGCACTCTATACCAGCAACTCCTATTATAAACGGATCATGGAGAGTGATCGCAACCTGTGAAGGGGTGTCAAAGTTTCCCGGCTGAATGGAGTGCCGTATAGATTGTTTTGAACGGCAGAAGGAGTGAAAGCGGTGCGTCAAGCATTGGTACGGCCCCATAGCTCTCGTACCACTCTGCAACCCGCGCATTTTTGGCATCGATCAGAAGGGCGACGCCGCCAACCTGTGATGCAACAAGAAGAGATCGACGACCTGCAGCAAGCAGTAACTGTCCACCCAGCCCCAGACCCTGAACGGATCGATCAACCGCCAAACGACCAAGCCTGAATACCGGAACCTCATGGCGGGCCAACCCCTTCCTGACAACTTCTGGGGTGGTGTTATAGGCAACAGAGGCCGGTGTCAGGGTGTAAAAGCCAAGAATCTTTTTGCCGTCACCTTCATTCAGAGCGAGAAAGGTTTTTGCTCCACCTTTTTCATGACTGTTTCGGGCATGGTGCCAGAGGAATTCGTTAAGGGCTTTATCTCCGCAATCAAAAGCCGCGCGGTCATGGAGTTTAGCTATCGGCTCCTCGTGCCAGGGAGGGAGAGTCATGATTGTTTCGGCAAGGCGAATGCCGCAGCCATAAGTTTTTCGTTGGGTGCAGGCGGCTCTTCCAATAGATTAAGGAGATGGAGGCTGTCGCGCTCTGTCAGCCCGATTTTTTCATTCTGGCCGATGACCTCCCGTGCCGCTGAAACCGCCGTGCGGGTGACGAACTCGCTGAGATGCGTACACTGCAATGCTGCTGCACGCATCAGCAGCGACTTTTCCTCTGACGCAATGCGTAGCGAGAGCCGCGCATTACTCTCTACCGGGATTTGTGCCATATCAGAACTCTTTGATTTCTCTCCATTGAACAGTTGATAGTGAGTATACTGATTTTTTCTGATATGTACGGTTTCAAAGTGTACAGAAATCCTTTTCTTTCCGTGGAGGCCCGCCTACCGGCCAAGCCCCGTAAGCGCTTGACTATCGAGTCTATCCACTCTCCATATCTTGCCGCCTGCGGATTGTTGATATTGATAGAGGTCGACAAATTCCGGAGCCGCTCCGTTCTGTAACCGTGGGGTTATAACCACAAAAGTCATGGTCGGGAAGTTGTGGTTATGGTCAATCCATGTTCCTGAATTCGCATAAATGCTTTTCTGCGAATTATATTTTTTTGTGGGAATAATTTTTGCAACGTGCGTATGACCAAAAACGACAACTCTCTTCTTGGATTTCGGATTATTAAAGTATTGCGTTACTGCCTGATCATCAGTTTCCTCGACGGAGTCAGCTTTGGTCAGCGCCTCCTCTACCGGAATATGAACAGCAACATTGTTGCCATCCTGCCTCGCTATCCAGTTATCCTGAATCCCCTTGAAGAGCGTGACATCAATAGGGCCACCTTGCTGCAGTTGAAACGGAATGAGATCCTTAATTGCATACTTATCTGTAAAACCATCAATATTTGTTGTTATGATCGGCTCATCAAAACCTTCCTTTATCGGAAACTGGGTCATGAGATTTTTCCAGATAGCCCAGTATTGATAGGCAAGTTTCTGGCTCTCTGTGAGATTGTTGGGGGTTACTTCAGCTATTGTACCACCGGGTAGAGGATGTTTTTCCACAACAGAGGTTGTGGCGATGCGGGTAAAAAAATAGCCTGGGGGCAAAATGGAGCCTTGCGCTATGGATTTGTTTGAAATCGGGTCAGGCGCACAGAAAAAATTATAACGATGCCCATGCTCTATAACGATTTCCGGATGATTGAGGGGAGAGTATGAGCCCAGACCCTTTACGTCTCGCGCTTGTGCGATGCCAGGCATGATACTATCAACTTCACTCGAAGAGATCAATAAATCGTGATTGCCCGGTAGATAGGTAACCTTGATTTTCCCCTCTCTGATAATACGCCGAAAGGCATCTATAACATCCTGATTGTTACGGGCTATCGCCTTGACAAAATCCGGCTGACTTTTCTCGTTTGCAAAGGGGCCGACGCTTAACGGCAGAAACCACTCATCAAGCATATCCCCTGCAATGACGAGCTCCTTCACATTGGGCGACATGCTGAGTTGATTCAGAAAATTAATGAGCGCCGAGCGGTTATTTTGACACTCGGCATATTTGGAATCAATACCTAAATGGATATCGCTGATGCAGACAATCTGTTCTCTTTCATTATGCAGAGATGGAACTCCTTTTTGGCCGAGGTTAAAATGATGGTTAAGGGCGAAATAACCCGTTACCGCCGTTCCCAGTGAGGCTCCTTCTACGGAGTTGACTTTTTCGCTGATCGTTATTTTGTACTCCTCACCTTCACGCAGTCCGGCCCCGCTCTTTCTGGAAAGGGTTATGTGTGAGGGATTTTTTTTGTCAAGCGTGCAGAGCGTGGGTTCTTGCGTGAGCTGTTCTTTATCCCCGTTGAGCTGAACCCTGTAGAGCTTAATATTGCCCGCAACGCTCTTCAGCTTTAAGGGAGCACTGAAATCAAGGCTGATTGAGCGAAGCTCATTGATAACCGGCGGGTCGTCGACGTTATCCGATAACGCTATACTTGATTGTACGTTCAGTTCTCTGTGAGCAGCCTTAAGCGGCCTCGACCAGGAGTTGGTGCTGGAGAGTGCCGCACAAGCGGTAAGGAGAAGTGCCGGGATTGTTTTTTTCATGCTGGTCCTGTTATTTTATCGATTATCGAGCAGTTATACCTGTTTGCATACGTTGTATCGTCGCGCTACTCTTTAACCATTCTATAGGCAACAATCCGCCACTCCTTGCCGTAGAGCGAAACGGTTTTCCAGGTTGCCTCCTTGGTTACCTGTTCATTTGTTTGCGGGCGATAGAAGCTGTAGCGCCCTCGGCCCTCCGGCTCTGCAACGATGCGTCGCCCGATTGCAAGCAGTGACGGGAAGGGTTGGTAGAGCGGGGCGGTAAAGAGGTTCAGGCCGATGTGATCCGCCATGATGTCGTAGAGCATGGTTCCCTCGGTGTCAACCACCCAGATGTTGACCTCCGTATGGGCAACAGCCTGTTCAATGATCGGGCGCAGAAGCTGCTCAGGGCTGAAGAGCAGGCTGAGGGCCCCCCTGAATTTCCCTTTTCGCTCAATAACCGGATACTCAGCATCTATGGCGTGTACTCCTTCAACTGAGTTGAAGAGTCGGCTCATAACCGGGCGGTGTTCCTTCAGCATGAGCTGAACCTGCGGCTGATTGCTGATATCCTGGCCGATGACCTTTTTAAATGATTGCGGTTCCACTTCGACAATCTGACCTCTGGTATCAATCGTGACCGCGTCAATGGTGAAGGGGAGGGTCGAAACGAGCTGGTTGAGAATCTTTCGGGCCTTGTTACCCGTCACTCTGGTGAGTGCCAGTTGCCGGGCTCCACCCGTCAAGGAGCGGTCAATGGTGGAGAGAGATTTTGCAATATCGGTTGTTGCGGAGTCAAGGGGAGAGGCTGTTGCGCTTTTCCAGCTAGCGCATAAAAGCATGAACGCTGTAAAGAGCAGCAGCACATAACGAGGGAAGCGTTGCATCATTGACCTTTTTCTGTTCGGATTGCGACTGAAAAGAGTGTTCTGTCAACTCGCTTATTATACGCATTTTGATGTAAAGAGTTACAACTCTGGTCAGGAATTTTTGTTCGAGTGGAGTGCCATGGCGTTCCAGATTGCACCGAACAGATCGATAACGCCAAAGAGGCTGCCCTGTAAGGGCGTGGAACGTTGGATGGTCGCACCGTGTTGGTGGTGATGTGTCGGGCTAGCAAAAGCACCCGGACAAGCTTGTTGCTGAACCATTTTACTTCAGGAGTTGATCATGTCCATACTGTTCTCCCCGACCATTCTTGGGTCAATCGTGCTTGAGAATCGAATCGTGATGGCTCCGATGACGCGCAGTCGTGCAAATGGTAATATTCCCAATGCCTTGATGGCTGAGTATTACCTGCAACGCAGAACCGCCGGGCTCATCATTACCGAGGGCACATCCTCTTCTCCCAATGGACTGGGCTATCCGCGCATACCGGGCATATTCTCCGTGGAGCAGGTTGAGGGTTGGAAAGCCATTACCGAAGCGGTGCATAACGAGGGGGGAAAGATATTTTTGCAGATCATGCATTGCGGCCGGATTGCTCATCCGCTCAATATGCCCGCCGGCGCTCGCTTGATTGCGCCTTCAGCCGTTGCTGCTGCGGGCGAGATGTACACCGATGCCGAGGGGCTGAAGCCATTCCCTCTGCCTCATGCCATGAGTGGGGAGGAGATCCGCTCCACGGTGGCAGAGTATGCCGAGGCTGCACGTCATGCTGTGGCCGCAGGGTTTGACGGCGTTGAGCTGCACGGTGCAAACGGCTATCTGCTTGAACAGTTCTTCCGCCCGAATACAAACCTTCGCACCGACAGTTATGGCGGTTCCCTGGAAAACCGTGCACGGTTTGTGTTTGACGTCGTTGATGCGGTGGACCGGGCCATTGGCCGGGACAGGGTCGGCATCCGGCTCTCCCCCTTCGGCGTCTTCAATGATATGCCGCTTTACGACGAGATGGAGGAGGAGTATACCTGGCTGGCCAAACAGCTTAATCAATTGTCTCCGGCCTACATCCATCTTGTCGATCACTCCACAATGGGCGCACCGGTTGTGCCGGAGAGCATGAAGGCTACCTTTCGCCGAGAGTTCAAGGGAGCCCTGATTCTTTCCGGAGGTTACGACCGGGAGCGGGCTGAACGTGATCTGGCCGGGGGCAAGTGTGATCTCATTGCCGTCGGGCGGCCGTATATTGCCAATTCAGACCTTGTTGAACGATGGAAAACCGGAGCCCCTCTGAACGCTCCCGATACCGATACCTTCTACTCTCCCGGTTCAAAAGGGTATACCGATTATCCGGCGTTGCATGCATAGGCTCTTTTCAACCATGCCGATCTCTTGCTTGATTTGAATTTGGTGGTGAATTTCACCCGCCCAACCCTGACCTCTCACCATGAAGCTCTCTTTTCAACCGACGGAGATCGGAACAATTGGTATAGCTGAGTCTGGAGGTTTTATAACCAACCTCTGGTTTGCTACAGACCAGATTCCTCCAAAGGTTGAAATCGGTGAAACGGAGCTCTTGAGCGAGGCCTTTCGGCAGTTGGAGGCCTACCTTGCGGGTGAGCTGAGGGGTTTTTCACTGCCGCTTGCTCCTGCGGGTACACCCTTTATGCGCTCTATATGGAAACAGCTCTCTCTCATTCCTTACGGGAGCACGGCTACCTACAAGGGGATCGCCACTTTGGCAGGAAATCCCCGTGCCGTGCGTGCGGTTGGGATGGCCAGTAACCGGAACCCTCTGCCGCTCTTTATTGCCTGCCACAGGGTGATTGGCAGCGACGGCTCTCTGACCGGCTACCGTGGTGGGCTGGCGTTGAAAAAGTGGTTGCTTGAGCTTGAGCAAAAGAGATAAGCCGTTGTTACCGGTGTTACAAAAACAGTACAGTCGTTATAAAATATTTTTTGTCATCTGAGGGTTGCGAGTTGAGATGTTCGTTTTGAAGCGGGTTGCTGGATATCGATTCTTCAATGGATTTCGAAAACCAAGGAGGCTATCACTTGAACACCAAAAAGTTTCTTCTCATGCATGCGGCCCTCTTCTGTGCCCTGCTCTTCAATCTCTATCCCGGTTATGCCACAGCGAAAGAGCGTGCGGTTACTCCCCAGGAAAAGGTTGCTCCCCAATCCGGCAATCGTCAGGAGTTTCTGGCGGGTTATCTTGCCACCGATCAAGCTCCGGGCAGTCTTCGGCTGCTTCCCGCTCCTCCGGCTCTCGGTTCTGCCGCTTTTGCGCTTGATGAAGATGTTGCCCGCCGCACCTTTGCCGTTCGCCAGACAGCACGTTACGCACTTGCGCTTTCAGATTTTGACCTGAATTTCCCCCATGCCGCCGGTACCTTTTCCTGTGCTTTGAACGCTCCGGTTACCGAAAAGGATACACCGCGCCTTTACCTCTTGTTGCGCCGGACCATGACGGATGTGGCAATGTCAACCCGGGCCGCAAAGGGTTATTATAAACGCCCGCGTCCCTTCATGGTGAACCATGAGCCGATCTGCGCTCCTGAAATGAGAGCCATGCTGGAGAGCGACGGCTCCTACCCTTCGGGGCATACGGCGATCGGCTGGGCCTGGGCGCTTATTCTCACCGAGATATCTCCGGATCAAACTGACGCCATCCTTGTTCGTGGCCGGGCTTTTGGCGAGAGCCGCAACGTTTGCAATCATCACTGGTACAGCGATGTGCAGTGGGGGCGTGTGATGGGTGCGGCAACTGTTGCCCGGCTGCACGCGGTTGAGGAGTTTCGCCGGGATCTGGATGCTGCTCGGGAGGAGCTTCTGGCGGTTCGCAAAAAAGGGTTGACGCCGGTGCGCAATTGCAGTGAGGAAGCCGCGGCTCTTGCTCAACCGCCCTACTGATTAATCCTGGTTGCTTTCATGAAAACTCCACAAGGCTTAGTGCTGATACACAGCCTTGTGGAGTCATTGGAGGGTGGGTTACTCCTCGTTTGAATCGGTGAGGGAGTCTTCAGCTTCAGCCCAGTCCTCATCATGGTAACCGTGTTGTTTCCCTTTTGCTTCCCACCTGAAGTAAGCTGCAAGCCTGATTTGTTCCTCGCGCATTTCCGGTGTCACCTCCTCTTTTGTTTCCGGATTTACCTGGCTGGTATCTTTTGCTGGTTCTTCTGATTTGTTTGATCCGTTTGACATGGCAGGTCGTGTTTGGCGTTATGAAACAATAATGAACTTCCAATATTTAAACATATAAAATAGCACAAAGTATTAATAACGAGTTCACATAAATGTTTCAAAATTTTTTCAGCAGACGGGTTTCAGCGCCAGGATTTCGAATGTTCAACGTATTTTTATACACACAGGAAAAATAAAGGTTCATCTCAACCTCTTCTTGCCGCTCCATGATGCACTTTTTTTTCTTGAAAAGAGAAAATGTGCAGATTGTGCAAATATTGCGGAAGATTGTCTATCGTTATTCAGGCCGAAGCAACTTATGTTGCAGTTGTCGAGTTGTGATTATGCAAGAATGAGGTGCAGTGGACTCGCTGGAGAGAAGTTTTCAATAATGGAGTGTTTGAAGTGAACCCGACTCTTGATATACCGGTTGCAAGACTTGAAGATACCTTTTTCGAGATCGTTACCCTTGAAAATTCCCGGTTTGAGTTGAATCGTGACAATCATCGGCACGATTTTTTCGAGATACTCTGGTTTACCTCGTCACCCGGTACGCTTCATTCTATTGATTTTTCGTTCTATCCGGTTGAATCCGATCTGCTTTATTTTCTCGCTCCGGGTCAGGTTCATGCCTATGAAGGAGAGGTGCCATCGGGCTATGTTGTTGTTTTTTCGCTTGAAGTTTTTAGCACGATCATGAATCCCCAGCTCAGGGTGCTCTTCAACCCGTTCATGAACAGCGGTATCCGGATAGGGGAGGCGCAAAAGGGTGTGCTTCAGCAACTGGCCGAGCTTATGGTGGCAGAATCACGGGGGGATAAGAACTATTTTATTCTGCTTTGTTATCTTAAGGCATTTCTCATGCATATTGCAAGAACATATCGTGAAGCGGTTTTTGCTTTCGACAAGAGCGGTCAGCGTATGAGCCTGCTCTTTGAGCTGCTGGAAGCGCACTACCGCAAAGAGCGTCATGCGGCTTTTTATGCCTCGGCACTTGGCATTACGCCGAAGCGGCTCAATGAGATTCTTCATGAGAAATATGATCTCACCCTGACCCGTATCCTCCACATGCGTCTTATTCTTGAGGCGAAGCGGGAGATCGCGTATGGAAAGAAAAGTCTCAAGCAGATCTCTTTTGAGCTTGGCTTCAGCGATCAGGCATATTTCAGCAGGTTTTTCAAGGTGCAGACCGGTATCATGCCCCTGGAGTTCAGAGGCCGGATATTTCGGCTACCGGAGAGAGATGAAGCGAAACGATTTTCAGAGGAGTAAATAAAACGAGATGATGTATAAAACAACGAGAAACAGCTTTTTCAAAATTCCGGTTCTGATTGGAATGTGCCTGCCGTTACTTTTCTGGGGTTGCGGATCGGGAGATGGCGCTAAGGATGCAAAGAAAAAGGAGGCCCCCGCTCTGCCGGTTGCGACGCTCTCGCTCTCTGACGCAACGGTGAGCACGAGCTATTCAGCCCTGCTTGAAGGGAGGGTCAATGTGGAAATCCGTCCGCAGGTTGACGGGACGCTCCGCAAAATTTATGTGGATGAGGGTGATTACGTCAAGGCCGGCCAGCCGCTTTTTCAAATTGATGACCGCCTTTACCGGGAGCAGTACAACAGCGCTCTCGGGGCCCAACATGCCGCAGAGGCCAGCCTTGCCGTTGCCCGCCTTGACACGGAGAAGCTGGTGCCGTTGGTGCAGAACAAGGTGATCTCTGAAATACAGCTTAAAAGCGCCCAGGCCCACCTTCAGGCCTCTCGGGCCGCTGTGGAGCAGGCAAAAGCTGCCAGTCGTTCGGCCGCGCTCAATCTGGAGTATGCATTGATCAAGGCTCCGGTAAGCGGTTATATCGGCACCATTCCTTTGCGCCAGGGGAGTCTGGTTATCAAAAACCAGAGCCAGTTTCTGACGCTTCTCTGCGATGTCAGCGAGATCAAGGCCTCTTTCAGCATGAGTGAAATTGACTTTATACGCTTCCGGCAGCAATATGCGGGAAGCTCAATTGAGGAGAAGCTGAAGCGGGTTGCCCCGGTATCGCTGATCATGGCTGACGGCAGCCGGTATGAGCTGAAAGGAAGAATCAAGACCATAAGCGGGCAGTTTGATACAGCCACCGGTTCGGTTGGCATTGAGGCTCTGTTTCCGAATCCCAAGGGGTTGCTGCGTTCCGGAAATACGGGCAAGGTGGTTGTGGAATCACTCTACAAGAGTGTGCTGCAGGTACCACAGGCCGCAACGGTTGAGCTGCAGGACAAGATTTTTGTCTTTCTGCTTGGGAAAGGTAACCGGTTGAAGAAGCAGGTGATTACCGTTTCCGGTACGAGCGGCAATAACTATATCGTCAGTTCCGGCCTGAATGCGGGCGATACCATCGTGACAACCGGTGTTGAAAAATTGCAGGATGGTGCGCCGATCAAACCGCTACGGAGCAGCGGGCCGTCAGCCGCTTCCCGGCCATAACGAGAGAGAGAAGGGAGTAATGGGTCAAGATATTTTTTCCCGCTTCATGGCGGCCAGAGCTAAACGTAAGTAACTCAATGTTTGAACGATTTATTTCAAGGCCGGTGCTGGCCACCGTGATATCGGTGATTCTGGTTATCCTCGGTGTTGTCGGCATGACCCAGCTCTCCATCACACGCTTTCCGGATATTGCTCCGCCGAGTGTTGCCGTTTCGGCCAGCTATCCCGGTGCAAGTGCTGAAACCGTTGGACGCTCGGTAGCTCCTCCTCTGGAAGAGGCGATCAATGGTGTGGAGAACATGACCTACATGACCTCCACCTCGGCCAACGATGGCTCACTCTCCATAACGGTCTTTTTCAAGCAGGGCACCAACCCCGACCAGGCCGCGGTCAATGTGCAGAACCGGGTGGCGCAGGCCGCAAGCCGACTTCCTTCAGAGGTCAACCAGATTGGTGTTTCAACCGTCAAGCGCCAGAACAGCCAGATCATGCTCATCAATCTGGCCAGCAGCTCCAGGCAGTTTGACCAGACCTTCCTGCAGAACTATGCCAAAATCAATATTGTCGACGATCTGGCAAGGGTTCCGGGTGTTGGTCAGGTATCGGTTTACGGCAATCTGGATTACTCCATGCGTATCTGGCTGCGCCCGCAGCAGATGGCGGCCTACAAGGTTACCCCGCAGGAGGTGGCTGCGGCCATTCAGAGCCAGAACCTTGAAGCGGCTCCCGGCTCGTTCGGCGAGAACAGCTCGCAGCCGATGCAGTATGTGATGAAGTACAAGGGCAAGAATCCCTATCCCGGTGATTATGAACAGATGGTCATCCGGGCAAAGTCGGACGGTTCACTGCTCCGACTTGGCGATATTGCCCGTGTCGAGTTCGGCGCCTACCGCTACACAGTCGATACCAAGGCGAACGGAGAGCCTTCGGTTGTGCTTGCGGTCTATCAGGCTCCGGGATCGAATGCCAACACGGTTGAGACTGGTCTGCGCAAGGTGCTTCAAAAAGCATCACTCTCGTTTCCTTCCGGCGTCACCTATGCCATTCCCTTCAGTTCAAAGAAGGTGGTTGACGAGTCGATTGAGCAGGTTCAGCATACGCTTATTGAAGCCTTCCTTCTGGTCTTTCTGGTGGTCTTCCTCTTTCTGCAGGATCTGCGTTCCACCATTATTCCAGCCATTGCCGTGCCGGTTGCCATTATCGGCACCTTCTTTTTTATGAATCTCTTTGGTTTTTCCATCAACGTGCTGACCCTTTTCGGCCTGGTGCTGGCGATCGGTATTGTGGTTGACGATGCCATTGTGGTGGTTGAGGCGGTCCATGCCAAAATGGAGGAGAAGAACTATCCGGCCAAAGTTGCAACGGTTTCGGCCATGCGGGAGATCACGACCGCTATCGTGACCATTACGTTGGTGATGGCCTCGGTCTTTCTGCCGGTTGGATTTC
This sequence comes from uncultured Chlorobiaceae bacterium, assembly GCA_903839405.1. GTDB lineage: Bacteria > Bacteroidota > Chlorobiia > Chlorobiales > Chlorobiaceae > Chlorobium. The sequence goes on from CAIMCD010000008.1 coordinate 38,538, forward strand.
TCCAGGGCTCAACCGGTGTTTTTTACCGCCAGTTCGCCTTTACCCTTGCCATCGCCATTCTTATTTCGGCCCTTAATGCCCTGACGCTTAGTCCAGCCCTCTGCGCGCTTTTTCTTACCAATCTTCACGATCCGGATGGTAAAGGGAGAGCGGAAAAGAGAGGCCGGTTTAGTGGTTTCGGCCAGCGGTTTTTTGCCGGCTTTAATGTGGGCTTTGATCTCTTGAAGCGTAAATATCTCGGTGCCCTGATTTTTCTGATCCGCCACAAGAGCGTCACCTTCACCTTTCTCGGCCTGCTGGTCTGTCTCTCAATCTGGATGTTCAAGGTCACGCCGACCGGATTTATTCCGGATGAGGATAACGGCTTTGTGATTGTTTCCGTCACCCTGCCGCCGGGCGCCTCCTTTACCCGGACGCAGGCCGCCATGGACAAGGCCGCCGAAACGCTGAGGGCCATGCCGGCCGTCAAGAAGGTGCTCTCGATTGCAGGCATTAACGTGCTTTCAAGAAGCTCTTCGCCCTCATCTGGACTCCTTTTTCTTCAGCTTAAAGATCAGAATGAGCGCGGGCCGAACGGCAATATCAAGAAGCTGCTAGCCTCCATTTCACAGAAACTCTCCAACCGGGAGGGCTCCTTTTTTGCGCTCGCCCAGCCGACGGTTCCCGGCTTTGGTACGGTCAGCGGCCTTGAGTTTGTTTTGCAGGATCGCAGCGGCGGCGCGCTTGACAAGTTCGGCGGTGTGGCGCAGAGCTTTATTGGCGAATTGATGAAACGCCCGGAAATCGGTTTTGCCTTTACCACCTTCAAGGCCACCTATCCCCAGTATGAGCTTGAGGTTGATAATATCAAGGCGGCCCAGCTCGGCGTGAACGTCCGCGATCTCTTGACCGTGCTGCAGGCCTACTATGGCAGTTTGCAGGCATCGGATTTTAACCGATTCAGCAAGTACTACCGGGTGGTGATGCAGGCCGAGCCGGGGGATCGTTCGGTACCCGGCTCCCTGAATGGTATTTTTGTCAAGAATGCCTCTGGCTCCATGGTGCCGGTGACCTCGGTCATCACCCTGAAGCGGGTCTATGGCACCGAATCGGTTGACCATTTCAATCTCTTTAATGCCATCTCGATCAATGCGGTGGTGAAACCGGGCTTCAGTACCGGCCAGGCCATCAAGGCGGTTGAAGAGGTTTCCGCGAGCAACCTTCCTTCGGGCTACACCTATGACTGGAAAGGCCAAAGCCGTGAGGAGCTTGAGTCAAGCGGCGGGCTTCTCCTGATTTTTCTCCTCTCGGTGATCTTTGTCTACTTTTTGCTGGCAGCGCTGTACGAGAGCTATCTCTTGCCGCTTGCCGTGATGTTTTCCATTCCGACCGGACTGCTTGGGGTGTTTATCGGTATCAAGCTGGCCGGCATTGAGAACAATATCTATGTGCAGGTTGCCGTTATCATGTTGATCGGGCTTTTGGCCAAGAATGCCATTTTGATTGTTGAGTTTGCCCTGCAGCGGAGGGTTAGCGGCAAGTCGCTTTCGGCATCGGCTATTGCTGGGGCAAGAGCACGGCTTCGGCCAATTCTGATGACCTCGCTCGCCTTTGTTGCCGGGTTGCTGCCCCTTTTGTTTGTTACCGGGCCGGCGGCCCAGGGCAACCACTCCATCGGTGCAGCGGCTATCGGAGGGATGTTTATCGGGATGCTGCTTGGTATTCTGGTCGTTCCGGTGCTCTTTATTTTGTTCCAGCATCTGCAGGAGCAGATAACCGGCCCAGCCGCGACCATCGTTGAGGCCGGGGAGCTGCTTGAAGCGGTTGAACGAGGTGAAAAAGAGCGTTCCCTAGAGCGGTCATAGTGAGTAACGTTTTATGCAAGTTTAAGTTATGAGAATAGAACTAAAAAGATTTTTATTTCCGGTCGTGCTGCTTGTCACGAGCACAACCCTTCTGGCATGCAGTGCAACCCGGGAGTACAAGCAACCGGATGTGCAGCTTCCCGCCGCTTACCGTGGCTCATCGCCGGCGGCTCCGGCCATTCGTGCCGATAGCGCTCTTGCCGCCATGCCTTACCGGAGTTTTTTTACCGATCCGGCACTGCGGGAGCTGATTGAAGGTGCTGTAGCGGAGAATATTGACCTGCAGGTTGCCTTGAAAAATATCGATTTTGCCCGCCAGACCCTTAACTCAGCCAAGCTCGGCAATCTCCCGACCGTGAGCCTCGGCGTCACAGCTTCCCAGAGCCGTCCCTCCGATAACGGATCCAAGGCGAGGGCGGCTGGAGATAAAACGCTTGACGAATATATCGCTTCAGGATCGGCTTCATGGGAAGCGGATATCTGGGGCAAAATCCGGAGCAGGAAGAGCGCAGCTTTGGCCGGATATCTGAAAACCGGGGAAGCGGCAAAGGCGATTCATACCCGCCTTGTGGCCGATGTGGCCGCAGGCTATTACAACCTGCTTATGCTGGATGAGCAGCTTCTCAGTTCACAAAAAAACCTTGCACTGGCCGATACAACCTTGCGGATGATACGTTTGCAGTATGATGCCGGCCAGCTCACCACGCTTGCGGTGCAGCAACAGGAGGCTTCACGGGAGTCTATTGCTCTCTCTCTTCCGGTAATAGAGCAGAAAATAGCCGCGCAGGAAAATGCCCTCAGCATTCTTTCCGGGAAGATGCCTGCTTCCATTCACCGACAGAGAGCGCTTTTTACAATCAAGTTTACCGATGATCTTTCGGCGGGTATTCCTGTTTCGCTCTTGCAGAACCGGTCGGATGTCCGTGCTGCGGAACTGGCCGTAAGGGAGGCTTATGCCAATACGGGTGAAGCCAAAGCAAATCTTTATCCATCACTGACCCTGAGTGCGCAGGGAGGTGTGGACGCCTTGAGTGCCTCCAGGTGGTTTACCTTTCCCGGTTCCCTTTTCAGCTTTGTGCAGGGAGCTGTGGTGCAGCCGGTTTTTCAGCATGGAGAGTTGCGGGCCAAGTATGAGCAGTCAAAAATCAAGCAGCAGCAGTCGGAGCTTGAGTTCAAGCGCTCGCTGCTCAAAGCTGTAGCGGAGGTTTCGGATGCACTGGTCGCGATTGAGAAGATCAAAAGCGAGGAGGTTATTGCCGCCCGTCGCCTCGCCACCCTCCAGAGTGCCGTGGCCAATGCCGGAATGCTATTCAACAGTGGCATGGCGACCTATCTGGAAGTTATTCTGGCCCAAACCAATGCGTTGCAGGCAGAGCTCACCCTGGCCGATATCCGCCGCCAGCACCTTGTCGCCCTCTCAGAACTCTACCGTTCGCTGGGAGGGGGATGGCAGTAGCTTCCTCAAGGAGTATCCGTTTTCCAGGGCATTGCACACCCTGCACCGTTTTTCTCCGGTTCGACAAACTGGAAGGAGATGAACGGTTTGCCTCTCTTGCCTGTTTTATTTAAAACATTTACTACAGTTTGTGCAATCACATCAAGGACAATCAATCATCATGAATAGCTCATTATATAATGCCACGGTTATCGGTAAAATTATGGTTACTCCGGATCTCATGATTCTCCGGATTGACAGTGATGAGCCGAGAAAAGAGTTCGAAGCCGGTCAGCATACCCTGCTTGGACTCTATGGATTTGAACAGCGCTCACCCAACTCCGAACCAGAATCGCATCCTGCAGCGCCTGATAGCCTCATTCAGCGCCCATACTCCATTGCTTCCTCAACCGCCGAGACCCGCCAGCTTGAGTTTTATATTCAACAGGTCAAGTCTGGCCAGTTGACCTCCCGGTTATTCAATCTCAATACCGGCGACCGGGTTTTTGTCGGCAAGAAGATTTCCGGTCGATTCCGGCTTGATGAAACGCCTGATGGGAGTGATATTGTCATGGTTGCTACAGGCACCGGCATAGCACCCTATATCAGCTTTTTGCGCTCCCATATCATTGAAAGGCCGGAAAGCAAGATGGTGGTGATCCAGGGTGCGGCCCATCGCTGGGATCTGGGCTATTACAGCGAGTTGACCTTCCTGGAAAAAAGCTTTGCAAATTTTTTCTATGTGCCGACCCTGACCGATGCCGATGATCGCTGGGACGGTTACCGCTCCTTGATTGAAGAGCTTTTGCAGCAGGATATTCTGCAGAATGAGTACAACATAACCCCCGATCCCGAGCGCACCCACTTTTTTGTTACAGGCAAGCCGGATATGGTTGCTCATGTATCGGAGTGGCTGCACGATTTTGGTTACAGCCGCAACTCTCTGGAAGAGCCAGGGGAGTTGTATGTCGAGGAGTTCTAGCATTTTTTTGAAAAAGCAGCCAGCAAACGGAGTTCTGCCGTGCTCTGGTTGTTCTTGTAAAAATGATATTTAGGTTATATTTCCTTTCATATCAGAGTCCTGCTCTTGCCGCAAGGCGCCCGGTTGAGGGTAGAGTGGTGGAGATGATCAGGGTATAAAGAGAGGGAGTCTGTTGGGGTCAGTGGAGGTTTGGTGGACAATAGCGGATTCGAACCGATGACCTTTCGCGTGTGAGGCGAACGCTCTAACCAACTGAGCTAATTGTCCTTTTGTGTGAGTGATAGTATAGGCTTTGACACCCATTTTTGCAAAATTGCCGATCATTTTTTTTAACCAGTTATTTTTTAATCACAAGTAGAGAGATCATGGATCAGAAACTTCCGGAACTCAATCTTAAAAACGTGGTTGGTGTGGCAGGCTCGGCCTTGCTGCTTGCCCCTTTTGGTATACCAATTATGCACGGCGTTGCCGGTATTGCTGTGGCTGGGGCCACCTTGTTTGCTGCCGGCAAGGTGATCAGCAAAACGGCCAATGTTCTGGGTGACAAGCCAGCTCCGAAGCCGGGTGCAGACGATTCGACGGCAAGCTGACAGAAGCATCACCAAACCTTTTTCAGAACAGAGATGGGGCTTTATTGATGAGGCTCTCTCTTTTTTATTGTCCTCTCGCTGGCTGTAATCCCTCCACTCTTTCCGATTTACCCGGCTCTTCACAACACTTTTTTTGCAACCATCAGTGCGCCTGACTGGTTCTTTTTGTGTTGTCGTCAACATCATCATCATTCCGCAACGATCTTTTTCAGCATGGAAAAAAGTGTTTTTCGCCTCTTTCGCTGCTTGATGGCAACCTTTGTGCTGCTCGGGCAGCTTTTTTTTCTTTCCGGATGTGCTGGCGATACCCTCCCGAAGCTTCCGGAGAATTTCAGTTTTAACGATCAAAAGGAGAATGGCATGAATTATAACAAGTTGACGCCTGACGAAGAGCGGGTAATTGTTGGCAAGGGGACTGAACGGCCCTTCAGTGGCAACTACTATCTGAACAAGGAGAAGGGGAGCTATCTCTGCCGTCGTTGTGACGCTCTGCTCTTTCGATCCTCCGACAAGTTTGAATCGGGCACCGGGTGGCCAAGCTTTGATGACGCAATTGGGGGGGCGGTCAAGGAGATCGCGGATGCTGATGGTCGGCGTACGGAAATTGTTTGCGCCAATTGCGGGGCGCATCTCGGTCATGTTTTTTTCAATGAGGGCCTGACGGCTAAAAATGTCCGCCATTGCGTTAATTCCGTATCCCTGAATTTCAAGCCGGAAGCAACGAGTACGGCGGTAACGCAAAAGGCGATTTTTGCCGGAGGATGCTTTTGGGGGGTCGAGTACCATTTCAATAAACTAAAGGGGGTACTTTCGGCCAAATCAGGCTATACGGGTGGCAGGGTGGATCATCCCACCTACAAGCAGGTTTGCAGCGGCACAACCGGTCATGCAGAAGCCATTGAAGTGGAATTTGATCCGGCTCTGGTCAGCTATGAAACGCTTGCAAAACTCTTTTTTGAAATTCACGATCCAACCCAGCTCAACCGCCAGGGGCCGGATATTGGTTCACAATACCGCTCGGCAGTTTTTTATACCGATGAGAGTCAGAAACAGGTGGCCGAAAAGCTTGTGGGTGAGTTGAAGGCAAAAGGGTACAAGGTGGTGACCACTATTGAAAAAGCCGGAACCTTCTGGCCGGCCGAGGAGTACCATCAGGACTACTACGACAAGAACGGCCATCAGCCTTACTGCCATACCTATCAGAAACGGTTTTAACCGTTTCACTGTAAGCCGCGTCAGCAGGGAGTGTGCTCCAGATGGATTCCGCTCAGCTCCCTGCACTCTCGGAGCCCAACATCTCTCCGGGCTCCTCTTGTTTTACAATGGTTATTCCGTGTTTTCTCATTTTTCTTATAAGAGCGTGTCGGCTTATTCCAAGGGATTCTGCGGCTACCGATTGATTATATTCACATGCATCAAGCGCTTTTCGTATTATTTCGATCTCTTTTTGCACCAGATTAACTCTCGCATCTCCGCTTTTCGCTGGTGTCAGGTTTTTTTTGTTGATGGCGGGCAAGGGAAAATCATGTACTTCAAGTGAGTTGCCCTTACAAAGGATAATTGCTCGTTCGGTGAGGTTTCTCAATTCCCTTACGTTTCCAGGAAAACTGTATTTCTTTAGCATCTCGAAAACTTTTTCAGAAATATGCTGGATCGGCTTGTTTATTTTTATTGAAAACTCTTCAATAAAATCGATAAGCAGTGGCGCAATATCTTCGGTTCGCTCTCGTAGTGGCGGTATGTGTATATGAAGTGTATTGAGCCGGTGCAGCAGATCGAGGCGAAACTTGTTCTCATCGACAAGTTTTTGCAAATCATAATTTGTTGCGGAAATTATTCTGAAGTTGGTGCGTATCGGTTTGGTGTCGCCAACTCTTGTGATTATTTTTTCTTCTATAGCACGAAGAATTTTTGGTTGAATCGTATAGGGCATATCAGCTATTTCATCAAGAAAAAGTGTGCCTTCATGGCAGACTTCAAATAATCCTTTTTTGTCAGATATTGCTCCGGTGAAAGATCCTTTTTTATGGCCAAAAAATTCACTTTCCATAAGTGATTCGGTAATTGAAGAGCAATTAATCGCACCAAAATAGTTTTCACTATGCTGACTCATGTAGTGTATTATTCGGGCAATAATCTCTTTCCCTGTTCCGCTTTCACCCGTGATCAGCACGTTGACATCAGAATATTTCGAGGCGGTTTTGGCTAATTCAAATATTTCGATAATCTGGGGACTTTTTCCAATAAAATGATGTCCGATTGATGTTTGTATGTTTTTTGTGATCAATGAATGCTTCTCTTCCATATCAGCCAACTTCCGCTGCATCTGAAGGTACTTTTGCGTGCGTTCCAAAGCGATCTGAAGGTCTATGAATCTCAGTGGTTTACGCATGTAGTCGAAAGCGCCAAGTCGTATGGCCTGGATGACCGTATCCATATCGCCATGTGCCGAGACCATGATAACCTCAATATTCGGATAAAGCGCTTTGACATTCTTTAAAATATCCAGTCCATTTTCGCTTGGCAGCCGAACATCAAGAATAAGGAGATCAATTTCATTTTTGCTTAAAATATCATACCCGTCTTTTACGGTATTGGCCGAAAAAGATATAAACCCTGAGTTTTGAAAATAATCTTTCAGCTCCTCGGTAAAATCAATTTCATCATCAAGTATCAATACTTGCAGAATATTATAATTTTTCATTTTTACTCTTGTTGGGAAGCGTAATGATAATGGATGTTCCTTTCATCGGGGCGCTTTCAATTCTGATTGTTCCATTCATCTCTTTGATTATTCCATAACTGATAGAGAGGCCAAGTCCGGTGCCTTTCCCTTCCTCTTTTGTTGAGAAGAAAGGGTTCATGATATTATCCATAACTTCGGGTTTTATGCCTATACCGTTATCATCAATAATGACAATGACCGAGTCATTATTTTCATATGAGTTTATGGTTATGTGCATTGCAAATCCAGGTGCACTGAGCTTCACTCTCTCCTCTACGGCATCAATTGCGTTTTTTATGACATTCAGGATTACCTCTTCAAACCGGTAAATATTTCCTGTAACCAATAGTTGTTCATTTCTTGTTTTAAATGTCAGGGTGATTGATTTAGCTTTACACTGTTCAGAAATCATTATTAATGCGTTTCTGATACTTTTGTTGACATTGACAATCGACGGGATATAATTATTATCAGTTCTTGAAAAGAGTCGGATGTTATCAATAATGGTTTGTACCCGTAAAATATTTTCAAATATTTTTTCTGATTTTATTTTAATTGATTTTTCACAGGGGCAGTTATTTCTTGATGCATCTGAGAGTATTTTATCGATAATGAGTCCAATGTTGTTGATTGGCTGGTAGATTTCATGTGCAATGCCGGAAGCCATCTCTCCAAGGCTGATAAGCCTTTTGGCGTGAAAGAGTTTGCTTTCAATAATTTTACGCTGTGATATGTCGCGAATAATAATCATATAGGCAGAAGGGGCTCCCTTTTCATCCTGAATAAGTGCCGCACTGATTTCAGCCGAATAAATAGAGTTGTTTTTCTTTTTAAGCAATATCTCCTTGTTTTGAATCAACCCCTCATAGAGGGTTGTTTTAAATATTTCATTGATTGTTTTAATGTCATCCGAATAAACAATTTTTGAAAATGGAACACCTATAAGTTCAGTTCGGTTGTTCGTTCCGTATAATTCAAGGCCAATATCAGAAATGCTGGTGATAATGTTTTCAAGATTTGTTGTGATAATACTGTCGGGTGAGGCGGCAATGAGTGTCTGGTATTTTTTGTCAAACGTTCTTCTTGCTTCTTCAGAGTTCTCCGGTTCAATATTTTTTTTGACATTCGCCATTTCCACTTCGGGCATGAAAACTGCTTGACCGTCATTATCGGACATCATCCTGTTCAGCAGATTTCGATAATATTCCTGGCTTTTCCATATCGCCCGCTCACGGGTACCAAGCGCGGTCATATCAACCGAAAAAACAAGAAACTGCCGGTTCCTCTGCTCAGCATAAGGGAGGGGGGTGATGGTATGCAGATCAGTTCGCCCCTCCATGTGATCTTCGAAAGAGAGCGGTTTTGATGTCACCACGACCTCCTTCAGTGATCGTTTCCATGTTTCGACAACCAGCGAGGGAAGGAGCGTGTAAAGAGAGCTGCCAATAGAGGCAAGCGGCCCTCGGCCGTACCGGTTCATGAACGCCTTGTTGGCTGCACGGAGAGTAGAGGCTTGATCAATCAGAAAGACCGGTTCCGTAAACGTTTCAAACAGTGCCTGGATCGATTGTTCCGGCTCGCTTTTTCCGAAAGGTGTTGTGCGGAAAATCATTGCACGGCCTTGTATGCCGTGAGCTTCATGATGCAGAGGCACAATTTTTCCCCGCACCCTCAGGACCTCTCCATTTGGGGCGATGAAGAGCGTATCGTTATCAAAACCAACCTCCTCCACTACCCACAAGGCTTGAAGCAGCATCTGTTTTTCGCTGGTGCTCTGGAGAGGAAAGACACTATCCAGAGCTTCCCCCTGAGCCTCGTTTTGCTTCCATCCCGTGCAGTTCTCGGCTGTTGTATTTAAAAACACGACTTTGGCGAGATTGTCGATAATGATGACCGCATCATCAAGCACGTTCAGGAGCCTCATACTCAGGGCGTTCAGTGGCAGGGAGATGGTATCCATGACGGAACAGTGGTTTTCCCGCAGTTGTACTTGGATTGCAAGAGCCGTAACCGGCACTCTCACTCCGTCTTCTTACGGCTTTATCGGGGCAAGAAGTTGCCCGTTTTGCTGATGAGAAAAAAACATGAAAAAACTATTGAAGCATCATGAGATACGAGCTGTAATGCTTGCCGGAATTTTCTCTCCATACTGTTGGCACCTCTTGCTCTTGCTGCGGATTCTAGGGCAAAGTAATAAATTTTATACAAAAAAAAACACATCAAACTGGTTCTTTTTTTGCTTCACTCTGTTCTGTGCCAGTGTGGGAGCTGGGTGGCGGGGTCGGCCGAGTCAAGGTTTAACCGGCTTGTTGAGTGGCGACTGAGAGTTGTTTATTCGGTGCAGTTTTTCAGTGCAGCAGCTTGAAGACCTCTTCAGTGGTGTTGCAGAGCGAGTAGTAGGCGGCGTGATCGTTGATGATCAGATTTTCGGTTGCCATGCGGTTGAAAAAGAGGAGGAGGGGTTCCCAGAATCCGTTCAGATTGAAGAGGATGATGGGTTTGTGATGATGGCCAAGATGTTTCCAGGTGATCACTTCAATTAGTTCGTCAAGGGTGCCGAACCCTCCGGGAAGCACCAGATAGGCCTCGCCCCATTCGGCCAGCTTTACTTTCCGTTCATGCATGGTCTCAACAACATGCAGCTCACTCAGCCCGTAGTGGGCGTGCTCCCGCTCCACCAGAAAGCGCGGGATAATCCCTCTGACCTTTCCCCCATGCTCCATCACCGTATCGGCAATGCAACCCATGAGGCCGGCTCGTCCTCCACCATAAACAAGGGTGATTCCCGCGGTTGCAAACTCGCGACCAAGCTCCCGCGCCGCATGAAAATACTCCTGGGGAGCGAGATTGCTGGAACTGCAGTAGACGGTGACGGAAGAGAGCATGTGCATTTAGTAATTAAGGGTGATACTGTCCTCTGCCCGCTGGTAGAGATAGGTTTTCGGCTCTTCAATTTTTTTGACCTGAAAGCGGGCTGAAGCTCTATCCCACAGCTCAGCATCCTCGGCATACTCAAGATCGCGGAACCCTTCGAGCGCAAAAAAAAGCTCTCTTTTGCCGAAAAACGTTGCGCCAAGCGTGCACTCCCGGATGTGGACCAGCTTCTCTGGGTTGTGGCGATCCTTGACCCATATCTCTTCGTCGCAATGGTAACCTCCGGTGAGCAGATCGGTAGCGGGTTTCTCCTCCATAATCGCCATCCTGCTTTCAAGATGGTTGGGGAGGTAAGCGTCGTCACTGTCCAGAAAGGTGATGTAGCGGCCAAAAGAGGCCTGAATGCCGGCATTGCGCGAAAGCGCGGCGTTGCGGTTCCGGTGCTTCATATAGCGGATATTGGCAAACTGGCCGATAAACGGGTCGAGCGTGGCGAAGGTGTTGTCCGAACTACCGTCGTCGATAATCAGCACTTCCCAGTTGGTGAATGACTGCGCAAGCACGCTCTGGAGAGCCGTTTCGATGTGCCGGGCCCGGTTAAAGGTGGGGATAATGACCGAAACATCCGGTGTGCAGTTGAATATCATGGTCGTGCGGCTTTGATGGCAAAGGCACAGATAAGCATTCCGGCCACCAGAAAGTTCTGCGCAATGGCGTTATAGCGCACGTCCATGGTGATGGGTGAGCGCACCAGGGAGAACTGCAAGAGGAACTGCGGAATGATCAAGAGGCCGACAATGGCCGCGAAAGTAGGTTGGCCGATCAAGAGGAGGTAGCATGAAGCCAGAATCTGGCCGGCATTGATCAGCACGGAGGCAATGATGGCCGCATTGCTCGCTCCGAAAACCACGGGGAGGGTTCTGATGCCGATCAGCCGGTCACCCTCCATCGACTTGAAGTCGTTGATGGTCATGGTTCCGGTGCTGGAGAGGGTAAAGAGCCCGGCCACAATCAACGAAGGCTGCAGCGAGGAGAGGGTAAAGAGCGGCCGGTAGGCAATCTCACCGGCTATCCAGGGAATAATGAGGTAGGAGAGCGCAACAATGATATTGCCCGCCCAGAGCCGTTTTTTCAGCTTGATCGGATTGGCGCTGTAGAGGTGCGCATTGATGATGCCGATGATAACATAAAACCCTATCAGCGGATGAATCAGGTAGCCGGTGATCACCGAGAGGAGCGACCAGATGGCAATCAGGATAGTTGCGTTTTTCAGCGAAATGGCCCCTCCCGGAATCGGGCGGTTCGGTTCGTTGATCTCATCAAGGTCGCGGTCGAAATAGTCGTTGAGCATCTGGCAGGTTCCGCTCGCCAGTGGCCCGGTAAGGAGCAGGCCGAGCAGGAATTTTGTGCCGGTTATCTCCCTCCATCCAAACGCACCGCTGGCTACGGCGCCACAAAGAAAGCTCCAGATGACCGGAATCCAGGTGACCGGCTTGAGAAAGCGGATGAAGAGTCGCAGCAGTGAGAGCGGTTCCGACGGCCTCCTGCTGGCATGGACCACTTTGCGAAGGTGAAGTGGCGACCGGAACTCCCCACCATTTTGGGGCTCTTCTGTATTATTGATGGATTGAAGATCACTCACCCGTACTGACTTAGGTTTTCAAGAAATAGCGCTTGGCATGAAAATAACATGTTAAAAGCAAGAAAGGAATCGCCGGAGCGCAAAAGCGCGCCCTTTCTTCAGAATATCCAGAAATAGTACAAGGATTTTTTCAAAGTTCAATCAAACAAACCCTTTTGTTAGGGTGTGGCTGTTTTCTCACTCTCGACCTTCTTTGAACGTAAGGCAATGGCAATCGGCGTCTGGATGGCAAAAACGTTATCACTCTTGCGGCTTCCACGCCTTTCGCCGTCGGTACAAAAAGGGGTGATAGTTTAGATTTGGGCGACACCGTAGACTGGCACGTTGCCGGTTACGGTGTCGTGCTAGGCATGACTGTGCAGGAGGTGCCTCTTTGCAGGGGAGGAAACCTATTCATCCTTCAGAATAGTAAACTTTACTTATCTTGATTTTCAGGAAGAGGTTGAAGGGCTGGCAGATGGTGCAGAAAAGGGGATGAGTGGGGAACGCGCAGGGATTTTGGCTTGTTATCTGTGATATTGGTTGTTGTTAACTAACTATAAAAGAATAAAATATATGAAACAGTCCTTGTTTCAGGAGATGAAAAAGACCTTTCTGTTTCATGCTATAGCGGCTCATTTCAGCAATGGTCTGATTCCTGTTGCCGTGCTCTACCTGATGCTTGCCATTCCGACCGGGAATGTCTATTTCGAGCATACGGTTGAACATCTTATTGTTATTGTGCTGATGGCGATTCCGGTCTCGTTTTTTTCCGGGATTCACGACTGGAAAAAGAAGTACCGTGCTGCGAAGGCTCCCATATTTATCAAAAAAATAAGGCTTTCCGGACTCCTTTTTCTGCTCACGGCTTCGGCTGTTGCTCTCCGCCTCTCCATCCCCGATGTGATGCAGCGCACCGGTTTGGAGCACTGGCTCTACGTTGTGATCCTCTTTTCCATGCTGCCGGTTGTTGCGCTTCTCGGTCACTATGGTGGCAAGCTTTCGGCCCAGTCACGCCAGGCCTCCAAACCGGCCTGAGGCCTATAAGCGTAAAAACATGGCCTGATGAACATTACGCTGAAGCCGATTGAGGAGCGGGATGCGGAGGAGATCATTGATATTTTCAATGTCTATACCCAAAACAGTTTTTCCGCCTATACCGAGACGCCGCTCTCTTATGAGATGTTTGAATCCTTTACCCAGTTGTCGTGGGGATATCCTGCACTTGCCGCAAGGGACGCCTCGCAACGAATCATCGGTTTCGGTCTGCTTCGCCCCTTCAGCCAGCTTCCTGCTTTTTCCGCTACAGCCGAGATCACCAGCTTTATCAAACCGGGTTATACCGGCCGTGGAATCGGGAGGCTTCTGCTTGAGCATCTTGAGGCAATGGCGCGCGAGATGGGCCTTACCTCAATTCTCGCTACGATGTCATCGCTGAATGAGGGGAGCCGGCGTTTTCACCGGATGAACGGTTTTCTGGAGTGCGGATGCCTTTCAGGGGTTGGGCGGAAAGAAGGGATGACTTTTGACGTGATCTATTGCCAGAAAATACTTTAAGTTGTTTCCGGGTGTTCTCTCCAGAAATAGAAACGAAACAGCCTCTATGATTGACCATAATGTTTTGCTGGTGTTTTTTACCACCTCTGTTATTCTTGCTCTTTCGCCCGGGCCCGATAACCTCTTTGTGCTGGCGCAGTCCGCCCAGGAGGGGCGTATGGCAGGCTTTTATGTGACGCTTGGCCTTGCTACCGGACTCATCGGTCATACGACTGCGGTGGCTTTTGGTCTTGCGGCCATTGTGCGCTCTTCACTCTATGCGTTTACGATTTTGAAATACATTGGCGCGGCCTATCTGCTCTATCTTGCCTGGCAGGCATTCAGGGCTTCGGCTGCAACTGGCCGGATGGAGGATGTTCAGCACTTTTCCCCCTGGGGACTCTACCGGAGGGGGATTATCATGAACCTTACCAATCCAAAAGTTTCACTCTTCTTTCTGGCTTTTCTGCCGCAGTTTGTTGATCCGGCGCGTGGTTCCATGACATTGCAGTTTTTTCAGCTCGGGGGTGTTTTTATGCTGGCCACACTGCTGGTGTTCGGTCTTATCAGTCTGCTTGCCGGAGGCGCAGGCGAACGGTTCCGTCGTTCGGCTTTTGCGCAGAAAGCCATCAACCGGATTGCGGCCATGGTCTTTATTGGTCTGGCCCTGAAGCTGGCCTTTTCGGAACGCTAACCAGCCACTTTGTATGCCCGCAATCTCTTTTCTTCTGAAGCTTTGAACGTTAAAAAACCATTCACCAAACAGGATAATAATGATTAAACATATCGTGATCTGGCGGCTTACAGAAAGTGCGCATGGTAGTGACCGGCAAACCAATGCAGCCTTGATCAAGGAGAAGCTTGAAGCACTGCGGGGCATCGTTCCCGGTATGGGAGCGTTTGAAGTGGGGCTTGATTTCAGTCGGAGCGATAGTTCAGGCGACCTGGTGTTGTACAGTGAGTTTTCGGGCCAAGCGGCTCTTGCAGCCTATCAGGCCAGCCCGGAGCATCAGGCCGTGATCCCGTTTATTGTCGAAGCTGTTGCAGAGCGAAGGGTTGTGGATTACGAGGTGTGATTGAAAGTTTGACCAATAAAAAAAGCGGCCCAGTGTAACCAGGCCGCTTTTCCATTCAAAAACATCCAAAGTTCAATTTATCCCTGAACGATACACTCTGCTGGGCAGACGGCCACACAGGCAGGTGCGTCAGCGTAACCTTCGCACTCTGTGCAAGTTGCAGGATCGATAATATAAATATCATCGCCAGCAGAAATTGAACTGACCGGACATTCCGGTTCACAGGCTCCACAGTAGGTGCATTCTTCAGTAATGTAAAGTGCCATATTCCAGGTTCCTTGCTTAAAAGTTGTAAAAAAAAAGAAAGAACGATTCGGGTCAATTTCGATTAATATAAGATTTTTATTTTAGCTCAAAAAAAAACGCCGTATCACGAATCGTTTTATTTTTGAGCGGAGTGATCAGCTTGTACGATCACTCATTTTCAGCAGTTGCCTCCTTCCTCTGGATCCTGTTACCGAACACAAGCGAGCGACTGGTTACTTGTTTTCGTGGATTTCATAGGCATTGATAATATCGCGCACCAGTTTGTGGCGGACAACATCGGTTTTGTCCAGGTAGACAAAGCTTATCCCTTTGATATTATTGAGGATTTCGGGTGAAGTGGTGAGGCCGGAATCAAGCTCCTGGGGGAGATCAATCTGGGTGACGTCACCCGTAATGATGGCTTTTGAGTTAATGCCGAGCCGGGTAAGACACATTTTCATCTGCTTGTTCGATGCGTTCTGGGCTTCATCAAGAATGATAAAGGCATTGCTCAGGGTTCGGCCGCGCATGTAAGCCAGTGGAACAATTTCAATAACCCGTTTTTCGGTAAGGAGTTTCAGCTTTTCAGCCGTCAGCATGTCCTGCAGGGCATCATAGAGTGGACGCAGGTAGGGATCGATTTTCTGGGCCAGATCGCCCGGCAGAAAGCCGAGGTTTTCACCGGCCTCTACGGCAGGACGCGCCAGCACAATGCGCTTGACCGTTTTGGCATTTAGTGCTGCAACGGCTATGGCTACAGCGGTATAGGTTTTTCCGGTACCGGCCGGGCCGATGGCAAAAACAATGTCGTTTGATTTTGCTTCAGCCACCATGCGCCGCTGTCCGTCGGTTTTGGCCCTGACCGTATAATCCGCCGTGGTGAGAATGACATCCGCGTCATGCTGACGCAAGGGTTTAAGCTGCGGCGAAGGAGAGAGGGCCAGCGTGATGAGCATGTTCAGGTCGTTGTCCAGCACTTCTCCATGCTTGTCGGCCAGAAAAATCAGCTCCCGGAACAACTGCCTGAGAGCCGTGACGGTTTCGGGTTTGCCCTGAAGGGTGATTTGAGCGCCCCGCGCCGAGATTTGTACATCGGGAAACTCCTGGCGGATTTTTTTCAGGTTTGCATCATAGGGCCCAAGCAGAATAACCGGCTCTATGCCTTTTATCTCAAATGTGTTTTCGGTGATCAGCTCCATTCAGGGTTAACGCTTTGTCTAGTGAGTTTTTTCGAGATCGAAGTAGGGGTTCGGTGCCGCAAGGTAGTGCTGCA
Source organism: uncultured Chlorobiaceae bacterium (assembly GCA_903839405.1). GTDB lineage: Bacteria > Bacteroidota > Chlorobiia > Chlorobiales > Chlorobiaceae > Chlorobium. The sequence continues at coordinate 54,740 of CAIMCD010000008.1, forward strand.
CATACTCCCGGGTACCCTCTTCAAGTGAGGTTAATGGTTCGTTGAATCCTGCCGAACGGAGTTTGGTAATGTCCGCACAGGTGTAGTACTGGTATTTGTTTTGCAGGGTTTCCGGCATCGGCACATATTCGATGTTTGGCTCTTTGGCGAGGGCGGAGAAGGTTGCCGTCACCAGGTCGCGGAAGCTTCTTGCCGTGCCGTTTCCAACGTTATAGAGCCCTGTAGCTTTAGGGTTTAGAAGCAGCCATGCCATGATTCGGGTGCAGTCCCTGACATAGACAAAATCCCGTAACTGTTCCCCATCCCGGTAGTCGGGCCGGTGCGATTGAAAGAGTTTTACCGTTCCACTCTCCTGGATCTGATGGAAGGCTTTATAGACAACGCTGCTCATATCCCCTTTGTGATACTCGTTCGGCCCGTAGACATTAAAGAATTTCAGGCCGGCAGCATAATCAAGCACCCCGTTTTTGAGTGCCCAGCAATCAAAGAGCTGCTTTGAGTAGCCATACATGTTCAGGGGGCGGAGCGTGTTGATGTGACGGATATCGTCGCTGTAGCCGTTTGAACCGTCACCGTAGGTTGCGGCGCTTGAGGCATAGAGCAGCCGTACCTGGTGCGCCATGCAGAATGATGCAATTTTTTTTGAGTAGCCGAAATTGTTCTGGAGCAGGTGATCGGCATCGGTTTCGGTGGTTGAACTGTTTGCGCCCATGTGGATAATGGCTGAAATCCCTTGAAGCGCGTTGCGTTCAAGCAAGCCCGGCAGCTGCTCTATGGATATAAAATCTGCAAACTGAAGCCCGGAGAGGTTGCGCCACTTCTCTGTCGTGGTTGAACCAAGGTCATCAACGATCATGATATTGTGTTCACCGTTGCGGTTAAGTTCACAAAGCATGGCACTGCCGATAAATCCGGCCCCGCCGGTGATAATGATCATATCAGTAAAAGTATAGGATTAAGCTCCGGTTGAGGTTGAATATAAAGAGGGAGTCACAAAAACAAAAGGCCACCTGTCATTATAGAGGCGGCCTTTCTCTGGGCGGGGGAGAGGGCGTTCAGGCGGAAACTTTCAGTTGTCGGTCATTGACCAGAATTTTTCGGCCCCAGAAGAGCCACAAACGAACCGTATCAACCGGTTTGCCTATAATTTCAGCGATCTCGGCGTGTTTGAGGTCCGAGAGTTCACTCAAAAGTACCGAAAGCTTGATGTCAGCCGCCCATTGGCGCAGGGAGTCAATGAGTTGGCTGTTGGCGTTGCATGGTTTTTCGGTGAGATAGAAATCGGTATTCTGGCCGAACCGCTCCAGATAGCTATGCCGGAAGGTTTTCAAAAGCTCACTTTGCGGTGTTTTGCTATTGGCGTCATGATAGGTTTTATGCAGGAGGTCACTTGAATCACTTTCGCTTCCTGTCATCCAGTAAGCAAGGGTGTAGAGTGTATCAAGAAGATCAAGAGGGGATTTCGTTAACTGCGTCATGGCTTCTCCTTTAATATGGATAATTTTAATCCTGTTTTAATTTATAAAAAAAATGAGGATTGTGGAGATTTTTTTCATGAATTGACTGAAAAAGATGTTTTTTTAATAAAAAAAATGGCAAGTGCCGGAATGAAAGGCTTTCTGTGGCTGTTAAATCAAGTTACCTCCAATAATTTCACAGGTGCATCATGCAAAGAGATATCGAGCACCTTCTTAATCCTGCGTTAAAAAATATTGCAACGTACAGGGTTGAGGGGGGACAACAGGCTGAAATAAAGCTGAACCAGAATGAGAGCCCCTTTGATGTGCCGATGTGGCTTAAAGAGGAGATTCTCGGCGAATTTCAGAAGGAGCCATGGAACCGCTATCCTGATATTCTTCCCTATCGCGGGATGCAGGTTTATGCCGATTTTCTGGGTATTTCGCCTGATTCGGTTATGATGAGCAATGGCTCGAACGAGATGCTCTACACCATCTTTCTTGCCTGTCTTGGGCCGGGCCGCAAGATACTCATCCCCGATCCATCCTTTTCGCTCTATGAAAAAATAGCCCTGCTGTTGCAGTCGGAGATTGTGCGCGTGCCGATGCTTCCGGGTCTTGAGTTTGACACGGAGGCGATTCTTCGTGTGGCGCACGATGAGGCGGTGGATTTTATTGTGCTTTCAACACCCAATAATCCGACTTCAAAATCGCTGCCCTTTGATGAAATTCGCCGTATTGCTGAATCCTCAGAGGCTCTTGTGCTGGTTGATGAGGCCTATATTGAGTTTTCCCGCCAGCACTCGGTGCTTGAGTTGATCGGGGAGCTGAAGAATCTGGTGGTACTGCGGACCATGTCCAAGGCGCTGGCCCTTGCCGGCATCCGAATTGGTTTTGCGATGGCTCATCCGCTTTTGATGGCCGAGATTGCAAAACCTAAAATTCCTTTTGCTTCAAGTCGGCTTGCCGAGATAACTCTTGTGCATGTGTTGTCGAATTACTCGTTGGTTAATGATGCCGTATCGTATATTCTCCATGAGAGGATGCGCTTATTTCAGGCACTGCTTCTGCTTCCAGGGGTTGAACCGCTTGAGAGCGATACCAATTTTCTCATCATCCGGGTCGGTGATGCATCTTCGGTGTTTCAAAGCCTCCAAAGTGATGGGATTCTGGTGAGAAATGTTTCCGGTTATCCGATGATGGAGAACTGCCTGCGCTTCAATGTTGGCCTCGTTGAGGAAAATCAGCGTCTCATTGAAAAGCTCCGTTCGCTCTAGCATGGGGCCTGAGTTCAGAAAGTTACCTGGTTCGGAGATGAACCGGCTGAGTGTCGCAGAGTACCCGGAGGCACCCAAGCATCCAATTTATCTGATGTTGCATAATATTCGCAGCATGTGGAATGTGGGTGCGATGTTCCGGACGGCCGATGCGGCGGGCATTGAGAAAATGATTCTGACCGGCTACACGGCAACGCCGCCGAGAAAAGAGATTACAAAAACCGCGCTTGGTGCCGAGGCGAACGTTCTCTGGGAGTATCATGCTGATCCGCTTGAGGCTCTTTCGAGATTAAGAGAGCAGGGTGTAAGAATTTTTGGGCTTGAAATTGCCGAAGGAAGTCGTTCGTATACAGATCTCAATGCGGCCGATTTTCCGATCTGTCTTGTTGTTGGCAATGAAGTGGATGGTATTGACCCTCAAGTGCTTGAGGGGTGTGACGAGGTGCTTGAGATCCCGCAGTATGGCACCAAACACTCCCTGAATGTTGCGGTTGCAGCCGGTATTGCCTTGTTTGAGCTGGTGCGTGTTTTTCGGCGGGGAGCGTAACCCTGGTTTGTTATATTGTTCTTGTTTTACTTACCTGAAAGTCAACAGTTTTTAACGGCCTTCTTTCAATGCTTCATTACAAGAGTTACGAGTTGGATGATCCTGCAGCTCCTTGGGTTGTTTTTGTACACGGAGCCGGTGGCAGTTCTTCAATATGGTTTTTGCAGATCAAGGAGTTTATCCGCCATTTCAACGTGCTGCTGGTCGATCTCCGGGGGCACGGCAAGTCAAAAAGCATTGCCACCCACAAGGAAGATCGTCATTACGATTTCGAGGATATTACCCGCGATATTATTGAGGTGCTTGACTCCCTGAAGATTGAGAAAGCGCACTTCATCGGTATCTCGCTTGGTACCATTCTGATTCGTAACCTGAGCGAAATTGCGCCGGGAAGGGTCTGCTCCATGGTGATGGGCGGAGCGATCATCAGGCTCAATATCCGCGCAAAGGTGCTCGTTACGCTTGGAAACATGTTTAAACGCTTTGTGCCCTACATGTGGCTCTACAGCTTTTTTGCCTGGATCATCATGCCGAGCGAACGGCATAAAAAGTCCAGACTGCTGTTTGTCAATGAAGCTAAAAAGGTTGCGCAGAAAGAGTTTATGCGCTGGTTCCGCCTTACCTACGAAATTACTCCGCTCTTAAAATACTTTGAAGAAAAAGATACCGGCATTCCGACCCTCTATCTCATGGGTGATGAGGATCACATGTTTCTTCCCGCTGTCCGCTACATTATTACCCGCCATACCAACTCCTGGCTTGAGGTGATTGGCAATTCGGGTCATGTTTGCAATGTGGATCAGCCGAGAGAGTTCAATACGCGTGCGATTCTTTTTTTGCAGAAGATGTCCAGTTGCAGTTCAGAGGATAACTCCCGGTTCCGGCTTGCTGCCTGCTAAAGCACCGCCTTGTTGTAGAAGTTCATGGCGTGCTCTATGCCGTTCTTTGCGAAATCAAGCGCGGCGTCGGCAGCGACGGGCAGCACTTTTTCCATGATCTTTTTCTCCTCCTCGTTGAACTTTCCGAGCACAAATGATGACAAAGAGTTTAGCGGCTCCTCTCGGGGCCTGATCCCGATTCTCATCCGCGGGAACTCCTCGCTTCCCAAGCACTCAATAATATGTTTCAACCCGTTCTGCCCGCCGGCCGAACCTTTTGAGCGCAGGCGCAGCAACCCTGACGGGAGGTTCAGGTCATCGCAGATGACCAGCATATCGCTCCGCTCAATTTTATAGAAATTCATGGCCGCAACAATGGCATGACCCGAGAGGTTCATGTAGGTCATCGGTTTGACGAGGATGACCGATTCATTTTTATGGTTTATTTTTGCGGAGAGATATTTCCCTTTTCCTGTCGTGAAGCTGCAGCCGAACGAGGCGGCAATGCCTTCAACGGCATCGAACCCGATGTTGTGACGGGTTCCGTTATAGCGGGATTCAGGATTTCCGAGACCAGCAACAAGTTTCATGGTACGACAGTATCAATCATGGGGGTGAGTTCCGGGCCTTACGAGCCGAAATTTTGTTGGTAACCGGGATGAATATACACTCCGGTGCTGCAAAATTGGTAACAATCATGCATTTTGATTTCCTGCAAAAATGAAGAATTGAGCGTGAAATAGTGAAAAAGCGCTAAGAAGTTCTATGAAAAGGCATTGAGATTCATAAAAAAAGTTGCAACTTTATGCTTACCCTTCCAAAAGGGCGTTTCTTTGTCATAGTTCTGCTGTTGTAATCCTTTCTTTATTCAAGAAATAACAGAGTAAAACAGTTACAATGAAAAAACCTTTCAATGTTACATGGATGCCCAGAGCGGTTTCGGCTTTGGGAGGCCTTGGTATCTTGCTGCAGGCGCCAAAAGCGATGGCAAGCGAGGCGGATTTGGTATTACCTGATTTACACTCAGGGATTTTCCTTGGAGGAATTCCTGGTGACACCCTTCTCATGTGGGGTCTTGCGATCTGCCTGTTCGGCATGATTTTTGGTATTGTGCAGTACATGGGCATTCGCAGTCTTCCGGTTCACTCGGCCATGCGCGAGATCAGCGAACTGATCTACGAAACCTGTAAAACCTATCTCATTACGCAGGGCAAATTTATTCTTGTTCTCTGGGTGCTTATCGGCGCCATTATTGTTGCTTACTTTGGCTGGCTCCGTCACTTGGAAACCATCAAGGTTGTTTTCATTCTTGTTGCCAGTCTTATCGGTATTTTGGGAAGCTATACGGTTGCTTGGTTCGGCATGAGGATCAACACCTTTGCCAACTCACGCACGGCATTCGCCAGTCTCGGCGGAAAGCCCTTTCCTACCTACGCCATCCCGCTCAGGGCCGGTATGAGTATCGGTATGCTGCTCATCAGCATCGAGCTGTTTGTGATGCTCTGCATTCTGCTCTTTGTGCCCAAGGATTTTGCCGGCCCATGTTTTATCGGCTTTGCAATCGGTGAGTCTCTCGGTGCATCGGTGCTTCGTATTGCCGGTGGTATCTTTACCAAGATTGCCGACATCGGTTCCGATTTGATGAAGATTGTTTTCAAGATCAAGGAAGATGATGCCCGCAACCCTGGCGTTATTGCTGACTGTGCCGGTGACAATGCTGGCGATTCGGTTGGGCCTACGGCTGACGGTTTTGAAACCTACGGTGTTACCGGTGTTGCTCTTATCTCCTTTATTTTGCTCGCCATCAAGGCACCTGAAATTCAGGTCATGCTGCTTGTCTGGATTTTTGCCATGCGTCTGGTCATGATTCTTGCCAGTGCCTTCTCCTACTGGACCAACGCGGCACTTGCCAAAGCGAAGTACAGCAATGCCGATGAGATGAACTTTGAAAAACCGCTCATCACCCTTGTCTGGCTTACCTCAATTGTCTCCATCATCCTTACCTACATCGCATCGTACTACCTGATCAGAACGCTTGGTGACGGCACCATGTGGTGGAAGCTTGCTTCGATCATCACCTGCGGTACGATTGCCGGTGCGCTTATTCCTGAACTGGTCAACCGCTTTACCTCTACCGAGTGTGCCCATGTGCGCAACGTCGTGCAGTGTACCAAAGAGGGTGGAGCTGCGCTCAACATTCTCTCTGGTCTTGTTGCCGGTAACTTCAGCGCCTACTGGATGGGTCTTGCCATTGTCGGTCTCATGGGTGCAGCCTATGGCCTCAGTACGCTTGGCATAACCACTCTTGGTTTGACTCCTGAACTGATTGCCCAGAAAGGACTTCTTACGGTCGGTCTCGACAAGGTGATCATGCTTGCTCCTTCGGTCTTTGCTTTCGGTCTTGTGGCTTTTGGCTTCCTCAGCATGGGCCCGGTCACTATCGCCGTCGACTCTTACGGCCCGGTAACCGATAACGCACAGTCGGTTTATGAGCTTTCGCTGATTGAAAACGTTCCAGCAAGAGAGATTGAGAGTGAGTTTGGTTTCAAGCCGGACTTCACCAATGCAAAGCGCTATCTGGAAGCCAATGACGGCGCCGGCAATACCTTTAAGGCAACAGCCAAACCGGTGCTGATCGGTACGGCAGTGGTGGGATCGACAACCATGATTTTCTCGATTATCATGATTTTGACCAATGGTCTTGCCGACACCTCGGCCATTGCCAAGCTCTCGATTCTCTCGCCTCCATTCCTTCTTGGTCTCATGATGGGTGGTGCGGTGATCTACTGGTTTACCGGTGCCTCCATCAATGCGGTCACAACCGGCGCCTACTACGCGGTTGAGTTCATCAAGAATAACATCAAGCTCGACACCTCGGTTGAGAAGGCCTCGATTGAGGACAGCAAGAAGGTTGTGGAAATCTGCACGAAGTTTGCGCAGAAAGGTATGATCAACATCTTCCTGACCGTGTTCTTCACAACCCTTGCCTTTGCATGCCTCGACTCCTTCTTCTTTATTGGCTACCTGATCTCCATCGCCCTCTTCGGGCTCTATCAGGCGATCTTCATGGCCAATGCCGGTGGTGCCTGGGACAATGCGAAGAAGCTTGTGGAAACCGAACTCAACGCCAAAGGAACTGATTTGCATGATGCTTCAATTGTTGGTGATACGGTTGGCGATCCTTTCAAGGATACCTCTTCGGTTGCCCTGAACCCGATCATCAAGTTCACCACGCTCTTTGGTCTGCTTGCTATCGAGCTTGCCATCGAGCTTGCTCCACAGGTAGCGCTTACTTTGGCCGCAGTCTTCTTTTTGCTCTCGCTGGTCTTTGTACACCGCTCCTTCTTCTCCATGCGCATCAAGGTTGACGAGTAGCGAGTGCTGTTTTTTTGCCTCTAAAAACCCACTGAAAAGAGCCGTAGTAATGCGGCTCTTTTTTTGTCTTTCCCCAATCTGGAAGGTAACTTGCAAAGAAACTTTACAATGGAGGTTCTCTATGCCAGTACGGTGGAACATCTTTTGCGGGATGAGCATCCTGCTTTTTTCGTGCTTTATGCCGGCTCTGGTTCTGGCTGGCACGGAGCCGCAAGTCGGTCAGCCTTCTATTCTCGTTACCGGGTTTGAGCCCTTCGGCGGCGACACCGTTAACGGCTCCTGGGAAGCCGTGCGCCATCTTGAGGGTCAACGTATTGCAGGACGAAGGGTTCTAGTCCGTCAGCTCCCGGTGGTATGGCAGAGGGCTTCCAAAGAGCTTGAAGCCTTGATACGCCGCTATCATCCGGAGGCGGTTGTGGCTTTCGGAGTGGCTGGAGCCGAGCCGGTGCGGGTGGAGATGGTGGCAAAAAACGTGCGTGATATGATTCGGGACAATGCCGGTAACTTGCCGGCAAGCCGCGTTATCCAGCCTGGAGCGCCGTCCGATCTTCGAACTACATTAAACAGTACCCTGATTGTGCGCCGCCTGCAAGAGGCCGCTATTCCGGTCACCCTTTCGGAGGATGCCGGCGGCTATCTCTGTAATGAAACCTTTTTTAACCTGATGAACTTTACGCCTTCCGCCACTTCACCTCTGCGCTATCGCGGTTTTATCCACGTGCCACCGCCGGGTGCCCGTGTGGCCATGCCGGATGGTTCCCGATTCCTGTTCGACCGGGCAGCTCTCGAAAAAGCGGCCGATGTTGTGCTTCGTGCCGTGGCCGAAGGGCTTCAGGGCGAAGGAGCGTCCGGCCAAGTTCAATCAATTCACCACTAATCCCAAAGGAGGAATCCATGCAGAGAAGGCTACCACAAACACTTGCCAAAGTTCTGGCATTTGCTCTTTTGCTCGTTATGGCGCTCTTTTTCCCGTCGCCATCGTTTGCCGACGGAAGTCAAAACCTGCTGCTTGGGGGGAATGTTGTACTCCAGCCGGGGGATGTGATTAATTTCAAGGGCGGTGGCGGTGCTTTTCTCAGCACGGGTGAGTATGGTCATACCGGCATGTATCTTGGTAGCGATCCTGCAACCGGTAAGAAGATATTTCTTGATTTCACCACCAACAAACCGGGCTCTTTCCGGGGGCGGATTACCGGGACAGAGCGGTTTTTGGCCGACAATCTCCGCCACGGGGAGTTTAATGTTTACCGGCTCGATGGCCGTTATCCCCTGAACCAGCAAAAGCTGGTTGAGAGCGCAAAAACTATAGCCACGAACAAAAATTTCGGTGCCCTTATTGACTGCGCCAATGCTGCATCACGCGCTCTTTCGGCGGCCACCGGTGTTTCGATTGTCATGGTCACTCCGGACGGATTTGCCAACGACCAGCGCTTTACAGCAACATCGCTCAGTGTTGATATCAAAACCGCGCTCAATGAGGTGCGGCATGAGGTACGGGGGGTTTCGGGCAGATGGCAGGGTGCCTATTACTATGACGATCCGGCGCGGGTCGGCGTATCGGGTGCATTCAGCATGGATGTTCAGCAGCAAGGTTCATCAATTTCCGGCAGCATCGTTGATGCTGAAGCGGGATCGGCCAGCTTTTCCGGCATCTTCAATGCTGCAAGTGGCCAGATTCAGTTCACCAAAAACTATAACACGTCGGGTCACAATCAGATTGTCTACCGTGGTGCGGTTGACTCCTCCGGCAACACCGCCGCCGGAAGATGGTCTATCGGCAGTTACACCGGCAGTTGGCAAATGCACCGATGAGCGAAGGGGAGTGGCTTTGCCATTGCTATCTGTGCTTGGAATCGTATATTTGCTGAAATAAAAAATAAATAGGGTTTCATGGCCGATACATTTGTCAGTTATGCTCATGAGGATGAGCTGCGTGTCAGGCCGATTGTAGAGGAGCTTCGGCAACTTGGATGGAGTGTGTTCTGGGACAGTGATATTCCTCCTGGCTGTGATTGAGACATTGAAATTGCTAAAATGCTGAATGAGTCGAGTTGTGTTGTTGTTGTCTGGACTCATGCTTCAGTTAATTTAGAGGAGCATCACTGGGTGCGAGAGGAAGCCGCAGTTGGGAGGAACAGGAAAATTCTTGTACCGGTTCGTCTCGATGTTGTTGATGCACCATTTGGCTTTGGAAGTATTCAGATGGCTGATCTCTCTGAATGGGGAAATGATAATGCTCATCCGAAATTTCGGAAATGTGTTGATGCAATCAGATCAAGACTTGCTCAGCCTGCCGGACGCTCAGACAGTGCGATTGTTTCGCCTCGGCCCATCATACAGTCAAACGTGCCGCAGAACTTTGTGCACATACCCGGTGGCGAATTTACCATGGGAAGCCCGGAAAGTGAAGTTGACAGAGGCGATGACGAAACCCTGCATGATGTTGAGGTCAGTGATTTCTGGATGTGCAAATATACCTTGACGCTCAGGGAGTTCGGGAAGTTTATTGATTCCACTCGTTATCGCACTGATGCAGAAAAAGAGAACAGCAGTGTGATCGTTGATGGTAATGAGTGGAAAGAGAAAGAGGGAGTTAACTGGCGGCATGGCGTGTCGGGAAATGAACGGTTATCAGATGAAGAGAACCATCCGGTTTTGCATGTAAGCTGGAATGATGCGGTTTCCTATTGCGATTGGCTGAGTCAAAAAACCGGCAAAACCTTTCGTCTGCCAACGGAAGCCGAGTGGGAGTACGCATGTCGTGCAGGAACAACCACACCGTTCAATACCGGCGATAATCTCACAACCGGTCAGGCCAACTATGATGGTAATTTTCCTTACAACCAAAACAGGAAAGGGGTATACCGGCAAACAACAGTTGCGGTGGAGAGTTTTGCTCCTAACGGCTGGGGGTTGTACAACATGCACGGCAATGTGTGGGAGTGGTGCAGTGACTGTTACGGAAGCGACTACTACAAGGAGTGCAAGGCAAAGGGCACGGTTGAGAACCCGACGGGCCCGCCAACCGGTTCGTCCCGTGTGCTTCGTGGCGGGGGCTGGGGCAGCGGTGCCGGGGGCTGTCGGTCGGCTGGTCGTGACAGCGGCACCCCCGGCCTCCGCAGCTTCAGCGTTGGCTTCCGCCTGGTCTTCGTCCCGTAGTCAGATGGTGAGGTTTTTAACTTATCATCCGTTATCGCCTCAGGCGGTCTGAATTTTTTTGCCGGATGCAATTGAGCTACATTGCCGGATTCTGGAGGTGCAGGTGCTTTTATAATCCGTAATACTTTTTTCAGTCATGAATCCCCGGAAAGTTTCACGAAGTGAGGTCAGGCTTTTGACCGATTTGCCGAATGTTGGCAAAGCCATTGCCCGCGACCTTGCGCTGATCGGCATTACCGGGCCGGAGCAGCTTGCTGGTCGCTGTCCGCTGGAGATGTATCGCGACCTTTGCCAGGCAACCGACACCTTGCAGGATCCTTGCGTGATTGACGTTTTTATCTCCATAACGAGCTTCATGTCGGGCGGGGAGCCGCTCTTCTGGTGGCATTTTTCCGAAGAGCGCCGTCGCTTGCTTGCCCACTCCAACAAGCGGTTGCACTCCGTGCAGCCGGGCGGCAGCCGATGATTATCAGCGCCAGCCGCAGAACGGACATTCCGGCATTTTATGGCGAGTGGTTTCTCAACCGGTTGAGGGCCGGGGAGGTGCTGGTGCGTAACCCCATGCAGTCGAAGCAGGTGAGCCGGATTATCCTCGCGCCGGAACGGGTTGATGCCTTTGTTTTCTGGACTAAAAACCCGGAAAACTTTCTCCGGCATCTGCCTGAAATTGATGCCCTCGGCTACCCCTCCTATTTCCTCTTTACCCTTACTCCCTACGACGCAACGCTGGAGCCCGGTCTGCCGGAGAAAGGGGCGCTGCTGGAGGTCTTCCGCCGCCTCTCGCGCATGATTGGGCCTGAAAAGGTGGTGTGGCGCTACGATCCGGTTATTTTGACCGACCGCTTTACCCCGGCCTGGCATATTGCAACCTTCAGCCGGATGGCGGAGGAGCTTTCCGGCTTCACCCGCCGCTGCATCATCAGCTTTTTTGACGACTACCGCAAGGTGCAGAGCCGGATGCGTACGCTTCGCTACTCTTTGCCCGAGAAGGCGTTGATGGCCGAGCTTGCCAGCCGGTTTGCTGAAGCGGCGGGCCGTAATGGCATGGAGCTCTTTACCTGCAGCGAGGATATCGACCTCTCGGCTCAGGCTATCATGCACAGCCGCTGCATTGACCGTGAGCTTGTTGAGCACCTTTCCGGTCGCTGGATGCCGGGCCTGAAAAAAGACGCTCGTCAGCGTCATAGCTGCGGCTGCACGGAGAGTCGCGATATCGGCCACTACAACACCTGTTCGCACGGCTGCCTCTACTGCTATGCGGTTTCAAGCCATCCAAAAGCAGAGGCCGCCCGCGAGAGTTGTGATCCTCTTTCGCCCATGCTGTGCGACCGCCTGAAGGGAGATGAAACCATTACAACGGTTCTGCCCCGGAAGAGAGGCACCACGGCCATCTCCACTCCTGGCTCGCATCAGGGCGAGCTGTTTTAAAACCACTCCTGTAGTTTCGGGCAGCTTTTGATCGGGGCAGAAAAAAAATCACCCGGCTGAACCGGGTGAGGGGTAAAAAGAGATGGAGTTCTCGGCAATGCCGACAGGAGTCAGCCAAGCTGTTCAACCAGATAGTTCTGGATGCTCATCTGCTCAATCTGCTCAATCTGGGCTTCGAGCCAGTCGATGTGCGCCTCTTCATCCTTGAGGATGGCTTCAAGCAGTTCACGCGTGCCGTTATCACCGATCTCGACAGCGAGTTTTATGCCATCGTTATATGAAGCAATGGCATCGTGTTCGGAGGCCCGGTCATGTTTGTGCTGGGCCGCAACATCGGCGCCAATGGAGACTTTTTGAAGTTCGCTGACTACCGGGATCCCGTCAAGGAAGAGAATGCGGGAGATGAGTTTTTCGGCATGTTTCATCTCGTCAATGGCGCGTTTTTCATCCGCCTTGTGCAGTTTTTCATATCCCCAGTTGCTGCACATTTCCGAGTGAACAATGTACTGGTTGATAGCCGTCAGTTCATCCGAGAGCAGGCTGTTGAGCTTTTTAATTATTTTCGGGTTTCCTTTCATGGCTGGCTCCTTCTTGCTGGTTGATGATGGAATATGGGCGCGAAAGTACTCTCTAATAAAGCAGATAATTCGTACACCCGCAACACTTTTTTTTTACATGGAACGAGGGTTTATTCGTGAAACTTCATGATGCTGTTGTTACGGATGGTTACTCATTCGCTATTTACCGGATAAAACTTCATTGATGACCGAAACAAGGTTTTCAAGCTTAACCGGTTTTATCAACAGACGGCGAATCCCGTGCTTCTCCAGGTCGGAGGCTCTTTCAATCTCCTCTCCGTACCCTGTCATCAGAATAACCGGCAATTCGGGCCTGCACGAGTGAATTTCCGAGGCGAGTTTGATGCCTGTCATCTCCGGCATGGTCAGGTCGGTAATGAGCACATCGAACGCTTCAGGTGAGTGCCGGAACAGCTCGAGCGCCTGGATGGGGGAGTTCAGTGCATGTATCCGGTAGCCAAATTCCTTTAACATCATGGTTACCATTTTCAGTATCGCCCGTTCGTCGTCGACAAACAGGAGAGTTGCTTTTCCGCTCATGACAACGTTTTTCTTTTCCTTTTCGATAACACCCTTGTCGATAACCGGCAGGAAGATCTGGAAAGAACTGCCTTTTCCCTGCTGACTTTCAACGTTGATTATGCCGTTACAACTGGTTATGATGCCGTGCACGACCGAAAGCCCGAGCCCGGTGCCCTTGTTGACAGGCTTGGTGGTGAAAAAAGGCTCAAAGATGTGCTCCATGGTTACCTTGTTAATACCGCATCCCGTATCGGTTATGGTGAGCCGGGCATAGGGTCGCTCATGCAGTTCCGGAAACATTTTCAGGAGTGTCGTGTCCGGAACGACCTCCTGGAGTTCAAGAGTGAGGGTGCCTCCGGAATCTTCCATTGCCTGATAGGCATTGGTACAGAGGTTGACGATGACCTGATGGATTTTTGACGGATCAGCGAGGATATTCCGGCAGGATGAGTCGATGTGCTGCTCGATAGAGATGGTTGCGGGTATCGAAGGACGCAAGAGCTTTAATGCTTCATCAATGATGGAGTGCATACTTACGATGGAGGCTTCGTTTTCCTCTGCCTTGCCGAAAGTCAGAATTTGATGGACCAGGTTCTGGGCTCGTTCGGCGGCCACCCTGATCTCTGTTAAATATTCGTGCAGCTCATCTTCTTCCGACAGTTTCAGCATACCCATTTCGGCATAGCCGAGAATGGGGGTGAGGATATTGTTGAAATCGTGGGCGATGCCTCCGGCGAGTGTGCCGATGGTTTCGAGACGTTCTGACCTCCGGATGCGCATTTCGAGCTGCGTTATCTCTTCTTCTTCCCGTTTCTGTTCGGTATTGTCTAGCGTAATCCCTACATATTTTACAACTTTTCCACTGGCATTCCTGACTGGATTTCCTTTGGAGACAAGCCAATGAATAGTGTTGTCTGAACCACGGATCCGCCAGTTGCAGTTGTACTCTGTTGCACTACTTATCGCTCGGGTTACGGCCTGTTCTACCATAGCCCGGTCTTCCGGAACAATGGTGTTCATCCAGTTTTCAAAAGAGGGTTTGCAACTGCAGGATTCCAGACCATAGAGACGCCAGATTTCATTCGACCAGGTGCTTTCAAAGGTTGTTGTATCGGTATCCCATATTCCTGCATTGGTGGCATTCAGGATAATATTAATCCGTTCCTGACTTTCAACGAGTGCCTGCTGGAATTGTTTGCGTTCGGTTATGTCATGTAAAATCAGGTATGCAAGCCACTGATCCTGCACCAGAATTTTTTGTCCGAAAACCTCAATATCGCAGATTGATCCGTCGGCTTTCCGATGAGTGACAGTAAAGGTACGTTTTTTGGTATATCTCCATCCCTCGACTCTCTTAAGGGCATCCTCCGGTTTATCGGTATTGAGGTTCGTGATGTTCATATTTCTCAACTGCTCCCTGCTCCAGCCATAATACTCAACGGCGGCATGGTTAACGTCGATAATTTCAGCAGTTTCCGGGTCAAGGATCATCATGACGGCGGAGTGCTGCTCGAAGAACTTTCTGAACCGCTCTTCACTCTCCTTGAGTGCGGCTTCGGCTTTTTTCTGGTGCGTGATATCGCGTGCCGTTGTGACTGCTCCAACTATCACTCCCTCGCGGTTGCGAACCGGTGCAAAGTTGTAGCTGCCTATCCATTGTTCGCCGGTATCCTTGCGCCGCACATGATATTCGACGTTGGTGCAGGCCTCCCCGCGCAAAGCCCGAGGGATAGCCCATTGCTCAAGCGGTGCAGGTGTACCATCCGGCAGAGAGACTTCAAAGAAGGCAGGAATATTCTCAAGCATGCCAACCTGCTTCATGCACTCTTTTTTATCGCTGAATCTCAGGAAAAGAGCGTATGCCGTGTTGTATTCAACGATCTGGTTTTTGGCATCGAAAATGAAAAACGCGTCGTTCATGCTTTCCAGTGCGGCCTCAAGGCGGGCCTTGCTTTCAAAGATCTGGTTTTCTGCCAGCTTTCGATCGGTTATATCATTGATGATGCAGTAATAGACCGCTCTTTGGCAGAATATATCCGGCGTGGTGAACACTTCGACATCGCGAAGTGAGCCATCCGACAGCCTGTCCACCGAATGAAACTTTCTTTGGTTTTGTGAGCGTATCTCCTCTTTATTGATTCTCAGGGTTTCAGGAGAGTCGGTTGACAGATTTTCAACCGTCATAGCGCCGAGTTCTTTCGCGCTCCAGCCATAGAATGCTTCTGCAGCCTTGTTTGCGTCGAGTATTCTGTTTGTTTCGTCATCAATGATGAGCATGACGGAGGAGTGTGTTTCGAAAAGTCGCCTGAACCGTTCTTCACTTTCACTCCTCTTCTGTTCCGCCTCTTTCAACTCGGTGATATCGATCACTGTGCCAACATAGCGGGAAACGCTGCCATCGCTCTCCTTGAAAGGAACTCCCCGTGACATTAACCAGTGCAGGGAGCCGTCGGCATAACGGACACGCCATTCGACTCTGAAGGGAGCGCCTTTCTTCAAAGCTGCAAATACCTGCCGTTCGATCTTTTCCCGGTCATCCTCAATGAGTGATTGTTTCCAGTTCTCATAGGATGGTTCGCATGAGTTTTTGTCAAGGCCGTATAACTCCCAGATTTCATTGGTCCATCTGACGCTATTGCTCTTCAGGTCCCAATCCCAGCTCCCTGTCCTTGATTCCGAAAGAATGAAGCGGAGCCGTTCATTGCTGATACGAAGATCCTCCTCTTTTTTCTTGTGCGCCGTAATATCTGTCGCGGTGCTGACCAGGAACACATCATCATCAATGACCATTTTTTTTGTCGATATCCTGAACCACCCGTATGCAGCTCCACCATGCATCACTATTTGGATTTCAGCCGCTTCTTCGGTGCCATGCTGCAGAACATTTGCAATTTTTTGATGGACAAGGGCCCGGTAGTCAGGATGGATCAGCTCAAAGGTGTTCACCACGGGCAGTTCACTCTCTTCTTTTCCTGCAATAACTTGACGGAAGCATGAATTCGAAGTAATAATATCTCCCTGCGGATTGAACACGACGAAGGGGCCGGGATAGGCTTCCATCGCCTCCCTCTTCAATGCGGCGTCCGTGTTTGTTTTTTTTTCAGCGAGCTTTACTTCGGTAATATCCTGGGCAAACAGATAGATTTTGTTGCAGGTGCCATCTTCTTCCTTTACCGGATATAAGAAGTTTCTGAAAAAGCGGCCATTGCGATCGTCTTCAAAAAAGTGATGGTTTCCTGTAAGGAAGGCTTCGTCGAAATGTTTTTTCCTTTCGGCAGCCACTTCCTGGGGTAACAGGCTGTAGATGTTCAAGCCAAGACAATCCTCAGGCGCTTTATCGAAGCGGTTGGCAAAAGCATTGTTTGCATTGAGGATAATGCCGTTGCGGTTGATGATCAATTTCAGCTCATTGCTCTCTTCGAAAACAATCCGGTAGGTGAGCTCCTTGAGTTCCTGCGTGAGTCCTGCATGTTTAGGCATGATACGACTACCCCGTTAATTGGACCAGCAAAATTAGAGTCGCCAAGCTTCGATTCTCTGGCTCGCGTCGGCCAGATCCAGGAACCAGCTCACCTGGAAGCACTCGTCACAGAATTTCCTATTGAATGATTCAATATACCGGTTATGTGTCAGTTTGCCCTGCCGGTAGAAGAGCAGCACCACCCTTAACTCATAGCCCCAATGAACCAACTCCATTGACATGAATTTACTTCCGCTGTTGATTTGCAGCCGCTCAGGCTCGCAGCCTTCGGCACCATTTCCATCCGCAGCAAAACCGTGGATGTGCAATTCAGGGAGCCTTCAAAGCTTTCCTGCCCGGATTGATGACACTCGTTTCTCCATCTCTTCTGCCGCCTTGTTCATGCCGGCCTCCCGATAGAACGAGGCTAAATTGTCCATACTCTGGACAACAATGGGATGAGAGGTTCCATAGGCTCTCTCTTCAATTGCGAGTGAGCGCCGGTAGAGCTGCTCCGCTTCGGCAAATTTTCCCTCTGCTTTATAGAGCAAGGCAAGGTTATCAAGGCTGGTAGCCACAAAGGGGTGCTCCGCACCATAGGTACTCTCCCTGATTGCGAGTGCACGACGGTAGAGCGGTTCAGCCGCAACGTATTTTCCCTGGGCTTTATAGACGGCGGCGAGGTTGTTCAGGCAGATGGCAACAAGAGGGTGCACCGGCCCAAGGGATTTTTCCGCTCTTTCCAGAGCTTTTTTGGCTAACGGTTCGGCCTGGCTATAGTTTTTGTTCCGATAGAGCTCTATGACCTCCTCATTGAGGGCGCTCCCTTCACTGTAGGCATCATTGGCAAAAAGGGTGAGCGGAAGAGAGGCAATGAGCAGCGCCATAATACCAAAGCGGCTGATGGTGAAAAGAAGCACTCTTTGAGCCGTCGTTATGCTGCCGTGCATTGCGGAAAAGATGGGGGTTCTCTAAAGATTTTATTTGTTTCAGTGTTAACTCATTATAAATATAAGTGATATAGAGTATATTAAAAAGCGGAAGCCGTAAAATGAAGAAAATGGGTTTTTGCTGTTTTTCTGGAAACGGTGAAGTTGCTGGTGGTACTTGTTATTTGTTTTGCAAGGTTGATAAAGGGTTTGCTTTTTCTTATCATATGAGTGATCGTTCATCTATAGAGGGTTCCGCAATGCAGGAAAAGAGTGCTGAGGGTTGCCAGGAGCCGTGTTTTCATCCGGATATTGTTGCGCGTGTTGTGCAACAGATGCCGGGGGAGCCGATGCAGCAGGAGCTTGCGCAGCTTTTCAAGGTACTGGGCGATCATACCCGGATCCGGATTTTGAATGCGCTTGATCATTCGGAACTCTGCGTTTGCGATCTGGTTTCAATTCTCGGGATGAATCAGTCGGCGGTTTCGCATCAGTTGCGGGTGTTGAGGGACGCCAGAATTGTGCGATCAAGAAAAATGGGCAAGAATGTGCTCTACAGCCTTGACGACAGTCATGTTTCAGCGCTTCTCAGGCTTGGTTCCGAGCATCTGTCGGAAACGGAGTAAGGTCTTTTTTTTTGTTTGTT
Source organism: uncultured Chlorobiaceae bacterium (assembly GCA_903839405.1). Classification (GTDB taxonomy): domain Bacteria; phylum Bacteroidota; class Chlorobiia; order Chlorobiales; family Chlorobiaceae; genus Chlorobium. Next base: position 72,996 of record CAIMCD010000008.1, read on the forward strand.
GTATGAATATATCATCATATGAGAATGCGTAATTTGAACAGGGAAGTTTTATGACAGGTTATGTTTTGAATATGCTCTCCCGTGTGCTTTTTGCATCGTGGGATGTGTTGCTGGAATCCGCTCCCTTTGTGTTGCTCGGTTTTTTTATAGCCGGCCTCCTCAAGGCTTTTCTGCCGGATGACTTTGTTGCCAAGCATCTGGGCGGCAAAGGCACCGGAAGCATTTTTAAGGCGGCACTGCTCGGAATTCCCATTCCGCTTTGCAGTTGCGGTGTACTTCCTGCTGCGGCGGGGCTTAAAAAACAGGGCGCGGGAAAGGGGGCTATTGCATCCTTTCTGATCTCGACGCCTGAAACCGGCGTGGATTCCATTGCGCTCTCCTATGCCTTGCTTGATCCGCTCATGACCATCTTCCGGCCGGTGGTTGCCCTGTTTATGGCTATTGCTACCGGCATTGCGATTTCTTTTTCCGAGAAGCCGAGCGACACTGCGGACTCTTCTGACTCTGATAAAGCCGGAGCAGAGGCAAGTTGCAGCTCCTCCTGCTGCTGCAGCCATAAAAAGCCGGAGAAGAGGAGTGTGGCTGGTAAATTAAAAGAGGGTATGGGTTTCGCCTTTGGTGATCTTTTGAAGGATGTCGGGCTCTGGCTCTTTATCGGTATCCTGCTTGCCGGGCTGATCTCGGTGTTTGTTTCAACGGAAATGGTCAGCCGCTATTTATCCAGCGACTACCTCTCCATGCTGGTGATGCTGGTCATTTCAGTGCCGCTCTACGTTTGCGCCACAGCGTCAACTCCGGTTGTTGCCGCTCTGGCCCTCAAAGGCATCTCTCCGGGAGCTGCACTGGTCTTCCTTCTGGTCGGCCCGGCAACCAATATGGCCTCGCTTCCGGTGATTTCCAGAATCCTTGGCCGAAAAGCAACGGTTATTTATCTGCTGGTAATTGTTGTGGTGTCACTGCTTGCAGGTCTCTTCATCAACGCGCTCTACAGCTATCTCGGCTACGACATCACCAACTGGGCTCATCAAGCGAGTCATGAAGAGGCAGGTATCCTCTCCGTTGCCGCATCGCTTCTGCTTATCGGGCTGGTTGTGAAATCCTTTTTTCCACAGAAGCACGGTTGCTGCTAAAATCGGCTTACTGCTGATCCAGAAATATTTTGGAGACCGGAAAATACAGCATACCGGTCATTTACACTGCAGCAAATCCGGCAAGGGTTGAATGGTTGTACATTGTTGCTAAAGGTTGCTATAAGTATTACCTTTTACAAACGGAGATTTAGTTATGTCACAGACAAGAGGCATCAAGTTAGACGACACTACACAGCAACGGCTTGCAGCTTTGGCTCGTATCCGCGACCGTTCGCCGCACTGGCTCATGTGCAAGGCAATCGAAACATTTCTGGACAAGGAAGAAAAGTACGAGCGGGAAAAACGCGAGGATATGGAGCGTTGGGAGTGTTATCAATTAACCGGCGAGGCTCTACCCCATGAACAAGCGGCGGCATGGCTTGAAAATCTGGCGCAGGGGAAGGTGACGCCGTGCCCCAAATAAAATGGCTTACAGAGGCATTGGCCGATGTTGAACGGCTTTACGCCTTTCTGCACGAAAAAAGCCCCGATGCGGCAGCACGAGCCGCAAGGGCCATTTTGGATGGTGCAGGTTATCTGCAATCAATACCAGACATTGGACGACCAATGGATGATGACACCGGCCGGCGCGAATGGGTCATCTCTTTTGGGGCCGGGGCATTTGTACTTCGCTATCTGCGGGACGCAAATGACACGGTTGTTATTATTCGTGTCTGGCACACCAAGGAAAAGAGGACGTAGAGCCTTTTAAAACGAAGGTTTACAGATGCCTACAGCTTCTTTGTTTTCAGGCGCAGGGAGTTGCTGACCACCGAGACGCTGCTTCCGGCCATGGCGAGACCGGAAAAGACCGGGCTGAGAAAGATGCCCCAGATCGGGTAGAGTGCTCCGGCCGCAAGCGGGATGCCGATAATGTTGTAGATGAATGCCCAAAAGAGGTTTTGGCGGATCACCCGCATGGTGGCGCGCGAAAGGGTGATGGCCTGCGCAACTTTTTGGATGTCGCCCTTGAGCAGGGTAATGCCGGCGGACTCGATGGCAATGTCGGTGCCGGTAGCCATGGCCATCCCCACATCGGCCTGCGCGAGGGCCGGAGCGTCGTTGATGCCGTCTCCCGCCATGACGACGTTACGCCCTTCGGCCTGCAGTTGTTTGATTTTTTCGGCCTTTTCCTGCGGCAGCACTTCGGCTATCACCTCCATAATTCCAACCTGCCGGGCCATGAAACTGGCCGCAGCCTGGTTGTCGCCGGTCAGCATGATGACCTTGATTCCCTTGCGGTGCAGCGCCGCAACCGCCTCTTTCGCCTGCGGTTTGATGGTATCAGAGAGGGCAATCAACCCTTTCGGGATGTTGTTCTCCTCAACGATGACCACGGTTTTTCCCTCTTTCTGGAGCCGCTCCACTTCGCTTATGGTTCGCTCGCTCGCAACCGGTTTGCGAACCCTGACCGAAATAGTATCGATCATAATAGCCTCAACTCCCGCTCCTTCAAGCGCTTTGAAGGCGGTGACGGGTGAAGGCGTGAGCTTTGCTTTTTCTGCGGCCTCCATAATTGAATGTGCGAGAGGGTGTTCCGAGCGGCTTTCAACACTTGCGGCAAGCTGCAAAATATCGTTCGAGGTGGCGGCACCCTCCAGTGGGATGATATCGGTCACTTGTGCCATCCCCATGGTGATGGTGCCGGTTTTGTCGAAGACGACCGTATCAACCCGGCTGAGTTTTTCAAGGCTTTCGGCGTTGCGGATCAGAATCCCGTACTCGGCACCCTTGCCGATCCCGACAATAATGGCGGTCGGCGTTGCAAGGCCGAGGGCGCAGGGGCAGGCGATCACCAGAATACCGACCATACCCATGATGGCAAAGGAGATGCTTGATGAAAAGCCGAAGAGGGCCGAGCCGACACTCAGCCAGATGATGAAGGTCAAAGCGGCCAGAACGAGCACAACCGGCACAAAGATTGCGGCCACCTTGTCGGCCATATCCTGTATGGGTGCCTTGGAGCCCTGGGCCTCTCCAACCATTTTGATGATGCGGGCCAAAACAGTCTCCGAGCCGACCTTTGAGGCCGTGAAGGTGAAGGAGCCCTGTTTGTTGATGGTGCCGCCGATGACCGCTTCGCCACTCTTTTTATCAACCGGCATAGCCTCTCCGGTTACCATCGATTCGTCAATCGAGGAGGAACCCTCCAGAATGGTGCCATCGACCGGAATGGTGGAGCCGGGTTTGACCAGAATGGTGTCGCCCTTTCTTACCTTTTCCGCCGGAATCTCCAGCTCTTTGCCGGCCCGGATCACCAGGGCCGACTTGGCCTGCAGGTTGATCAGCTTCTCTATGGCCTCACCGGTTTTCATGCGTGAGCGGGTTTCAAGATATTTTCCCAGCACCACAAAGCCGATCACGACAATGGTAACGTCAAAATAGGTGTCGGCCGGCAACTGCAGCAGCTCCCGTATGGCGGGAATGAGGGTGATGAGGGCGCTGTAGAGGTAGGCCGTCAGGGTGCCGATGCCGATAAGGGTATCCATGCTGGCCGCACCGCTACGAATAAACATAAGGATCCCCCGGAGGAAGGGTTCGCCGATACGAAAGACCATGTAGGTAGCAATGGCCATGGAGATGATGTTCAAGAGCTCCATGGGAATGGGGAGGTTCGGTATAAAGGAGAGAAAGCGTGATGCCGTGTCCCACATCATGAGGAGAAAGATCAACAGGGCAACCGGCAAAGCAAACTGCACCTTGGCGAGCTGGCGTTGTAGCTCCTGCTCTTTTTCCTCCTTTATGCGTGCCCTCTCGCTGACGATTGTGCCCTCTATGCGGCACGTACCCTCTTCCGCCTCTTCCTCGGTGAGGTTGTAGCCGTATTTGCCGAGAAGCTCATTCAACGCCTCTTCGGTCAGGGTGTCGGCCGTGAATTCGAGTTTAGCTTTTTCTGTGGCCAGATTGATATCAACATGGGCAATGCCCTCAACTTTGGCGAGCTTTTTCTGGATGATTGCCGCGCAGCTTGCGCAATGCATCCCCTTGACGCTGTAGGTTTTGGTCGTCATGGCATCGCCGCTTTGTCCATTACGCCGTACCACGCTTCTCTCCACTTTCTGAGCTTCTGGAGATCATTCTGGAGGAGGAGCTCCTGGCGGTCGGCATGGTCAAGAATTTCACTGCGGCTCGACTTCTTACGGATCTCCATGCTCATCCTGATGCCCCTTTCATGATGGGCGATGAGGGCGTTGAGCAGACGAAGGTCAAGAGTGTTGTTATAAGAGCCGAGATGGGCGACCTCCGGCTCCTGAACGGTTCGCTGGTCATGGTACCACTCTTTTTTATAGCGGTAGAGTTCAGCTATTGCAGCGGGTTCGGTTTTGAGGATGTCAGCGGCAAAACTTTTCAGTTCAGGGTGCACTGTGGATTGCACTTGCCCGCAAAGCCGCAGTGCACCCTCATGATGGGCGATCATGGCATTGATGTAGCGCAGGTCAACCCACCTGTCCGGTTGGCCGAGATCCATGGCGCTCTTGTCATACATGGAGCGGCTGTACTCCGGGGTGAGCCAGTAGCCGGTTCCGATGCCGATCACTCCGGAAACAATCATCAGGGCGGCGGTCAGCGAGAGCGATACCTTTTGCATGTGTTAACTTTTTTTAAAGCGTCTATTTGACCGTGATCACGCCGCGCGGCACACCCATGGAACAGGTGATTTTATAGCTTCCGGCACGAAGCGGCGTAAACTCCATCACAACCTTTTTTCCCTTCACGAGAGCTTCCGGCTTTTCCCACAACCCCGCAATCTTGATATCCTTCATGCATCCGGAGCCGGTATCCTGCGAATTGACCTCCATGCGCACCTTCTGGCCCGCTTGTAAATTGAAGGATTTTGGGGAAATATCCTGGGCCTTTGTATAGGTCACGCTGATGAGTTTTGCTTCGCTGCCAGCGGTGGCTGCGGTTGCCATAGAGAGCGCCGGTGCAGTCAGGGCCAAAAGTGCTGCCAAGAAGAGCGTTATTGTTTTCATGTTACCTTTCTGATTGAAATTTGTGATTTGTTTCCGGCTGATTCAAATAGTAATTGCATGTTTCGTGCCAGCAGTGCAGTCGTGCCTCTGAAGCTCCTTGTAACCTGTAGTAGTGGAGAGTATTCTACAACCTTTAAGCATATTCTCCACCTCTTCTCTCTTTTTCTTGGCACTCAAGCCGCTTGCACTCTTTCAATGTTTCATGCCGGAGTAGTGCAGGCGGCCTTTTTTCAGGTCACGTTTTTTCATCATCACAAAGATGACTGGCGTCATTATCAGCACATGCACGGCCGAGGAGATCATGCCGCCAATCATGGGCGCTGCGATCGGCTTCATCACGTCAGCCCCGGTACCGGTTGACCACATGATCGGCACAAGGCCAAGCAGGGCTACGGCCACGGTCATCAGTTTGGGGCGCAGGCGAAGCACCGCTCCTTCAAAGGCGGCATCCATGATATCCTGCTCGGTGCACACGCCATGCTCCAGCTTTTTGTCGAGCGCCTCGTGCAGGTAGATCACCATCACGACCCCGGTTTCGACCGCAATGCCGTAAAGGGCAATAAAACCAACCCATACGGCAACCGAGAGGTTATAGCCGAGGGCCGAGACCAGAAATACCCCGCCCACCAGGGCAAACGGCACCGAGAGCATCACCATCGAGGCCTCAAGGGCCGAGTGGAAGGTGAAGTAGAGCAGGATGAAGATAATCACCATCCCGAGCGGTATCAGCAGTTGCAGCCGCTCTTTGGCGCGGATCTGGTTCTCCCACTGTCCCGACCAGGTCACATAGTAGCCGGGCGGGAGCTTGAGCTTTTTTTCAAGCTGCTCCTTGGCCTCGGTTACAAATCCGCCCATGTCGCGCCCCCGGACGTTCAGGTAGACCAGCGAACGCAGAAGCCCGCCTTCACTGTTGATCTCCGGCGCTCCGGTTGTGATTTGCTGATGGGTGACCAGCGAGAGCGGGATCTGCGCCCCGTCCATGCCGCTGACCAGAATCCGGCCGATGGCGGGGAGGTTGTCGCGGTAGTCGCGCAGGTAGCGGATCCGGATCGGGAAGCGGTTCCGCCCCTCAACCGTCGTGGAGAGCATCTCGCCGCCGAGGGCAGTCTCAATCACATCCTGAATGTCGCCCACGCTTACCCCGTAGCGGGCGGCGGCTTCACGGTCAATCGAGATATCAAGGTAGTTGCCGCCGGTAACCCGTTCGGCCACCACATCGGCCGCGCCATTGATCGGCTTGAGAACTGCTTCGGCCTGAATGGCAAGATCCTTGAGCACGTTCAGATCATTGCCGAAAATTTTAACGCCAAGGTCGGTACGTACGCCGGTGGAGAGCATGTTGATGCGGTTGATGATCGGCTGCGTCCACCCGTTGCGCACACCAATCTGTTGCAGCTTCGAGTCAAGTTCCGAGACAATCTCTGCCTTGGTCATGCCCTCTCGCCACTCGGCCTTTGGTTTAAGGATAATGATGCTTTCAAACATCGAGAGCGGTGCCGGGTCGGTGGAGGTTTCGGCCCGGCCAACCTTGCCGAGCACCTCTGCGACCTCCGGCATACTTTTGATAATCTTGTCCTCTTCCTGGAGCAACCGTTTGGCCTCGGTGATCGAGACGTTCGGCAGGGTTACCGGCATGTAGAGCAGTGAGCCCTCGTCGAGCGGCGGCATGAACTCGGAGCCGAGATGCATGAAGAGCGGTACGGCAATGGCGAGTGCCAAGAGGTTCAGCGCGATGGTGGTTTTTTTCCAGACCAGTACCCAGCGAATCACCGGAGAGTAGAGTTTGATGAAAAAGGTGGAGAGCGGATTGGAACTCTCCCGGGCCATTTTGCCGCGCATGAGGTAGAACATCAGTACCGGCACCAGAGTGATGGCAATCACGGCCGAGGCCATCATGGAGAAGGTTTTGGTGAAGGCGAGCGGGTGGAAGAGCTTGCCCTCCTGACCTTCAAGCAGGAAGACCGGCACAAAGGAGAGCACGATGATCAACAGCGAGAAAAAGATGGCCCGCCCGACCTGTTTAGCCGAGCTGATGATCACCTCAAGACGTTTTGCCGAGCGCTCTTCAGGCTCCATTTCGGAGAGGTGGCGGTAGCAGTTCTCCACCATGATCACCCCTGCGTCCACCAGCACGCCAATGGCGATGGCGATGCCGCCCAGCGACATGATATTGGAGCTGACTCCCATCATATTCATGGTGATAAAGGCGATCAGCACCGAGACCGGCAAGGTCAGCACAATCACCAGTGCACTCGGGAAGTGGAGCAGGAAGATGAGCACCACAATCGACACCACAATCGACTCCTCCAGCAGGTTCTGTTTCAGGGTCTCAATGGCCCGCATGATGAGATCCGAGCGGTCGTATGACACCTTGATTTTAACTCCCGGCGGCAGCCCCTTCTCAAGCTCGGTTATTTTGGCCTTGACCCGGTCAATCACGGCTTTTGCGTTTTCACCGTAGCGCATAACCACAATACCGCCAACCGCTTCGCCCTCTCCATTTTTGTCGAGAAGGCCCCGCCTTAAGGCTCCGCCCAGTTGCACCGTGCCCAGATTTTTAACGTAAAGGGGGGTGCCGTTCATGGCGGCTCCAACCACGATGTTCTCAAGATCCTCTTTGGACTTTACATAGCCGCTTCCTCGGATCAGGTACTCGGCATCAGCCTGCTCAATCAGCTTGCCCCCCACATCCTTGTTCGAGGCCTTGACCGCCTCCATGACCTTGTTGATCTTGATGTTGTAGGCCAAGAGCTTGTTGGGGTCGAGATCGATCTGATACTCCCGCACAAAGCCGCCGATTGAGGCTACCTCGGCCACGCCCTGTACCGTGTTGAGCTGGTAGCGCACAAACCAGTCCTGCAAGGTGCGGAGCTGCTCCAGGTCGTACCCCTTCCCCTCAATGGTGTACCAGAAAACATGGCCGACTCCGGTACCGTCCGGGCCTAGCGTCGGTACCACACCCGGAGGCAGGAGCGAGGTTGCGTAGTTCAGCCGCTCAAGCACGCGGGTTCTGGCCCAGTAGATATCGGCACTATCCTCAAAAATGACGTAGATCATCGAGAAACCAAAAGCGCTTGATGCCCGCACGGCCCGCACCTTCGGCAACCCTTGCAGGTTGACCGCCAGCGGGTAGGTGACCTGGTTCTCCACCACTTGCGGCGAGCGGCCCGGATAGTCGGTAAAGACAATCACCTGGTTGTCGGAGAGGTCGGGAATGGCATCAACCGGAGTCTTGTAGAGCGACCACCCGCCCCAGAGCGTGATCAGCCCGAAGACCATCAGCACGATGAAGCGGTTCCGGGCCGAGTACTCTATTATTTTTTCTATCATGCTTCTCTTAAATTCTTGGCGGAGAGTTTTCCGGTTTAATGGCTGCTGCCGTTGAGCTGGGATTCGGCGTCGATCAGGTATCCGCCCGATATTGCTACTTTTTCGCCTGCCCTCAGGCCGGAAACAATCTGGATTTTGTCGCCTGACTGCCCGCCCGCCTGCACGTTACGCGACTCGAAGACTCCCGGTGAACTCTCAACCCAGACCACACGCCGCTTGCCGGTGTCAATGAGGGCGCTCAGCGGCACCACAATTGCCTCTTTAAGGCCAACCTTGATGACGGCATTGACAAACATCTCGGGTTTGAGGATCATGCCGGGATTCGCCATCTCAACGCGCACCTTGATGCTTCGGGTTTTTGGGTCGAGAAAGGGGTAGATAAAGGCAATCCGGCCCGTGAGCGTTTTTGCGCCGAGAGAGCGGGAGCGGATCTCGACCGGCTGACCGATGGCGATACTCTGCAACTCATTTTCATAGACCTCGGCTTCAACCCAGACCTTTGAGAGGTCAGCAATGTTGAAGAGCACCTGACCCGCCGTTACATATTCGCCCTGCTGTACCATTTTTTCAATCACGATGCCGGAGAAGGGGCTGTAGATCGGGATGGTGAGGTTCGCCTTGCCGCTTCTCTCCAGCTCGGCAATCTGGCTCTCCTTCACTCCAAGGAGCTTCAGGCGCATTCTCGCTGATGCCACCATGCCGTCGCCCGAGATGGAGGCAAGTGGTGAGTTCTGCAGTTGTTTGCGGCTCTTGATGGCCAGAAGATACTCCTCCTGGGTTGCCAGAAGATCGGGGGAGTAGAGTTCGCCGAGCGCTCGCTCCTTGCTGATAAAGGCTCCGACACTGTTGACGTAGAGTTTCTCCAGACGACCTGCGGCCCATGCCGTGACTTTGGCTTGCCGCGACTGATCGTACTGCACAATGCCCACGGCGTTGATCTCCCGGTTCAGGGTTTCGGTTCTGGCCTCCACGGTAGCAACATTGGCCATGATCCGCTGGCCTTGGGAGAGGGTGAGTCGGGCGGTTGCAGCCGGAGCTCCTTGTTCCGTAGCTTGTTGCGTGCTCGGCGCTGCCGGAGTTTCGATTTTTCGGATCAGCTCCATGCCGCAGATCGGGCAGGCTCCCGGTTTATCGCGGATAATATTGGGGTGCATGGAGCAGGTGTAGAGCTGCTTGCCATGAGTCACGGCCGTTTGAGCACTCTGTGGCTTCTCTGGCGGCTTTTGGCGGAGGAACCACCAGCCGCCGGCCGCAACAAGAGCAAGCAGCAGCAGGGTGAGGGGGAGTATGATTTTTTTGTTCAGGGCCATCGTTGTCTCTTTTGTTCGGTTAATGGGAGTGAGTTCCAGGGTGCTCATCTGCTGCGGCCGGCAGCGTTAGCGGAGTGCCGATGGTGGCTTCAAGTTGCGCCAGCTTCATCATATATTCAGCCTCAGCGTCGTAAAGCTCCCGCTCGTTGTTGAACGTGCTCATTCGGGCGTCAAGCAGGGTAAGGAAGTCGACCTTGTTCAGCCGGTAGCTGATAAGGGCCGATTCAAGCGCGTGCTCCGACTGGGGAATAACTCCTTTTTTGTAGAGCTCCACCATTTTGCTCCGCCGTTCGAGCTGGGCAAGGGTTTCGCGGATGGTGTAGGAGATGGTGTTTTTCAGTCCGTTAAGCTCCGCCGTGGCCATTGAGCTTTCAAAGGTTGACTCGGCCTGCATGGCACGGCCTTTCTGGGAGAGGAAGGGGAGGTTGAAGCTCACGCCCACACTCACCATATTGTCGCCCGGATCGGTTGCCATCGGCGTTGCAACCGCTTCGCGGAACATATACTCCACCGAGAGATTGAAGTCCGGCCACCGCTCCTTATCGGCCAGTCGGCGGGAGGCTTTCGCCTTTTCAAAGAGACTCACGAGACTTTTAAGCTGTGGACGATGCTCCAAGGCCATGGTATTGAGTTGTTCCTCCGGGATGGTCACCATCGGCAGCGAGAAATCGGCGATGGTGCCGACCGGGGTACTGACCGGGCGATAGAGCAGGTAGTTCAAATTGGCCTCAAGGCTACGCCGCTGCTGCTGCAGGCTCAATTGCATGTTGAGCATTTTGGATTTTTCAACTCCGGCCTTGAAGATATCCTGCTGCACACCCTGGTTAACCGAGTATTTCAACTCGGTAATGGTGATGAAGTCGCTCAGGATTTTCAGGTTTTTCTCAACACTCTTCAACTCCTTGTCCACGGCCCAGAGCTGGTAGTAGCTCTCCCGCACCATGCGCGCAAGCTCAAGCTGTCGTTCTTCGAAGGCCCATCTGTAGGAGTCGGCCTCATGGCGGGCCACCTCGGTGCGCAGCCCCCTCTTGCCCCAGAAGGGGAGCGCACGGGAGAGGCCGATCACCTTTGCTGACTGGGGATCCTGGTTGAAGCGGAGCGGGCTACGAACCGGCAGGTTCTGCATTTTAAGCATCAGCATGGTCTCTTCGGGCGCGGATGCCTGTTTCACCTTGCTTGAAAACATCTGCCAGCGCGCTTCGGATGCTTTCACTTCGGGGTTATTGGCCAATGCTGTAGCCAGAAGCGCGTCCAGATTTTCCGGTTGAAGCTTCATCTCTTCCGCCCTTGCCCGTACTGGCGAAAGAGAGAGGAGGATCAGGAAGAGGAGTGCATGAGCGTGTTTCATCAGAAAATCGCGGCAATAAGTTATTCAATCGTAGAAATATAATTACACAAACCGTGCCAAACGCCCTTTCCTACTGATTGCTTGATCCGACTCTGCGGCTTTGACTCCATGGTGGAGAATATTCCACACCCTGGTGCGACTATTCTCCACCATGCTCGTGTTTATAAGCCCTTAGTGCTCTATGGAGTTCCCCGGAGACCTTACTCCTTGTGAGGCAATGCAATGGCGTATTTTTCAATCCGGTAGATGAGGGTATGGCGGGGGATGCGTAAAAAGCGGGCCGCAGCGGTCTGGTTCCACTCGTTGCGTTCCAATGCCGCAACCACAATCTCTCGCTCCAGTTGTTCGAGCGAGTACCCTTCGTCCGGCAGGTTTACGATTGTATGCGGCTCTCTTTTTTTCTCCCGGAATTTGGTTGGCAGATCGGCAAGCGTGATAAGTTCACTGTTGCGCATGATGAGGAGCCGCTCGATGGTGTTTTCAAGCTCACGGATATTTCCCGGCCAGGGGTAGTTTTGCAGGCATTGAAGTGCCTCCCGGTCAATGGTGACGGTTGGGTGGCCATGCTTTTGCATGAAATATTTGGCGAGCAGCACAATGTCCTCCACGCGCTGGCGCAGCGGCGGCAGATGGATCGGAATAACCGCGAGGCGGTAGTAGAGATCCTCGCGGAAAACTCCTTCCGATACGGCGTTGTCGATATTGAGGTTGGTGGCCGATAGCACACGAACGTCAACTTTTTCTACCTTCGTGGCGCCGACCCGCTCAACCTCTTTTTCCTGAAGCACTCGGAGCAGTTTCGGCTGGAGTTCAAGGCGCAGCTCTCCCACCTCGTCCAGAAAGATGGTGCCGCCGTCGGCAAGCTGGAATTTTCCGGGTTTATCTTTCACCGCTCCGGTAAATGCCCCTTTGGTATGGCCAAACAGCTCGCTCTCCAGCAGGTCGCAGGGGATGGCGGCGCAGTTTATGGTAATAAAGGGTCTGTTGCGGCGCGAGCTTTGGCTGTGGATGGCGCGGGCAACCAGCTCTTTGCCGGTGCCGGACTCTCCCGTGATCAAAATGGAGGCATCCGTGTCGGCAACCTTCCTGATGATTTCAAAAACTCCCTCCATCTCTTTGGAGGTGCCGACGATGGTACGGAAATCACTTTTCGTGGATAACTCGCTTTTCAGCCGTTTGTTCTCTTCCGACAGACCGGAAAAGAGGAGGGCTTTTTTTACCGTCAGCTTGAGCGCATCGCGATTGAAGGGTTTGGTGATGTAGTCGTAGGCTCCGGCCTTCATCGCCTCAACGGCGACCTCAATGTTTCCGAAAGCGGTGATGATGATCACCAGAGTTTCGGGGGAGTGCTCCTTGACGGCTCTCAGTACCATCATGCCATCCATGCCGGCCATTTTCATATCGGTAATGACCAGCACCGGCCGGAACTCTTTAAAGAGCTGCAACCCCTCTTCGCCTGATGAGGCGGTTGCAACCTCGTACCCCTCCTGCTGCAGGTTGTACTCAAGCACCCGGCGCAGGGAGGCGTCGTCGTCAATCAAAAGAATTTTTGCTTTCACCTTGCTCCTCTTTCAATGGTTCTCTCCTGCAAGGGCAACCGTACCATTACGGTTGTTCCCTTGCCCACTTCACTCTCTATGGTGAGTAGGCCATGCTGGCTCTCGATTATTTTGCGGGTGATGGCGAGCCCCAGCCCGGTTCCCTCTGCTTTGGTGGTGAAGAAGGGTTCAAAAATCCGGGCCAGTTTCTCTTTTTCAATGCCCGGCCCGCTGTCCTGAAAACGGATTTCGCACATGGTGTCGCCGTAGAGCGATGTGGAGATAATAACCCGGCCTCCGGGCGGGGTGGCCTGCAGGGCGTTGATGATGATGTTGAGGAGTGCCTGGCGCAGCTTCTCTCCGTCGGCCCGGATGATCAGCTTTTGGGGTTCGGCCTCAAGGTGCAGTTCGATCTGGCGTTTTTGGGCATCGCCGGAGAGCAGGGAGATGATGGTTTCCAGCTCATCGCGGACAGCACAGGGTTGCAGGTCGGCCGGTTGCGGGCGTGCCATCTGCAGAAAATCCTCAACCACCCGGTTCAGCCGCTCGGTCTCCTTGATCTGGATTTCAATAAACTCATGCTTGGGATCGCTTGCCGGGTAGTCGTCCTTGAGGATTTCGGCCGTGCCGCGGATGGAGCCGAGCGGGTTGCGGATTTCGTGAGCGAGCACAGCCGCCATCTCTCCAAGCGTCGAGAGCTTTTCCGCCCGCCGCAACTGCTCTTCAATCAAAATGATTTTCTCGGATTGCAGTTGCAGTTTCCGGTAGGACTCCTCCAGCCCCCGCGCACTTTTTTGTGCCTCCACCCTCAGCTCCCGCTCCCGCTGCGAGAGCAGGCCGGTCAGGGCGCCAACCGTATTGTAGAGAAGCAGTTCGAGATATTTTTCCATCTCCATGCCGGGGTGTTCGGCCCACTGGTAGAGGATGTGCGGGGCGTAGATGATGCTGACCGCGATGGAGCAGACGAGACCGCCCGGCAAGCCGAACCAGAGGGCTGCAAGGATGATCGGCAGATAGTAGAGCCGCTGGAAGATGTCGTGCAGGGCGTGAAGATGCAGGGGCGTGAGATAGTGCAGCAGGCTGATGGCTACAATTGAGAGGCTCAGCGAGATTATACGGATGAGGGTTGACTTTTCCATTATGGTGATTATCCTGACCGACTTTTACGGCGACGAACGCGAGAACTCTCTATCTTTTCAGGGTCATGGGTGCCGGGTTCCGGCACTGTCAGTGCACAAACACAAAGAGAGAGAACAGTAACTGATTGAAATTAGTTCTATTATCTCTCTCTTTCAAGGCTTTCCCGCAATTCCATGACGCGGAAAACTGCTCGATCCTGCCATGCCCGGCTGAAGGGAAACGGGCAGGAGCGGTTACCTGTTTTTGCTGGCATTGAGAAAAGATGCTCCTCTCTTTTCTCTTTACTTCTTTGGGTGCAATGCGTAACTTTCCTCTCTGGAACGGTATCTCTCAGCGCTTAACCATTTACAACTCATGCTTATCACCTACTCTACCGGCAAAAGCGTCAGTGAAGCTTCCACGGCCTTGGAGGCTGCGGTTGCGGCCCATCAATTCGGCATTCTGCACCTTTACAATATCAGGGAGACCATGGCGAAGAAGGGGGTGGAGTTCGGCCGCGAATGTTTGATTTTTGAAGTTTGTCACTCACAAAAAGCGGCAAAACTGCTTGCACAAAACATCGCGCTCTCCACTCTTCTGCCGTGCCGGATATCCATCTACGAGGAGGGGGGTAAAACCGTTATTTCGAGCGTGAAGCCAACCGCTCTTTTTGGCCTCTTGAACGAGCCAGAGCTCGCCCCGGTCGTGCGTGAGGTAGAGGAGTCGATTGTGGCCATCATGAAAGAGGCTGCCTCAGGGTGAAGATAAATCAAACCATTACATGGTGCCGGAGAAGCAACGAAATTTTTATGCTCAGTTTTGATTAAATCTATATCTGATTGATATCAAGATCACCGGTTATCTCATTTTTGCTGAATCTTGTTATCACAAAATCCGCTATAGATTTTATCAAAACAAAAACAAGGGCAAACGCTATGATTCCGTACCGGGTATTTGTCGTTTTACTCATATAATTAAAAGCAAAGAAGCCCAGTATAATCACCAGATGTATCATGACTGAACGAACATTGAAAACCATATAGTAGGCATCCGGTTTAAACGTTTTATACAATCCTGACAAGAAGTAATTATTGATTAAGGCGAAGAGCTGGACGGTGAACATTCCCAAAATAGTGAAACGGAAACTCCTGTCGATGAATGCCAGATAGTTCACGAATCCTGTACCCTCTTGTTTCTCGGCAACCATAAGACCGATAAAGGTGATGATGAAGATCATATAAAATATGAGTATCCCTGCGTGAAATAGCAGATAGAGTAATGCTTTCCTGATATGGGGTGGCTTTTCGGGAGAGTTTTGAGCGGTTAATATCATGATCGAATTGAAAAAAGTAATACCTAATGTTTCAAGCCAATAGGTATAGATGAGCGCAAAGATGCTCCAGTTGAAAAATATCACCCCAAACAAGGGAATAAAATTCATTGCCAGTTGAAGCCCTACATTCTTTTGTTTCATCATTTTTTCCATATTAAATCTACAGCCTCATATATAAAACTTCAAGAAGTGCCTTGTTTTCTGTAAAATTCAAACTTTTGAGTATCTATCAATGAGCTGAAGGGAGCAACATATCAGCCCGATGAGTCATGCTTTTTGCACTACTACAAGGCTAATTTGCGGGATCGCCTTTTTGAGCAGGTCGTCTCGAACGCGAGGTTAGACCTCAGAATATTCAAGGCCATAGTCATATTGGCTGCGATGTGCTCGATAAATTCTGAGATAAGGAAAGGATTTGCGAGCTAATGTCATTGCATTTTCGATGAAGGTCTCACTTGCCTTGCAACCGATATACATTGCGGCAAACTCAGCATCAAGTATTGGTTTATCTGTGTAATCGCTCAATGGAGTAGGAATCAACGGATACCACACGCGCCACTCCTTCTCATAGCTCCAGTGGCAACTCTTGTATTGGACGTAACGACGATTCAATTTTATTATGTCAAAGCTGCTCAATGACAGAATGTTCGCGACCCATTCAGACTCGGTAAAGAAAGGTGGGGGGCTGGGCACATACTCAACTTTCCGAGCAACAGATAGTGGATTGTCCTGTTCTGGAAGAGAGAGAAACTCGAATACAACCCCAGTATGGTCTTTTGCGTAATGTGCCCACATCAATAGGTTGTCTCGCTCCTCGGAAACACAAAACACACGCATACCAGGCAGCATATTCTCCCAATGCTTTTGATACTTAGCCTGGATATCACGAATTTCATCTATAAGCTGTGCGAAAACAGGGGCCATATTCTCTCTCCAGCGATCCTTTGGAAAACCGTGAGATGGGAAGTACTCTCGACATTGCAATACAATTTGCCCCCAAGGATTTTCCCTGTCAATGTTTGGCTCTATTGCGGCTGCGGCAAGCTCAGCAAGCTTGTCAATGATCTTACCAAGCAGGTCATCAATATTGAAGTCAAAGTGTAGACCGGATTGGACATCAAACGGGTCATTAAATCGAAGCGGGGAAGAGTAACGAACCGATTTGAATCTTAGTACCTCAAGCGCGGTATCGGGCGCTGCATACTTGAAAAATGACCGATTTCCTGGGTTCTGATCGAGCATCGTTGTTAGTTTTAACGTTCGACCCATTCTGGGAGTGCGGCTCCCGTTGCCTCAGAATACAGCACTTCAGGAGCAACATCAACCTCGCCGTACCATGTCAGAACACCGAGTTCTGTGCTGACTGAAAAATTTTTGAAATACTCACGATTTCTCAGCTTCTCGAAAACGCCGCCTTTGTCGAGAAATTTATAAAAATCAACAATACCCTTTTTGCCATCATCAAACACCAGCTCCAGTCGGTAATCATCAATGTAGTGTGCAGCAACAACATCCGGTGTCATAATTTTTCTCCTATGTCAAAGGCTCGATTTTCTGAAGCTGTTGGTTATCCGCGGCCAGATTCCAGTCATTCATCAACTCAACCCTGTGCAAAGAGGCCCATTCCATCACAAGGCCAAGAGCACGCGGGGGCAAATTTCCTTCCAAAACCTTGAGTGAGTTGATCTCAATAGCAATTTTACTGTTACCATATCGAGCGTGAAAATGAGGCGGATTATGCTCATTTAAAAAAATCGCTACGATAATTCCATAAAAACGAGAGACTTCCGGCATAAGGATAACAGTAGAGTGACCATGTTCGCTTTTGATCTCAATGCTTAAATAAATATAACATCCCTGATTGAAAATCAAGAGATGCTGCCGGGGTAGAGGAGGTTGAATCTCGACTTGAAGTTTATGACCGTGGTGAAGTCAACGCTTCACCAGCAGAAGATGTTTTTGCAAGGATCAATCAGGGATGAATGTCCTCAGTAATGTCCCCAAGATGACAGCATGTAATTTCAGAGATTTTGTGCAGTTTCAGATCGTTCGTCACAAGGGATAGTTTGTGAACCATTGCCGTTGCACAAATAATGGCATCCGGCAGTTTCAGTGTATATTTTTGACGCAGTGTTATCGTCATACTTTTTATTTCTTGATCAATATTGATAAGGTCAACTAGTTTTAAAAAATGCTTAATTGCCTTTTCTTCTTTTGAACTTAGTTTACTGTACGACAAGAGTTCAAGTTCATTGACAAATGAAACAAAAACGGAAGAGCTATTATCCTGTAACTGTTTCGGCTGATGCAAAAAATAAAGCACAGCGCTTGTATCAAACAGATAGCTAATTCCACTCACTGCGTTGCTCCTCTTGGAATTTTAACGGATCAACGCTTAAAGATTTTATTGAGCCAGCAAGTTTATTCAAGCTTTTGACATTACTCGATCTGCTCTCAACCGAAAGAACATGCACTTTATCCTGTGGCAGTAATTTTAAAAAATTCATAAAATCCCTGCTGATCACATCATCAATTTGGAGTTGAATTTTCATAATCAAACCTTTCTAAGCAGTTGATGGAAGGGGTTATGTTTTCATCTGCCTCACGGCTCAAATTACGTATTAAAACAAGAAATCACGCAGTATTCGTTAATCTTTTTGCGCAAGCGGCCATTCACCGTTCCTGTTTGTCCCTCAATTTTCGCCTTCGGTTTTGAACTCTGAGGTGGTGTGGAACTCCAGATCGGGGTAGTCCTCCCGGGCGGTTTTCATCATCCATTCGCTTTCGGCAAAAAAGACCGGGTGATCTTCCTTGTCGAGCGCAATGGCGTTCCATTTGCGGCGCAGGAACTCTTCGAGCATCTCCTTATTGGTGGAGGTAATCCAGAAGGCCTTGTGGAAGCGCAGGGGAGTGAAGTCGCACTGGGCGCCATACTCGTGCTCCAGTCGGAATTTAATGACGTCAAACTGCAACTCACCAACCGTGCCGATGATCTTGCGGCTGCCGTGCTGGATAAAGAGCTGCGCAACACCCTCTTCGGTGAGCTGGCGCACCCCCTTGTCGAGCTGTTTGGCCTTCATTGGGTCGCGGTTTTCCAGCGCCTTGAAAATTTCGGGCGAGAAGCTTGGAATGCCGCGGAAGTGCAGCTCTTCGCCTTCGGTCAGGGTGTCGCCGATTTTGAGGGAGCCGTTGTCGTAGAGTCCGATAACGTCACCCGGCCAGGCATCGTCAATCACACTCTTTTCATTGGCCATGAAGTGGGTAGGGCTTGAAAAGCGGATCTTCTTCTGCAGCCGGGTATGGTAGTAGAACTTGTTGCGTTCAAAGCGGCCGGAGCAGATCCGGAAAAAGGCCGTGCGATCGCGGTGGTTCGGATCAAGGTTGGCATGGATTTTAAAAACGAATCCGCTCAAAGCCTCTTCCGAAGCCTTTACCGTACGCTCGGTTGCCTCCCGTTCATCGGGGCTTGGCGAAATGGTGAGGAAGGTTTCAAGCAGCTCCCGGACGCCGAAGTTATTGATGGCGCTGCCGAAAAAGACCGGTGCCAGGAGGGCGTCGCGGTAGAGTTCCTCACTGAACGGTTCATAGACTCCCTCAATGAGTGCGATATCTTCACGGAGTTTTTCGCAGAAACTCTCCGGAATCCACTTTTCCAGCTCAGGGTCAAAGGGGTCGTTGACGCGGATAAGGCTCTCGCTGATGCGTGTGGTATTGGCCTCGAAGAGGTTAAGTCCTTTTTTATAGAGATTGTAGACACCCTTGAAGCTTTGGCCTTGGCTGATCGGCCAGGTCAGCGGGCGGACGCTGATTTGCAGCTTCGCTTCAAGCTCGTCGAGCAGCTCAAACGGGTTGCGCCCTTCACGATCCATCTTGTTGATAAAGATGATGACCGGGGTGTGGCGCATCCGGCAGACCTCCATCAATCGTTCAGTCTGTTCCTCAACCCCCTTGACGCAATCGATCACCAGAATAACGCTGTCGACGGCGGTCAGGGTGCGGTAGGTATCTTCGGCAAAGTCCTTGTGGCCGGGAGTATCGAGAATATTGACCCGCTTGCCGCCATACTCAAACCCCATGACCGATGTCGCGACGGAGATGCCGCGCTGCTTTTCGATCTCCATGAAGTCGCTGGTTGCGGTTTTGCGGATTTTATTGCTTTTTACCGCGCCGGCAGTCTGGATTGCGCCGCCGAAGAGCAGAAACTTTTCGGTCAGTGTGGTTTTGCCGGCATCAGGGTGGCTGATGATGGCAAACGTTTTTCGTCTGGCTGTTTCTCGGGTTAACGCTGCATTCATTGCTATCTTCCTGGGTATTCTTCCGCCGTCGGAACGTTCGAATTGGTTTGAAGGCGCAAAGATACAAAGATTGGGCTTAAAAAGAGAATCTTGGCTTTCCAGCACAATTCCATCGTGAGATTATCCGGCAATACCGTATTTTTCATTTTTATCTGACCCCGACCTCTCAAATGAGGGACTAACGTAACTGAAAAAAGAGAGTTATTATGAGAAGCAACCGTTTCGGCACTCTTATTGCGTTGTTTTTTTGCTCATGCCTTCTACTCTCGGGCTGCAGCAAACGAGAGAAAATCAGTGGCCTCAAGCAACTGGACGGAAAGGAGTTTGCCATTCCAACCGGTACGGTGGCCGACCAGCTTGTGCTCTCCAAGTTACCCGGTGCCAAATTCAAATATTTTAATAGTGTTATGGATGCGGTGCTTGCGGTTAAATCCGGCAAGGCCGATGCTGCGGCCTATGATGAGCCGATTTTGAAAAATATTGCGGCGAAAAACAGCGGTCTTGTTGTGCTGAAAGAGATGATTACGGTCGATAACTACGGCTTTGCGGTTCGTCTGAGTGACCGGGAGCTGAAAACCGCCATAGACAGTGTGGTGGGCGACCTGAAAGAGAAGGGTACTGGTGAGGAGATGCTGAAACGCTGGTTCCCCAAATCGGGAAATCCAGCCCCCATGCCGGAAGTTACCTCAAGTGGAACTAAAGGGGTGTTAAGGCTCGGCACGGCAAGCGTTACCGAACCCTTCTCTTTTGTTGATGGTTCGGGCAAAATTGTCGGGTACGATATTGAGCTGGCCCGTTATGTTGCAAAAAAGCTTGGCAAGCGGCTTGAGATTGTCAATATGGATTTTGGCGGCATGATTCCGGCCTTGATTTCGGGCAAGGTTGACATGATTGCGGCTTGCATCACCATTACGAGTGAGCGCTCCAAGCAGGTGCTCTTTTCTGAACCCTACTACACCGGCGGCATTGCGGCCATCATAAAAGAGTGAGCGGTTTTTACCACTGCTGAGTCGGCGGAATATTCGGGCAAGGATATCCGTTTTAAAAATTACAACCGATAACGATGCCCAAACCAAGGCTGACCGTCAAACAGAGATCTCTCTTTATCGTCGCAGGACTTTTGCTCCTTCTGCTCTCATCCTGCCAGATGAGTGCAGCCAGCCAGGCAAGTGTGGCCAGCTCATCACCTTTTGCAGCTTTCGTCCGAAGCTTTCAGAGCAACATCCTTCAGGAAAACCGTTACCTGCTTATTCTTGATGGATTGAAGGTCACGGTCATGATCTCGGTTTTTTCAACCCTCTTCGGCACCTTTCTCGGAGCCCTGGTCTGTTTTATGCGCATGTCGCGCAATCGGTTGCTGAGTGGAATGGCGAAGCTCTATATCGCCATTTTGCGCGGCACACCAGTGCTGGTATTTTTAATGCTGATGTTCTATGTTGTTTTTGCTTCAGTTGATATTAATCCCGTCATCGTTTCCGTCATTGCATTCGGGATGAACTTTGCCGCCTATGTGGCCGAAATTTACCGTGCCGGCATTACCAGCATCGACAAGGGGCAGAGCGAGGCCGGTATTGCCATGGGCTTTACCAAAGTCAACACCTTTCTCTTTATTATTTTGCCTCAGACCGTTCAGCGCATTTTGCCGGTTTACAAGGGCGAATTTATTTCGCTGGTGAAAATGACCTCGGTTGTCGGTTATATCGCCGTGCAGGATCTGACGAAGGCCAGCGATATTATCCGCAGCCGTACCTTTGATGCCTTTTTCCCACTCCTCATGGTGGCCATCCTCTATTTTCTTATCTCCTGGGTGCTTATGCTTTTTCTTGAGTATCTGGAACGACTTGTGGATCCAATGTCAAAACGGGCGGAGATTGCACGCCCATGATCAAGATAGAGCATCTTTCAAAGCATTTCGGAAACCTTGTTGTTCTCAAGGATGTCAACATTGAAATCCGGGAAGGTGAGGTTATCTCCATCATCGGACCCTCCGGCACCGGAAAAAGCACCTTGCTGCGCTGTATCAATCTGCTTGAACGGCCAACTGGTGGTTCAATCGAGATCGACGGGGTTGATCTGCTCGACTCGAAGAGCGATGTGCCGAAAATCCGGCAGAAAATGAACATGGTCTTTCAGTCGTTCAATCTGTTCGACCATCTCTCGGTGCTTGGCAATCTGACCCTCGCCCCCATTAAACTCTTGGGCAAGGGTAAACAAGAGGCCGAAGAGCAGGCCATGAGGCTGCTCACGCTGGTGGGGCTTGCTGAAAAGGCCGACAATTTCCCATCTGAACTTTCCGGCGGCCAGAAACAGCGGGTTGCCATTGCCCGCTGTATGGCCATGGATCCTGAAATTATTCTGTTTGACGAGCCGACCTCATCGCTCGATCCAACCATGGTCAGCGAGGTGCTCTCGGTTATCCGCCGCTTGGCCAAAGCGGGGATGACCATGGTTATTGTTACCCATGAAATGGATTTTGCCCGGGATGTCTCCAACCGCGTGCTCTATATGGATGAGGGAGTTATCTATGAAGAGGGCTCAGCGCGCCAGATATTCGATAGTCCGCAAAAGGAGAAGACCAGGGCATTCATCAACCGGATACGAAGCATCAGCTATCACCTCTCCTCCCCGGCATACGATATTTATACCATGAGTGCCGAGCTGGAGGCTTTTTGTGAAAAGCAGATACTGCCGTTACCAACCCGCCGGAACCTGCTCTTGATGCTGGAAGAGCTGCTCCGGCTCTACACTCCTCTTCTCGGTAGCACACCTCTTGATATGACAATTGCCTATTCGGAAAAGAAACAACAGGTTGAGATTGTGGTGGAATATGGGGGTGAGGCCCTGAATCCGCTTGATGGCAAGCAGGTGTCGGATGAGGCGGGTGTCAGGCTGATAACCGGTATGACGGAGGGTATTGATTTCCGGCGAGAGAGCAACAAAAATAGGTTAACGCTTCTTTTGAAATAACGATAATGCTGCACGGCAGAGGATTGTGAGGAATTCTCTCTATTTCAGCCTTAGAGGTTTTAAAAAAATTGCTATAATTAAGAACGCTTTTTTCAGAAACATAAGCCCTTTTACACTATGAATTTCAATCCCTGGCACGACGTTGAGATAGGCCCGGATCAGCCGAATGTTGTCAATGCCATTATCGAGATATCCAAAGGCAGCAAGACCAAGTATGAACTTGACAAAAAGACCGGTATGCTGAAGCTTGACCGGGTGCTTTTTTCGGCCGTTTTCTATCCTGCCAATTACGGTTTTATTCCAAAGACCCTCGGCGATGACCATGATCCGCTTGATATTCTGGTGATCTCACAGTGCGACATTGTGCCGCTCTGCATGGTAAGGGCAAGGGTCATCGGCGTGATGCGCATGATTGACCACGGTGAAGGCGACGACAAGATTATTGCCGTGGCTGAAGATGATATCAGCATGAGCAATATCCATAACATCGACCAGTTGCCTCCCTATTTCGCATCAGAGTTGCAGCACTTCTTTGAAGAGTACAAATCGCTTGAGCAGAAAACCGTGCTCGTCGAGCAGTTCCAGAGCGCTGAAATTGCCCGCCAGAGCGTTGTGCATGCAATTGACAACTACAGAAAAGTTTACTGTTAAGAGTTATTCTTTTGTGCAGGCGGCTCTGAGCTATTATTAATAAAGCTGAAAAAGGCGGTCATTGGTTGAAAACCATGGCTGCCTTTTTGTTTTTTTGATGGGTTTTAACGTAATTAAACCTTGTAATGGTGCTTTTTAAAAGTCGCAGGAGGAGAGAACTCTCTTACTATGCCGGGTAAAGAAACCTCAAGCATACTGGAGCCATGAACTATCGCATTGAAAAAGATACCCTTGGCGAAGTCAGGGTGCCTGCTGACCGTTACTGGGGCGCCCAGACCCAGCGTTCAGTGGAAAATTTCAGGATCGGTGCGGCTGGTTCCATGCCGAAACCGGTTATTGAGGCGTTGGCTTATGTGAAAAAAGCCGCAGCAATCACCAACTGCGAACTTGGTCTTCTCGCAGTTGAAAAGATGAATGCCATTGCCATTGTCTGCGATGAGATTATTGCGGGTGAGCTTGATGGCCACTTTCCTCTGGTGACTTGGCAGACCGGATCCGGCACCCAGACCAACATGAATCTGAACGAGGTGATTGCCAACCGTGCGCACCATCTTTCAGGTAAACGGTTAGGGGAGGGGGAGCGCTTTCTCCATCCCAATGATGATGTCAACATGTCGCACTCTTCAAACGATGCCTTCCCTTCGGCCATGAATATTGCGGCATACCGTACGCTTGTCGGCAAAACCATCCCCGCCATCCAGCTTCTTCGCCATGAACTTGCCGAGCGTGCGGTTGCCATGCGTGATATTGTTAAAACCGGTCGCACCCACCTCATGGATGCTACGCCAATCACGCTTGGCCAGGAGTTTTCGGGCTATATCTCCCAGCTTGATCATGCGCTTCTGGCAATTGAGCACATTTTGCCGCACCTGTGTGAGCTTGCGCTTGGCGGTACGGCGGTCGGAACGGGACTCAATGCACCTCTGGGCTTTGCGCAAAAGGCGGTTGCAGCCATTGCCCTCATGACCCATTCGCCCTTTGTAAGTGCTGAAAACAAGTTTGAAGCGCTTGCGGCCCACGATGCCCTTGTGGAAACGCATGGTGCCTTGAAACAGGCGGCCGTTAGTTTGATGAAAATTGCCAATGATATTCGCCTGCTCGGTTCCGGACCCCGTTGCGGTATCGGGGAACTGCTGTTGCCCTCCAATGAACCCGGTTCATCCATTATGGCGGGCAAGGTCAACCCGACCCAGGCGGAAGCGCTCTCAATGGTTTGTGCCCAGGTGATCGGCAACGATGTTACGATTTCGGTTGCCGGTATGCAGGGCCATCTCGAACTCAATGTTTTTGCTCCGGTGATGATTTGTAACCTCCTGCAATCGGCGGAATTGCTTGCTGACGCATGCACTTCATTTGCGCATAATTGTGTTCGGGGAATCGAGCCGGATCGGGAGCGGATAAAAAGTTATCTTGACCGCTCCCTGATGCTTGCCACCGCCCTCAATCCTCATATTGGCTACGCCAAAGCGGCTGAAATTGTTCGTTCGGCCCAACAGAAGGGCATAACCCTGCGTGAGGCAGCGGTTCTGTCGGGCTACCTCACGCCGGAGCAGTTTGACCTTTGGGTTGACCCGCTGAAAATGATCGGTTGAATTTTTTATAATGGATTGGTATAATAAAGGCCAAGTTGGTATTTTCCGCTTGTTTGTTGCTCTCTTACCTCTGAAGTACCGGAAAAGTCCTATATTGGCCGGGTAAAAAATTATTTCGCTGCCGTAAAACCAACTTGTCAAGTAACGGCTGAAACGCTTTTCCGAATTTATGCTATCATTACCAAACAGCGAACTCTCGAAACGGGCGGCACAAATCAAGCTGGTCATTTCCGACAATGACGGTGTCTTTACCGATAACGGCGTCTATTATTCAGAGCGTGGAGAGGAGATGAAACGCTACTCCATCAGGGATGGCATGGGTGTTGAACGGCTGAGAAACATCGGGATCGATACGGCTATCATGACCGGGGAAGTTTCACCAAGCATCATGAAGCGAGCCGAAAAACTCGGCATGAAGAGGCTTTATCTCGGTGTGAAGGACAAGCTTGCCATGCTTGCAACCCTGCTTGAGGAAACCGGACTGCAAAAGCATGAACTGGCCTATATTGGTGACGATGTCAATGACCGGGAGATTCTCGATGCCATTGCACCGTTTGGTCTGACAGGCTGCCCGCGTGATGCAACCATCTTTGTTGAACCTTCGGTTCACTATCGCTCTGCGGCTGATGGAGGATACGGTGCTTTCCGCGATTTTGCCGAGTGGCTGATTGCGCTGCGAACAGCCTGATCGTTTTTTTGTTTATTATTGTAACGTAGAGCTACTCTTAACAACATCGATTATCCACGTTATGCTCCTTCGGGGTGAGGTGTGGTAATCGTTTTATCCGAGAATACGTATATGGCGGAAGTCACCATAGGGAACAGAAAAGTAGGGGACGGGCATCCCGTCTTTGTTATTGCTGAAATCGGCATCAATCATAACGGCTCAATGGAGGTCGCAAAAAAACTGATTGAAGGCGCGGCTTTGGCCGGATGTGACGCGGTCAAGTTTCAGAAGCGGAGTCCGGAGCTCTGCGTGCCGAAGGATCAGCGCGATATCGAGCGCGATACCCCGTGGGGCCGGATGAAGTATATCGATTACCGCTACAAGGTTGAGTTCGGGCTTGAGGAGTACCAGGAGATAGACCGTTTCAGCAAGGAGCACAATATTTTATGGTTTGCATCCTGCTGGGATGAGGAGGCTGTGGATTTTATGGAGCAGTTTGATCCCCCCTGTTACAAGGGTGCATCGGCATCGCTGACCGACCTTGCGCTGCTGAAAAAAACCGCGGCAACCGGAAGGCCGCTTGCTATCTCCACGGGGATGTCGACCATGGAAGAGGTGGAAAACGCCGTGGCCGAGCTTGGAACCCAAAATCTTTTGATTGCGCATACCAACTCAACCTACCCTTGTCCGATTGAGGAGCTGAATCTCCGAATGATCACCACATATAAGTCGCTCTATCCTGATGTGCCGATTGGCTATTCCGGCCATGAAGTAGGACTTTCAACAACATGGGCCGCCGTTGCTCTCGGAGCAGCTTTTGTTGAGCGCCATGTTACGCTTGATCGTGCCATGTGGGGTTCTGACCAGGCCGCATCGGTTGAACTCTCCGGTATGTCGAGGCTTGTGTCAAATATCCGTGATATTGAAAAAGCCCTTGGTGACGGCGTCAAGCGTGTCTATCAGGGTGAGGCGGCAGCCCGCAAAAAATTACGGCGTTCCTGATTCCGCTCGGCCGCGCATTTTTTGTACAACTGCCGGAATGGCTCTCTTTCAAGCCGTTCCGGCAGTTGTGCATTTCAAGGGCTTCGGGTTTTCCGCCAAGAGCAACCTGGGCGTTCGATATTGGATTCAGGGCTTGTTATATTTGCTTGTCTCCCTTAAATTTACCCTTTAAGGTTTCCTCCGTCAGCGGGCTGCTTCCCGTTTCCGGGCAGTGATGACCTTGAATAAAACTATTATCTGGCTCTGAACACTCTTAAATAACAGCATTTTCATATGAGCAACAACGGTACTTCACATGTCCAGGAGTTTGAGTACAAGGCTGAAATGAAGCAGCTTCTGGATCTTATCGTCCACTCACTCTATACGCATCCCGAGATCTTTCTCCGGGAGCTTGTTTCCAACGCTTCCGATGCCTTGAGCAAGGTGCGTTTCAATGCCCTGACCGATCAGGATATTCTTGATAAAGAGTCGGAACTGGCGATAAGGATCACCATTGATCCGGCAGAGCAGACCTTTGTTATTGAGGACAGCGGCCTCGGCATGAGTGAAGAGGAGCTGATCGCCAACCTCGGAACGGTTGCCAAGTCGGGCACGCTTGGTTTTATGCAGGCTTTGAAAGAGCAGCAGAAAGAGCTTGATGGCAATCTGATCGGTCAGTTCGGCGTCGGCTTTTACTCGGTCTTTATGGTAACGGATGAGGTTACGGTTGAAACCAGAAGCGCGCGTCCGGATTCTGAAGGGTTCCGCTGGCGCTCCGGTGGCCAGGGCACCTACACGATTGAAAAAATTGAGAAGGCCAGTCGCGGTACCCGCATCTCCTTCAAGCTCAAGGAGGAGCACAAGGAGTTTGCTGAAGAGTACCGGGTGGAACAGATCATCAAGAAATATTCCAACTTCGTTGATTTCCCGATCTACCTGGCTGAAAAGCAGCTCAATAGCGTTACGGCGCTCTGGCAGCGTTCAAAAAGTGAGCTGAAGGATGAAGAGGTCAACGAGTTCTACAAGTTCATTGCAAACGACTATCACGATCCCCTTGATTATCTGCCGATCTCGGTTGAAGGGATGGTCACCTTCAAGGCGCTGCTCTTTTTGCCGACAGAGGCTCCGCCGGAGATGCTCTACCGTCAGGGTGAGCTGGAAAACCGTGGCCCGCAGCTCTATGTAAAGAAGGTGCTTATTCAGCAGGAGTGTCGTGACTTGCTGCCCGAGTACCTCCGCTTTATTGCCGGTGTGGTCGATACCGAAGACCTTTCGCTCAATGTTTCACGGGAGGTGGTGCAGTCGAGCCCGGTGATGACGAAAATCCGCCAGATCCTGACCGGAAAGATTCTTGGCTGGTTTGAATCGCTGGCCAAAGAGCAGCCTGAAAAGTTCAAAACCTTTTACAAGGCCTTCGGCCCTATCATTAAAATCGGCCTCAATACCGACTATGCCAACCGCGACAAGCTGATTGAGCTGTTACGCTTTGAAAGCACCAAAACGGCCGAGGGTGAATATGTCACCTTCAAAGAGTATGCAGAACGCATGGGAGAGGAGCAGAAAGAGATCTACTACCACTCAGGCTCAAGCCGTTCACAGCTTCTGGCTCATCCCAATCTGGAGTATTTTCAGGATGCGGGCATTGAGGTGCTGCTGTTGAGTGATCCGGTTGATGTCTTTGTGATTCCTTCTATTCATGAGTACGATACAAAGCCGCTGAAATCGATTGAGAAAGCTGATATTGACTTTTCAAAAGAGAAGAAGAGTGGGGCTGAACCGCTTGCAGAACCGCTGCTTGCTCCGGTACTGCAACTCTTCCGCGAAACCCTCGGTGACGGTATTGAGGATGTGGTTGAGTCCCACCGTCTGGTCAGCTCTCCGGTGACCTTGGTGAGCGGAAAAAACAGTCTTGACAGCCAGATGGAAAAGATGATGAAGATGATGCAGAGCGACATGCCTGCCGGAAAAAAGATTCTGGAAGTCAATACCTCACACCCGATTATCCGTAATCTTTCAGGCATGATCCTTGCGGATGCTGGTAATCCGCTCATCAAAACCGCGATGAAACAGCTCTATGAAGGTGCGCTGCTTCTTGAGGGAGGTCTTGATTCGACAACCGCATTTTTATCGAGAATGAACGAGCTGATCGAGGCGGCGACACTCTCCAGATAGGTAGATTCAGTAACCTTTTTAACCAGTGAATTCGTGAAACAGGGCTTGGATTTTGAGGCAAGGGAAGTAGCGGCATTTCAGAAGAATGAAATAACCGAGCATTATATCTATAAATATCTTTCCGGCAGGGTAGCTGGCGTTAAAAACCGCCGCATACTCTCCCAGATTGCCGACGATGAGATGCGCCATTACAACGTCTGGAAAACCTATACCCGCCAGGATGTCGGCCCGAGCCGCATCCGGGTCTGGTTTTACTCCGTTATCAGTCTGGTCTTCGGCTTTACCTTCGGCATCAAGCTGATGGAGAACGGGGAGAAGAACGCGCATAATGTCTACAGCCGTATTCCCGGTTCATTCAAGGAGATCAACGGCATTATCCGTGACGAGGAGGAGCATGAACAGGCCCTTTTGATGCTGCTTGAAGAGGATCGGCTGAAATACACCGGCTCCATTGTGCTGGGTTTGAATGATGCCCTGGTGGAGCTGATGGGTGTGCTGGCTGGCCTGACCTTTGCTTTGCAGAACACGAGGATTGTGGCTTTGACGGCTTCCATTACCGGCGTGGCCGCCGCCCTCTCCATGGCCGCGTCCGGCTACCTCTCCACAAAGTCCGATCCGGCAGGAAAAAATCCCTTTGTTGCCGCACTCTATACCGGTATTGCCTATATCGTTACTGTGCTGCTTCTGATTACGCCCTACCTCTTTCTTGAAGATCTCTATCTCTGTTTGGGGCTGGCATTTTTTGCGGCGGTTTGTATTATCGGATTTTTCAACTTCTACATCTCCGTCGCCCGTGGCGTACCCTTCAAAAGCCGTTTCATTGAAATGGTTGGCCTGAGCTTTACGGTTGCCGCGCTGAGCTTTCTGGCCGGTTACGCCATCCGATTTGCCTTTGGTATTGTGATTTAAGCGTTCTCTTCTTTTTACGTATGACCGGGGCTCTCCCCGGTCATTTCATTTCGGATAAGAGCATCCCTGCAAGCTCGGTGTAATCCACCCTCTTTTCGGTGTTGATCTTCAGGGCGAACGCCTCTTCCTGGGGCGTCAGCGCTTCCTCTGTTTCGAGCTGCTGCAGCAGCACAGCACAATAAGCCTCTGAAGCATCGCGCCCCTCCTTCAAACGATGCTCTACCCGGGCAGTGAGGATCTCCAGAGGAGCATGAAAGAAGAGGATTTTGAAAGGAGCCGCTTCGGCTTCGGCAAGTTTACGGAACAGGTTCCGGTTGGCCAGTTTGAGGGATGTTGCATCCACAATGACCGAAATGCCCTCCCGGAGAGCGAGCGCGGCAATCTCCAGCAGTCGCTGGTAGGTTTGCTCGGTGAAGCTCTCGCTATAGAGGGAGTGCTCGCTGGCGTGATCACTTCGCTCAAGCGCTTTCAGGCCGCCAATCCTTTTTCGTTCAATATCCGAGCGGATATGCAGGGCCTCAAGGGGTGAGGCGAGAGCCGCCGCCGCAACGCTTTTTCCGCTGCCCGAAACCCCGCAGGTAAGCAGGAGGAGCGGCTTTTTTTTGCGGCTGCACTGCTCCGCAAGCCGGACGTATGAACGGTGCTCTTCGAGACTCTTTTCGCCGAGCAGGGGACTCTTTGCCTGGGTGTAACGGATAGCGGTTACTTTGGCTCGAACCATCGCCCGGTAGGTGGTGTAAAAGCGCAAAAGCGGCAGTGCAAGGTAGTCGCCGGTTTCAGCGAGATAGTGGTTCAAAAGCCTCCATGCCAGTCCCGCTTCCTCGCCATGCAGCAAATCCATGAAGAGAAAGCTGAGGTCACTGATAACGTCAATGATACTAAGGTATTCATTGAACTCAATACAGTCAAAGATCATGATCCGGTTGTTCCACCAGACCATGTTGCCGGTGTGCATGTCGCCGTGGCAGTGGCGGATAAATCCATCCCTCTTTCTCTGGAGGAAAAGGGGGGTGAGGCGCTGATGCTCCTCTATGCTCCACGCTTTCAGGGTTTCAAGCCGGGCCGCTTCAACGGGGCTGGATGCGGCTGGTTCGGTATGGGTGAAGTTGGCGAGAACCGGTTTGATTACCTCCTCTGGACGACCGAAAGGGCTCTCCTGGGGCGCTGGGGTGAGGGAGGTATGGAACGCGGCGATCATGTTGGAGAGTTGGTCGATCTGCTCCAGGGTGAGCTGTTTTTTGACCAGCATCCGGTCAAGCTCCATTGAGCGCTCAAAACGAACCATTTTAACCGCATAGTCGATAATTTCGCCCTCCGAGCCCTCAACCAGAATGGTGCCTGCTCGGCGGACAATCGGCACCACCGAGTGGTAGAGTTCCTCCGAGAGTCGCCGGTTCAGGCGAAGCTCCTCCTGGCAGTAGTGGTGGCGCTTTTCGAGGGTCGAAAAATCAAGAAATCCAAGGTTCAGCGGCTTTTTAACCTTGTAAGCCCAGGAGGCAGTGATAAAAATCCATGAAATGTGGGTTTCAACCACCTCTATTTTGCCGGTGACATCCAGATAGGCTTCGGGACGGCTCAATGCTTCAACCAAGGGTTCCATAGTGGTCGTTGTTTGTCTGCTGCTTTTCCGCTCCGGGAGGAAGAAAACGCCATCCGATTAATGGCAATATACATGAGAGCGAAGAGGGCGGCAAGCCGCACCAACCAATTTAGGCGAAGTGCAGGGAAACTCTTTTATGGGCTTTCGTTGCAGCGGAACAATCCAATAGATTACGTTGAAAAAAAATGTAAATTAAAAATTCATTTCCGGAGCTTTCCCTATTCATCATAATCATGGAGTTAAATCCTATTCATGATACATCTTGCAAGAATTCTATGCCCTACAGACTACTCTGCCACATCGGATAATGCGGTCCGGTATGCCATTGAGTTTGCCCGCAAGGTCGGTGCACATATCAGGTTTCTGCATATCCTCTCCCCAGGTGCGGTTGCCGCAAAACCTGAGGCGGGCCCAGAAAATCCGGCAGAAGAGGATGATGTGATCCCGGAAAATTTTTCGCGGGTGCTGATGGCGGAGAAAAAGAAGGGGCTTGATGCCGATATTCGTGTGCTTAAAGGGGAGCCGGAAAAGGTTATTACTGAACAGGCCACGGCGTGGAGTGCTGATTTGATCATTATGGGCTCTCACGGACGTAGCGGCTTGCACCGGATCATGATGGGCAGTGTGGCTGAAGCGGTATTCCGCTCTTCCGACATTCCGGTCTTGCTGGTCAAGGAGCAAGCGGCCGCCAAAATCGTTGCAGAGTAACGTTTCAAACTTGCAGTTCATCTAATTTTTACCCTTATCTCGATATGAAAAATTTCAGGGAATCAATAGTTACGCTTATTACTGAAACCTCGGCCAACCTGCCGGGCGATGTCCGTTCGCTTATTGCGAAGGCGCTCAAAGAGGAAGATCCAGCATCGCAGGCCGGTCTCTGTATGTCGACCATTGCGCTCAATATTGATATGGCGGTCGACAATGTTTCACCGATCTGCCAGGATACCGGTATGCCGACCTTTTTCATCCACACTCCCCGTGGAGCGGATCAACTGCAGATGAAAGAGGATATCAAAGCGGCCATTGCCGAAGCCTCAATCTCCGGCAAGCTGCGGCCAAATGCGGTCGATGCCTTCAGCGGCAAAAATTCCGGCAACAATCTTGGCGACCACTTTCCGGTGATCCACTTTGAGCCTTGGGAGAAGAGTGAGATTGAGGTCAAGCTGATTTTGAAGGGTGGCGGATGCGAGAACAAAAATATTCAGTACTCCCTCCCTATGGAGATTCCGGGTCTCGGCAGTGCGGCCCGTGATATTGACGGCGTGCGCAAATGTATGCTGCATGCGGTCTATCAGGCCCAGGGCCAGGGGTGCAGTCCCGGCTTTATCGGCGTGGGGATCGGCGGCGACCGTACCAGCGGCTTTGAGCTTGCCAAAAAGCAGCTCTTCCGTCCTGTGGACGACCGCAACCCCGACAGTGAACTGGACGCCCTTGAACAGGAGATTCTGCAAAAAGCCAACACGATGGAGATCGGCCCCATGGGGTTCGGCGGCAACACAACCCTGCTCGGCTGCAAAATCGGCAAGTCACACCGCGTACCGGCCAGCTTCTATGTTTCTGTTGCCTACAACTGCTGGGCATACCGGCGTCTTGGCGTGCTGATTGATTCGGAAACCGGCGCAATCCGGGAGTGGCAGTACCGGGCTCCGGACGATATCAAACGCATGGCAACAAGCGAAGGCATTCCCCTGACCGGAAAAGAGGTCGTGCTTCAGGCGCCGCTCACGGAAGAGGCCGTACGCAACCTGAAGGTGGGCGATATGGTGCTCATTAGCGGTGCCATGCATACCGGCCGCGATGCCTTCCACCACTATATCATGCATCACGATCTTCCTGAAGGTCTTGATGTTACGGGCGGGATTCTCTTCCATTGCGGACCGGTTGTTTTGAAAAACAGTGACGGCAGCTACCGCGTTACGGCGGCAGGGCCGACCACATCCAGTCGCGAGGAGCCTTATCAGGCCGACGTTATTAAAAAGCTTGGCCTCAGGGCGATCATCGGTAAAGGGGGCATGGGCCCGAAAACCCTGAAGGGGCTTGAGGAGCATGGTGCGGTCTATCTCAATGCCATCGGCGGTGCGGCGCAGTACTACGCCCGTTGTATCACAAAGGTGACCGGGGTTGATTTTCTTGAGGAGATGGGTGTGCCTGAGGCGATGTGGCATCTGGAGGTGAACGCCTTCCCGGCAATTGTGACCATGGACGCCCACGGCAACAGCCTGCATAGCAAGATTGATGAGGACTCCTTCCAGCAGCTCTCGACTTTTGCCGGAGAGGCGCACTGAGCCCGTTTTCCTGGGAGAGAGGCCGGACGCGGTTCCAGCCTCTCTCTCGTTTACACACTGATGATCACTGCTCCTGTTCTCCCTCTACGGCATCGCGAGAGAAGGGAAGAGTGCTTCAAACTTCAAGTTAATTGCTGGCATTTAAACTGAAAGGATTGTGCTGATGAAAAAAATAAAATTTATGGATGTCTCCTTTCGTGACGGGTTTCAGTCATGTTTTGGAGCAAGGGTCAAGACCGAAGATTTTTTGCCGGCGCTTGAGGCGGCCGTACATGCCGGTACCGACAATTTTGAAATAGGCGGTGGTGCCCGCTTTCAGAGCCTCTACTTTTATTGCGAGGAGGATGCTTTTGCCATGATGGATGAGGCCCGCAAGGTTGTCGGGCCGGATATCAACCTCCAGACCCTTTCACGGGGCGCGAACGTTGTTGGCCTTGTCTCCCAGTCGCGCGATATTATTGATCTCCATGCCCGTCTCTTTAAAAAGCATGGTATCACCACCATCCGCAATTTCGACGCCCTGATGGATGTCCGCAATCTGGCCTATTCGGGTCAATGCATCCATAATGCCGGCCTGCGTCACCAGGTGGTTATTGCCCTGATGGGCTTGCCGCCGGGCCTTAACGAGACCTATTGCCATACCCCGCAGTTCTATCTCGACAAGCTGCAGGAGATTCTTGATGCTGGTATCCCTTATGACAGCGTGGCCTTCAAGGATGCTTCCGGCACCACCACTCCGGCCGTGGTTTATGATACCATCAAGGGGGCAAGAAAGATGCTGCCCGAAGGCACAGAGATCGAGTTCCATACGCACGATACGGCTGGAATGGGCGTTGCCTGCAACTTTGCAGCCATCCAGGGCGGCGCCGATATTATCGATCTTTCCATGGCTCCGGTCAGCGGCGGCACGGCGGCCGTGGACATTCTGACCATGTGGCAGCGGCTCCGTGGTACCGAGTACACGCTCGACATTGATCATGAAAAATATCTCGAAGTCGAGGCGCTCTTTATCGACCAGATGTACAAGTATTACATGCCGCCCGAGGCAACGGCGGTCAATCCGGTGATCTCTTTTTCACCCATGCCCGGCGGCGCCCTTACGGCCAACACCCAGATGATGCGCGACAACAACACGCTTCACTTGTTGCCCGCCGTGATTAAAAACATGCGTGAAGTGGTGGTCAAAGGCGGCTTTGGCTCATCGGTAACTCCGGTATCGCAGTTCTACGTTCAGCAGGCCTTTGCCAATACCATTCAGGGGCCCTGGACAAAAATCACCGAGAGCTATGGCAAGATGGTGCTCGGCTACTTCGGCCATACCCCGGCCCAGCCCGATCTGGAGGTGGTAAGGATGGCCTCCGAGCAGCTCGGTATTGAGCCAACCACTGAAGATGTGCACGATATCAACGACCGCAACCCGGAGCTTGGTGTCGCCTACAACACCGGTCTGCTCCGGAAAGCCGGGCTGGCGGTTACGGATGAGAATGTTTTTATTGCCGCAACCTGCGGTGCCAAGGGGATTGCATTCCTTCAGGGCGAGTGCTCCAACGGCATCCGCTACAAGGCCGATATTGCGGTTGAAATCAAGGCCAAAACCAGGGCCGAGGTGGTTGCCGCCTACCATGAAGCCCACAAGCACGACGTCCATCAGGAGGAGGTCAACCAGCGCCTTGAGGAGCTTTTTTCAAAGCCGGCTCCAACCGCGCCGGCTCCGGCCGCAGCTACCTCCTCAAAGGTGATCTCCATGGCGGGCAACTTTACGGTTTTTGTTGATGGAGCCCCTTTTACCGTAACCTTTGCCGAAGGCTCAGCCATCAACCCGCAGAGCGCTCCGGTTGCCGAGGCAGCACCGCTTCCTGCCGCGTCCGCAACTGCGCCGATCACCGATGGTACGCCCGTGCTCGCCGTCATGCCGGGCAATGTCTACTCCATTTCGGTCAAGGTTGGCGATGAGGTCAAGGAGGGTGAAGAGGTGGCGGTGCTTGAAGCCATGAAAATGGAAAACCCGGTCAAGGCCCCTTGCGCCGGAAAGATCATTGCCATCAAGGTTGCCAAAGGCGATACCGTCGGGATGGGTGACGTGATGATGTTTATCGGATAACCTCTTTTTCGTCCAGTGCCGGGAGCCCTCCCGGCACACTTGGGAGGAATGTTCTCCCAATTTTCTGCAACTCCCTGACCCTTTTCTCCGCTCTACCGCTTTTCCATTCCTGAGTGATTGTGCTATATTCAGTTACGTCTCTTTTATCCCCGTAATGCACAGGATTGTTACTCTCAATCGAAAAGTACCATGGCTGAATCCCCTGAATTTCCGCCTGATGAGCTTTCGGTTGATTATGAACGGGCCGATGTGCAGGACTTTACAAAAGAGCAGCAGGAGCGGTTTTTAAAAAACTGGTTCCGGGCGGCTTTTTTGCGTGACCATCCTGAGGGGGCGCTCTCTGCTGATGAGTGGAAGCGGCAGCAGCAAGCGAAAGCTGAAGAGCGAACCCGAACCATTATCACCTACCTGACGGAGGAGCAGAACAAGGGATTGCGCCAACTCGCGGCCATACCGATGATTCTGCAGATCATGGCCATTTTGTGGAAAGAGCGGGAGTATCTGCCCAAAAGCCGCGTCAAGCTCTACAACGCTGTGCTGGATTATCTGCTCGAACTCCGCGATGGCCGCCGGGGAATTGCGTCACCCCTTCCGGCCGAGGATGCCCGGCTGGTGCTTGGGCCGGTTTCGCTCTGGATGCAGGAGGAGCTGAAAAAAGACGAGGCTGAGCGGAGCCTGATGCAGAAGAAAATGCAGAAAGAGCTTGATACCCTGCGCGACCGAACCTGCTCGCCCCCTTCCGCCGCTGACTTTTGCGATCATCTGGTCAAGCGGGCTGGGTTGCTCATGGAGTATGGGAGCACGCACTATGTTTTTCGGCATAAATCGTTCAGGGAGTATCTGGCAGGTGTTGAGCTGCTGAAAAAGGTCGAGCGAACGACAGGCTATCTTGATATTCTGATTGCCGGTTTTGGTGACGACTGGTGGGAGGAGCCGATACGATTTTTTATTGCTCAAGCCGATGAAGTGCTTTTTGACCTTTTTATGGAAAAGCTCTTTGACTCTCCGCAGAGTAACGATTTGTCGCCCAAAAAAGCAACCTTGCTTTTAACCCTGATCGACGAAGCCCGACGGAAAAAGGTTGATGCTCTTTGCAAAAAACTTCTTGATCCTGCAACCGATGCCGGTCGGCAGCGGGTGATTCTGGACTGCCTGAAAGCTGTCGGAAAACCGGCTGCGCTTGAAGCCTTGCAGGAGTTCAGAAGCAAAAAACTTGCCAGAGAGAACCGTGACGTTGCCAGCAGGGCTGAAGAGGTTATTCTGCTTTTGGGAGGTCAGGTGGTTGATGGTGAATCTGAAAAGAGGAGTGCCGGAATATCCGAATCGTTGCGTAACCAAAATGAACAGAGTGCCGAGTATATCCTGATACCGGGCGGAAGCTATATCTATTCTGATACCGGACAGGAGGAGCAGGTAGATGATCTCTACGTTGCAAAATACCCGGTGACCAACAAGCTCTATCGTGCTTTTATTGCCTATCTGGAGTCAAAGGGTGCGGAGCATGAGGCTCTGCTTCCACTCTCAGTGTTTCATGGGGAGCTGGACTCCATTGCCAGGAACAACGCATGGGGAAAAGAGTTTGGCGAGTATCTCAAAAAGGGCAAAAATGATTTTGCTGCTCATTTTCGTTCGAGGAATGATGAAGATCGCAAATTCGGCGGGGATGATCAGCCAGTTGTCAGTATCACCTGGTATGCAGCCCGATCCTACTGCTTGTGGTTATCCATGCTTGAAGGGGAACGGACCCTATACCGCTTGCCGACAGAGATTGAGTGGGAGTGGGCAGCGGGAGGCAAAGAGAAGAGAAGCTATCCGTGGGGAGAGAAAGAACCCTCATCTCTGCTTGCCAACTATAACGAAATTGTAGGAGCAACAACCCCGGTTGGCAGCTACCCCGAAGGCATGACCCCGGAAGGGTTATATGATATGGCGGGTAACGTCTGGGAGTGGATGGAGAATTGGTATGACGAAAATGAAGCTGCCCGTTCGTTGCGCGGGGGTTCGTGGAGCAGCTATTCTGATTATCTGCGTTGCTCTTGCCGGAGCTACTTCAATCCGGACGACGGGGACGACGATGTTGGGTTTCGTGTTGTTCGTTCCAGTCCCTCGTAGGGGCGAAAAATTTTTCGCCCTTACATCTGGCACCCTTACATCTTGCCTTACATCTCTCGCCCCTACATCTAGGGAAGGCGATTTTGCTGGGTTATGGCTTCAGCACCACTTCACAACCGGGATGGAGTTCAATAAAACGCTCAATCTCTTCGCCGGGGATCATGCTGGTTGAAAGCTCGATTTTTTCCAGATTCTCAAGGTGCATGAGCGGGGCGATGGAGGTGACCTGGGTGTTGGAGATGTCAAGCTCTTCAAGCCATTCAAGCTCTTCAAGCGGCTTGATGGAGGTCAAAGGTGTGTTTGCCAAACTCAGCTCCCGAAGTCCGGAGATGGAGCGTAGCGCTTCGATGCTCTCAATCCTGGTTTTGTTGCAGCGGAGGTATTCAAGATTCGTGAGCCCGGCAAGGGGAGTCAGGTCGGTAACGCTTGAGTTGTTGATGCCCAGTTCGATCAGGTTTTCCAGCCCTGCAAGCGGTTCAATGGAGGTGATGGCGGTTTTGTAGCAACTGAGTTTTTCCAGATTGATGAGATCTTTCAGGGGCGAAAGGTCATTGATCAGGGTTTCCGAACAGTAAAGCTCTTCCAGATTAATCAGATTGCGTATCGGTTCCAGTGAACTGACCTCGGTGCTTGATATCCAGAGCAGTCGGAGTGAAGTCAGGTTGCGCAGGGGTTCGAGGGTTGAAAAGTCGCAGTCGAACGCATAGAGGCGCTGCAGTTTTTCAAGATCCTTCAGTGGCAAAAGGTTCTCAACCGGAGATTCGTCGCAACGCAGTTGCTGCAGGTTTGCAAGCATCCTGACCGGCAAGAGGTCATGAATGCGGCGGTTGTCACAGCGCAGGTGGGTGACCGACAAAAAGTCCACAATCTCCTGATCGGAAGGGTCGCGCACCAGTTTCATGGTTGTTTTGATCACCTCTTTCCAGTCGGAGGTGAGGGCGTTCCACCATTTTTTGCGTGCTCCGCACTCTTTCAGCAGCTCTTTTCGGGTGATGGTTTCAAGCAGCTCACGCTCATCAGCCGAGCAGTAGAGGTGGCGCGTATTGTCGTGATGCACCGCTTCCGTCGGGGGAGTTGCTGGAGTTGATGGAGGGGCGGCTTCCTCGTTGAGTGGCTCGGTCAGGCAGCGCGTAAACCACTCGGCTTTTTTGTCCTCTATATGGTTGCGGTGTAGTTCCCGTGATTGCTGGTCGAGAGAAGAGATATCTTCAAGAATGTCATTTCCGCAGCGCGGGCAAACTGCACTTTCCACAGTGAGGGGAAACCCGCAGACCGGGCATTGACTATAGGTATTTTGCTCCAAAATATGACGGCAGTTAACTGATTAAATGAAATTGGGGATGGTATATGATTAAATAATAAGAAAAAAAGCGTTACTGACATAAGGGACGCGGAAAAATCACGCGTATAATTTCCGGTTTCATCCCTGCAGCTTTTGCAGAAGAGGGTTTTTCCAGAGAAAACTATTAGGTCGTAGTGCTTGTTTACTTCAGGAATGCATCTTTATTTGCTTTGACCAGTTACGGTTCCGGAGTCCAACAGCATGGAAAGAGATATCAAGGGATCAACATCGCAAGGAGAGTCTTATGGTTGATCATTCGTTACAGGAGAGTATTGATGCCCGCTCCGTGATGGAGCAGTTGCTTGCATTATCGGACGAAGAGTGGCTCTTGAGGCGAAAGGGGTTCCGCAATCATGAAAAAAGCATCCAGATCAATGAGACCCTTTTGACCATAGGGAACGGTTATCTCAATATCAGGGGAAGCCTTGAGGAGCTGGTACAAAACCATTGTGGTGGCATGTACCTGAGCGGGATTTACGATAAATCCGAAGCTGATGTTGAAGAGCTGGTTAAATGCCCCATGTGGACCGATGTCTCAATCTGGAGTGAAAATCAGAAATTCAGCCTCTCAACCTGCAAGGCCCTCTCGCATGAGCAGACGCTTGACTTGAAAAAAGGGGTACTGCATCGTCTTACTACCTTTAAAAACCCTTCAGGCCAGATTCTCACCCTTGAGACCCAGCGCCTTGTTTTTACGCATAATATTCATTTGGGGTGCATGATGGTCAAGGTGACGCCGAGAAATTTTTCTGGCATCATCCGCGTTATCGGCGGCCTGAACGGCGATGTCAGCAACCGGGGCTATTTTGCGGGTGAACGCCGCAAGCATCTGCAGCTTGAGCGCATTGAGCGTGGCCGGAACTTTATGTATATCGAAATGAAGACCCGTGAACGGGGCATACGGGTTTCGGAAGCCGCCTCGTGGAAGCTTGTTTCGCCCCCTTTCCAGACTCATAAGTGGGAACCGAGAATTTACGGCGAGAAGTTTACCAGTGAAATTTCGCTTGATGTGCGCCAGGGGGAGAGTTATGTTTTTGAAAAACTGGCGGTTGTAGCTACAAACCGTGAGCTTGCGGATAAGGAGATGTTTCGGGGTTCAATCTGCAAGTTGAAAAACTTTGTTCGCCGAGGTGCGGTTGCTGAAGTAACCGCTCATCTTAAAGCCTTTGAGGCCAAATGGCAGCAGGCCGATATTGTTATCCAGGGCGACCGGGAGGCCCAGCACGCCTTGCGTTACAATATCTATCAGCTTCTGATCAACGGTCCTCCCATTTCTGCTACCAGTATTGGCGCAAAATTTTTAAGCTCCGAGGGCTACCTCGGCCATGTTTTCTGGGATACCGAGATTTTTATGCTCCCGTTTTATATCTACAATTTCCCTGAAATTGCCCGCAATATGCTCCTTTACCGGTACAATACGCTGGAGGGAGCCAAGAAAAATGCCCTGAAATCAGGCTGCAAAGGGGCCAAGTATGCCTGGGAGTCGGCTACGACGGGAGAGGACGTAACGCCTCGATTTGCCTCAAAGCTTGAGCGTACCATCCGCCTGATCTATACCGGCACGGAGGAGGATCATATTGTTTCTGATGTGATTTACGGAGTTGAAAAGTATTTCCGGGCGACGGGTGATGAGCAGTTTTTTGTGGATTACGGTCTTGAAATGGTTTTTCTGACGGCACGCTTCTGGGCTTCGAGGGTTGTTGCTGTAGGCGGGCACTATGAGATTCGTTGCGTTATCGGCCCTGATGAGTTTCATGAGCATGTCAATAATAATGTCTACACCAATTTTATGGTGAAGTGGCACCTCGCTCTGGCCGTTTTGCTCTTCAACTATATGGGTCGCAATCACCCGAAACTGCTTGACGACCTTGTTGACAAAATATCGCTTCAGAATGAGGAGATTAGCGAGTGGATGGAGATCAGCCGCAAGCTCAAGCTGCTCTACGACCCCCAAACCAAGCTCTTTGAACAGTTCGACGGTTACTTCTCCCTGAGAGATTACAGAATTAAGGGTTTTGACCGCAAAGGTCATCCCATGCTGCCTCGCGGCATCAATTATCGCAATATCCAGTCTACACAACTGATTAAACAGGCTGATGTGCTCAGCATGATGCTGCTTTTCCCCCTTGCGTTCAGTAAAGAGCAAAAAGCGATCAATTATGACTATTACGAAAAACGGACGGCCCACAAGTCATCACTCAGTCACTGTATCTATGCCATGACAGGGCTTGCTGCCGGAAAGCATGCAAGGGCGTATGACTATTTTATGAAGACGGCACTCTTTGACTTGAAGAACCTGCACGAGAACACGGCGCTTGGCATTCATGCGGCGGCGGTTGGTGGCACCTGGCAGACCGTTGTCTATGGTTTTGGTGGGCTTTCAATAAAGTCCGACCGGCTTGTGCTGAATCCGTGGCTGCCGAAAAAATGGGAGAGCCTCTCTTTCAAGGTGCAGTGGCGGGCGCGAAGCGTTGATATAACGGTCTATCACGACCGGGTTTCGGTGCTGATCACCTCAGCCGAACAGATTTCGCTGCCGCTGAGCCTCTTCCAGAAAACCTATAGACTCGAGACAAACCGGCATCATGAGTTGCTCTTTGATCGTCGTAAAGCACCTGATTCCTCTTTTCCTCGGAGGGCGAATCCATAAATGATTCTGCCGGAGTGCGTTATATTGATCAATGGTGCCGGGTGCTGTTTTAGGGTGCATGGTGTTTGGTGATAGCCTCCGCAACTTCCGGAATAAAAGTGCTATTTTGTTTTCCGGATACGATGGCTCTCTTGCTTCGGTTGCCGCAGGAACCCACTGCAATCACAAACGCTGACAGGCTCTGATTTTTTTATGGATTTTGTTCACCTACATGCTCATACGCATTACTCAATGCAGAGCAGCCCGATTTTTCCCGCCCAACTTTTTTCCGCGGCCCTCCAGTTCGGCATGAAGAGTATTGCCGTTACGGATTACTGCTCAATATTCAATATGCCGGAGCTTTTCAGCGAGGCGGATAGTGCCGGTATCAAGCTCATTATCGGTACCGAACTCCTGCTGCTGGAGTCGGACGGCCATCAATCCCAGCGCACGCCCACCTCTCCCTCACTGGTGCTGCTGGTGCAGAATGAGATCGGCTACCGCAACCTCTGCATTCTCCTCTCAAGGGCTACAAAAGAGGGGTTTGTGCATGGTATGCCGCATATTGAGAGCCGCCTGCTTGAGAGTTATCATGAAGGGCTTGTCTGCCTTTCCAGCTACTCTTCAGGCCGCATCGGCCGGGCGCTTTTGGCGGGGGCAATTGAAGAGGCGGAAAGCTTTACCGGCTATTACAAGGAGATTTTTGGCGAGAACTTTTATCTGGAGCTTCAGCGCCATCATACCCCTTTTGATGAGAAGCTGAACCAGGATACCATCGCGCTCGCGAAAAAATTTTCGGTTGAGCTGGTGGCCACCAATAATGTCCACTATCTCCAGCGGAAAGATTCCGGCTGCTACCGGGCGATGTGTGCCAACCGAACCAAGGAGAAGCTCTCCAGCCAGAACCTTCAGGCGCTTGCCGGAAGTGACCACTACCTGAAGTCCTCTGTGGAAATGAGCCAGCTCTTCAGCGATGAACACCATGAACTGCTTAATACGCAGCTCATTGCTGAAAAATGCTCCTACAGCTTTCGCCAGAAAGAGCCTATTCTGCCGCACTTTCCGCTTCCCGAGGGGTTCAGTGGCGAGTTTGAGTATCTCCGCCACCTGACGTGGGAGGGAGCCAAAGAGAAGTATGCTGATCCGGAAGCCGATGGCATCACGGCCGAGGAGGTGAAAAGTCGTATAGAGCTTGAGCTGGGCGTTATTGAAAACATGGGGTTCAGCTCCTACTTTCTCATTGTCAGTGACCTGATTGCGGCTTCCCGCCGTCTTGGCTACTCGGTTGGGCCTGGGCGCGGATCGGCCGCCGGCAGCATTGTGGCCTACCTGACCGGAATCACCCGGATTGACCCGCTGAAGTACAAGCTGCTCTTTGAGCGGTTTTTAAATCCCGAGCGCTCATCCATGCCGGATATTGATATTGACTTTACGCCGGTTGGCAAGCAGAAGGTTCTGGAGTACACGGTTGAAAAATATGGCACCGAGAGCGTTGCCAAGGTGATTGCCATCGGTACCCTCGGCGCCAAGGCCGCTATTCGTGATGCCGGCCGGGTGCTTGAGGTGCCGCTCTCGGTGGTGGACAAGCTTGCCAAACTGGTGCCGGTCAAGCCGGGAATCACCCTTGAAAAGGCTCTCACGGAAAACAAGGAGCTGAAGCTTTTTGCTGAAAGCACCCCGGCGAACCGCGAGCTGATGGAGTATGCCCGTGCGCTTGAAGGGCGGGCGCGCAACGTTTCCATGCATGCTGGAGCCGTGGTCATTACCGATGGGCCGCTTGAAGAGCAGGTGCCGCTCTATGTTTCCAACAAGATCGAGACCGAGGTGCGCAAATTCGCCGATGAGTTTGATCTTGACGAACCCGATCCGGTAGCCGGAAAAGTAGTTGCCGGCATGGAGGAGAAGCAGGTGGTGACCCAGTTTGACAAGAACTGGATTGAAACGGCCGGACTGCTTAAGATCGACTATCTCGGTCTTGAAACCTTGGCGGTGATTGATGAGACGCTCAGGATGATCAAGCGGCGCCACAATCTTGACATTGAGCTTGAAAAGGTCCCCATGAACGACCGGAAAACCTTCAGGATCTTCCAGGAGGGCAAAATGGCCGGTATTTTCCAGTTTGAGTCATCGGGCATGCAGAGCTACATGACCCGGCTGCAACCAACCCAGATCGGCGACATCATAGCCATGAGCGCACTCTACCGCCCCGGTGCTCTCAATGCGAAAATTGACGAACGGCGTAATGCGGTTGATCTCTTTGTTGACCGCAAGCATGGCCGTGAAGCCATTGACTACATGCATCCGATGCTTGAGGAGATTTTGAAGGAGACCTATGGCGTTATTGTCTATCAGGAGCAGGTGATGCAGATCTCACAGGTGATGGGCGGATTTTCGCTTGCCAAGGCGGACAATCTTCGCAAGGCGATGGGTAAAAAGAAGCCAGAGATCATGGAGAAATACAAGGCCGACTTTGTGCAGGGCGGTGTTCGTCAGGGAGTGCACGATACGCTTGCAACAAGGGTCTTCGAGCTGATGGCCGAGTTTGCCGGTTACGGTTTCAACAAAAGCCACTCCGCCGCCTACGGGGTTCTGGCCTACTGGACCGGCTACCTGAAAGCCCACTACACCATTGAGTTCGTGACGGCTGTTCTGAATAGTGAAATTGGCGATACCGAACGGATGAAACACCTTACCGACGAGGCCAAAAGTTTCGGCATCTCAACCCTGCCGCCCTCAATCAATAAAAGCGATGCACTTTTCTCGGTGGAAGATGTTAAAGGGCGCTCCCATATCCGGGTGGGTCTGAGTGCGATCAAGCAGGTTGGAGGAGCGGCACGCGCGGTTGTTACCTCACGGCTCCGCCGGAAACGTGATTTTGTGCACCTGTTTGATCTGGTCACCTCGGTTGACTTGCGGCTCATGAACCGCAAGGCGCTGGAGTGCTTGATTCTCTCCGGGGCACTTGACGAGATCGACCAGCACCGGGCGCGCCTCCTCTGCAATGTGGACAAGGCGATCAAGTTTGGTCAGATGCAGAACCGCTCGGTGACGCTTGGCCAGTGCGGCTTCTTTACGGCTGAAGAGGGCTCTCTGCTTGAGGAGGAGCACTATCCCGACATGGATCAGTCGGAGATGATGCCTGAAGCTGAAAAGTTGCTGCACGAAAAGAAGCTGGTCGGCTTTTACCTGAGCCATCATCCGCTTTCGCCCTACCGTCGCGACTGGGATGCTTTTGCAACGCTTCATCTTGATGCAAAGGAGGTTGCGCCGGCCAAACAGTACAAGGTGATCGGCGTCATTGTATCGGTCAAACCCTATCAGGATCGTAAAGGCAAACAGATGCTCTTTGGTACCATTGAGGACTTTACTGGCAAGGCCGATTTTACCGTTTTTGCCAGTGTTTTTGAGCAGTATGGCCATCTGATAAAACCTGAAGAGGTGCTGATGCTTGTTGCCGAAGGGGAGGTGACGGGTGGAATCCTCAAGCTGCTTGCGAGGGAGATTGTGCCGATAAAAAAGGTAAGGAACGCTTTGGTGAAAAAAGTTATTCTCAAAGTCGATGCTGATGACCAGTTGCAGCTTGAAAAAATGGTGAG
The DNA here is from genome assembly GCA_903839405.1 of uncultured Chlorobiaceae bacterium. GTDB lineage: Bacteria > Bacteroidota > Chlorobiia > Chlorobiales > Chlorobiaceae > Chlorobium. The sequence goes on from CAIMCD010000008.1 coordinate 117,977, forward strand.
TATCAAAAAGGTCTTTGAAGAGCACAAGGGGGGCACGCCGGTGGATTTTGAGGTCAGGGCCCAGTCGGGCGAGAATATTGAAACCATTACGCTTTTTGCCCGCAATACCCCGATTGATGCGGCCGATAGTGCCATTGAAAAGCTTGAGGAAATTCTCGGCCCTGATAATGTCCGCATTGCCGGGTAGAGTAGCTTTCCTCTTTTTTTTTTATTACCTTTATCACCTGTGGGTTGTATCGTATTATGCAGTTTTAACTCTCACTAATCTAAACCAGTACATAAAACAATGAGTGGAAAATATCTTGCGGCAACAGACCAGAATTTTAAAGCAGAGGTTCTTGAATCAGACAAGCTGGTGCTGGTTGATTTTTGGGCTGCCTGGTGCGGTCCGTGCATGATGCTTGGCCCGGTTATCGAAGAGCTTGCCGGTGATTACGAAGGTCGGGCTGTTATTGCCAAACTAAATGTTGACGAGAATCCCAATACGGCGGCCCAGTATGGTGTCAGAAGCATTCCTACCATGCTTCTCTTCAAAGAGGGCAAGGTTATTGACCAGATGGTTGGTGCCATGCCGAAAAACATGATCGCCAAAAAGCTTGACGAGCATATCGGCTGATTGAGCTGAAAGCAGATACAACACGTTATCCCGGCACCTCTGCCGGGATACGGTTTACCCCTTCCCTTTTAACCATTTTACTATTCCTCTGCGACCATTATGGAGAGTAACGTACGTGATGTCATCATTATGGGAACTGGTCCCGGCGGTTATACGGCAGCCATCTACATGGGGCGAGCAAATCTCAAGCCACTGGTTGTCGAAGGGTATCAGCCTGGTGGTCAGCTTATGATTACGACGGAGATTGAGAATTTTCCCGGTTTTCCTGAAGGTATCCGCGGGCCGGAACTGATGGCGAAAATGCGCCAGCAGGCAGCAAAGTTTGATGCGGAGTTTCTTAGTGGCAGTGTTACCGAGGTTGATCTTTCAAGGAGCCCCTTCTGTATTACGCTTGAGGATGGCCGTGAATTGTTTACCCGCTCACTTATTGTTGCTACCGGTGCAAATGCCAAATGGCTTGGCATTGAATCGGAAGAGCGCTACCGGGGCAAGGGGGTGTCGGCCTGCGCAACCTGTGACGGATTTTTCTTTCGTGACAGCAAGGTCTTTGTTGTTGGCGGAGGCGATACGGCTATGGAAGAGGCGCTCTATCTGACCAAATTTGCCTCTCATGTGACCCTTGTGCATCGCCGCGAAGAGTTTCGTTCGTCGAAAATCATGAGTCTCAGGGCGAGCAAAAATCCCAAAATCAGCACCATGCTGAATGAGGTGGTTGATGAAATTCTGGGTGATGGATTCAAGGTCACCGGAATCCGGCTGAAAAATGTGCAGACCGGTGAGCTGAGTGAACATCCCTGCGACGGGGTCTTTATGGCTATCGGTCACGCGCCCAATGCCGAACTTTTTCGCGGCCAGCTTGATATCGATGACTATGGCTATATCATCACCAAAAAAACTTCAACCGAGACCAGCGTGCCGGGTGTTTTTGCCTGCGGAGATGTTCAGGACTATGTTTACCGCCAGGCCGTTACGGCGGTTGGAACAGGATGTATGGCGGCCGTTGATGCCGAGCGCTTTCTGGAATCCATCCGCTGATGCAACCTGTGGTTTACTGGACGCATCATTGCCCAAAACGGCTGAAGTAGTCCGCAATGACCTCGTTAAAGCCATAGGCAAGCCGGGTTTGTTCTGCTTCCTCACAGGAAAACCATCGAAGCATCTGCCCTTCGTGCAGGGTAATGTTTTGCAGATCAAACCCGGCTTGTTGCATAAAGACATGCTCCGTCCGGTCTGAAAACTCATAGACCCGGAAGAGCTGGCACCCTTCAACATTGACTTCAATCTCTTCAAGCATCTCACGCACAATGCACTCCCGGGGAGTTTCATTGCTCTCGACATGTCCGCCCGGCAGATCCCACATGCCGGGAAAGGCGATGGTGGGGATGCTGTCACGGAGCACCAGCAAGAGCTGCTGCTGGTTGTTGAAAAAAATAATGCTCGCTCCAACGTGTCGCATACTTTTTGGCTTTGATAGTGTGTTTTCCCGGCAATCGGTCAGTAACGCTCTGAATGGACAATATGGCACTCCTTATGCATAAAAGCCAGAATAAGGCGGCTGAGCTGGAATTATCTCTCTGCAGGCTTATGCCTGGTCGGTGCGGCGTTTTTTATTTTTCGTGACTTTTGGTGATTGAGGATTTCCGTTCCATCTGATTGCCCGGGTTATTACCTGTATGCTCTTTTATTGACCAACTCTATTTCTGGCTCGCTTCAAGCATACCATATGGAAGTGGCATTTTCTTTACATCTCCTTGACAGGAGGCTTGATGAAATATTGAAATACGCCGTATCTATTTGTTATTTTAAAGCTCTGGTCAGAGCTTTTGTTCCGGAGTTCAACCATTGTTCTTTCTCTTTTTTTGTCAGGCCGTATCGGGCGATTTCCTGCTTGGGTGACTTCTGGCGCTTGGTAAATTGCTGATCAATAGTATTTTTATCGGGTTGCTTTTTGCTCGGATCGGGAAGTTATAGCCTATCTTCTGCTCATCATAAACAGGAAGGTAACAGGTGAGCGTTCTCGGCTTGTTTCACTATCATCGGGTGTGCAAATTTTTTTCAGGTCACATGCCATCATCCAAAAAAAATAGTACAGGCTCTCTTTTTGGATGGTGCAGTGCCTTTTTCATTGAACAGCATCATATGCTTTATAGTTATACAAAAGCCTTGACAACAGCATGGGTCTTGGCCAGTTCCAGATACAGCTCATCAGGTCTTGCCTTGCGACTTAAAAATAAATTCCGTTGGACGTTTATAGCCGCTCTCTATCCGCTTGAATCGCTGGACTGGTTTAACCACTTGAATATCAGGGAGATGAGCCCCTTTTCAGAGCAGATCCCCTATCTGGCATTTCAGCCTATGCGGGTCTTTATGTCGAACAACTGGGATATTGCAAAAAGAAAAAAAGTTATCAAGGAGACCTACCAATACATTCTGACCCATAAAGGCGCCCTCATGGAGGCCCTGCTTCGTGCTGATGGTTTTCCGCTTGCGCACCTGCATCTGGAGGGGTATGGTGAGGTCACGATTGTACTTAGTTACGATAATAGTCTCCGAAAGGAGGGGGTATTGATGTTGTCGCTCCGAAGCGCATCGTTACGGGAACCGGTTATTCAAATGGCATTTTCTTTTGAACAGCAGTCGAAAGCCGAGAGAATCTGTTATATCGGCTGTATCCAGGGGCGCTCCACGAAGGATGAGATTAAAATGATGACGAAAGCCATGTACGGGCTGCGGCCAAATCTTGTCATGATCTTTATTGTCCAGGAGATTGCGCGTCTCTTTGCTCTGACGCACCTTTTCGGCGTGAGCAATGCCATTCATCCTCATCATAGCAAATATCTGATCCACTTGCCCTTCATGCATGATACGACCTTTGATTATGATGCACTCTGGACGGATATGGGTGGTGTTTCAGATTCGGACGGGTGGTTTCGCCTGCCTCTCAAGACCGAGCGAAGGAGCAGCAAGGAGATGAAGCCGAACAAGCGGGCGATGTATCACCGGCGTTATGCCATGATGGATGAGCTCTCCCGGCAGATTGAGGCTTCTCTAATTGGCAGCGAAACGTGACACTGAAGAGAGGCTTGTGCAGGTTCCGGAGTGGCTAGTAACATCGTAGAATAGAGTAGTACCCTCTTAATGCTCCTGAACAGATAGATCATGGCACTCCCTGCAGGCGGTAAAAAGGTAAATAAAGTCAAACGGTTTTTTGGAATTATCGGTCCCGGTCTTATTACCGGAGCAAGTGACGATGATCCTTCAGGTATTGTAACCTACACCCAGGCCGGCTCAGCCTTTAACTATCAATTGCTGTGGAGCGCTCTGGTTACCTATCCCCTGATGGTCTCTATTCAGGAGATGTGTGCCCGTATCGGACTGGTTACCGACAGGGGACTTACCAGTATCATCAAAGAGCACTATTCCAGAACAACGCTTTATGTCATTTTGGTTATAAGCTTTATCTCCATTACGCTCAATATTGGTGCTGATATCGCGGCAATGGGCGCGGTTGGCAATCTTTTGTTTCCTTCCATCAAGCCCTTCTTTTTTTCAATATTTTTTACCCTTCTGATTTTTTACAGTGTGATCTTCTGGTCATACCACAAAATTGCGCTTATCCTGAAGTGGTTGTGTGCAAGCCTCCTGGGCTATATAGCCATACCTTTTATTGTGCATGTGCCCTGGATGAGAGTTTTGAGAGATACCTTTCTGCCGGACATCATCATCAATAAAGAGTATCTGATGATGTTTGTCGGTATACTTGGCACGACCATCTCCCCCTATCTCTTTTTCTGGCAGGCCTCAATGGAGGTTGAAGATCGGGCTGAAAAACATCTGTTTATCGGAAAAAAATCCATCAGTAATATGGAGACCGATATTAATGTCGGTATGCTTTTTTCTAATATCTGCTTTTACTTCATAGTTTTATCCGCTGGTTCCGTATTGTTTGGCGCGGGCGTGCGCCATATTGATACGGTTGAAGAGGCCGCCCGTGCTTTACGACCGCTTGCGGGTGAATATGCCTATTTTTTGTTTGCATTGGGCGTGATTGGTACAGGGTTTCTTGCGCTTCCGGTGCTCGCCGGAGCAATAAGTTATATGGTTTCTGAAACGTTTGGATGGAACGAAGGGCTGGCAAAAAAATATTATGAGGCGCCGGGATTTTATCTGGTCATTGCGATTTCACTCCTTCTTGGACTGCTGATTCATTTTCTGGGCATCAGCCCGGTTCATGCTCTTATTTATACGGCCGTTTTGTATGGCGTAACGGCACCGGTGCTTATTGGATTCATCCTGCATATTTGCAACAATAAAACGATCATGGGGAAGTATACCAACGGGTTGTGGTCGAATATTTTTGGTGTTGCAACCTTTATTGTCATGACCATCTCGGCACTCTTGTTGCTCTGGTTTACGGTTTATGGCACGTGATTGCAGGGATGGTTTTGCCCAAAAGATCAATCGGCCGATCTTACGGTATGAGCGTGACCTTCAGGAGCAGGGGGAGGTGGTCGGAGTATCCGCCCCGGTATTTTCCGTTTTCATAGGTAGGCCAAGGCTTTTTGTGGGAGGGGTCGAGCAGGGGCGAAAAGGCGAAACAGCGGAAACCATTTTCGGGCAGTGAAAGCCCTTTGTGGTCGAGCATGCCGGATGAGAGCAGAATCTGGTCAAACCGTTGCCAGCGGTTCTTGTAGAAGTAGCTTCCGATGCCTTTATAGCCGCTCCAGCAGTTGAAGAGCACTGCTTTGCCGTTTGCTTTGACTTTTGCCCGCTCAACGGTTGAACCAAGCACCGTTTGTATGGAGCGATTGCCGGGTTCGTCATTGAAGTCTCCCATGAGGATGATATCGGCCTTCGGGTTCCCTAGAAGCAGGCTGTCGAGAATGTGGCGCGCAACCTGTGCTGCGGCCATGCGTTTTGGTTCGCTCCACTCGGTGTCAAAGGAGCGTGAGGGCCAGTGGTTCAGCAGAACATGAAACCCTTTTCCTTCGGCTGAGAATCCGGCAACAATAATATCCCGTGTTGGCTTCTCCTGAAGGGGAACCCGGTAGGCTTTTGATGCTCCGGCCTGCAGCGCCTGGGGATTCCAGGCAAGGCCGATATCAATCCCTCTCGGGTCGGCCGATTCGTAATAGATGCTCTTGTAGCTGATGCCCGCAACACCGGCAAGCGTTTTCTGAAAGAGAGGCCGGTTTTCTACCTCGGCAAAGGCGAGGAGGTCGGGATATTTCCGGTAGTGCGGGTGAGCCTTCACGGCCGAGAGGAGGTGGCGGATGCGCATCTGTTTGAGCAGCAGTTTTTTTTCTGTCCAGTGCAGCCGGCCGTTCGGCGTGAACTCATCGTCATCGGTAGTGGGGTCGTTCTGGCAGTCGAAAAGATTTTCAACATTCCACCACATCATTACCAGTGTGTGCTCCGGCTCGGCTTTGCCCCATAAAGGGGCGTAAGTCAAGCTCAGAAGAGAGAAAAAGAGAAAAACTCCACAGAGCAATTTTCGCATGACCCTTTCTCGGTAATTTTTTTTCTTTACCATAATGATTATGTAACTTAATCGGGATTTTCAAGCTATCAAGTCTTTTCTTATCCAACGATCCAAAGTGCCAGTATGATCCAGAAGAGTGATGTCAAGGAACAAGCAAAAGATATCCTCGAGGAGACTCTTGACCGTGAAGCGGTTCTTGTTTTGGCGAGGATTTCGGAAGAGATGCAGTTGCTGTTTCAAGCTCATCCTGAACCAGCGCGCGATGATGTTGAGCGTATTGTGACCGGTTTTTTTCTTGAAACCGGTAAATCCGAACAGTTTATTGAGGACTGGATCAAGACCTCTGAAGAGTACAGCCGTGCCAGAGGGCTGGTGGAGCAGGATCAGCCGAAAGCCATGCTCTCGGATCTTGGCGTTTTCAGGTTCATGAACTTTCTCAAAGAGAAGGGGTTGACCGACGAGCAGATTACCATTGTGCTGACCGGTGCGGTGCAGCAGGCGGCTTCCGGCGGCGGGGAGTAGGAAAACGGAAAATTATTTGCTAAATCACGGCTCTTTGTTTCCAGAGAGAGCTGCTTAAATATAAAACTGTTGATAATGAAAAAGACGACACTGCTTTATGAAGGCAAGGCCAAAAAGGTTTATCTGACGGAAGACGAGGGGCTGGTGATTCAAGAGTTCAAGGATGATGCGACGGCCTTCAACAACAAGAAAAAAGGGAGCATTGCCGAGAAGGGTGTGGTCAATAACGCGATTTCCTGCAAGCTCTTTACGCTTCTTGAAGAGCACGGTATCCCGACTCATCTGGTTGAAAAGCTTTCGGATCGCGATATGCTTTGCCGTTATCTGGAGATCATCAAGGTTGAGGTTGTGGTGCGTAATATTGCGGCCGGTTCACTGGTCAAGCGGTACGGCTTTTCGGAAGGCACCGTGCTGACGGAGCCGATTGTTGAGTTCTATCTGAAAGATGATGACCTTGACGATCCGCTGATGAACGACGCTCATGCCGTGGCGCTTGGTGTTGCCACCCGTGAAGAGCTTGCCGTGCTCAAAAGTCGCGCTGAAGCCATTAATCTAGTGCTCAAAGCCTTTTTCGCCGAAAGAAAACTGAAACTTGTTGATTTCAAGCTTGAGTTTGGCCGCAATAACGGTACCATTCTGCTTGGCGATGAAATCAGCCCCGATACCTGCCGCTTCTGGGATCTGGATACCAATGAGAAGCTGGACAAGGATCGTTTTCGCTTTGATTTGGGTGGTGTAGAGGATGCCTACAGTGAGGTGCAGCGCAGGGTGCTTGGAGCTTAAGGTGAAGTCAACAGGGTTAGATAGCGGGGGGTTGCATGCTTGAATCTGCCATTGCTTATTTGCAGCATGCCGATCCTGTTGCTGTCTATCTCTTTCTCTTTCTGATTGCTTTTTTTGAAAATGTGGTGCCGCCGATTCCCGGAGATGTGCCTGTTGCTTTTATTGGCTACTTGATCTGTAAAAGCAAGATAACGTTTCTGGGAGCGCTTTTGTGGTCTTCACTGGGCTCGACTGCCGGTTTCATGCTGGTCTATCTGCTCAGCAAGTATCTCGGCATGAAATTGTATGATGCGGGAGGAAGCGCCACGCAGCACTGGCTTTCGAAAAGCGTTCACCGTTTTTTTCCGCCTTCCGATATGGAGCTGCTTCGCCATAAATTTGCCACCCACGGCTACCTTGCGGTTCTGGTGAACCGTTTTCTTTTTGGTTCCAGGGCGGTGATTTCGGTTATGGCCGGGCTGATGCATCTTAAAACTCCCTATGTTTTTCTTGCAGCCCTCGTCAGTGCTACAGCCTGGAATGTGCTCCTGCTTTACGGAGGATTTTTACTTGGCAGTAACTGGCAGCACATTGGTGCTTATGCCGCTCTCTACACCATTCCGGTATCGGTTGTGTTTCTGCTGCTGCTTGTTTTTTCCGTTTGGAGGTTTGTAAAGGAAAGAAAGCGGGAGCATGAATAGGTTTTTTTTGTTATTTATCACCAGCGCATTAACTTTTGGCTTTTTGTTTCCATTCACAAGCATGTTGTTGACATTACAATGACAAAAGACTTAAAACTTTATTCTGCCGAGAAAAAAGGCAAACTTCTTGAACTTGCTTCAATTGAGGAGCTTCAGGAGATGGCTCGCCAGGTCAGGCGGGATATTATCAGAATGCTTGCCAAATCCAACTCCGGTCACACGGGCGGATCTCTTGGCATGGCCGATATTTTTACCGCCCTTTACTTTCGGTTGCTTCAGCACAAGCCGCATGAGTTCTGGCAGAGTGAGGCCCAGGATCTGGTTTTTCTCTCCAATGGCCATATTGCTCCGGTCTGGTACAGCGTGCTGGCCCGTTCAGGCTACTTCCCCCTTACGGAGCTTGGTACCCTGAGGGAGCTGAACTCCTATTTGCAGGGCCATCCGACCTCTGAGGCGAGACTTCCAGGTATCAGAATCGCTTCGGGTTCACTCGGACAGGGGCTTTCGGCCGCTGTTGGTGCAGCGCTTGGCCTTCGTATGGAGAGTAACCAGCACGATGTCTTCTGCCTGATGGGCGATGGCGAGTGCCAGGAGGGTCAGATTTGGGAAGCCGCCATGAGTGCCGCGCATTACGGGCTTGGCAACATTATTGGTATTGTCGATTACAACAACCAGCAGATTGATGGCGAGGTTCATGATGTCATGAACGTTGAGCCTTTTGCGGATAAATGGCGCGCATTCGGCTGGGATGTTTATCAGTGCAACGGCAACGATATTGCGGATTTTGTTGCCACGATTGAAAAAATCCGGGCCACTTCAAATCGCACCAAGCCGTCAGTTGTGCTTGCGGTTACGGTTATGGGCAAAGGGGTGCCTTTTTTTGAGGGAACCATGCCCGATAAAAGCAACTGGCACGGCAAAGCACCCTCAAAGGATGATGCACAGAAAGCGCTTGCCATTCTTGGTGAGACCGCGTTCGGTGATTTTTAAGGGTAAGCAGTTTCGTGCAGATTCTTGCAGGTCTATACAGGGGGAGGAAAATCAGGAGCTCAAGCTCCCAGGCAATCCGCCCCTGTAGCAGCCGGGTGAAAAAGTCGCTCTTCGATACCCTCACGGCAAGGCTTGATTTTGAAGGCATTGCGGTGCTTGACCTCTTTGCCGGGTTCGGCTCTCTTGGTTTTGAAGCGCTGAGTCGCGGTGCGGCATCGGTCACTTTTGTCGATCAGCATACGGATGCCCTCAAGGCCCTCAAAGCCACAGCGCTTCAGTTGGGGCTTTCGGAAGGTAGCACGAGAGTGGTTAATGCCGACGTTCTTTCCTTTCTTGGCCGTACGACCGGCCCATTTGATCTTGTCTTTTGCGATCCTCCATACTCCTGGCAGGATTACGACCGGCTGATTGAAAAAATTTCGGGTAGCACCATCCTTGCTGAAGAGGGGATGCTGCTGATCGAACATAGTGCGCACCTTGATTTTACCGAGTCGCCGTATTACGCTTTTCATCGTGATTACGGTATGACCCGAGTTACTTTTTTTCAGCACTGACCTTTTCGGCCGATGAAACAGAAAGCTATTTATCCCGGAACCTTTGATCCCTTTACGAACGGCCATCTTGATGTGCTTGAACGTGCCCTGAATATTTTTGAGCAGGTCATTGTGGTGATTGCCGAGAACTGCCAGAAAAACGTGCTCTTTACGGTTGATGAGCGGGTGGCGATGATCCGTGAGGTTGTCGGCGACTATCCGGCCGTCAGTGTTGAGGTGCTCCATGGCGGCCTTCTGGCCGATTATGCCCGTCAGGCCGGAGCGAAGGCGATTGTCCGGGGGGTAAGGCAGGTCAAGGATTTTGAATATGAATTTCAGATGTCGCTGCTCAACCGTCATCTCTATCCTGAGGTGACCACGGTGTTTCTGATGCCGAATGTCAAGTACACCTATGTGGCTTCATCCATCATCCGGGAGGTGGCTTTGCTTGGAGGGGATGTCAGCAAGTTTGTGCACCCCTGTGTGCTTGAAAAGCTCCATCTGAAACGTGATGAAGCGAATACAAAGTAAATTATAACAAAACGATAGCTATGTCTACTACACATCTCCCCGGAGAGGAATATCTGACCCGCCGGGTACTTAGCATGCAGGAGTCGCAGACCATGAGAATCAGCGCTCTTGCCAGTAAAATGAAAGCCGATGGGCTTGATATTGTCAGCCTTTCAGCCGGTGAACCGGATTTTCCGACCCCGGAAAATGTTAATCAGGCGGCTATTGATGCCATTCATGCCGGATTTACCCGTTACACCAATAATTCGGGTATAACCGAGCTGAAAAAGGCCATTATTGAAAAGTTCCGGCGCGACAACTCCCTGGAGTTTCAGGAAAACCAGATTATTGTCAGCAACGGCGGCAAGCAGACTTTGGCCAACACCTTTCTTGCCCTCTGTCAGGAAGGGGATGAGGTGATTGTACAGGCTCCATTCTGGGTAAGTTTCCCGGAAATGGTTCGTCTTGCCGGTGCTACTCCGGTTATTGTGCATACCACGCTGGAGAGTGAGTACAAAATGACTCCGGCCCAGCTTGAAGCGGCCATTACGCCGAAGACTAAAATTTTTGTGCTGAACTCTCCATCCAATCCAACCGGTGCGGTCTACTCTGAAGCCGAGGTACGGGCCTTGATGGCGGTTGTTGAGGGACGCAGCATTTTTGTGCTCTCGGATGAAATGTATGATATGATTGTTTATGGCGATACCCGTCCTTTTTCACCGGCACGCATTGAGTCCATGAAGGAGTGGGTTATTGTCAGCAATGGAGTTTCCAAGACCTACGCCATGACCGGCTGGAGAATCGGCTACCTTGCCGGCCCGAAATGGCTGATTGATGCCTGCGACAAGATCCAGTCGCAGACCACCTCCAACCCAAATGCCATTGCCCAGAAAGCTGCAGTTGCTGCGCTCTCTGGAGACCAGAGCATTGTTGCCGAGCGCTGCCAGGAATTTAAAAAACGGCGCGACTACATGTACGAAGCGCTTAACTCTATTCCAGGCTTTAAAACCGCCCTGCCAGAGGGTGCCTTTTATATTTTCCCGGATATCAGCGGCGTGCTTGGTAAAACCTTCAACGGTGTGGTGATGAAAGATGCAGCCGATGTTGCTGAATATCTCCTGAAGGTGCATCATGTGGCAACCGTGCCCGGTGATGCTTTTGGTGCACCGGAAAACCTGCGCCTCTCCTATGCGGCCTCAATCGCCTCGCTTGAGGAAGCGGTAAACCGTATCAAGCGGGCCTTTAAATAAGAGGCGGATGCTGAAGGTCCGTCGCAGCAAGCTCTATACCCTCTGGTTCGGCTGGTACTCCCGTCGTCAGTTCAGGCGGTATTTCAACTCGCTGCGTGTTTTTATGCCAGCCGGAGTGCGTGAGATGGATCGGCGCACTCCGGTTATCTTTTATGCCAACCACGCCTACTGGTGGGACGGCTTCTGGTCGCAGCTCTGCACGGAGGAGTTTTTTTTTCAGAACCTCCATATCATTATTGAGTATCAGCAGCTCCGCAAACACCCCTTTTTCACCCGTATCGGAGCCTTCTCCATTGACCGCTCCCATCCGAGAAGTGCGCTCGGCACCATTCGTTATGCGGTTGAACTGCTGCTTGCGGAAAGTGCACGGCAGAACGCCCTCTGGATTTTTCCCCAGGGAAAGATAGAGGCGGTTGACCAGCGGCCGCTCTTCTTTTTTAAAGGAACCGCATCCATTGTCTCCCGTGTGCTTGAACAAACCTCCGGCATCTACCTGGTCTCCGTGGTCAGCCGGATTGAATATCTTGAAGAGCAGAAGCCGGAACTCTTTTTATCGTTCAGGGAGCCACTTTTGGTTTTGAAGGATAGTGTTACCTCCCAGGAGGCCCTGACGGCCACGATGCAGCGGGAGACCGAGAGCCATCTTGATGAACTGAAAGAGAAGATCATGAAGCGGGAGCTTGATGGGGCGGTGACGCTCGTCACGGGAACCATGTCGGTAAACCGGAGGGTGGAGAGTCTGAAAAGGTTTTTCCGCTATCCGTCGAAGTGAAGCGTTCCATGGTTCAGGGAGAGGAGCTTGTTTTAGCTGATGTTTTCTCCAACGAATTTTTTTGAGACTCGGCGGGTTATGCCAGAGAACTCTTTTCTTCTGCAGAGTGTTTTTTTGTTAAGGGTTGGCAACGAAGGCCTCTAAAAAGAGTTTAAATTTGCCTACCTTGAGTGCACTCAGAGCTTACAGTCTGGCCGGTGAGCAGCAGTAACGGAATATGAAAATCAAAGCACCTTATTTAACCGTTGAGAATTACTTAAGTTGTTAATATCCGAATACATGCGGGATTTCGGCTTTTTCCCGTATCCAAAATAATAGTGTGTTATGAGCAATGTCATATGCAGTTGTCTTTTGGGTGATAATGCAAACATAAGGTTACGGCTCTCACAACTGCTGCACAGTGAGGTGGAATCCCTCTACGCCCAGGAGAGTGGTGACGAGGCGCAGGTTGCGATATGTGAGATTGAGATGCAGGGGTGCCGCCGGGATTTTTTTGTCAATAATACCGGAATTCCGGTCAATGTTGGTGAGCAGGTGATTGTTGAGTCGGACGGTGGGTATGATTACGGGGTTGTCTATTCCACCGGCCGGATTGCCCGTAAAAAGCTCAAGTTAAAAGGGCTTGACAAAAATGGACAGGAGTGGCCGCTGGTGTTGCGGCTTGCCGCCGAGAGTGACAGCCTGGCCATTCTGGAACTGAAAAAACGGCAGTTGGAGATTCGCGAAGTTTGTTTGAACAAGGTTAAAAAACATGAGCTTGACCTGAAGCTGGTTGATGTTGAGTTGCGTATGGATCAGCAGAAGCTCTCGGTCTACTACACCTCCTCACACCGGGTTGATTTCCGCGCACTGGTGCGCGACCTGGCAGGGGAGTTCAAGGCGCGAATCCAGATGGTGCAGATCACCACGCGTGAAGAGGCTCGGCGGGCAAATGCCTTTGGTCCGTGTGGTTGCCTCCTCTGCTGCTCGACCTGGCTGCAAAAAATCCATGCCAATCCTTTTGCTGAAAAGACCCAGTACTCCGAAGCGATTGGCAACGAGAGCCACGCCTTCAATATTACCGGCCTTTGTAACCGCCCCAAGTGCTGCCTCGGCTATTCAAAGCATGAGAAGGGGTGCCAGCATCAGGGAGCCTCGCCGTCACGGATGCCGGCCGTTGGCAGCAAGGTCTCGACTCCTGAAGGGCCTGCGGTTGTGGACAGTGTGGACGGGCAGAAAAAACTTGTCTGGCTTCGCTACCTGAAGAGCGATCAGAAGCGTCGCTTTTCGGCAGAGAAGTTCAATTCACTCTTTGCAAAAAAATAATCATACCAGCGGCCTCCGTTCTCCGGTCGGGCCGCTTTTTGTTTGTAACCATTTTCTCACAAGATGCCTAAGTTTACCAGAACGCTTGTTACTACAGCACTTCCATACGCCAACGGTCCGGTTCATCTCGGCCATCTGGCGGGTGTTTATCTTCCGGCCGATCTCTATGTCCGCTATAAACGGCTCAAGGGCGAGGATGTCATCCATATCGGTGGTTCGGATGAGCACGGTGTGCCGATTACCCTGACGGCCGAGAAGGAGGGCATTTCACCCCAGGATGTGGTTGACCGTTACCACCGCATGAACCTTGACGCCTTCCAGAAGTGCTCCATATCGTTTGACTACTACGGCCGAACCTCTTTGCCGCTCCATCACAAGACCGCGCAGGAGTTTTTTCTGGATATTGAAGGGAAGGGTATCTTTACAAAAAAGACCGAGAAGCTCTTTTTTGACCGCAAGGCCGACCGCTTTCTTTCCGACCGCTATGTCACCGGCACCTGCCCGATCTGCAATAATGCGGAAGCCAATGGCGATCAGTGTGAGCAGTGCGGCACCCACCTCAGTCCGCTCGAATTGATCAACCCGAAGAGCAAGCTTTCGGATGCAACGCCGGAACTGCGCGAAACCATGCACTGGTATTTCCCGCTTGGCAGGTTCCAGGAGGCGCTTGAAAAGTATGTAACCCTCCATGAGGATGACTGGCGACCCAACGTGGTCAACTACAGCCGCACCTGGCTCAAGCAGGGGCTGAACGACCGAGCAATTACCCGCGACCTCTCCTGGGGAATTCCTGTGCCTCTCGACACCCCCGATGCCGTCGGCAAGGTGCTCTATGTCTGGTTTGATGCGGTGCTTGGTTATATCTCCTTTACCAAGGCGTGGGCAGAAGAGCAGGGGAGCAGCGAGCGGTGGAAGGAGTACTGGCAGGATCCCCAAAGCCGTCTTGTGCACTTTATCGGCAAGGATAACGTGGTCTTTCACACCCTGATGTTCCCCTCAATCCTGATGGCCTGGAATGAAGGACGCGAGACGGAACGCTTCAATCTGGCCGACAATGTGCCGGCTTCAGAGTTCATGAATTTTGAGGGGAGAAAGTTCTCCAAGTCGCGCAACTATGCGGTCTACCTCGGCGAGTTCCTTGAAAAGTTTCCGGCCGACACCCTGCGCTACAGCATTGCGGTGAACTATCCGGAAAACAAGGATACCGATTTCAGTTGGCAGGACTTTCAGAACCGTACCAACGGTGAACTGGCCGATACCCTCGGCAACTTTATCAAGCGCTCGGTTGATTTTACCAATTCTCGTTTCGACGGAGAGGTGCCTTGCGACTGTACCCCGCAGGAGTGGAACTCTCTGGGGATCAACTGGCCGGAAGCCCTTGAGCAGCTTGACCTTGCTTTTGAGCAGTTTCACTTCCGTGATGCGGTTTCGGTTGGAATGGATATTGCACGGGCGGCGAACCGCTTTTTGACCAGCTCGGAGCCCTGGAAGGTGATTAAAACCGACCGTGAGGCCGCGGCCAAAGCGATGGCTTTGTCGCTCAACCTGTGCCACGCCCTCTCCATTGCGCTCTCGCCGGTGCTGCCTGAAACCTGCAACAAAATCTCAGCCATGCTTGGCTTTGAGGGCACAATAGAGGATCGCATTGCAGCGGGCAGCTCTTTGTTCGATCAGCTTCTTTTGCCGCAACTGAAAGCGGGGCATAAAATCAGGGCGAACTCGGAAATTCTCTTTACCAAAATTGAGGATAGCGATATTGCGCCGGAGCTGAAGAAGATTGAGGCGCTGCTGGCTGAAGCTGAAAAGCGTGAGGCTGGAGCGGCGGTGCAGCGGATGGAGTTCA
Organism: uncultured Chlorobiaceae bacterium; assembly: GCA_903839405.1. Lineage (GTDB taxonomy): Bacteria > Bacteroidota > Chlorobiia > Chlorobiales > Chlorobiaceae > Chlorobium. The sequence goes on from CAIMCD010000008.1 coordinate 133,263, forward strand.
AGCCAGTGATCAGCTTTGACGATTTCGGTAAGGTTGATTTGCGCGTTGCGAGAGTGCTCTCGGCTGAAAAGGTGAAAAAAGCAGGGAAACTGCTCAAGCTTCAGGTCGAGGTTGGTTCCGAAACCCGACAGGTGCTTGCCGGTATTGCCAAGCATTACACGCCGGAAGAGATGGTGGGCAAGAACGTGGTGCTGGTTGCCAATCTTGCGCCGCGCACCATCCGTGATGAGGTTTCGGAGGGGATGATTCTGGCGGTTGAGGGTGCGGATGGCAAGTTATTTGTTCTTGAGCCGGAAGGGTCCGAAATAAATGGCCAGCCGATACAATAATAGTTTGGAAACAAGCTTTTATTGCCTACATTGGAGCACAAACATCGTGGGGTGGAGCAATTGGTAGCTCGTCGGGCTCATAACCCGAAGGTTGCAGGTTCAAGTCCTGTCCCCACCACCAGTTAAAAAGCCGCCTCTCCAAAGGGCGGCTTTTTTGTTGTGCCCCCGTTAGCCCCGCACACTCTTTTTCTTCCGCACCATCACGGCAGATGAAATGAATGGGATATATCGCTTGGTAAATGAAAAATTTAGCTTATATTCAGCTACATCGTGGGGTGGAGCAATTGGTAGCTCGTCGGGCTCATAACCCGAAGGTTGCAGGTTCAAGTCCTGTCCCCACCACCAGCAAAAAGCCGCCCATCAAAAGGCGGCTTTTTTATTGTCCAAAAATCTCCAGTTGGTACGCCTCCTCCCGATCATCTGCCAGCATTCACTCATGCTCGTTGCCCGGCACTCCACTCTCCAGCAGCTCAATCGGCAGCCGTCTTAAACCCGAGCTTAACCCGATCCACCGCCACGCCTCTTTCGAAGCAGAGAGCAGTTTCTGCGCGTTGCCATCCCATGCTGCGGATTCGTTTTGAGGCAGGTTTGTCATCGTCCTGATGCAGTTTCCGGTCTTGAAATCCCACACTTTGAGGGTCTTGTCACAAGAGCCTGAGATGATGTACCGGTTATCCTGACTCAGTGCGCATGAATTGACTCCTCGCGAATGGCCGGTAAATGAATCAATATGAAAGGTTTCTGGCAAGGGGGTGTTTTCTCTGCCCGTGCATTGAGCTACTGCGGTTTCAGGTGTTAGTGTGAAGTTTTAAGTGCCAAACACGTTACAGGCAATAAAAGAGGCAAGCCTCAGATCGGCTGACTGCCACTCGGTTTCCTGCAGGTTGGAGTTCCGCCATATACTCCCGGCAGCATCCGCATCGGAAAAGTCTGCACCACTTGCATTGCAGGAGAGGAACTCAGCATTGATCAGGCAAGCACTCATGAAGGATGATGCGGTGAGTATGGTTCCCTCAAACTGTGTACCTCTGAGTGTTGCATGGTCGAAACAGGCGCTATGGAGATTCAGGTTACTAATCTGCCAGCCGGAGAGATCGGCACCTTCAAGGTGAGTCGTGCCGGGGTTTGGCTGCTTCATTCCCCTTTCATGCAGCTTCATCCAGAGGGCAAGGGCAAGTTCCGACAGCTCTTTCCGGTAGCTGCTACCAAGAATGTTCTCAATAGCCTTGACGGAGCTATTGAGCAGACGATCATCAAGGGCGAGCATCTCCACCGCAAAGTTCAGCGTCTCGTTTGAGGGCAGGGGAAAGGCAAGACTATCCTCTGGCCCATTCGGTGATGAGAGGGTTTCAAGAATATATCCCGCAAGGAAATACTCCTGCAGTGAGGTGTGGGCAAAAGAGAACTCCCGCTCCTCCTCACGGATAATAAAGGTTGCGGTACGGAGATCCTTTTTCAGGGTCTCGCGGTTCATGTTGCTGTAGGCCGCCGTGATAACCGGATGGTGATAGAGCCAGGTGTCGAGCCACGCTTCAAGCTCCTCGGCCCTTATGCCGCCACCACCTCTTTTGTGTAGCTCACCGGCCAGCGCCTTCATCAAGCTCTTTTTATGCGCTCTGCTGAACTCATGCTTACCCTCATCCCGTTGGAGCCAGTTCTCAATGGTCAGCTTGTAGAGCGTTGCCGTGTTGATGGCTTTTCCCTCCTCCTGCAGCCGCTCAAGCTCCGGGATGAACTCGGTAATGAGCGAGAGGGCGTAGGGCCTTCCGGCAAGCTCTTTGAGGTTGTGCACCTCTTCAAACAGCGCGATGATTCTCTCAATCTCCCCCTCACCGCTGCCCAGCCTCTTTTTCAGGTACTCCCTGATCTCTGTGTCGTCAAAGGGCAAGAGGGTGCAGGAGCGGTACTCCGAGGATGAACGGCCCTCACGGTCTCTTCCGAGAAAGAGGCTGTTCTGTTCAAAGATATCCCTGAAGTAATGGGTGCGGCAGCTTATGAGCACCTTGCCCTGAAGCGCTGCATCCTTTTTATCCCGGATTTCGCGGATGCTCCAGAGCTCAGCAATAAAGCGGCTCGTCTCTTCCGGCGTGAAGTGCACACTCTTTTCATCAAGGCCGTCGTAGATGATCATCGCCTTGTTCTCGCGCACCAACTTAATAATCTCCTGCGGCGTCACCAGTGAGCGGTCAAGCGGGTCTTTGGTGTTTTCTATAGCGTCCTGCAGAATATCAAGCAGTTTGGGAATCCTCTTTTCCGTTCCGATTTTGGTAGAGACCATTCGCAGATCAATGTAGATACAAAGCGGGTAGCGCTCCGGCTCCCTGGTATGCACTCCGTTGATATCGCGCGTGAGCATTCTGCAGGTGAAGGTTTTGCCAGTGCCGAAATCACCAAGCAGGGCAAAGAGCGGCAGATCAGAATCCAGCGCCCAGCTTTTGATGTACTCAAGGGCAATAACGGTATCGCCTTTGAGGGTTTCATCCGGTTTGTGAGCGATTTGAGAGGGGAGGCCGCTCCCGTGGATATACTCGCCATCCTTGTAGATTCCCTGCCGGTAGTTCAGGAGTCTGTCGGAGAAACTCTTGAGCGGATCACCAGAGATCAGCTCGCTCTTTTCGGCGGCTTTATCTATGCGAAGTTGTTTTTTTACCCGCTCCTCAATGTTTGCGGCAAGCTCGTTAATAAAACGAGTCTGATTTGGCCCTCTTACTTCCAGGAATGCTTTGTTCTTGAAAAAGAATATCTGTTTTTCGTTCAACCCTTTCAGGTTCTGATATTGCAGGTCAAGGATCTCAAGGGCAACAGGTAGGCATTTGTTGAGCAGGTGCGGCAGTTCATGTTGTTCAATATATTTGCTGCCCAAAAAGCTTGTCGAGAGCAGGAGCAGGCCAAAATCGCAACGCTCAATCATCGCCTGAATCTCATCGTGCCATCTCTCGCCGGTCAGGATATCCCTGTCGGAAGAGAAGGAGAAATGGTACTCTTTTGATGTTTTCAGCCGATCCCTGATTTTGTCAAAAAAGCTCTCCTTGATGGCGCTGTCGTCATGCGCATAGGAGAAGAAAATAGTTACCTTCGGCTTGTTATCGGTCGTGCCGGCCGGTTCGGGCAGTTCGGCCTTGATCTGCACGGCCTTTTCTGACCGGTAGCCGGTTATCTCTGCGTACCCTCTCGACAGGGTTCTTTCAACCTTCTCTTCCTCTCGGGTTTGCTTGTTTGCTTTTCCCTCAAGAGAAGAGCCTCTTTCCTCGTTTTCCACGAAATCCTTGTTTTACCTGGTTATCAGAGGGTGAAGATCGGGTCGGTCAGGTGGTCAACGTTTATTACTGGCAGTCAGAAAATCGGGGCATTATCGGTGCAATATTCTTATCACTATTGTATAACAGTACGTTATCTCTCTCACGAAGTCAAGCTTTTTGCAGGGAGCTTACGGCATGTTCGGTTATATCCTGCAAACTCCGTATGTTTTAGCAGCCATGCTACTCATCTCCTTTAACCTTTCTCTCGCCATGACGAGTCGATCAGGCACAGCCTCATTTTTCAAATCAGCTAAAAAGTGTTTTTCCCTTCTCCTTGCTCTTTTGTTGGTGGCGCATTCAGCTTCAGCTGGTCCGCTGCTCTGCGGGATTGACCGGCTGGAGGCCTCTGGTTTTCGGGAGCTTTCGGGTTTGCGGGTGGGGCTTATAACCAATGCGGCCAGCCGAAGCATGAAGGGGGAGGCGGATTACGCCCTAATGCTGCGGCACGGAGTCCGGCTGAAGTTTCTCATGGCTCCCGAGCATGGCTTTTCGATCGATATTGAGGCCGGCAAAAAAGTTGGTCGCACGGCTCTTGCCGACTCCCTGCCGATTTTTTCGCTCTACGGTGCTTCCAAAAAACCCGCCACCGCCCAGTTGCACGAGATTGACCTCCTGGTGTTTGACCTGCAGGATATCGGTACCCGCTGTTATACCTATATCTCAACCATGAAGAGCGCCATGGAGGCGTGCGAGGAGGCTGGGGTGCCTTTTATGGTGCTTGATCGTCCCAACCCGGTTGCGCCACTCAAGCCTGAAGGGTTTATAGTGGCGGCGGGATATGACTCCTTTGTCAGCGCGGTCAATATTCCCTTTGTGCACTCGATGACGGTTGGCGAAATTGCCTTGCTTTTGAAGCGAGAGCACTACAAGAAGCTTGACCTGCGTGTGATCGCCATGTCAGGCTACCGGCGGGATCGGTTTGGCGACGAGTATTCCGGCTTCCACTTTATCTCACCATCGCCCAATATCAAAAGTGTTACGGCAGCCACGCTCTATCCGGCTACGGTCTTTCTGGAGGCCACAAGGGTGAGCGAAGGGCGGGGGAGTGAAGCTCCTTTCGAGCAGTTCGGCGCTCCTTTCATCAATCCTCAAAAGCTTTTGCTGGCGCTCAGGGCCTACGCCCTTCCGGGGGTGGTGTTTGATCCGGTGAGCTTTACTCCCTTATCCGGCAAATTCAGGGGAGAGCGGTGCCAGGGCTTGAAGCTCACGGTAACTAGCCGCCAGCTCTTTCGCCCCTTCAGAACGGCGGCGGCAATTCTGCTTGCCCTTCAGCAGCTCTATTCTGAGCAGCTCGGCCTTCAGGAGGGGGGAGAGTTTTTTGACAAGCTCGCAGGTACTCCGCGCTTTCGGGAGATGATTCTCCGTCAGATGGAGCTGGAGACAATTATGGAGGAGAGCGCCCGACAGATTGCTGCGTTCAATCAGGAGAGAGCCCTTGATCGCCTCTATCCCTGAATTCCCAATTCAGCGGGGAATGGTGGTTCTGCCCTGGAGACCATTTTTTGAGAGTAGTACCTGCCAGAGCTGGATCGAGCGGGCCCGGAAAGCTCCGGCAAAACTCAGCAGGTAGTATCGCCACATGCGGTAAAAGGTTTCACTGTAGCGGGATTGCAGCTCCGGCCACTCTTTTTCAAAGTTCTCATGCCAGGCTTTGAGCGTCATGTAGTAGTCGTGACTGAAGACGTGCCAGTCTTCAAGCGTGAAGAGCCCCTCGTAGCTTTTGGTAATCTGGCTTGCCGAGGGAAGCATCGAGTTCGGGAAGATGTATTTGCAGCTCCAGGGATCGCCATTGGTGCAGGGTACATTGCTCCCGATGGTGTGCAAGAGGGTCAGACCGTCCGGTTTCAGGCAGCGGTTAACCAGTTCAAAATAGTTGCGATAGTTTTTATAGCCGACATGCTCGAACATGCCGATGGAGTAAATCCTGTCGAAGGAGCCCTGAAGGTTGCGGTAGTCGATCAGTTCGATTTTGACCGGGTAGCCAAAGCACGTTTCTTGGGCCAGCTTGGCCTGTTCGCTCGAAACCGTTATGGCTGTGACCTCCACATCGTAGTGTTCAGCCGCAAACCGGGCCGCTCCGCCCCAGCCGCACCCGATGTCAAGCACGCGCATTCCGGGCTTAAGCTGCAGCTTGTCGAAGACCAGGCGGAGTTTTTTCTCCTGGGCATCATCAAGGGTTTGGGCCTCCTTCCAGTAGCCGCAACTGTAGATCATGCGCTGATCCAGCATGGTTTCAAAAAGGTCGTTGCCGGTATTATAGTGTTTTTCGCCTACGGTAAAAGCTCTTGCAGGGTGCTGGAGATTGTAGGCTTTTCCGATCCATCGACTGATGAAGAGAACCGGGGCGAGAATTTTTTCATCCGCTTTCGCACTTAAAAGGCGGAAAAAGAACTCTTCCAGGTCCCCGCACTCCCACCACCCATCCATGTAGGCCTCTCCAAGGCCAAGGTTTGCCTCGGTAATGGTGCGCCGGTAAACACGCGGGTCATGGATGGTCATGTCCCAGGGCCGGTTGCCTCCTATCTGGATATCTGCGGAGTCAAAGAGGCGTGTCAACTGATTTTTATAGTAGGTGTCAATCATGCTCGAAGGGTGAGTTGTGGTTGACCGGAAAAAAGTTATCTCGCTATCTCGAATCGGCCTTCAATGCCTTTTTTTGAGTATAAAATTTGCCAGAGTTGAACATTGCGTGCCCGGAAAGAGCCCGCCGCACTGAGCAGGTAGTAGCGCCACATCCGCTGAAACCGTTCACTGTATGTGGCTGAAAGTGTTGCCTGGTTTTTTTCAATATTGCTGTTCCACGCCTTCAGCGTGTGATAATAATCATGGCCGAACGAGTGCCAGTCCTCAAGCATCAGCTCTCCTTCGGCAGCGGCGGTGATCTGGTTGGCTGAGGGCAGCATGGAGTTCGGGAAAATGTATTTGCTCGTCCATGGATCGGTATTGCTGCCGGAGCGGTTGCTGCCGATGGTGTGCAGCAAAAAAAGCCCATCAGGAACGAGATGCTTTCGGACGATCTTAAAATAGTTCCGGTAGTTCTTGTGGCCCACATGTTCAAACATACCAATGGAATAGATGCGATCAAAGTTCCCCTGTATGGCGCGGTAATCCATTAATTTGATCTCAACCGGCCACTGCTGGCAATGCTCTCGGGCAAGGCGGGCCTGCTCGCTTGAAATGGTCAGGCCGGTCACCTGGACCCCGTAGTGCTCGGCGGCAAACCGGGCCGCTCCGCCCCAGCCGCATCCGATATCGAGCACCTGCATGCCCGGTTTGAGCATCAGTTTGTCAAAAACAAGGCGCAGCTTCCGTTCCTGCGCTTCATCAAGCGTTGAAACATTTTTCCAGTAGGCGCAACTGTACATCATGCGCCGGTCGAGCATGGCTGCGTAGAGGTCGTTGCCGATATTATAATGGGTAACTCCAACGGTGTAAGCCCTTGCGGGGTTTTGCAGATTGAGCAGTTTACCCGCCACTCCGTTGAGGAGACGCGGGATGCCTGAAACTTTTTTTTCAATTCCGGCTCTCAGTACCCGGTAAAAAAACTCATCCAGCAGCTCGCAATCCCACCACCCGTCCATGTAGGACTCTCCGGTTCCCAGGTGGGCTTCAGTGAGCACCCGACGGTAAAATCGGTTGTCGTGCACCGTAATATCCCACGCTTCAGGGCCGTTTACCGTTACGCCTGCTTCTGTAAGCAGATGCTGCAGTTTTCGCCTGAAAAAGAAATCTTCCATGCCCACCCTATCATTTACTTTTTGATCAGGGGATTACTCACTCTTTTTAGAGATAGAATACGTAATATAAAAGCATTTAACAAGCAGTTACCGCTGTCGCGATAGCAGGGAGGGGTAACACCACCTCATCATTCGGGGAGGTGCGGCGTGAGTGTAGCGAGTTTAGTTGATGGTTCCCGGCAGAGTGAAGCACTCTCCAGAGAGGAGTTCTGTTCGGGAACGGGGATGTATACAAGAGCGAGAGAGAAAAGCCGGTTGAGCTTTTTGGGGCTACAGGTTCTTTTTGCTTTTTGGCGCGCTTTCCAGGTCACTCTTTTTCGGTCGCCCTCTTTTTTTTGCGACGGGCTCCTTTCCTGGGGCTGGTTCGGAGAGTTCTGCTTGATCGGTTATCTCATCGGTTTCCACAAGTTCATCGTCAAGAGGCTCCTCATCCAGCTCCTCGGCGGCAATAAGATCCAGATCCTCGCACATAAGTTCATCAACCACCTCATAGGCCGGTGCGGCTGACTTGCCACGGGCTCCGCGTTTGTTTTTCATGGCCGGCTCGATGAGGGTCATCACCTCATTGATGGAGGAAAAAATATAGAGTTGTTTGTCCAGATTGGTCAATTTCAGCAAATCCTTGATCTGCTGGCAGAGTGAGACAAAAATCGCCAGCCCGTGCGACTTGTTGGCCAGTTGGTGGGCGAGCAGCATTGAGCTGATGCCACAGGAGTCAATGGCTTTGACCTGCGAGAGATCAATGATCAGGTTTTTGCTGCTCTCGTTCTGGACCAAACCCTCAACGGCCACCTTGAATGCGGCGCCATGACGAAAATCGAAAACCTCTTCCTCGATTTTCAGGATGGTTAACTCTTTGCGAGTGGATACTGAATTTTTCATAAAGGTACTTCTACGGTTAGCCTTTTACAAAAATCCGTGATGGTGGGGCTGCAACATCATGAATTAAAAGGAGCTGTTCTTTGTGTAGTGATAAGCAAGGCTCAGCAGCCTGTGCATAAAAAAAGTGGCGAACCCTCTCGGTTTGGTGCCTGTTTCAGAACATTTTGGTCAGTCGCCGGGCAAGCGCGTTACGTTCTCCGCTCTCTTCAGGAGCATCCAACCACGTAACATTAAGTCTATTTTTAAAAAAAGTCAACTGGCGTTTTGCATAATTGCGCGTGTGCTGTTGTATCAGCGTAACGGCCTCACTCAGGGTGATCTTTCCGTCAAGGTATTGAAAAAGTTCCTGATATCCCACCGATTGCAGGGCGGTTATTTTTCCCGGTAAAAGTAGTTGGTGATATTTCCGATAGAGCCCTTCTGCTTCTTGGAGGAGCCCCGCTTCAACCATTTTTTCCACCCGCAAATTGATTCGCTGGTAGAGCTCGGGGCGTGGCGTGGCAAGTCCAATGGTAATAAAGCTTAGGCCGCTTTGGCGCTCTTTTCCCCTTGCCTGCAGCTCGGTCACTGTTAGCCCGGTGATCTCAATAATTTCAAGGCTGCGGATAAGGCGCTGGGTTTTTGTGGGGTCAAGGGTTGCGGCCTGCTCGGGGTCTTTTTGGCGCAGCAGTTCATAGAGCTGCTCTTTTCCGCCGCCCTCAATCTCTTCAAGCAGCCGCTTTCGTATTACGGTGTCGGCCGGAGGCAGATCGGCAAATCCTTCAAGCAACCCTTCAAGGTAGAGGGTAGAGCCTCCAGCCACAATTGCCCGCTTGCCCCTCTGGTGAATATCGTGGATCCGCTCCGTCGCCTCCGTCGCAAACTCGCCGGCGGTAAAGGGTTCGCCGATATTTTTTTCATTGATGAAGTGATGTTTCACCTCCCCGAGTGCTTCCGGGGAGGGCTTGGCCGCACCGATATCCAGCTCACGATAAATTTGGCGCGAATCCGCCGAGATGATCTCCCCACCCGCAAGTTTCGCCACCGCCAAGGCAAGGTCAGACTTGCCCGAAGCCGTAGGGCCAAGGATCACAAGAACCTGCGGTTCTCTGGCGGCCGAATGTATGCGTTTCAGGGGCATCGTAATCAAAGGTGAATAAAGAGAGAAGATAAAAAAGGAACGCAAACCCCCGTATCGAATCATTGCGTTCCGTTCTTTTTATCGTCCTCTATTCTTTCGTAACGCTTCATGAAAAAGGGGGTAAATGAACTATATTTACGCTCAACAGCATAAAGCTTTGCTGCTGAAGTAAACCTGTAAGTCGATTTATGCCTGATATTTTTATTAGTTACTCCCATAAGGATAAGGAACTTGTCAAGCCCATTGTCAGGGAGCTTGAAATGCTCGGCTGGAGTGTATTCTGGGGCAGAAAAATTCCTCGGGGACAGGCTGGGGAGAGCTCCGTCGGAAAAGCGCTGGATGAGTCGCGTTGCGTGCTTGTTTTCTGGTCTGAGTTTGCTGTGCATTCTGATTGGGTTAAAGATGTAGCAGGCGTAGCCAAAGAGAAGGGGATTCTTGTTCCTCTCTTTCTTGACGCTGTTGAGGCTCCAAGGGGGTTCAGGCAAATTCAGGCAGCCGACCTCTCCAACTGGCACAACGACCCTTCCTATCCGCCATTCCAGGAACTCATTGGAGCGATTGAGTCAAAACTGGATCGACCTGTCATACTCAAACCGAAGCAAGAACCAATAACCGAACCAATAACCGAACCAGAACGGAAGCGGCCACGGCTACGGCCGCGGCAAAGGGATAGGCAGGAAAGTTGGTTTTCAAAAAAACAAAACCAGATTACTGCAGCTCTTGCGGTTGTTCTGCTGGTGATTTTGGTGGTTGTCGGGTTTATGAAGAGTAAATCGGAGCAAACTCAAGTTGTGATGGAAGGGTTCCCAAACTTCGTCTTGATTCGTGGCGGCGAGTTTACGATGGGCAGCCCGGAGGGTGAATTTGGATGGGAGGAGGATGAGACGCAGCATAAGGTGAAGGTGAGTGATTTTTATATGAGCAAATATGCGGTGACCGTTGCCGAGTTCAGGAAGTTTGTGGAAGCAACGAGGTTTTTGACAGATGCAGAAAAAGGGGATGGAAGTGATGTTTGGAATGGTACAAGATGGGAGAAGAAGGCCGGAGTAAACTGGCGATGTGGCGTCTCGGGCATTTTGCGCCCTTCGATGGAGGATAAGCATCCTGTCGTCCATGTGAGCTGGAATGATGCGGTCGCTTACTGCAAATGGATGTCGGAAACAACGGGAAAGAGCTGTCGGCTGCCAACAGAAGCTGAGCGTGAGTATGCCTGCCGTGCAGGGACGAACACACCGTTCAATACCGGCCAGAACCTGACGACCGGGCAGGCAAACTATAATGGAAATTATCCCTACAACAACAACCAGAAAGGGGGGTTTCTGCAGAATACGGTTCCGGTTAATAAATTTAAGCCTAATCAGTTCGGATTATACAATATGCACGGCAATGTGTGGGAGTGGTGCAGCGATTGGTATGGAGCGAACTACTACGAGGAGTGCAAGGCGAAAGGTCTGGTTGAGAACCCGACTGGCCCGTTAATCGGCTCGAACCTTGTGCTTCGTGGCGGGAGCTGGAGCAACGATGCCCAGAACTGTCGGTCGGCTTATCGTGACGGCAGCACCCCCGGCAACCGCAATTGCAATGTTGGCTTCCGCCTGGTTGTCGTTCCGTAGTTCACCCCGCCCCTTCAGAGCAATCGAACTTGCCGACCCCGCCCCTACAGCGGCAACAATTTCGCCGGCAATCGAAAGGTTGATCGCATCGCCATATCGGTAGGTGATCGGCATGCGTGCATTCTCACCATCAACCATCTCCGTAGGGGCGAAAAATTTTTCGCCCTTACAATCCGTAATCCTCTATGCGTGCAATGAGATGTGAATGGTCTGGTAGGGGCACGGCATGCCGTGCCCTTACGATGGATGCGCCGCCCCGATTCATTGCAATTTTGTTCTTTTTATCGTCATGTATTCTTTCGTAACGCGGCGTGAAAAAGAGGGTAAATGACTATATTCGACTAAACTGCATAAAGCTTTCCTGCTGAAGATATAGCGTAATAAAGATTCATGCCCGATATTTTTGTTAGCTACTCCCATAAGGATAAAGAGCGTGTCAGGCCAATTGTAGAAGAGCTTGAAAAGCACGGTTGGAGCGTCTTTTAGGACATCCAGCTTACGTCGGGTGATGCTTGGCGAAGTGAAAATAAAAGAAGCACTGGATAATTCATGTTGTGTTCTTGTGTTCTGGTCTTTTACCTCTGTTGATTTTAAAATACATCATTGGGTCAGAGCCGAAGCAGAATTTGGAAGGAGAAAAGGACGTCTTGTTCCTTTGCTTCTTGACAACGTTGAGACACCAATTGAATTCAGTCATATTCAGGCAGCCGATCTTTCTGATTGGAATAACAAAAGCACTCATACTGCATTTCAGCAACTTGTGAATGCTATCAAGAGAAAAATTTCTCCGCAGTCATCATCTAAAATTGTCCAATTAGGGGGTTCTGCAACGCTGAAAATTGGTGACGAGTATGGTGGTGGCATCGTTTTTTTTATTGATGATACCGGCAAACACGGACTGATTGCAGCCAAAGCTGATCTGCCCGGAGGGGATAAATATAGTTGGGAGGCTGCGAAAAAAGCATGTAAGGATTTGGATGAAAATGGCTATAGCGACTGGTACTTGCCGAACAAGGATGAGTTGAACAAGCTTTACGAGGCTAAAAGTGCGGTTGGCGGTTTTGCGGATAACATCTACTGGAGTTCTACGGAGATCGATGCAAGCAACGCATGGGTTCAGAATTTCCGTGATGGGAACCAGTACATCAACAACAAGGGCTACAAGTGGCGGGTTCGGCCTGTTCGCCGCTTTTAATCACTTCCTATGCGGATCAATTCATGGCAATAGCGGTCAAAAATACACCTCACCATTTTCAGCAGTGATTATTCTTTTTTAGATTATCAGTTACTATCAGACAACGCTCTTTTGGCCTTTGGTTTTCATGGGCCAAACCTAGCCGGCAGCTTGTCAGCAATACCTTTTGATGAATTTTGTAATCCTCGTCACATCCATAACGGAGGACTCTCTATGCCCGACAATTCCGGTCAAGACGCATCAACCGCCTTTGACAATAGCGGTATCCACAAGGAGGGGTGGTTTTCACAGAATGTTGCGCCCCTTATTGCACTGGCTACGGTTATTATCACCTTTATGATGTTCTGGGGATTTATTCAGGTCGCCAAAAATCCCCTCGAAGAGATCAAAAACCTCTATTCAGCCCAGGAAAAATCGGCTGCTTTTTTGTTACAAAACAAGAATCTCGATTCAGCAAGTGTTGAGGAGAAGAAGCGCGCTGAGGATGAGATAAGGCTTTTACAGGATAATGTGGTTAATGCCAAAGCGGCTCTTGATGCCGCCAAAGAGCAGCGCAGCATGGTCAAGGATATTATCCTCTATATTTTAGGTGTGCTCTCATCCACCATCACCACCATTTTCAGCTACTATTTTGGCAGCTCGAAAAGCAGCGCCAAGAAAGATGAAGCGTTGGCACGAAAAGACAGTGCACTTGCCAGAAAAGATAGTGCCCTGAAGAAGATTACGGACAAAGGCGCGGCGCCAGCTTCAGACAACCCGACTAAATAGCTTTTTAATAGTTTAATATAAAAGGGGATGCGAAAATGAAAGTATTCAGTTGGGTATGCTGTTTTGTGCTGCTTTTTTCCTCTGCGGCTTTTGCTCAGCAGCAGAGCACGGATGAGCTGCCAGCTCTTGTTATTACCACATCAAAAAGCACCCTGACCCTTCCAGCGCTTAACAAGGATAGCTCCCAGAACATGCTGAGGCAAGCAAACGCCATTGCCCAGATAGCACTGAAAGAAACAAGCGGCGATGTTGATGCGCTCGCCAAACAAGAAACCGCGTTGCGCAAGGATATTGCGGCTTATGAGGTGCTCAAGAAAAATGAAGAGAGTGCTTATGCTCCGCTTAAATTAAAATATGATACCCGCCTTGCTGCCTATGAAACGGCACTTAAACCCCTGGATGCCGATATCGCGGCGTTTAATAGCAGCGACAGGCTCAATAAAGAGCTGCACGCCCAGTTGGCTGTGCGGAAAACCGCTTCCGATAATGAATACTCCTCATTAAAAGTGGAGTTGGGGGCGCTCGACAACTCCAGAAATGCCGCTCTTGCACGATTAAAAGCCGTGAGTGATCCTTTACAGGAAAGAATCACCAAGCTGGATTTCAAGAAGGGGCTAGCCTATCGCCAGCTTAAGAGTTGTGTTGACTATGCAACGACAATACAATCCATGCTCAAGGTTCGCTTTAACCAGCAGGAGGTCTACTCTTTGCAACTGAACGGAGCAATGGAACGGTTAAAGGCAATGGGCGGAAAGGGTTTTGATTGATCTTTTGTTCTTCTGAACTATGATTCTTGCCGCCTTCCGGCTCACAAGAGAGGGACGGCTGGTTACCCTGTTATAAAAACGCTTTCATGGCCTTGCAGACTCTTGAGAGGGGGAGGCCGACAACGTTGTAGTAGCACCCCTCAATCCGCTTGATGTGGCAGGCCATCAGGGGATCCTGAATGCCGTAGGATCCGGCCTTGTCGTAGGGCTTTTCCGAAAGGATGTAGCGCTTTATCTCGTTGTCCGACATGGGGTCAAACTCCACCGTGGTGGTAACGCACTCGGTGTGGGTTTTATCGCCCGAGAGCAGCACAAAGCCGGTATAGACCCGGTGTGAACGGTTCTGCAGGCTTTTGAGCATCTCGAATGCCTCATCAAATCCCGCAGGTTTTTCCATAATGCGACTCCCTTTTGCGACCACAGTGTCGGCCGCGAGCGTGACGATTTTGCGTTCACTTTTCGGGAGCATTGCGACTGATGCCTCTGCTTTTCTGAGGGCAATGGTGGTCACATTCTCTTCAATCGAAAGTGTCCTGTCGAATTTTTCTTCGGTCTCAACCGCAAGCGTTTCAAAGGGGCGCAGCATCAGCGAGAGTATCTCCTTGCGTCTCGGAGAGTGCGACGCAAGGATAATCAGGGGTGGTTTGTTCATGTGAATTGGGTTCAGTTCAGGTTGTTCCAGCCCCTGCGGTTGAGGTCGGCAAAAATCAGCGATCCGGCAATGACGCCCGCACCAAGATAGAGCACTCCCTGCAGGGTATCGCCAAAAATAACTCTTCCCGTGCCGAAGAGGATGGTGTAGATCATCACAATGCCGAGTGCCCAGTCCACAAAGAGCATCACAAATCCGGTGTCGGAGTCGACGTCGGGTAGATTTTTGGAGATCTTTTTCCAGAGCACCCCCCCGACCCTTGTGGTACGGTAGAAGGTTTCAAGCTGAGCTGTTTCAGTTGGGGGCGTCAGAAAGGTGACAAGCAGGGTTACCGTAATGGTTACGCCGACAATGATAAATATTGAAAAAGGAAAAGTAATGTCGGTAAAGAATTTTATCCAGGTAAAGACCGCAAAGGGGGTCACCATGGAGGTGATTTCCGACCAAGCGTTCAGTCGCCACCAGAACCAGCGGAGAATCAGCACAAAGCCGGTGCCGGCACCGCACTGGATAATGAACTCCCATGCGCCGGTGATGGTATCAAGCACAAAAAAGGTGATGTAGAGGGCAAATGCCGCCGTCAGAAAGGTGGTGATTTTGGAGACCGTAACGTAGTGCCGGTCATCGCCATCGGTTTTCAGGAACCGTTTGTAGAAATCGTTGATCAGGTAGCTCGTGCCCCAGTTCAGATGGGTTGAGAGGGTTGACATGTAGGCCGCGAGGAAAGCCGCAATCAGGAGCCCCTTCAGGCCCGCAGGGAGCACAGCTTTCATGACATAGACAAACCCGTCCTCCTTCTGGTTCTGGGGAAGGTCGGGAAACATCACCAGACTGGCAAGGCCGACAATAATCCAGGGCCACGGCCGCAAACAGTAGTGGGCCACGGTAAACCAGAGGGTTGCAAGCAGCGAGTGCTTTTCGTTTTTGGCGCTCATCATGCGCTGGGCAATATAGCCGCCGCCACCCGGTTCCGACCCGGGGTACCAGGAGGACCACCACTGCACAAAGGCCATGGCAGCAAAGGAGATAAAGGGCAGGGCCACGGCTCCGGTACTGCTTTTGGCGGATGAGGATGAAAAAGTCGGGAAAAAGTCGAACAACCATGCCGGTAGGGCTTTGGTGAGGCCACCAGCCGAAACAACGGCGGGCGACTGAACCGCAAGCACGGCAAGAATGATGCAGCCTGCCATGGCAATAACAAACTGCACGGCGTCGGTAATTGAGACGCCCCAGAGGCCGGAGAGCCCGGAATAAAAGGTGGTAAGCAAGACAAGGGCAACAATTGCCAGAACCGGGTTCAGCTCCGGTACCATGATGCGGATAATCTTGAACATGGCGAGGTTAACCCAGCCGATAATGACCGCATTGATAAAGAGGCCGAAATAGATCGCCTTGAATCCACGCAGAAACCTTGCAGCCGCACCGCTGTAGCGCAACTCAATGAACTCCAGGTCGGTCAGTATCTCGGCCCGCCGCCAGAGCCGGGCAAAAAAGAAGACGGTCAGCATTCCGCCTGACACAAAGGTCCACCAGACCCAGTTGCCCGCAATGCCGTTTTTGGCTACAAATCCTGCAACCGCAAGCGGTGTATCGGCGGCAAATGTGGTAGCTACCATACCGGTACCGGCAATCCACCAGGGAAGCTGACGCCCTGAAAGAAAAAACTCTCCGACATTTTCCGAGGCTCGTTTTGAGAACCAGAGGCCGATCACGAGCGTCAGGAGAAGGTAGCCGAGGATGAAACCGTAATCAAGGATGTTGAGCTGCTCCATATCTGTCTTTTTTCTTGGGTAGTTTCTTGCGGTACGTCAGAGTGCTGGAGTCCGCACCATGTTTTTCGGGGTGTTCAGTTCGAAGGGAGTGCAACCGGATAGCCCACCATGCAAAATCATGCGGACTATCCAGTTACGCTCAAAAACAGGCAAGGAAGCTTACTGACTTACGCTTTATTCGTTGATCCTTGAGAGTTCGCGGAAGCTCTCGAAACGGTCTTCGATTTCAAGCAGGTCGAGCGCGGCAATTTTTTCGGTGCCGAATTTTTCTACACAGAAACTTGCCATTGCTGAGCCGTAAAGCACGGCTTTGCGCAGTTCAGTGTCGTTGATCGTTTCACAACGCGTCAGGTGACCGATAAAGCCACCGGCAAAGGTATCACCGGCACCGGTCGGATCATAAATTGATTCGAGCGGGAAGGCCGGGGCGATAAAGATGCCACTGTCGGTAAAGAGAAGAGCGCCGTGTTCGCCTTTTTTAATGATTAAAATTTTCGGGCCCATCTGGCGGATGATTCTTGCAGATTTGACCAGATTCGGGTCGCCGCTTAAAATCCGGGCTTCGCTATCGTTGATGATGAAGATATCAACCCGTTCAAGGGTCTTTTTCAGCTCTTCAGGTTTTCCCTCAATCCAGAAATTCATGGTGTCAAGAATGACGAGTTTCGGTTTGGTCATCTGGTCAAGCACCTTGAGCTGCAGTTCAGGGTCGATGTTGCCAAGGCAGACAAATTCAGCATTCTGATACTCGGCGGGTACCTGGGGATCAAAATCCGCAAAGACGTTCAATTGGGTGTCGAGCGTGTCGCGGGTGTTCATATCGTAATGGTAGCGGCCGGCCCAGCGGAAGGTTTTGCCCTCTTCGATTTTCTGGATTCCCTTGGTATCAATGTTTCTTGAATGGAGCAGGGCGAAGTGCTCATCTTCAAAGTCGGAGCCGACGACACCGACCATCTGGATCTGGTCAGTAAAATAGCTTGCCGAAAGGGCAATGTAGGTGGACGATCCGCCAAGGGTGTTGTCCGAACGTCCAAAAGGAGTTTCGATGTCATCAAAGGCAAGGGAGCCGACAATGAGAATAGACATAGGAATAGATAGATTTAAATTAACGGATTAACAGTTGAAGATACGTTTTTCGCCGCTTATCTTTTAGCAAGGTTCCGCCGGCAGTTCAAAAAGCAGGCACTCTCCGGGCTTGCAGTGTATCTCAAGCCGGTGCTCATGGATCAAAAACGCGGTTTCGCTGATCAGCTCCGTGAGGCTGGCCTCCTGCATAGTGAACTCAAGCCAGCCGCTCCGCTCTTCATAGAGGTTGCTGTTGCCGATAAAGAGCAGGGAGCGACCCTTGAGGGTTCTCATCACGGCAAAGAGTTCAGGTTCGCTCACATAGGGAATGGTGATCGAGCCCTTCTCGCCGGATAGCAGAAGCTCCAGGTAGTGTGCCCGGATATCGAGCACCTTACGGATATAGCCGTTGAGTGGCTGAAGGCCATTGCTCTCTGCCCAGTCGTAACTGAATGCACTGAAGAGCGGCAGCTTTTCAGGCGGATAGAGCGCCCGGTCTTCATCCCGGAAGTTGAGGCCGAGGTTAACCGGATACCACTCACAGAGCTCCATGCCGGAGTGCAGAAAGGGGAGGGTCGGCAGGATGGCGCTGAGGGTGAAGATAAAGGTCGAGAAGTTCCGCCCGGCCTCCAGGCGAGGGTAACGGAAGCAGACCCTCGGGGTGTTGTGGTTTTCTCCCGTGCCGAAAAAGGGGAGTGCAACGCCGGTTCGGTTCAGGTGGTTCAAAAGGCCCCGGATAAAGACAATATCATGGATAACAAAGGGGAGGGAGCCGAAGACGGCATCAAACCCTTCAGCGCGTACCGAGGGAGCCGGATCGAAATTTTCGTCCCAGAAGGCGAAATCCGGGCGCTTTTCGCGGGCTTTCTGCACAATGGTCTGCTTCAGGAGCGAGGGAAGGGCATGACCCATATCGATCATGGCACCATCAATATGAAATTCATCCTGAAAGTCGGGAATGATTGACACCAGCTCCTCCCAGAGCGAGGTATTGAAGGTCGCGGGATTCTCCAGTGCACGGTCGTACATCCTTATGGTATTGTAGGCAATGTAGTTGAAGGCCTTCTCGTTGTGCATTTTCAGATAGGTGACATCACTCCATGCCGGCTGTTGGTCGTCCGGCGGCCAGTCGGAGAAGGCCGATGCAACCGTGCAATCCGCTCCATTTTCTTGATAGGCATGAAGCTCGCCATCTGCTTCACGGATTGTGACCGGTCCGGCAACAAACTGGTTGCGGTACTCCTCCCCCGGAGCGGGAAGGTTCTGCATCTCATGGTTCTCTACCAGCTCATGGATTCTGTGGAGCGTATCCGAATCGAAATGGGGGCGGCCGAAGTTGCTGGCGGCATCTTTGTCGCGCAGCCAGTAAAACCATTCCGGGTGAGTTTTTATCCAGTTACTGTCAACTGATGCCGTTCGGAAGACAAACTCCAGCACTACATGCATATCCAGCAGATGTGCAGCTTCAACAAAGGCCTTGAGCAGGAGTTCCGCTGGCAGGCCGAGGGCCGGCTCGGCGAGCATCGGATCCAGCTTTCGCGGGTCTTTAACCGCATAGGGGGAGCCGAGAGAGCCTTTTTTATTGATGGAGCCCGGTTCCGTTACCGGAAGAAGATAGAGGGTATTTGCCCCAAGATTTTTTATATACGGCAGGAGTGCAATGGCTTTGAGGAGGGTTCCGGTCTCGCGGAAACCATTTTCGAGCGGCTCGGTCGAGATGGTGCCGTCGCCATTATGGTCAAATGCCGCCGTGAGGCGGATAAAGAGGTTATAGACCACGGCACGGTTTTTCCACCCTTCACCATCAGGGGGAGCAGAAGCGGTATGGCGGTTTTCCAGGATTCCGGCAATGATACGGGAGAAGTATGTTGCCGGATTGACCTCTTCAACACCGGTGGATTTTCCGCTCCAGAGGGAGGGAACCCGGTAGATGGTTCCGTTTAAGGGCTCGTGCAGCTTTTCCAGCACAAGCAGGAGTGATTCAAGATGAGTTGTCTGCAACGTGGCGATCGGTTTTTCAGCGAGTAGAGCTGATTTATAAAGACACGCAATGTAAGTAAAGATTATTTATTATGCTCGTTATGAAAAACATAAGAATCAGTGTTGAGTATGATGGTACCTCGTACGCCGGATGGCAACGGCAAGGCCGAGGTATTGTAACCGTGCAGGGGGAGATTGAAGCGGCCCTTGGCCGAATTTTGCAGGAACCTGTCTCGCTTGCCGCCGCCGGAAGAACCGATAAAGGGGTTCATGCCCGGGAGCAGATCGCAAATTTCAAGACTCATTCACCACTTGATCCGCCAAGAATTGTTCACTCCCTGAATTCGCTGCTGCCTGCTACCATCCGGGTGAGCCACCCCCAGGAAATGGAAGCCGATTTTCATGCCCGCCACAGCGCCAAAGCGAGGGAGTACCGCTATTTTCTGATTGAACAACCGTCGGCGATTTATGGGCGGTTTGCCGGCTGTTCATTCGGCAAGAGTGATCTTCAGCTTATGCAGCAGGTTGCGGCGGCTATTGAGGGCACGCATGATTTTTCAGCCTTTTCAAAGGAGGATCGCGATAATCCGGGGAGGGTGTGCACGGTAACAACATGCAGATGGACGCGTTACAACCGTTACCAGGTGCTGCGTATTTCAGCGAACCGTTTTTTGAGAAGCATGGTGCGCTACTTGGTTGATGCCATGATCCGTGCCGGGAAGGGGGAGTTGACGCTGGAAGAGTTCCAGGGGATGCTGGAGAGCGGAACCATGACGAGCCAGCTCAATCCGGTCACTCCGGGCGGGCTTTTTCTCTGGAAGGTGAGCTATTGATGTTGAGCGTTCACACCACCCGGTTCAAATTTTCCCGAAAACGGTTATTGTTTTAGTCCGGAAGTGTTTTTATGTTACTCGGAACTATTTCAATGTGGATTTTTGCTGTCGCAGCATTGAGCATTTGGCAATCCCTCCCTAAAACAAACTGCAGCTTGTGAAAATCAGCTTCTCTCATACGATCTTCAAGGCGCTGTTGCTGGCTCTTGTTCTCCAGGTGGCCGCGTTGCCCGCTTTTGCTGCCGACCCCGGTGCAAATGAGCGGAACATGGTGCGCAAGTCATCGGTTTCTGATATTCTTGACAGTCTGGTCAATGTCACCTACTTCAATGACGAGCACTTTTCATCGGCCCAGAAAGAGGGTGACAAGTTTGGTTTCCCTTCCGGTTTTATTCCCCAGTACAGTGACTCGGTCTATGCCTCAAGGATTTCAGCCCTGAAGCACAAAACCCCCTTCAACCTTGTCTATAACCAGCATGTCCGTGGATTTATACGAATCTATGCGGTTGACAAGCGCAATATGACGGCCAAAATCCTTGGACTGACCAAAATTTATTTTCCGCTCTTTGAGGAGACACTTGACGCCTACAATATTCCCCTCGAAATGAAGTACCTCGCCATTGTTGAATCCGCCCTTAATCCTACGGCGACCTCTTCGGCCGGAGCTAAAGGGTTGTGGCAGTTCATGTTCGGCACCGGAAAAATGTATGGCATGCAATCCTCCTCCTTTATCGAGGACCGCTACGACCCAGGAAAGGCCACCGTGGCCGCAAGCCGCTATTTGCGTGATCTCTACAATATTTACGGCGACTGGTTTCTGGCGCTGGCGGCCTATAACTCCGGCCCGGGCACGGTCAACAAGGCTATCCGACGGGCCGGGGGTATCAAGGATTACTGGGCGATATGGGACTACCTTCCGGCTGAAACCCGGGGCTATGTTCCGGCATTTATTGCCGTGAACTATATCATGAACTATTACAAGGAGCACAATATCCATCCGGTTGAACCGGGATTTCTTTATCAGGATATCGATACCCTCCGAACCACCCGTGTGCTCTCCTTCGAGCAGATTAATGAGACCATCGGTGTGCCGATTCGTGACCTCCAGTTTCTTAACCCGCAGTACAAGCTTGGCATTATCCCGGCCGAGTCGGCTCCCGGCAATGTGCTCAAGCTTCCGAGAAAATATATCCCCCAGTTCCAGCAGCACGAGCAGGATATTTACGCCTACAAGTCGCCGAAAAGCCTTGAACGCGAGCAGTTGTTTGCCCGTTTCGCAAGCCTCAATGCCGCAAGAGGCGCTCAGAGCACGGAGAGCAGTTCGGCCGGAAAAACCCAGAAGATTCATGTGGTCGAACAGGGTGAAACCCTCGGCTCCATTGCACGCCTCTACCGTACCTATATCAGCCAGCTTATCCGCTGGAACAACCTGAAAGAGGCGGAGGTAACTCCCGGCCAGAAACTGGTTGTTTTTGAGGGGGCCGATAACGGCAGCTCTGCCTCGGTGGATGGTTCGAGAAGTGACTTTTCCCTGAAGAAAAAGATTGTTTCCTACCGGGTTAAAAAAGGTGAAACGCTTGCCTCGCTTGCCCGAAAGTATCACACGACGGTCGGCCGTCTTGCAGAACTGAACGATATCGGCAGCAAAAAGAAGCTCGCTCCCGGTCAGCATTTGAAGATTGAAGCGGAAGTTGCCGATAAAAAAAGCCGCCAGTCATCCCGGATTGTTAAATCCTCGAAACATCGCACAGCGAAAAAAGGGAGCGCCGCTCACTCCTCACGCAAACGCAAGCGGTGATTTCCTTGTTAATGGGACATTTGTTTTGTTTCCCGTCCAGCCATTTTGCTTCAGAAACGGGGCGTTTGATGGGGGCTATTACTGAGCTATTTCGTCTATACCATCTGTTTATTTAGAGCTTTAATTAGTTTATCCCCATGATCAATTAAATAAGAATTTTATTATCTTAAGCCTTCTCAGGTTGCTCAACTGACGGAGAATAATTGTTGGTAGAAACCGCTTTATTCAATAATTCTTTAAATGAGAATCATTAAAACGTATGCGTAATATCATTTTTACCGGAAAGGGTGGCGTTGGTAAAACCTCTATTGCTGCAGCAACTGCGCTTAGAGCCGCAGATATGGGGTACAGAACCCTCATTATGTCTACCGATCCGGCGCACAGTCTGGGTGACTCGCTGGATGTCAAGCTGGGACCTTCACCTGTTAAAATTTCTGAAAATCTCTGGGGTCAGGAGGTCAGCGTTTTTGGTGACTTGAATCTGAACTGGGATGTTGTAAGAGAACACTTTGCTCATTTGATGGAAGCTCGCGGCATTGAAGGTGTCTATGCTGAGGAGATGGGTGTGCTGCCAGGTATGGAAGAGCTTTTCTCGCTCTCCTATATCAAGCGCTATAATGAACAGAATGAATACGATCTGCTTGTCGTTGACTGTGCTCCTACCGGCGAAACCCTTCGCCTGCTCTCTTTGCCTGAAACATTCGGATGGTTTATCAAGATGATCCGCAATGTCGAGAAGTTCATGGTTAAACCGGTGCTTCGTCCTCTTTCGAAGAAGATCAAGAAAATTGATGATTTTGTGGCTCCTGAAGAGGTATATGACAAGGTTGACAACCTCTTCTCTTCAACCGAAGGTATTATTGACCTGCTTGCCGACAGCTCCAGAACCACCATGCGTCTCGTTATGAACCCGGAGAAGATGGTCATCAAGGAGTCGATGCGTGCTTTGACCTATCTGAACTTGTACGGTATTACGGTTGACCGCATTACCATTAACCGTGTGATGCCTGATCAGAGCCCTGACCCTTATTTCCAGAAATGGCGCGGTATTCAGCAGAAGTACATTGAGCAGATCCAGGATGCCTTTGCTCCGATTCCAATTGCTGAAGTTCCCTTGTTTGACGATGAGGTTGTTGGCCTTGCCATGCTTCGCAGGGTTGGCGAAAAAGTCTATGAAGAGAAGAATCCGCTTGATGTCTTTTTCAACGAGAACCCGATTGATATCAAAAAGGTCTCTGAAGGTCACTACCTCGTGCGCGTCAGATTGCCGTTTATGGAGAACATGGGTCTTGAGCCTACCATTCTCAAGCTTGGCGATGATCTTACCATCCGTATCGGTGATTACCAGAAGATTGTCTCCCTGCCGATTTTCCTTGCCGGTATGGAGTCAACCGGTGCTTCCTATGAGGACAAGTGGCTTAATATCGAGTTCTCGAAAGCCAGATAACTCTTTTTTCCGGCTCCAGTGCTTTTTGTGCTGCTAACGGACAATAAAAAAACCTGCCTCAACAGCAGGTTTTTTTATTGCTTTGAAAAGCTGTTCAGAGCAGGGCCAGATGGGCTTCGGAAATACCGTTGATCGCTTTGATCTCCTCAATCAGCGCTGCAGGAACCTTACCATCGACCACAATTGCGGTCATGGCAACCTTTTTCTCTTCATCCCTTGAGAGGGCCACATAGGCAACATTGAGGTTATGCTGCAAGAGCAACTGGGTGACATGGGCAATAACGCCCGGCTTGTCAATATTGTTGTAGATGATAATGTTGCCTTCCGGCTTGAACTCGACCAGGAACTGGTCGATCATCACAATGCGGATCTCCTTGTCACCAAAGACGGTGCCGCCAATCATACGCTTCGAGCTTCCGTTTTCCAGCTCTATGCGGATCAGGTTGGTATAGTCCGGATTCTCCTTTTCAAATTTCTGTTCCAGGCTTATACCGCTCTCCCTGGCCATCGCAAATGCGTTGATGTAGTTGGTATCTTTCGATTGCCGGATATCCAGAAACCCCTTGAGTGCCGCCGCCGTAATGACCTCATTGAACTTGTGCAGGAACTCTCCCGAGGTTCTGACGGTCATTTTGTTGGCTCGCAGGGGAGCTATCTGGGCCAGGGTTGCTCCAAGCTTTTCGGCAAGGGTCAGGTATGATTGCACTCCGGGAGCTTGAGCCAGCTCGACGGCGGCCGCATTGACGGCACCTTCAAGTTTGCCTTTTTGTTTCCATGCAACAATCTGTTCGGCAATCTGAACGGCAACCTTTTCCTGCGCTTCATTGGTGGAGGCGGCAATATGCGGCGTGGCAATAACCTGTTCCAGCTTCAGGAGTGGATTGTCGGGGTTGACCGGTTCCGATTCAAACACATCAAGTGCAACCGCGGCGACTTTGCCTGAAGTGATGGCTTCAGCCAGATCCTCTTCATTAATGATCCCACCCCGAGCGCAGTTGACAATGATCACGCCATCTTTCATCAGATCAAAGGTCTCTTTTGCAAGAAGGTTACGGGTGGATTCGTTGAGTGATGAGTGGATGGTGATAAAGTCAGCGCGGATAAAATTTTCATGCAGGGGAAGGAGGTCGATGTTGAGATGTGCGGCATATTCATCAGGAATCATGGGGTCGTAGGCGATGGTTTTCATGCCGAACGCCTGCATTCGGGTGGCTACCTCCCGGCCGATTTTTCCAAGGCCGATAATCGAGAGGGTTTTGCCTTCAAGCTCGACCCCGGTAAATTTTTTCTTGTTCCAGTTTCCCTGCTTCAGGTCGGCTGTGGCCTGGGGAATCCGGCGTGCTGCCGAGAGCATCATGGCGCAGGTGTGTTCCGCCGCCGATACCGTGTTGCCGCCCGGCGTATTCATGACAATAATGCCATTACGGGTAGCGGCTTCGATATCAATGTTGTCGACTCCGGCTCCGGCTCTTCCGATAAGCTTGAGATTGGTGCCGTGCTCAATAATTTCTGCCGTAACCTTTGTGGCACTTCTGACGATCAGCTTGTCAAAGCCGCCGATGATCTCTTTGAGTTCTTCCTTGCTGATTTTCGGCTTTTCGGTTACGTCAAAACCGTTCTGCGCGAGGATTTGACCGCATTGAGCATCAACACCGTCAGTGATCAGTACTTTCATGTTCTTTGTTAGATTATTGTTTGCACGGAGTTTTATAAATCAAGCATTACAAAGTGGTTTGCACCCTTTTGGATTCTATTATTGCTATAATATATTTTTTTTGAGGCGATAAGATTAGAAAATCTTGCGACACCGCCCTCTTCGGCTGACAAAGGGTGAACGCAAGTGCTTCCGGCGGGCGCAATGAGCAGTGGTGGCGGAATTTATAGGCGTGGATGCTGATTATTATATTGTGGTTTTTTATATCTTGCGACCAGTGAGTTTTAATGATGCTATTATTGTTGTATAACGGATGGAACAGTTACATGATTTAAGAGTTTCACGCATTATACGCCTCTCTTCACCGAGGACGCTCAAAGAGCAGCTTCCGGTGGATGAGCGCGTTGCCGGTACCGTCAGTACCGGACGTCGTGAAGTAGAAAATATATTGACCGGCAAGGATTCCCGTATGCTGGTGATTGTCGGGCCTTGTTCGATACACGATATTGATGCGGCCCTGGAGTACGGCCGCAAGCTTGCGCTCTTGCGCATCGAGCTGCAGGATGAGTTGTGCCTGATGATGCGGGTTTACTTTGAAAAGCCGCGTACCACCATCGGATGGAAAGGCTTTATCAATGATCCGCATCTGGATGATACCTATGATATTCAGCATGGGCTTTTCTATGCGCGGAAGCTTTTGCTTGAAATCAACCAGATGGGTCTGCCGGCTGCAACCGAATTTCTCGATCCCATTTCACCCCAGTATGTTGCCGATGTCATAAGCTGGGCGGCCATAGGGGCCCGAACCATTGAGTCCCAGACCCATCGCCAGATGGCCAGCGGACTCTCCATGCCGGTCGGCTTCAAGAATTCAACCGATGGTCGCCTGAACGTGGCGGTTGATGCCATCCGCTCGGCCATGCACCCGCACAGCTTCCTCGGTATTGACCAGGACGGCCACAGTAGTGTCATTACCACAAAAGGGAACCCTTTCGGCCATCTTGTGCTTCGTGGTGGCGAAAAACCAAATTATAACGCCGAGAGCATTGCCGTTGCTGAGTCATGGCTTGAAAAAGCCGGTCTGGAGCAGTCGATTCTTGTGGACTGCAGCCATGCCAATTCCGGCAAGAAACATGAGCAGCAACTCAAGGTATGGGAAGATATCCTCCAGCAGAAGCGCGATGGCAATAGAAGCATTGCCGGCGTTATGATTGAAAGCAATATCTGTGCCGGCAACCAGCCTTTCCCTGAAGATCCCGGCAAGCTCCGTTACGGGGTTTCGATTACCGACGAGTGTATCTCCTGGGAAGAGACCGAACGGATGCTTCGTGAAGGTGCGGCCGTTATGCAGAAGCTTCTCCCTAAAAAATGATTGCGCTCTTGCAGCCGTGACTTGGCCTCTTTTTGCGGCTTATGATTTTCAAAGCTTCAGCTCTTGAGTCCGCACAGCTTTTGAGCTAAACGGTAACTATTTTTTCTAAAACCATATCTCCTTGATGTTATGACTATCGAGATCCGGCAGGTTCAGAATAAAAAGGAACGAAAGGAGTTCATTACCTTTGCATGGCAGATCTACCGCAAGGATCCTGAACTCGACAAATACTGGGTTCCTCCGGTGATTGATGATTACATGAAAACCCTTGATACTGAGGTGTTTCCGCTCTATGAACATGCCAGCCTGGCATTGTTTACGGCATGGAAAGATGGTGTTATGGTCGGTACGATTGCGGCGGTTGAAAACCGTCGGCACAATGAGGTGCATGACGACAAGGTCGGCTTCTGGGGATTTTTTGAGTGTGTCAATGACCAGAATGTTGCCAATGCTCTCTTTGATGCGGCGGCCGGATGGCTGAAAAAGAAGGGACTCAACGCCATGCGCGGCCCGGTCAGCCCCTCCATGAATGATCAGTGCGGCATGTTGACCAAGGGATATGACAGTGCTCCGGTCTTTCTGATGCTCTACAATCCGCCCTACTACAATGATCTTGTGCTGAAGTATGGCCACCGTGTCGGCCAGGAACTGCTGGCCTGGTACATCGACCAGAAACTTATCGATATTACAAGGTTGCGCCGTATAGCCGAGCATGTCATGAAACGTGAAGGCCTGACGATCCGGATCATGAACATGAGGGATTTTGACGGAGAGATTGAGCGCATTCGCGAGATCTACAACAAGGCATGGGAGAAAAACTGGGGCTTTGTGCCCATGACCGACAAGGAGTTCAATTTTCTGGCAAAAAGCCTCAAGCCGCTTGCAAATCCTCATTATATCTACTTTGTTGAAGACCGCAACAAGCGTACGGTCGGCTTTTCCCTTTCGCTTCCTGATATTAACCAGGCCCTTAAACATGTGGATGGCGATCCCTTTTCGCCGCTTGGCCTGCTGAAATATCTCTGGTACAGCCGCAATATTACCACGGTTCGCACCATTACCATGGGTGTGTTGCCGGAATATCGCAGCAAGGGAGTCGACAGTATTCTTAATACCCATATTGCCGATTACGGCGGAAAGCATGGGGTCTTTGCCAGTGAAATGAGCTGGGTACTTAAATCCAACGAAGCCATGAGCAAACTGGCAAAGGTGATCGGCGGAAAGCCTTACAAGGAGTATGTCATTTACGAGGCCGATATTTAGAAACAGGGCCTGAAGCTCGGGAGGCCTTTGTGCGTGGGTCTCCTTGTTTCAAGCAGGTTCACCGGCTTCACGTGTTCTTGCTCTCGTCCGGAGGATTACAGCTTCTTTTGCTGAGCATATATTTTTTTTCAAGCACCGAAATCCAGTACCCGCCACTTGTTCCTGTGATCAAGGAACCCCATATCATGCGTTCATAGAGATGGCAATCCCTCGGCAGTGATTTTCCGTTTGACTCAATTGCCCGGTCAAGCACGCAGAGCACAAACCGCTCAGTTACAGCCGAACCCTCAAGGTCTACTCCGTCCGGAGCAAAAACCTCGACAATGTCAAGAGAGTTATCCCACTCGGCCCAACAACTTTTATTGATTTCATTATGGTGTTCAACGCATAGTATCATCTGTTTCAGTGTCATCGCCTCACTCTCCATCCGCTTTCGTTACACGCCGACTCTCTTGCTCCAATCCTCTCGCATCTCTTTGCTCTGTGGATGTATTGAACAAACAAACAAACCGGGGAGTTCATGGATTTTTTATTTTTACGCGTAATTTACGTTTTTACGTCAACAGAAAGGAAGCCAGGTTCATTCATGACTACCGGTAACCTTTTTTCATTACCACTAGCCGACAGCGAACCTCAGGATAGCATCAGGGAAGAACTGTAATTATCTCATGTATGTTGTCGATGTAAAAGTAGAGTGTTTAATAATTTTGAACGAGGATGCTATGAGCGCGGCAATGCCATTGTGTGACACGAGTTCAGCGATGCTTACACCTCTTTACTGTTATCATCTCAGTTCTTCCCTCCATGAGCTTGTGGATCGGCAGGTAGCATTAAATCCTGATAATCCTGCTCTTCTTTTGCCCAAGGCAACCAACTCTCATATCGTGAGCTTGACAGGATCTCGACCCACGTTTCCCGTGCCTTGTTGAAGCTGGGAGTAACACATGGCTCATTTGACGTGATAACCACTATTCTTGGAATCCTCAAGGCAGGATGTAGCCTATGTTCCCCTTGATCCCAGCTATCCATCCGAAAGGTTCCGCCACATCATTGATGACGCCTCGATGCAACTCATTGTGAATCGCTATGCTTACAAGGAGAGACTTTTTTTTGCTCATCATCCCTGCTCTTTGTTGATACGCTTCAAAATCAACCCTCTTCATCAACACCACTTTTTTCGCCCCAAGCTTCGGTTGCTGACGATATGGCTTATCTGCTCTATATTTCCTGTTCGACGGGAATGCCTAAAGGGGTCGTTTGCCATTACAAGGGTGTTATCGATCTCCTCAATGAGTTTCAGCCGCGTCAGCCGCTTGGCTTCAGCGACCGATGTGGCTGGCGGGCAAGCCTGAGTTGCGAGGCCTTGGTTTATGAAATCTTTTCCTCCCTGCTCTCCGGAGCAGCACTGGTTATGGTGCCGGATCATCTTCGCAAGGACGGAAGAGCTTTAATGGAGTGGTTGCATGAAAATCATATTACAAGTGCCTTTCTTCCTCCGATGATGATTCCGGATTTTCAGGAGTGGATAGAGCACAATCCGGATAAACGCATCGGGCTTTTTTCAGGCCCTGACCGTCGAAGAGCTTGCCCACCGCATAAAAGATAATGCCTGGCTGCATAACCTTTCATGCATGGTATACCTGCAAGCGGGAGTTGCCTCAAAGGCCCTTCCACCGCTCTATTTTATCCATGTGCTTGGTATCGGTCTGAAATATTGCAGGCCTTTGGTACACTATCTTGGTTCGGAACTCCCCATCTATGCGCTTTCCATCCAGCTTCTTGATAAACCGCCCTAGGTTGAAAACCGGTTAGAAGAGCGGGCCCGGTTTTATATCCGTGAGTTGAATGAGATTCAGCCAGTTTGCCCTTATCTCTTTGTTGGGTTTTCTGTTGAAGGTTTGTCGCTTTTGAGATGGCCCGCCAGATGAGGGAGAGTGGGGATGATGTCCGCCTTGTGGCCCTACGGTGGGAAGGTAACGCTTTTCAGAAGTTATGAGTGTTCTCAGGAGGGGTCAGCTACAGCGAGGCTCCTGAGATGGGTTGGGTAGAGGTTGCCTTGGGCGGGGTAGAGATTATTGATTGCCCGGGTGATCACACAGGAATGCTCGCTGATCCGAATGTGGAGCTGGTTGCAATAAAGCTGAGAGCCTCTCTTGAGAGGGCTTTGCACCCTGAAAAGCCGGAACGATATGGTTCAGTGGATTAGGCGAAAGAAGCGAAAAAGAAAAGGCAGGATGTCACTCCTGCCTTTGGTCGTATGTTTTACATGATACCAATCAGAACGATGCCATAAAGACAAGGTTTGATTTCTCGGTGTCAGGGTTGTAGACAAATGAGCCGCTGAATCTGTCTTTTGAAACGGTAATGCCCAGATTGACAAGATTAAAGCCGTTTCCTTTTGTCGGAGCATACTCAACTTCATTGCCAGCGCCGGCAACGGCTTTAGCTGTGTAACCATCCTTGTTGTAGAACTTGTAACCAGCTTCCAGATATTTTGCATGGTTATAGTCAACTCCACCAATGTTAATAGCGGCAAGAAGGCTGAGATTGTCTTTTTCATAGCCTACGCTGGCCTCAAGGGTGTTTGGTCCTGTCGTGCTGAAATCAAAGGCTCTTGAGGTATCAGTAACGATATTATAATCAGTTACGGTTGCACTGAAAGGCCCGACAGGCAGAGTTACATACAGATCAACTTCCTTATATCTTGTGGCGCTATTATTATCGATTGCATATGATCCCCATCCACCAAGGATTACTCCGGTTCCAGGGAAGGTATAGCTCAAAGCTGGCTGAATGGCCGGTGAGTTACCGATATCGCTACCTCTCCAGACGTAACTGCTTACAATGTCAGCGCCGGTTTTAAACCCTTCAGCCTGGGCTGTACCGCTTAATCCTGCAAAAAGAGCTACAGCGAGGCTTACGAGTTTTGCTGTTTTTTTCATGGAAATACTCCTGTTTCTGGTTTTTTTAGAGTTGTGTGATCAGTTTAATTTACTGATTTTAGTTTCTTAAAAAATTTTACAATTCTTTTAAGAAGGTATTCAGTCCTAATATAAATATTTAATAAAAAAATACAAATACGTAATAAATAATTAAGCGGTGAGTTATTTTGCCTTAAATAAGTAAAGCGATACTCTCTTTTTAGGGCTTGAAAGCCTTTGGGTTATCTTTATAAACAGACCACCTCCAGGGCTCTCTTTTGCAATGCGTTATGAAACAAGATGAAATTGTGCTAACGGGAGGCTACCCGGCATACGAAGCGCTGCATGAGTTTGTTGTGCTTTTTGGCCGAAGTGCGGGCTACAGCCCTGAGTTTATGGAGGATATTCAGCTTGCCCTGAAAGAGGCCTTTGTCAATGCCGTCAAACACGGCAACCGCGAGCAGCGGGAACGGAGTGTTACCTGTTCACTCACCGCTTCAGCGAGCGGGCTTCAAGCTTCCATCAGGGATTGCGGAGCAGGATTTGCTCTCTCGGAACTCTCTGATCCCACTGAGGGAGCGAATCGCACTAAAACATCCGGAAGGGGCCTCTATATTATTCAGAGTATCGCTGAAATTGTTGCTCTTGTGCGTGACGGAGAGGGATCAACCCTTATATTATCTTTTCAGGATTCAGCGCACCCTCACCTTCCGGCCTAATAATTTCTAAAACTGGTAAACAAGCTTTAAACATGGATCTATCACGAAGCGCCGCATGGAGCGCCCTTGTCTCACATAAAGAAGAAGTCGATAATCTGCAGATGAGGGAGCTCTTTGCGAAGGAGAGCAACCGGTTTGAACGCTTCTCAATCTGGTGTAAGGGGATGATGCTCGACTATTCAAAAAACCGGATCACTCCGAGGAGCATGGAGTTGCTGCTGGATCTGGCAAGAAGTGCTGGAGTGGAAGAGAAGCGGAAAGCGATGTTTGAGGGTGAGGCGATAAACGTTACCGAAAATCGTGCAGTGCTGCATACCGCTCTTCGCCGGCCGCCGGGTTACGAGCTTCATCTTGATGGAGTTGATGTTTCATCCGAAATCGCCGATGTGCTGGCGCAGATGAGAGAGTGCTGTGAGCGGGTTATCTCGGGATCGTGGAAAGGTTATACGGGAAAACGGATGACCGATGTGGTCAATATCGGTATTGGCGGCTCCGATCTTGGCCCCTTTATGGTCACCGAAGCGCTTCGCCCTTTTGCCCATGGCCATCTTCAGGTTCATTTTGTTTCCAATATTGATGGAAGCCACATCAGTGAGACACTGAAAAAGCTCAATCCGGAAACAACGCTTTTTATTATTGCCTCGAAAACCTTTACCACAATCGAAACACTGACGAATGCCATGAGCGCCCGTGAGTGGTTTTTAAACCATGCCGACGACCGGTCGCATATTGCAAAGCATTTTATAGCTGTTTCGACCAATCGTGAGCAAGTTGTGGCATTCGGGATAGATGAAGCCAATATGTTTCGATTCTGGGATTGGGTAGGAGGGCGTTACTCCCTCTGGTCTTCAATAGGACTCTCTATAGCGCTTTTCCTCGGTTTTGATCGTTTTCAGGAGTTGCTCAATGGCGCTTATGCGATGGATCAGCATTTCCTGGATGCGCCCTTTGAAAACAATATTCCCGTGGTGCTGGCTCTGCTTGGTATCTGGTACAATAACTTTTTTGATCTCTCCTCCCACGCCGTCATTCCCTACGACCAGTATCTCCACCGTTTTCCGGCCTATCTCCAGCAGCTTGATATGGAGAGTAATGGCAAGCGGGTTGAATGTCAGGGGAAGCTGGTGGAGTATGCAACGGGTCCGGTTGTTTGGGGCGAACCGGGCACCAACTCACAACATGCTTTTTTTCAGCTTCTGCATCAGGGAACCAACGTTATTCCGGCTGATTTTATTGTGCCGCTGAAAACCCAGAACCCGGTTGGAGAACATCACGATCTCTTGCTTGCCAACTGTTTTGCCCAGACAGAAGCACTGATGAAAGGCAAAAATGAGCAAGAGGTCGTGCAGGAACTGCAGGCGGCTGGATGTGACGCTGCAACCGTGGAGATGCTGCTGCCACACAAGGTTTTTCCCGGAAACCGGCCAACCAATACCATTCTGCTGGATGAGCTCACGCCCTTTACGCTCGGTTCTCTTATTGCGATGTATGAGCACAAGGTTTTTGTGCAGGGAGTGATCTGGAGGGTTAACTCTTTTGACCAGTGGGGGGTCGAGCTTGGCAAACAGCTTGCCAAGGCCATTTATTCTGAAATCCAAGGCAGTGAAACGGTATCAGGGCATGACAGCTCAACCAATTCCCTGATAAACGTTTACCGGGCATTTCGTTCGAAAAGTTTTTCCGAATAAGGGGAGAGTCAGCCCTGAGGCTGAAGACGACCAACAAAAAGAGTGCCTTATCACAACGGAAGTGATAAGGCACTCTTTTTGTTTATCCCCAGCACATCTCACCCGGACTTTTCCCTCACCTCCTTTCCTGCCAGAGCGTTCAGCTCTTCCAGTTGCCCCGAGCGTTAGCCATCATCTCAGAAGCTCGGGACAGTACTCTCCGCAGTGACAGAGGTTGCTCTACTCCTTCGATTGGAGGTGTTGAGAGTGGCACACAATCTTTCTGGCTTCATTTTTTTCGGGTTATTAACATAAATGGCATAATTTTTATTGAAAAAAAGATAAAAAGCATAAGAATTTTTACATAAATGTGTTTTTTTTAAAAAAAATTCTCTTACTTTTGAATTGTGGCTTGGTTTTGAACCATCATGATTCAGGATGTGGAGCAAGCTGAAACGGAAAAGAATACAAAATAGTTGGCGTGTATTTGGCGTATCATTCTGATTGAGTCACTATGTTTGAGGGTTTGGCCGGAAAGAGAGAAAATTTGAGTTCAAGGAGTGACGGTGGCTATCGGGGGGATGCTCTTCAGCAGGAAAAGTTGGCTCAGGCAGAGGGAAGGAAAACCGTAACGATCACCGACTGATGGAGAAGATTTTTTATGATATGGAATCAGTCAATGCTCAGAGGAAAAGATTTGGTGACTGGAGAGTAAAAACAACAGTTTTGGTAATTTCTTAATAATTAAAATCAGTTCATATGAAATCAGGAACTATCAGCCTCGAAAGAGGGAGGTATTTTGCCCGAATCCGGCAAAATATTTCGAAACAAAAAAACTGGAAACTTGGGTTAACCATTTTTGCAGGAAAGATGATTGGACTTTTTCTTGTCCTTTTATCCATGAGTACGTTAGCAGGAGTTGTCGGTGTACCTGCCATGGCGGCACAAACCTACTCCCCGGTTGAAACGAGTTTAATTAATTCCCTCAACACGGTATGGACATTGGTAGCTGCGGCCCTCGTATTTGGAATGCAGGCAGGCTTCGTTATGCTGGAAGCTGGTTTTGCCAGAAAACAGGAAACCGTTAACGTTTTGATTGAGTGCGTCCTCGATACAGCTATCTGCGGTATCTCATTCTGGGCAATCGGTTATGCATTCATGTTCAGTGAAGGTAACGGCTTTATCGGTCAACACTGGTTCTTCCTGCAAGGTGCGCCTAATACCTATGGAACCACGGGCGTAGCACTTCTTGCCCATTGGGTTTTCCAGTTTGCCTTTGCCGATACCGCTTCAACCATTACCTCTGGCGCAATGATCGGACGTACCAGTTTCCGTGGCGATATTCTCTATAGTATTGGCGTAACGGCTTTTATCTATCCTATCATTGGTCACTGGGCTTGGGGTCCGGACGGTTTCCTGGTCACCATGGGCACTCCAGGACATTTCCTGCCTGCACTTGGTAATCCTTTCCGCGATTTCGCCGGTTCGACCGTTGTGCATACCATTGGTGGTGTTGTTTCACTGGCCGGAGCCATTGTTTTGGGGCCTCGCATCGGACGTGTTTTCCTGCGCGATGACAAGGAGAGAGGCGGTTTGCCTGCGGCCCACAACCTGCCGGTTGCTGTAACCGGAGCATTTCTCTTGTGGTTTGGATGGTATGGCTTTAACCCTGGCAGTACCCTTTCAGCCATGGACGCTGTTGGCATTGGCCGCGTGGCGGCAAACACAACACTGGCCGCTTGCGGTGGATCATTGAGTGCCATGTTTTTAGCCTTCTATTTTGGTTCATTCAAAGGTAAATTTGACGTTGGCTTTACCGTGAACGGCCTCTTGGGCGGACTTGTTGCCATCACCGCACCATGTTACTGGGTTTCACCCTTCGGCTCCATCATCATTGGTCTTATTGCCGGTGGTATTGTTTTTGGTGGCATCTACCTGCTTGAATATCTCCGCATTGATGATCCTGTCGGTGCAGTTCCGGTTCATGGCTTGAACGGTATTTTCGGAACCTGGGCTATTGGTTTGTTTGCTACCGGAGAGTACGGATGTGCCACTCCTTTCGGCCCTGATAACAGTGCTCCTGTCACAGGATTGTTTTATGGTGGCGGCTGGAATGTCTTTCTTGCTCAATTTGTCGGAAACGCAATTGTTACCCTGACAACCTTTACCGTTGCAATCATTTTAATGTGGGTAATCAACAAGTTGCCATACCCATTTAAATTGCGCGTTGAAGCTGAAGGTGAAACAGGAGTTGGTGGCCTGGATGTGTTTGAGCATGGTGCTGAAGCCTACACCCACTGATTGAGAGAAAATTGATTGAAAACAGGAAGACAAGAGTTCTCCTGTTTTCAATCAATCGGATACGATGAAAATGATAAACTTCCATGCAGATGCATTGATTTTGGAATCAAAAGTTAGTTTTCATTTTTAACCATCATTTAATTCTTAAAAACAGATCTATTATGAAAAAAATAGAAGCAATCATAAGACGCTCCAAATTCGAAGAAGTTAAGGCAGCATTACATGCTATTGATATCGACTTCTTTTCTTATACCGAATCCTATGGAGTTGGCAATGAACGGCAAAAGAAAAACGTATTTCGTGGCTCTGCTGATACTGATTTTATTTCGCGTTTGACCTTGTCTATTGTTGTTCGCGACATCAATCTTAAAAAAACCGTAGAGTGCCTTTTGAAATCAGCCTATACCGGTGAAGTTGGTGACGGAAAGATCTTTGTTTGGACTATTGAAGAGTCTTACCGCATTCGCACCGGAGAGAGCGGGGATGATTCCATGTATAACAAAGATTAGTTGACCAGAATAATAATGACACTCTGAATAATCCTTCGGTTCAGAGTGTCAGCTCGGCATATCCCTCTCATCTCTTCAGGACAGCATCCTCGTATCTCAGTTATCTGATAGTAAAAAATCGGGATGGCACCACAACCGGAGACCCACATCCCCTACACCAGTGGCAGCCTGACTTCTTATCCCTCTTGAACCATGCACACATCCTCTTCTATCAATCAGTCGCATTGGCTTTTTTGATGAAGAGAGTTAATATCTCAGTAGTTATATTGGGTTGATAACGGATTTGTAGCATTCATAAACAATCTTTTTAGGGAGAACGTAATCATGCAGACAATTTATGCTGATGGAATTGCCAACATTACCCTGATTGATGGTGTTGTTCGTCTGGATCTGGTCAATATTACCCAGCTTGAAAAGGATAAGGCCAATATCCGTCCGGTTGGGGCGCTGGCTTTTTCGCTACCTGCACTGCTTCGTGTGCATGAACAGCTTTCAAAAGCTATCAACAAAATGCTTGAAGAGGGTATTCTGAAGAAAACGGATGCCTCAGCTCCTGTGGTGCCAGATGTTTTGCTTTCTGATGGAACGGTTTGATTCATGCATCCTGGATCGGCAGGTGGAGCTTTCCTGTCGAATGCGTTTATTTGAATTGTTCGCTGTTACGTAAAGAATATGCTGCTTGTCGAACAACAAAAGGCGTGAGTTTATTTCTTCAAATGAATGACTTTTATTCTGATTGGACGGTGAATTACTGAGGTGATTGACATTTTTGGAGCGAGGGGACAATCATGGTTTCCATCTTTCAGGGCTTGTATTTTTGCGTATAAAATACAAGCCTTTTTTATTGAGACTCTCCATTTGTGTTTGTTTTGGTGTAAAAGTCGGAGTAAATCTTCTTCCAGTTTCTTTTCATTCAAGGTATTGGTGATATAGTTTTTTTCTGTATTGCTGATTTGCTTTCCGGCAACTTAAACGATAGCCCGCTTTATTGTTTAAGAATTGAATGAATATGAGGTTAGAACTACCTGTATCTGATATTTTTTTTCGATATACTCTATATCGCATATAAATTTCATGTCATTTATCGTGATTTACTTAATAACTTCTTAAGGGGTATCTTATGAATACTGAGACCGTGGTTTCTGGTTTTAACGGTACGGTTTTGACTGATCTTTTTAAGCATAATTATTTTTCTTCACCTCTCCTTGATGCTGGAATTCAGGAGCAGAGGGAGCTGATTATTGCCGACTCTGGTATTGATAATCTGGAGTTGTTGCTTTCACGGCTTGCGCCAGGAACGGATGTTTTGCGGGTAGGCTTACTTGTCGATTTTGCATCTATCCTCCGGGGTGCTTTGGCTAAGGGTTATGACCGGCTGCACTTTCTTTGCCATGGCCGACCAGGCCAGATAAGCCTTGGCGGCAGGATGCTTGGGGTTGAAGCGTTTAGCGGGAGTTTGCCGGGTGCTGCAGGTGACCAGTTCAGGCGTCCATCCCTGCATTTCTGGTCTTGCATGACTGGTGCTGGCTCGAAGGGTCGGGCTTTTGTCGATACGCTGGCTCATAGGTTCGGTACGCGGGTGACGGCATTCACTGCTCTGGTGGGAGCCAGTGCTTTGGGGGGGAGCTGGGTGCCGGATGTGATGTCGGAAGATGGAGCTGGTGAAGGTGTTCCTTTCAGGAATGCTTTAGCCTATCCGCATACCTTGGTGATCGGGCTCATGACGATCAATTTCAATGGAACCTCCTCTGGTATTGCCGGAGCTGATGAAGTTTTCAATGATTTCTATCTTGACCCGGTAAAGCTGAGCGATACGGGCTATATCGCATCGCTCCTTGATTCGAATGGCGCCGTGCATCTCTACGACGATACCGGTGACGGCAGGCCTGAGCGTTATGACTTTTTGAATCTGCAGGGTGCGCTCTCCGAATCAGGCACGATTACCTATAACCTTGATGGTTCGTTCACCATTATTAGTCCCAGCGGGAACCAGTCCGGACGCTTTGCCTATGACTTGAGTGGAAATGTTGTTGGCCTTTACGTGCAGAATAACGGTGGCAGCAGTGCCGGGTTGAACTCCTATAGGCTGAGTGCCGATACACTGGTTGCCACGTTTACTCTATCAAACACGGATACAGGTCAACTTTATGACGATAACCGTGACGGTACCGTTGACCGTATGGTATTAGTTTCCTCCGTAACAGACCAGAACGGGAACCCCCAGACCGCTACCAATGCTTACGCTCTAACATGGAGCGACGCCACGCACTATACGGCCAGTGGGCTTCAGAAAGTTACCTTTGGCCTGACATACGATACTTGGGGCAGGCCGTTGAGTTTCATTGCTGGCGGGTTTGAGCACTCCATTGTATGGCAGACTAAAGGTCTTGATAATGTGGTGGCTACAAGTACCTATCCGGGCAAAAACGCAGGGGAAACTGTTGTTATTCAGTTTGTTGATTCAAGTGGTGACAATATTCCGGACCAGGCAATCTATGTCAAAAGTACTGTTTCGACTGAAATAGAAAGAACCCAGCTCAATTTGGTCAATTGGAGAGTTGATGCCAGCAATCATCCCACCTCCGTGGTGCTTGCGGCTACTTCATCCACTAACCCTCAGGCTTTTTTCAGTGGTCAGGTTACCGGATCCAACAGTTCCCCCATAGCAATCCAGATCCCATCCGTCAATGGTTCTGGTTTGATCTCCTACACGCTCAGTGCCGATACGCTGGTTGACACCTTCACGATATCAAGCTCGGATACAGGCAAGCTCTATGATGATAATGGTGACGGAACGGTTGACCGTATGCAGCATCTCTGGACATGGACAGATCAGCATAATGTTACCCAGACTGACTTTCAGGACTATAAGCTTACCTGGAGTGATACGACGCACTATACGGCAAACACCCAGAATCAGCTTGTTTTCGGTGCGTTAACAGATCTTCAGGGACGTCCAACAACGCTTTTCATGAACGGTGGAGAGCAGAGCATCAATTGGGAGAGCAGTGTTGTCAATGGTGTTCTGGCAACAGTATCGTCAGTAAATGGGAGTGTTTCCGGGCTGTTGACCATCATTGATACCAACGGTGACGGTAAGGCGGATGAGTTTATTTACAAGGAGGTTACCCTGGGTTTGACCACCTATCTGGCCGAGGGTATTCTGATATCTGACAACATTAACTCGCCCACAAGCATCACGGCGGTGATGCAGTCATCAACCAAGCCGGAGGATGTGTTCAGTGGCACGGTAACCGGATCAAACAGCGCCCCCATTGCATTCCTGATTCCCTCTTTCAATAACGGTAACGGCGGTAATGGTGGCAATACAAGCAGCGATACCCTTGTGAACAATGCACTGACCTTTGATGTTGGCCTTGCTTCACCTCTGCTTGCCGGAACGGGTACGATTACCATTAAGGATGCAAGCCAAAGCGGCGGCATTACATCGGTTGATATTGGGGTTGGTTCGCTTGCGCTGAACGGTGCGCAACTGACGGTTCCTCTGGCAGGCACCGATGCAACCGGCACTCCTTACTCGCTCTCCTATTTCGGCGGCAGCAGGCTTCTGGTGACTCTGCCTGCCGGTATTGTGGGCGTGGATGCTGTTGCAAAAGCATGGCAGGTGAATGCCAATAACAACGGCAGTTATTCGCTTATGACGATGACGGTGGTCGGCACCACCGGCACAAGTGGGATGGACTGGGTAACCGGCACCTCTGCGAGTGACGCTATTGCTGCCGGAGCGGGGGATGATTTTATCCAGTGGTCAGGCGGCAATGATACGGTTGACGCCGGTAACGGATATGATACCGTGCAGTTGCCGATGAACGGTGTAAACTCATACACCCAGCTTGATCAACAGGGAGTGCTGCATATCATTACTTCTGGTGTGACGGTACCGCCAACCATGGCGGATGCTTACCGGATTACAAAAATGCCGGATAGCTCACTCCAGATTCAGAAGATGAGTGCTGATGGCTTGAGCGTCGTGGCTACCATGTTATTGAGCAATGCCGAGGCTCTTGCTGTTGGCAATCAGATGCACCAGCTTCAGCTCAATGCATATGGAGGGCAGTATATCAGCGGAACACCCTGGGATGATCAGATAAGCCTCAGTGCATCAACTCTAGCAAATTTGCTGCAGGTCTGGGGCGATACCGGTCATGATACCCTGGCGTTTGATGTCGGTGCGGGATATAGCAAACTGGAAGTCGTCAAGAGTGGAGGAGCTTATGTGCTCAAAGGGACTCCTGATGGTGGCGGTACACCGGTTGATCTTGGCCAACTTGCTGTTGTCTCCCAGAACAACCATCAGTATACCATGACGGTGGCGGGGCACTCATTTTCTCTCAATGATATCGAAGCCTTCCATTTTGCTTCTGGAAATGTGACGCTTGATGTTGATTCAGGCCAGTTTGCCGAGGTGAGCTTCATGGCATCTCCTGCGATGAACATGATTACCGGCACGCCCAATGCGGACAGCATTGATGCCGATGCCCTTGGAGCGGCAAATTCGGCTCCGACGGCAAATGATTCCATCAACGGTAATGGCGGTAACGACTCGATCAACGCCGGTGCCGGTAATGACTCTATCTCTGGTAATGGAGGTAACGACACCATTGATGGCGGATCGGGCAACGACTGGGCGGCCTATAGCGGCAACAGGATGGATTATACGATAACCAACCAGAGTGGTGTATGGACGGTTGCTGATACCCGCGCTGGTTCG
Source organism: uncultured Chlorobiaceae bacterium (assembly GCA_903839405.1). Lineage (GTDB taxonomy): Bacteria > Bacteroidota > Chlorobiia > Chlorobiales > Chlorobiaceae > Chlorobium. The sequence goes on from CAIMCD010000008.1 coordinate 173,658, forward strand.
CCGGATGGTACCGATACCCTTACCGCAATAGAGCATCTCTCGTTTCGTGATGGCTCTCTGGATTTGAGTGTACAATTTAACCCGGCGTATGCTTCATCGTCAAACAACACCATAACCGGCACCGGGTTTGACGACCAGATCAATGCAGATGCCCTTGCTGCGGCAAATCCTTTCAAAGGGAGCCAATGGGCCTATGTTTATTTTGGATCTCAACCGCTCTACACACTCGGGGCAAGTGAGTTTTCCAATCTTGATACGGTAACCTTTACCGCCCAGGAGCTTGCAAACCTTACTAGTTCGGGTCTTGAACTCTGGCATGGTGCCAATAGAATCGATACCAGTTTTACCATCAGTGCGGCTGATATCATCAACCAGACCGGCGGCGAGTATACCCTGCACTGGATTGGTACCGCAACACAGATGACGCTCCCCACCTGGTCAATACCATTTTCTTATGATAAAGAAGGGGTTCAAAGCCATAATGATGTTATCAACGGTAATGGCGGTAATGACTCGATTGATGGTGGTGCCGGTGATGACTGGATCTCTGGCAGTGGCGGTAACGATACGATCTCTGGCGGTGCGGGCAATGACATCATTAATGGAGGTGACGGGAGTGACGTGGTCGTGTTCAGCGGAAATTTTGCCGACTATACCATAAACTATGATGCTGCAACCACCAGCTATACCGTTACAGACAAGGTGGCCGGTCGCGATGGTACGGACGTTATGACCGCAGTCGAAAACTTCCGGTTTGCCGATGGCTTTGCCCCGACCTTGACACTCTTCAATGGTGCGGTTTCTCTGACCAACGAGGATACCGAAGTTGCCATAACGCTTGATGCACTTAAAGCGCATGGAGATCAAGCTGACCTGGATGGTACGGTCGCAGCCTTTGTTGTCAAGGCGGTCACAACCGGCACTCTCAGAATCGGCCTTGATGCAGCTTCGGCCACACCCTATGATGCCACAACAAACAATACGGTCGATGCAACGCATAACGCCTACTGGACGGGAGCGCAGAATGCCAACGGAACGCTTGATGCATTCACGGTCGTTGCTCGCGACAACAGCGGCCTGGAATCAAGCATAGCCACTCATGCTACCGTTTCGGTTACACCGGTCAATGATACCCCGACAGGCGCGGTGACCATCAGCGGCAATGCCATTCAGGGCCAGGCGTTGCGTGTCAGCAATACGCTTGCCGATGTGGACGGTCTTGGGCCGATCACCTATACGTGGAAGGCAGATGGTATGGACATTCTTACTGGAGTCTCAGCGACCAGCTTGGTTCTTGGTGAAGCGCAGGTCGGCAAGGCTATAACGGTAGTTGCAAGCTATACAGATGGTTATGGTACTTCGGAGAGCGTGGGCAGCACTCCGACAGGGACTGTAATAAATATGAATCACCTTCCGACAGGCGCGGTGTCCATCAGCGGCAACGCCATTCAAGGTCAGACGTTGACACCCGATATCAGCAAGCTTGCCGATGTGGACGGTCTTGGCCCGATCAGCTACACCTGGAAGGCAGATGGTATGGACATTCTTACTGGAGTCTCAGCGAGCAGCCTGGTTCTTGGTGAAGCGCAGGTTGGTAAAGCGATAACGGTTGTTGCCAGCTATACGGATGGTTATGGTACTCCGGAGAGCGTGGGCAGCTCGCCTTCAGGGCTGGTGGTCAATGTCAATGATCTTCCGACGGGCGTGGTAACGATCAGCGGCAGGGCCATTCAGGGTGAGACGCTGAGTGCTTCTCATTCCCTCTCGGATGCGGACGGTCTTGGCACCATCAGCTACCAGTGGTATGGCGGCGGTCATGCGATCACTGGCGCCACCAGTGAGAGCTATATCCTGACCGCATCCGACGTGGGTAGGGCGATTTCCGTACAGGCAAGCTATCTGGATGGTCACGGAACGCCGGAGAGTCGGAGCAGCCTGGACACGGCCGTAGTGGCCAGCTCAACGAGTGGCCTGGTTATGGATGGTTATCTTGATCATGCGCTGGTGTGGGTTGATGGCAATAATAACAATCAACTGGATTGGACGGATCTCAACAGTAATGGTCACTGGGACTCCAGCGAGGGGGAGTCGTGGACCCTTACCGACAACACCGGGCAGTTTAGTGGACTGGTGGGAAGTGGTACCGTTCGCATTACGGCAAATCCAGATCCAAGTCCGACAAATCCGGCTCATATACCGACAATTGATATCTCTACAACCAAGCCTTTTACCGGAAGTTACTCTGCGCCATCCGGTTCCACGGTAGTCACTCCGCTGACCACGCTTATTGTTGCCGCCGGAGGAGATGAGGCTGCGGTTAAAACTGCCCTGGGTCTTGACCCGACGTTGGATTTGTCTACCTATGATCCTGTGGCTGAAGCTACCAGGGTTGGAGCGGATAGTGCCACTGTGGCCATGGCATTAAAGGTACAAAGTGCCACGATCCAGATTGCCAATATTATTGACATTGCCATCAGTGTTACGCAAAGTGGCGGTGCTTCAGCCGATACCGTATCCGGCATTGCTGGTAGTGTTGCCAGTGCATTGATGAGTGGAGCCGGATCTGGACTCAATCTTTCAGATTCTACGGTTATTTCAAATGCCATTGGTTCTGTGGCACAAGGTGTTGTCACTGACCCACTCTCACTTGCCAGTATCAATCATACGCTCGGGGCAATTTCCGGTGCGGCGGCTGTGGTGAACGCTAACATTGACACTGTTGCCACTGAAGCTTTGTTGCCAGGCGGGACAAGTGATCCCCTCGGCAGTTTGACCCAGATCGTCAGTGCCCAGATTGTTGCACAGGATTCTGTTGCAACTCAGGCTGCTAGTGCAATAGTTGCAAACGATCCTGGTGCGGTTGTCACCGATCCTCTCCTTATCAATCTGGAGATCCTAGCTGCAGCACCTCTTGTTAAAGATATTTATGTTAACCATCTCCCGACGGGCTCATTGACGATTCTCGGTACACTCTCGCCCGGAGAGAGGCTGACGATTAACAATACGCTAGCTGACACCGACGGTCTCGGTACGATCAGCTATCAGTGGCAGGCAGGTGGCGTGGATATCAGCGGAGGGGTGGGTACTACCTACACGCTGACGGCATCCGAGATCGGCAAGAGCATTACCGTCAATGCGCACTACACAGATGGACACGGAGCGGCGGAGAGCGTGAGTTATACAACAACGGGCGTTGTTGATAATGCCCCGACGAGTTTGACTGATGTTACGGTTATCCTCCAGAGCAGCAGTGATAGCGGTATCTCGCACACCGATGGAGTTACCAATATCACGACCCCGACGGTTACGGTTGATTTGAGCGGCAAGGCGCTTCAGGGTGGCGATATTCTGCAGATCATTGACAGCAATCATGGTAATGCGGTGGTTGGCAGCTATATGGTGAGCAATACAGAAGCTGCGACCGGGCTTGCCTCAATCGCCATTACCCTCAATACACTGGGGGATGATCCACATGCATTGACGGCGCGGCTCTTTGAAGCGGGCAACATGGGTATTCCGAGTCAGAGTGCGACCATAGTAACTATTGATACGCTTGCACCAAGCGTCTTGACGGTGACGGATTCGACCGCAGCCCTCGTAACCAAAGATTTGATAACCTTTACGGTCACTTTTGACGAAACGGTAGTTGGCACTGTCAGTACCAGCAGCTTTACGGCAACGAACGGCACGGTCACGGGTGTGACCTCCATTGGCGGCAATGCCTGGACAGTCGATGTGACCCCAACCGCCGGCGTAGCGAGTGGCACGGTAGCCCTGAGCCTTGTGGGCACGGGCCTCACGGATGCCGCCGGTAACGCGGTGCATGCTGCCGACCTCGGCAGCAAGGACAGTCAGGGTATCGACACGCTTGCACCAAGCGTCTTGACGGTGACGGATGCGACCGTTGCTTCGGTGACGAAGGATGCGATAACCTTTACGGTCACTTTTGACGAAACGGTAGTTGGCACTGTCAGTACCAGCAGCTTTACGGCGACGAACGGTACCGTGAGCAGTGTAACTCCATTCGGCGGTAATGCCTATACTGTCGAGGTAACGCCGACCGCCGGTGTAGCGAGTGGGACGGTAGCCCTGAGCCTTGTGGGCACGGGCCTGAGTGATGCCGTCGGCAACGCGGTGCATGCTGCCGACCTCGGCAGCAAGGACAGTCAGGGTATCGACACCCTGGCGCCGAGCGTGCAGACGGTGACGGATGCGACCGCAGCCCTCGTAACCAAAGATGCGATAACCTTTACGGTCACCTTTGATGAAGCGGTAGTCGGCACCGTCGATACCAGCAGCTTTACGGCGATGAACGGCACGGTGACGGGTGTGACCTCCATTGGCGGCAATGCCTGGACAGTCGATGTGACCCCAACCGCCGGCGTAGCGAGTGGGACGGTAGCCCTGAGCCTTGTGGGCACGGGCCTGAGTGATGCCGTCGGCAACGCGGTGCATGCTGCCGACCTCGGCAGCAAGGACAGTCAGGGTATCGACACCCTGGCGCCAAGCGTCTTGACGGTGACGGACACAACAGTTGATTCGGTGACCAAAGATGCGGTAACCTTTACGGTCACCTTTGATGAAACGGTAGTTGGCACTGTCGATACCAGCAGCTTTACGGCGACGAACGGCACGGTCACGGGTGTGACCTCCATCGGCGGCAATGTCTGGACAGTCGATGTGACCCCAACCGCCGGCGTAGCGAGTGGCACGGTCGCCCTGAGCCTTGTGGGCACGGGCCTCACGGATGCCGCCGGTAACGCGGTGCATGCTGCCGACCTCGGCAGCAAGGACAGTCAGGGCATTGATACGCTTGCGCCTCAGCATCACTTCAGCAATCTTGCAATCACTGCGACAGGTGCGAGCGATACCGTTACCGGTACACTGAGTGCGGTTCTCGGTACAGGGGAACTGCTTCTGGGATCGGCGGATAACGGTGCCACCTGGACCGATATCAGTGCCAAACTGAGTGGAACGGCAATCACCTGGGATAGCGTAACACTCCCTGCAAGCAACACGGTCCAGCTTGAAGTGCAAGACCTGGCAGGCAATAGGAGTGCGGTAGCGTCGATAACCAAAATCATTTCGGTAACGGCAGATCCTCTTCCGCTGGCCACCAACAGTCAGGGCGGCCCCAGCCTTGATGTTGTTCTTCCTCCTGACCTTGCCCTGATTCAGCAAAATCTTACCGGCCCTGCTGTTGCTGATCCAAGAAGCCATCTTATTGCTGCTACCGATTTTGTTATTCCTGTTGATGCGTTTTTGCTACAGGGGATTGATAACTATCTGAGCACTCTTGACAGCCATACTGAGGTGACCGTGCGTACGATCGATTTCAGTGCAAGCGCGGTTACATCAGCAGGCACAATAACGATTAATGGTCAAGACAGTGCGCAGGATCCCCTGCACCAGGAGGCTCTGGTTATTGATATCTCACACCTTCCTGCAGGTACGGAACTGGATCTGCAGAATATTGAATTCGCCATTATTGTTGGCAGTGTTCAAAATCTTACCATACGGGGAGGGGCAGGGGCAAATATTGTTTACGCCGATGCAGCTAACCAGAATATTGTGCTTGGCCCTGGTGATGATATTCTGCATGGTGGCGGTGGAGACGATTATATTGGTTCACTTGGTGGTAATGACCAACTCTTTGGTGATGATGGTAACGATACCCTCAGTGGAGGAGCCGACAATGATACCCTTACCGGCGGGCATGGCAACGATATCCTTGACGGCGGCACGGGTGACGATACGGCCATGTTCAGTGGTAACTTAAATGACTACATCATAAGCTTTAACAGCACTACATCAACCTACACGGTAACGGACAAGGTTGCAAATCGTGATGGTACGGATCTCATGACGAATGTTGAACATTTCCACTTCCTCGATCAAACGATTTCGGCTCCTACGGGCGGGGTTGATCCGTATGCCGGAAACAATGATTTCGGCCATGATGGTCTTGATACTGGAACCGTGGTGATTGGTGTAGGAGTTGTTGGTCTGCTTGCCTGGGCGATTTTGTAGCTGGTTGTATGCGGATTTTATTTGTTCATCAGAACTGTCCGGGAGTGGAAGGGGATCGGCCTCGTGCTCTATGCTGCAAGCCGGGGCACAATAAAATAAGGTCACAAGGTCTGTTGCGGGTTTTATTACCACCCGGAAGGTGGTGAAGTTGGCTTTGATCCCGAGTTTCCGCCCGGAGATGATGGCTATGCCTGCCGGGTGCGCGGTTGTAGCCAGCTCTGTTTGTTACTGGATACTCCCGCTTTGCGTGAAAGGCCGGATATGAGTTGCAAAGCGTTTGCCTGCCTCATCAGATGGCGCGGGTAAAGAGCTGATCGTTTTTGTTCGGTTTGTATACCCGTGATGCGTTGTTATTGCAGGTTGTTGATTATAAGAAGAGATATTTGTGTGACTTTTTTTATGGTGCCGGATGTTGCGAAATAGTTAAATTCCAGCGGTATGCTCATCAAAATCAGAAGGTGTCATGATTATAATTATTGGTTTTCTTATTGCATTGATTTCGCTTCTCTATCTTTTTAATAAAAAGCAAAGAATCGATAAGCATAAATATACGAGAAAGCCTCGTTATTATCCTCTTTTAAAAAACGCTCTCAGTTTCCTTGTTCCATTGGTTTTGCTTTTGTTTGTCTATCTTGTTTATGCGTTTTTTGCTGATCCTTCTTTTCTTAACTAATGCGTTGTAAAAAAAGTACACCTCACTTTTAGATGCGGCCGGGTGGAAATGCACTGCCTTGCATCTCGCTCTGGCATTGAAACTCCAGGGGTTGTGATGCATAGGGAAGAGGAGCTTTTGTTTCATGCCGGTCATGAGTGACAATCTTCCAACTCTTTTGGGCGTACAATACACGGTTTTTTTTGTCGCTTTACAGCTTTTTTGTTGATCTTTTTTCTGCCAATGAGTGAATTATTATGTAAGTCCAGGTTGTTGTGAAAGGGGTTAAAGTAAATTCACCGTTGCGCGAAGCTCTGGCTTCACTTTTCCCCTCTTTCTGGCATGTCTTTTATTTCAGCATTGTTGTCAATGTGCTGGTTTTGGCACCAAGCGCTTATATGATGGAGGTGTATGACCGTGTGGTCAACAGTCGAAGTCATATGACGCTTTTGATGCTGACCATTCTTGTAACTGGCCTCTATCTGCTGCTTGAGGCCCTTGAGTGGGTGCGCCGGCAGGTGATGCATGAAGCGGGAATGAGGCTTGACAATGCGGTGCGGGAGAGCGTTTTTAACGCCGTGTTTTCGGCACGGCTGCTGCATGTTCCATCCTCAGGTGCTCAGCCTCTACGGGATCTTAAAACCATGCGCGAGTTTTTTCCTTCCCAGCCGATGCTGGCTCTTATTGATTCTCCTCTTGCCCTGCTGGTTCTGGTTCTGATTTTTTTCATGAATCCGGTGCTTGGATGGTGCGCCGTTGCTGGCGCTCTGGTGCAGTTTATGATTGGCGCAATCAATGAACGCCGTATCCGTGAGCCACTTCTCGCGGCAAGCCAGAGCGCCCAGCGTGCGCAGGGTTATGCTGACGGGGTGATCCGCAATGCGCAGGTTATTGAGTCGATGGGGATGCTTAGTCATATCGAGAAGCGGTGGATGAGCCGCCAGGAGGAGTTTTTGCTGTATCAGGCAGCCGCGTCAGACCATGCGGGCACGAACTCGGCGCTTTCGAAGCTGGTACAGAGCCTGCTGAGCTCACTTTTGCTTGGTCTTGGTTGCTGGTTGACCCTGAAGGGCGAGTTGCATGGTTCAGGCATGATTGTGGCCTCCATTCTCGGTGGCAGGGTGCTTGCGCCGCTGGTGCAGATTATCGGCGGTTGGCGTCAGATTGAGGGTGCTCTTGAGGCTTTCAATCGGTTGGAGAGCTTGCTTGTTGAGTTTCCCCTGCCGCGGAAGGGAATGGCACTACCTGCTCCATCCGGAATGCTCTCGGTTGAGGCCCTTACGGCAGGTGCGCCGCGCAGTCCGGTGCAGATTCTCAAAGGGGTGAGTTTCAGGGTCGCTCCGGGAGGAGCATTGGCCGTTGTCGGCCCTTCGGCTTCCGGAAAGACAACCCTCGCAAGGCTGCTGGTCGGCATTTGGCCGGCAATGCAGGGCAAGGTGCGCCTTGATGGACATGATATCTACCAGTGGCAGAAGGAGGAGGTTGGCCAGTACATTGGCTATCTGCCACAAAATGTGGAGCTTTTTGAGGGGAGCATTGCGGAGAATATTGCACGCTTTGGTGAGCCTGATGCCGATAAAGTAAGTGAAGCCTGCCGCCTTGTAGGGCTTGAGGGTTTCATTGCAGGGCTTCCGGAGGGTTACCATACCCAGATCGGCGATGATGGCTCCTTTCTTTCCGGTGGCGAGCGCCAACGCGTGGCGCTCGCAAGGGCCGTTTACGGTTTACCGAAGTTTGTGGTGCTTGATGAACCCAATGCAAGCCTTGATGAAGCCGGTGACCTGGCCCTGCTTAATGCGGTACGGTTTTTGAAGGCACAGGGGACAACGGTGATTGTTATGACACATCGGCTGAATATTCTGGGTGCAATGGAGCATATGCTTGTGCTGGTTGACGGGCAGGTTCAGCGTTTTGGTACCTGCAAGGAGGTGATGGAGGCGCTGCAATCGCCGCCAAAGCAAGCCTCTTCCCCGAAGCCATAGAGCTAACCGATAGATGGAAAACGAGATCGTCATGAAACCCGAATTTTTTGATCGCACTATCCTTTCCCGTCAGCTTTGGCTGTTTCGAAGAGAGTTCCTGTGGGTCGGTATTTTCAGCTTGATTGCCAATGTGCTGATGCTGACGCCGACCCTCTATATGCTCCAGCTTTATCAGCGTGTTATGAAGAGCGGCAGTGAATTGACGCTGCTTGTCGTGAGTGTGTTTCTTGTTTTTTTTTACGTGATCATGGCCTTTGCCGAATGGCTGCGTTCGCGACTTTTGGTGCGCTCCGGCGTCCGACTTGATGAAGGGTTGAGTGCGCTTGTCTTCCGGGCCAGTTTTGAAGCCTATCTGAAGAGTGCCCGCCAGAATGTTTCGGAGGCGTTTTCGGATTTGACCAATATTCGCCAGTTTTTAACGGCTAACGGCGTGATCGCATTTTTTGATACACCCTGGACTCCGGTCTATATTGGCGTGATTTTTTTACTCAATACCTTTCTTGGCTGGCTCTCCATCTTGTTTGCTGTGATCCAGCTTGGTGTGACCTGGCAAAGCCACCGGTTGAGCATGCGCGAAATTGAGAGCGCGTCGGAGGCGGGCAGTGAGAGTTATCGCTATGTGCAGGGCAAACTCCGCAATATTGAGCCGATTCATGCCATGGGAATGATGGGGAACCTTCGCCAGCGCTGGTTCCGCCTGCATGACGCTTCGCTTGCAAGGGCTGAGCGCTCTCTTGAGCGGCAACATCGCCAGCAGGCCTTTGCCAAGTTTGTGCGTTACACCATGCAGTCGCTGACGCTGGGCGCAGGTGCGTTGATGGTGCTTGAGGGCAAAATGTCGGCCGGATCGATGATTGCCGCCAATGTACTGATGTCGAAAGCCTTGCAGCCGCTTGACCTTATTGTTGCAACCTGGAAGCCTTTTGTTCAGGCTCGTCACTCTTTTCTTCGTCTGGAAAAACTGCTTGAATCGTTCCCTCCCTCTCCTCCTGGCGTCCGGCATCAGGAGCCTTTCGGCGAGATTCGCCTCGAAGAGGTTTCTGCAAGGGCCAACGGGAGGGAGAGCCCGATTCTGCATGATCTTAACGTGATGTTTCCAGCCGGAAAGGTGACGGTGGTGCTTGGCCCTTCAGGCTCCGGCAAATCAACCCTGGCACGCTGTATTCTGGGTATCTGGCCGCAGCGGGAGGGCAGAGTGCTGCTTGATGGCGAGCCGATTGAGAGCTGGGATCGGATGGAGCTTGGGCCGCATATCGGCTATTTGCCGCAGGATATAGAGCTTTTTGACGGCTCGATTGCTGAAAATATTGCCCGTTTTGCCACCCCGGATTCCCTGAAGGTGATTGAGGCGGCCGAGCGTACCGGTATTCATGAGATGATTCTGCGCTTTCCGCACGGCTACGATACCCAGATTGGCGAAGCGGGTGGAGTGCTCTCGGGAGGGCAACGCCAGCGACTTGGCCTTGCCCGTGCCATCTATGGCAATCCGGCTCTTTTGGTGCTTGATGAACCGAATGCCAATCTTGATGATGCCGGCGAGCGATCCCTCATTCATGCGGTCAAGGAGTTACAGGGAGCCGGTAAAACCGTGATTCTTGTTACCCATCGTCCCGGAATTCTTGCCGTTGCCGATCTGATTGTTGTGATGCAGGCCGGTCGGATTATGCAATGCGGAAGGCGAGACGAGGTGCTTGAGGCTTTGCGCCGCCAAAGGGCAGGGCAAGCCGCCGAAGCCAAACCGGTATAATACATTGCTTTTTATGGCAGTATAAAATAAAATGAGAGTGAAATGAGTCTTCGAGACCGTATGGCACAAAGGGAGCTTGAGTCGGAGGAAAAGGAGGGCGCCGGAAAAGGTGCTGCGTATCGGGATACCAAAAGTCCTGTGCGGCTCGGTATCTGGATACTCCTGGTTGGTTTTGGCGGTTTTCTGCTTTGGGCGGCCTTTGCACCGCTTGATGAGGGGGTGCCCTGCCAGGGGGTGGTAAGTATTTCCACGAAGCGCAAGGTGGTGGAGAACCAGCGTGGGGGAAGCATTGAGCATGTGCATGTCCGTGAAGGGCAGATGGTCCGGGAAGGGGATGTACTCATAACCCTTGACAGTCAGACGGCCAGGGCCCGCTATGACGAGATTCATCAGCACTACCTCGGCATGCGCGCTACAGCCGACCGGCTGCTTGCCGAGATGCAGGGCTCCGGTGCAATCTCTTTTCATAAAGATCTCCACAGTGACCTTGACCGGGCACTGGTTGAGCAGAATATGCGTAATCAGCGCCAGCTTTTTTTGTCGCGCCGCACCACCCTGAAGATTCTGCATGAGCAACTCAGCAGTATCTCTTCGCTCGTCAAGGAGGGGTTTGCGCCACTCAGCCAGCAGCACGAACTGGAACTGAAAATTGCGGAGTTCAACAGCGCTACAGCTTCCCAGTTGGCACAGGTCCAGCTTGAAGTGGAGGCTGATGCTGAAAAAACCAAAGCTCTGCAGCAAGAGCTGGCCGATACCGAGGTACGCTCTCCGGCCTCCGGCCAGGTGGTTGGCCTCTTGATGCAGAGCGTGGGGGCGGTGGTACAGCCTGGGCAGAAGATGATGGATATTGTGCCGATTCACGAATCCCTTTTGATTGACACCAAGGTTGCGCCGCACCTGATCGACAGCATCCACAAGGGGTTACCGGTAAACGTGAGCTTTTCGGCATTTGCCCATTCGCCGCAACTTGTGGTTGAGGGAGTGGTTGAGTCGCTCTCAAAGGATATCATCACTGATCCGCAGACGAATCCAATGCAGCCGGGAGCCTCCTATTACCTTGCGCGCATTGCGGTAACCCAGAAGGGAGTGCGCTCTCTTGGCACCCGGCAGATGCAGCCGGGTATGCCGGTGCAGGTGGTCATCAGAACCGGAGAGCGATCGCTCTTGACCTATCTGCTGGATCCCCTGATCAAGCGGATAGCGGTCTCAATGAAAGAGGAGTAGCTCTCGTCGGGTATGAGAGTTGGGCGGATAACTAAATGCAGTGAGTGTGGGATATGAAGTTTTTGCTCTGTATGATTCTTGTGGCAGGGGTGGTTACGGCTCTGCCGCTTCAGGCCCGCCCTCTCAACTTGCTGGAGGCCTATCAGCAGGCTTTGGGTTACGATGCCCGGTTGCGGGCAACGCAAGCTGATAACAAGGCCTATAAAGAGGAGATCAGCAAGGCGAGGGCCCAGTTTCGTCCCAATGTGCGCCTCAATGCTGCACGGGGCCGTAATGCGACCGAACATGCCTATCTTGGTCGTTATGGTAGGCCTGATTACTATAATACCGTGAACATGGGCGTTTCGGTGCGTCAGCCGCTCTTCAACCTGACCAGTGATAGCGAGTATAAACAGGCGAAAGCCGTGGCAGCAAAAAGTGATGCCGAGCTGCATAAAGAGGAGGCGTCCCTGATTGTCCGGATTACCGAGGCCTATTGTAATGCCTTGTATGCCGATGATAACCTTGAGTTCAGCCAGGCCCAGCTCAAGGCGGCCAGGGAGCAGCTTCAGCAGGCTAAACGCCGGTTTGAAAAAGGCTTTGGTACGATTACCGAGATTAGTGAGGCTCAGGCGGCTTATGATACGGCCCTGGCCGATGAGCTGGAGATTGTCAACAGCGTGGAGTTCAGCCGCCGGGAGCTGGAGCACCTGACGGGGGAGTACCCTCGGGAGCTTTGCAAGCTTCTTCCCGCGAAGCTGGTGCTAACTCCTCCGGAATTTGACGGCGTTCAGCACTGGATTGAGCTTGCCCTGGAAGGCAATCAGGATATTCTGGGTGCACAGCAGGAGATTCAGGTTGCCCGAAGGGAGATTGAAAAGCAGCGGGCGGCGCGCTATCCAACGTTTGACCTGTTGCTTGGAAAAAATTATTCCGAAAGCGAGAACAACTACTCCATCGGCTCTATCTACAACACCTATTCGCTGACGGTGCAAATGAGCATGCCGCTCTACAGCGGAGGATACGTGAGCGCTTCGGTGCGTCAGGCCCAGGCAAGGTGGCAGAAAGCCCAGGAGCAGCTCAACATGCAGGAGCGGGGGGCTCAATCGGATACAAGAAAATATTATAACAGTGTTGTTGTTGCTATTGCCCAGGTCAAGGCCTATGAGCAGGCGGTCAGGTCGCATGAAATTGCCCTTACGGGCACCAAAAAAGGGTTTGAGGCTGGTCTGCGCAGTAACGTCGATGTGCTTGATGCCCAACAGAAACTTTTAGCCGCCCGGCGCAATCTTGCAAAATCACGCTATCAGTATATCCTTAACGGTTTGTTGCTGAAGCAAAGCGCCGGTATTTTGGCCCCAGGCGATATTGAGGAGCTTAACGGCTGGCTTGTTTCAGCAAAGCAATAACTGCGCAGAAGCAGAAACCCCCCGTCAGACGTTTCAGAAGCTGCGGTGAAATGGTTAATTTTGCCTTGGTCGTATCTCTGTTTTGCGTGGGTTTGTCAGCTCATCCCGAGCTGCAATTGCGGATTTATTTTTTTCACTTCCAAAATCCATAACTGTTATGCATACCGCTCAACCGTTTGATTTTCAGTGCGATGTCTTGGAAGAGAGTCATGATATACCGGTTCTTGTTGATTTCTGGGCCGAGTGGTGTGCGCCCTGCCGCCTCTTGGGGCCGGTGTTGGAGAGGCTTGCCCTGAAGTATTCCGGGAGGTGGAAGCTTGTCAAGATCAACACCGAGGAGCAGCAGGAGCTTGCCCTTCGTTACCAGGTGAAAAGCATTCCTGATGTGAAGCTTTTTGTCAATGGCGAGGTGGTGGATGGCTTTTCCGGTGCCTTGCCGGAGTACCAGATTGAGGAGTGGCTGAAAAAGGTGCTTCCGGGTCGTTATGAGAAAGAGATTCTGCTTGCCATCGAGTTTGTGCGGCAGGGCAAATCGGCTATGGCCTCCACCCTGCTTGAGGGGGTACTGCATCAAGAGCCGGAGAATCTCAGGGTGAGATCGCTTCTGGTCCGACTGAGGCTCTTTTTGGATCCTGAGGAGGCCCTTCTTTTAAGCACTCCGCTGGAAGGCGAGCCGGAGTATGCCGAACAGGCTGAAACCACCCGAACCCTTGGACGGTTGATCCGACTTGATCGGGACAAGCTCGCAGATGATCCGCTCCGTGAGGAGTACCTTGCGGCGGCCGCATCGCTGAAACAGGAGAATTTTGACAAGGCACTTGAGGGCTTTATTGGTGTGCTCCGCCGGAACCGTGCTTATGACGACGATGGTTCGAGAAAAGCCTGTATTGCAATTTTCCGTTTTCTTGGAGAGGAGCACGATATTACCCGGAAGCACCGTCGTGCCTTTGACCGGGCCTTCTGAGCCATCCGAACAGCCACATCGTCCACTCTCCTCTGGGTTTTTTTTGAGAGTGGACGGGTGCTCTGTACGAAATATTGTGTTGAAGTTACCGCCAAGCGGCTACGTTCAGCGGGTCACATAAAAACAGGCGAACTTGAGATAGCTTGTTTCCGGCATGGAGAGCAGCACGGGATGGTCGAACGGTTGCGAGTTTTTATAGACCATACGGAGCTGGCATCCTGCGGCAAGTGCCGCCTGATGAACGGTTTGCAGGAAGTCTTCCTCTGAAACATGGTGACTGCACGAGGCGGTGGCGAGAAATCCGCCGTTTTTAAGAAGCTGCAACCCAAGCTTGTTGAGCCGCTTGTACCCCTTGAGCGCACCGGGCAGGTTTTTGCGGCTTTTGGTAAAACTCGGAGGATCGAGAATGACCAGATCAAATGACTCCTTTGCATCAACCATCTTGTCGAGCATATCGAAGGCATCGGCCGTAACGAGACTGTAGCTTGAAAAACTGTTCAGTTGTGCGTTACGATCGGCCCGCTCAAGTGCCTCTTTGGAGGCATCGACCAGAATGGCCGAACGGGCTCCGCCGTAGAGGGCGTTGAGGGCAAAGCCGCCATCATTGGTAAAGACATCAAGCACCTCGGCATCTTCCGAAAACTTCCGGATAATCCGGCGATTTTCACGCTGGTCAAGAAAAAAGCCGGTTTTCTGCCCTTCAAAGAGATCGACCTCAAAGGTAATGCCGGCATCGTGAATGGTTTGGAGCGCCCGGGCCTTGTCGCCACGAACGATATCCTTGTAGAGCGGCAAGCCTTCAAGCTCCCTCAGAATGGACTCGTTGCGCAGCACAATGACCTCCGGATGGAGCAGCTCTTCAAGCACGTCGCAGATAAGCGGCAGGTGGATCTCCATGCCGGCTGAGAATGCCTGCACCACAATTGCCTGGTTGAACCGGTCAATAATGAGCCCCGGCAGACCGTCGGATTCGCCATGCACCAGACGGTAGGCGTTGGTCTCCTCAGGGTTGTAGATTTTTTCGCGGAGCTTGAGCGCTTCCGTGAACTTTTTGAGGAAAAAATCCTTGTCGGGCTGTTCATCGCTATGCGACAGCAGTCGGAACGAGATCAGGGAGTGGGGGTTGTAAAAACCGGTTCCCATGAATTTTTTGTCGTGGGAAAAGAGTTTGACGGTTTCGCCGGCTGCAATATCACGGGGAACATTTTCGAGTTCATTGCTGAACACCCAGAGGTGGCCTTTCTGGATCCTGTGGTGTTCTTTCGGTTTAAGATAAAGGGAGTGCATAAGGGTTGAAAAATGGCTGGTTGTTTTGATTGCCCGGCATTGTACATTACAATGCCGTTGTTTCCGCACGAATGGCTTTTTTGGCCGTGCACGTTTTGGCGTGTTTCGGTGCGGACTGCCTGTAATGTGCGGCAAAAGCAATGAATCTCAAAGGAAATAAATGTTACGCTTGCTGAAACGATGCCCTTGCGGCCATAAAGGAGCCAAACAGTGAAAGGAAAAGGTGGACTTTTGTGGGCTCTGTTGATGCTGCTTTTGTGCGGCGGGTGCGCCGAGTTCCGCACGGTTGAACGCCCTGTGATGCCGGCCGAGCAGATCGCCCTGCTTCAGGAACATGGTGCGCTCTATCGTGAAGTTGCCGATGCTTTGCCTTTTATTGCCTCGCTCGACGGCTATGCTGATGTCTGGATAAAAACGCCGAAACAGCAACATCGTGTTTTCTGCAATATCCGTATCAATCGCGATCATGAAGCACGGATGCTGGTCAGTGCGGGGTTGCTTGGCTGGCCGGTGGCTGATATGGTTTTCACCAAAGATTCGCTCTATGTGCACGACTTGCTCAATAACCGGCTTTTTCTGGGCAGCAACAATACCAAAAATCTTGAAAAAATTCTTGGACTTAATTCCGGCTACCAGCTCATGACGGACTCTCTACTCGGAGTGGTAAAAGTGACGGAGCCCTTAAGTGCGGTCACTTCGGTCAAGCAGGGCGGAGGAAGGCTCTCCTTTACGGTTGATACCCCAACCGGAAGCAAGGAGGTCGTTATTGATCCATCCCAAAGGACGCTGACGGCTCTTTTACTGAAGGATAGGCAAGGTGTTATAACCACCGAAGTGCATTTCAAGTCGTTCGAGACGCTCTCCATCGGAGGACGGAGCGCTCTCTTGCCCAAGGAGATCGATATGGTGCTCCATAGTAGTGGTGCGCTTGCTTCAGGCGAGCATCAACTGGTGATTGTGTATGATGAGCGGCTCTTTAACCCGCCATCGCTTTCCCTGAAATTTTCCATGCCGAAAAAAGCAAGGGTCTTCAACCTTGATGATGCCGGAGCGATGCCCTGGATGTGAGTGCTCTTTTCAGCTCGTTGTGGAAGATAGCGAGATTGTGAAGGGGAGAAGGTGTGCCGATCAGAGAGCGCCGCTCTTCAGCGCCCTCTGGTTTCGGTCGGCAAATTATCCTGATTTACTTTTTTGCAGCCGCGAAATTTCCGGCGGCAAACGCCCAGTTCAGCAGCTTGTCGATAACGGTTGCTACATAGTCAGGCCGGCGGTTCTGGTAGTCGAGATAGTAGGCGTGCTCCCAGACGTCAACTGTCAGAATTGGCTTCTGGCTGCTGGTTGAGGGGGTTTCGGCATTGCCGGTTTTGACCACCTTCAAGGTGTTTCCTTCAAGCACCAGCCATGCCCATCCGCTGCCGAACTGTGTTGCTGCAGCACTCTTGAGTTGCTCCTTGAACTTTTCAAAACTGCCGAAATCTTCGACAATCTTGGCTCCAAGCTCTCCGTCAGGCTCTCCACCGCCATTGGGCGCAAGGCAGTTCCAGTAGAAGGTGTGGTTCCAGGCTTGTGCCGCGTTGTTGAAAATGCCGACTTTTTGCGCGTCTCCGGCCACTTGGGCAATAACCTCTTCAAGCGTGAGGGCGTCGAGAGGCGAGCCTGCAACGAGGTTGTTGAAGTTAGTGACGTATGCGGCATGGTGTTTGCCGTAGTGAAAGCCAATTGTTTTTGCTGAAATATGAGGTTCCAGTGCGTTGTCTGCGTACGGAAGCGCAGGTTGCTGATAAGCCATGATGCGATGAGAGTTAGTGATTAAAAAGAGGCAAGATGTATGATTAAAAATGCTTAAACTGCTTATTCAGGGATTTAGTTTCTTGCATGTTGAAAATTCAGGATTCAACGCCCTCTATTTTAATAAAAAATCTGCACAAAGGAGTTGCCGGAACATGCAATTGCGCAAAGCTTTCCGGGGATTGAGTCTCTTTTTTGCTCTTGCTCTTGTTTTTTCAGGGTGTAGCGAAAAAAAATCCTCACAGCTTGACCAACAGGATATCCGCTTTGCTGGATTTTACAGCGATTATCTTCTGCTATCAGGCGTTACGGCGACTGAAGGCGGGGTGACATTTGCCTCACTGGAATCGGCTGAGCTGCAGGAGCTGCTGCTGCGTCATACGCTTACTCGTGAACAGTTGAACCTCAAGGTGGAACTCTATAAAGATAATCCTGAGCTCTGGCAAAAGGTGCTTCTGCAGGTCCGCCAAAACATCCGCAAAAAGAGCATTCAAGGCCAATGAGCCCAAACACTCCTTATCTGGTTGGCGTTACCGGCGGGCTCGGCAGCGGCAAGTCAACCGTCTGCCGCTTTCTTGCCGAAAAGGGGTGCCGACTTTTCGAGGCCGATCAGGTTGCAAGGGAGCTGCAGCTTCACGATCAGGAGGTGATTGCTGCCATCAAGGCTCTTTTTGGAGCCGGGGTCTATTCGATTGACTCTGCCGGCACGCTTTCTTTGGACCGGAAACAGGTCGCTGCGGCTGTTTTCTCCTCTTCCGAAAAACTGCAGGCTCTTAACCAGCTTATGCATCCGAAGGTCTTTGAGGAGTTTCAGAATGTGGTGCTTGATGCTGCAGCAAAAGGTGATAAACTGCTCCTGAAGGAGGCGGCCATTCTTTTGGAATCGGGCGGAGCCAAAGGGCTTGACGCCATTGTGGTGGTGACGGCCGGGCTTGCCGAGCGGGTTGAACGGGCCATACAGAAAGGGATGGGAAGCCGTGAAGAGATCATGCAGCGCATCGCCCAGCAGTGGCCGGAGGAGAGGCTGATTGAGCGTGCCGATTATGTTGTTGAAAACAAAGGGTCCTTGGAGGAGCTGAAAGAGGCGTGCAATGCGCTTTACCAAAAGCTGCTCCAGGCCGCATCCTCACCCCGCAATCACCTCTGAGAGCGCCGGAAGCGAAACCTCGTATCGGTATGAGGTGCTCGCGTGCGAATCCATGAACTCCTCATACCGGTGCGTAATGCCATACTTGGAGGCTTTTGCCGAAAAGAGTCGGTGGCCGAACTGCAGATTGTACTCATCAAGGGTTCCACAGTCCAGAAAGAGCAGGTCAAGTGAGCCGAGAGCTTCCTGGTAGTGTGGCTGCTCCAGCATCTCAACCGGGTCAAAACGTAACCACTCCTGCCAGACACTCTCAACAGGTTCACAGGTGTAGGGAGTGAAGGGGAGGCGGATGTTGCCAAGCGTAGCGCTGTCGGGAGAGTATGCCGCGCAGATGGCCAGAAGCTCCAGGAGGGCGAACTCTCGTTGCGGTTTTTTACGAGCCTCCTCATAGGCCGCAAGAAAGCCCATAACATTGCCTCCGTACGGTTCGAGCAGTCGTGCTGCTGCCGGAAAGCCGGGTTTGTAGCACAGCTCAAAATGCATATCCCCGCTGTGGCACGCTACAGCCGCAAAGAGTTCCGGATGTCTCATGCCGAGTCGCAGCGCCCCGAACCCTCCGGATGACTTTCCTGCCACAGCCCGGTGTTGCCGCGTGGCGATGGTCAGGAGTGTGCGGTCAATAAAGGGTACAACTTCATCAACCAGATAGCTTTCGTAGTTGCCGGTCGCAATGGAGTCAACATATTGGGAACCTCCGTAACGGGTCATGCAGTCCGGCATCACAATAATAGACTCCTGCATTCTCCCGCTCTCAATCAGGGAGTCGGCCATTTCCGGAATGTTTTGGCGCCCGAAACTGTAGTTCAGAAAGCTGTGCCCGGTAGAGGCAAAGCCGGCAAGAAGATAGATGACCCCAAAGCGCTTTTTGCCGTCGTAGGATGGTGGCAGGTAGACCGGAACCCTCCGCTCGGCCGGATCCCCGAGAGGGTTCCCTGCAAGCGAGGTGCCCGGCACCGTCACTTCAAGTGTACGGGGGTATTTGCAGTGCTCTCTCTTCATCACTGCAGTGCCGGGTTTTTGCGGTTAACTCGGGCGGAGATCAGGATGCTCAATTCATAGAGCAGAATCATCGGAGCGCCGATAATGAGCTGCGTTACAACATCGGTTGAGGGGGTGACCACCGCCGCCACAATGAGCAAGCCCACAATGGCATGTTTGCGGTAAAAGCGCATGAATGCCGGTGTCAGAAGCCCTATTTTGGAAAGGATATAGGAGATAAAGGGGAGCTCAAACACCAGCCCTGCGGTGAGCAGTGTACCGATAAAAAAGCTGACATAGTCCTGAACGGAGATATTGTTTTTGATCAAACTTGAGCCGAATCCGGCAAAGAACTGCAGTGAAACTGGCAGAAAGACTAAGTAACCGAAGGCTATGCCGGAAAAGAAGCAGAGGGAGATAAAGAGTATGGAGAAACGACCCGCCTTGCGTTCATGTTCATGCAGGCCCGGCGCAACAAACTGCCATATCTGCCAGGCAAGAAAGGGGAAGGAGATAATGAAGGCGGCAAAAAAGACCACCTGAAAGTAGAGCGATACCTGACCATAGGGCACAAGATTCTGTAGCACCAAGGATTGGCTGCTGCGTTTAAGCGGGCCTATAAGAATTTCATTGACCAGAAAATCGGCATAGACAGCGCAGAGAACGGTAGTGACAAGCAGGAAAAGGCCGGACTTGATCAATCGCGAGCGGATCTCCTCCAGATGCTCCATAAAGTTCATCCCGCTCTCCGGTTCGGAGGCTGTTGCCGTGTCATCCTCACCCTCCTCCTGCTCATCCGGATCGTAGCTCTTTTCAGTGGTTGCTGCTTCAGGCTCCTCCGGCAACGGAGCGTGGGCCGTCATCTCATCCGCTATGGGGGGAACTGATGTTCCTTCGGGTGCGTTATCTGGGTTGCTGCTGGCTCCACTTTCAGGGTGCTGGGGTGTTGCTGTCGGGTCGATTTCCTCGGTCATAGCTTTGGTTCAGGATGAAAACAACAGAATAGAAGCGTTGGGGTGTTCACCTGCGCTGGGTTTATGCGAGAGAGCCCTGGGTGGTTCAGGCCTTAAAACTCGTAAGCAAAACATAGCAACAAAGAGGCAGCTAGCCAAAAAAATGTTTCCACACTCCGGAAAACCTTCAATTTTATGTTGCGTAAGAAGTTATGGCTTGATAAGACACAATAGGCCTTTCAAGGCGCATCTGATTGGTTATCTTACGAGGAAGAAATGAGGTTACGGGTGTTATTTTTTTACTCCCGGAAATATGATACATTTTTAGTCGTTTTCAAGAGCTTTGTTCCACTTGGCAAGCTCGTCACGTAAAAGTCCGGGGAATTGGTGAATATAAAGGATGTTACAGCATCGGTATCGGGTGAGGTCGCGGTGTTTCAAGAGAGGTATAAAACCGTACTTCATGCCCAGAATACGCTGGTCGACAAGGTTACCCGCTATGTGCTCAAACAGCAGGGTAAACAGATTCGTCCGGCCATGGTCTTGCTTGCCGCGAAACTGTGCGGCGGGGTGACGGAGTCCAGCTACCGGGCGGCCATTATGGTAGAGTTGCTCCATTCAGCTACCCTGATTCATGACGATGTTGTGGACGGAGCCGAGATGCGCCGCGGTCTTGCTTCGATCAATGCTTTGTGGAAAAACAAGATATCGGTACTTATCGGTGACTATCTTCTCTCCAAGGGGCTCCTCTACTCCCTTGAATTCAAGGATTATGGCTTTCTGCACATGGTCTCGGAAGCGGTACGCCGGATGAGTGAGGGGGAGATTCTGCAGATTCAGAAAACCCGTAGTCTTGATATTTCCGAAGAGGATTACCTGAGTGTTATTTCCGACAAGACCGCTTCGCTTATCTCCTCCTCCTGTGCCATGGGCGCCATGAGTGCCACAACGGATGAGAGCTTGATTGCGGCCCTGAAAAGTTATGGAGAGTACCTTGGTCTTGCTTTCCAGATCCGTGATGACCTGCTTGACTATACCGGTGATTCAAAAAAAACCGGCAAGGAGATGGGGATCGACATCAAGGATAAAAAAATAACCCTTCCCCTGATTTACGCCCTGCGCCAAGCTCCGGCTTCCGAGCAGAAAACAATTCGCTCCATCCTGAAGAGCTCGCGCAAGAGGGCCGTCAAAAGCGGGGAGGTTGTAGCCTTTGTCAAAAGCAAAGGTGGCCTTGAGTATGCCGCAGAGGTGGCCGAAGGGTTTGCCGAAAAAGCCGTTGCGGCGATTCGTCCGTTTCCCGAGAGCAGCGCCAAAACCTCATTGATGCAGCTTGTTGATTTTGTCATGAAACGGCAGTATTAGTTTTTTTTGAGGGGTGCGTTCTGATTGAAACTGAGATAACCGTCAAAAAGTACGATGAAAAAAGCCGGACTGATTCTTCTCATACTCTTCGCTTTTCTGGTGATCCTCGACAAGCTCATTATGCCGTTTTATATTTCACAGGGACGCGTCAAGGGTGTGCCGGATGTGACCCAGATGGCGTATGATGATGCGGCGGAGGCGTTGCGGCGGGCCGGTTTCCACGCAGTCAAAAGTTACAATGTCAAATACCTCAGCGGGGTTGATTCCAATATTGTGCTCTCCCAGATGCCTTTACCGGGAGAGGATATCAAGCCGGGCAGAAACGTCTATCTGGTGTTAAACCGTCGTGACAAACCGACCTTTCCTATGCCGGATCTTTTGGGCAGAACCGAGTCGGATGCCCGCCAGACCGCGGCCCGTATGGATATTGTGCTGCAGAGTGTCCAGTTAAGTTCGGTCACCACACCGGACGAGGATGGAAAGGTGCTTAGTCAGTCAATTCCAGCTCAAACCATGGTCAAGTCAGGTGTTTCGGCCTCCCTGATTATCGGCCGCTACGAAGCTTCGGCTCAGGGGATGCATAAAGTTACGGTGCCCGATGTGCTTGGCATCTCCCTTGCACAGGCCCGGCAAGTTATTCAGGATGCAGGCCTTACCGTGGGGCCGGTTACCACCGAATCTTCAACCTCCCTGATTCCAAATACGGTGATCAGCCAGAAGCCCGCAGTCGGTGCTTTTGTTTCACCCGACCAGCCGGTTGAACTCACGGTGGTAACGGCAGAGTAGCCAGTAGTTTACTTGTAGTTGGTATTTTTATACTCATCACGAAGATCCTTGATCCCGGTCGTGCGGTCATTGCCGTCCGAGATAAAGCCGAAATACTCAAGAATGATGCGTATAACCAGCCAGAGGCCGGCAATAACCAGCGAGAGAGATTGCCAGAGGTGCGAGAAGAATTTTTTTACCATAAGATCTCTTGATACGGCTGCAACGGGGGCTCACCTGTTGCAAGCGGCCCCGCGAGTAGTGAAACGGTTAAAAGGGTGTTGATGATTCAGTCGGTCAGGGAGTCTTCGGCTTCAAACCAGTCATCAAGATGTGAACCGTCGATTTTGCCTTTTTCTTCCCACCGATAGTATGCGGCAAGCCGAATCTCTTCCGCCTCGATTTCCGGTTTCACCGCAGTTTGTTGTGGTGTAACCTTTTTCGGTTTAACGGCTTTTGTCTTTTTTTCTTCCTCTCCCGTGATCTTTTTACTCATGATTTTTTTGTGGTTGTTGTCACTGCATAAAAATAACTGGAACTTCCCGGACGAAGATAGGAAAATAATTCCGAATCAGCGGCAGGAGGGATGTGTTTATTATGCTGCCGGATCGTCAGCTCAGCTCAACTCAACTGATGGCGTTTTCCATAGGCGCTGAAGGTAATGACGAGCAGTATGGTGATGGCCTCAATCATCATGAAGATATCTTTCGGAATATAGGCATTGACCGTCAGCCCTCCGTATTCAAGCAATCCGAAAAAGAGGGCCGAGAGCATGAGCCACAAGGGGTGGGCACCGGCCAGCAGGGCCACCGCAATGCCTGCAAAGCCGACGCCTCCGGTCATTCCGGCTTCATAGTAGTGTTTGTAGCCAAGCACGATGTTGGTCGCCCCAAGCCCTGCCGCTGCTCCACCGAGAGCCATTGCCGTCAGGGTATGCATTCCGGCATTAATCCCGCCGTAACGGGCCGCTTCGGGCTGCAGGCCGGTGGCTCGCATCTCAAAGCCAAAGCGTGATTGAAAGAGGAGTGTCTGAAAGAGGAGGGCGGCCGTGAGTGCAAGGAGTGAGGTGAGATTTGCCGGTGAGTTGGCGAACCAGCCGGTCAGGAGGCCAAATGAGGGAATGGTTGCGGCCGCAATGACCGGAGCGGTATGCACCGTGGAGGGGAGGGCAAAGTGGTAGGTGAGCAGGTATCCGGTGACTCCCTGTGCGATGAAGTTCAGCATGATGGTCGAGATCACCTCGTTGACCCCGAAGCGTACCTTGAGCACTCCGGCCAGAAGAGCCCACAAGGCTCCGGCCAGCATTCCGGCAAGGATGCAGATCGGGATGGCAAAAAAGGAGGAGAGGGTCGCCGGCAGCACTGCTCCCGCCATTGCGGCGCTGAAGGCGCCCATCTGGAGCTGGCCTTCAGCGCCGATATTGAAAAGCCGTACCCGGAAGGGGAGCGCCACGGCAAGCCCTACGAGGATGAGGGTGGTCATTCTGAAGAGCACCTGCCCGGCCCCATACGAGGAGCCAAGGGTTCCGCGCGCCATTTTGCCGAAAATCATGGCAGGATCTTTTCCCGTCATCATGATGATGAGGGTGCAGAGCAGGAGGGCCGAGAGGATGGAGAGTATCGGTATCAGAACGCGGGCGTTTTTTTGTCTCATCATGCTTTTCTCTTCTGGTTCAGGTAATATGGAGACCGATCTCGTTTTTAAACTCCCCCTCATGCTCTTTTTTCTGTTCTACCTCCTCCTGGCTGAACTCGTGGCGGATAGAGCCTTTATAGAGGCACCCGATCCGGGTTGAGAGCGCAATCACCTCCTCCAGTTCCGAGGAGATCAGCAGTATCGCAACTCCTTTCTGGCGGGCTTCGATAATTTTTTTATGGATGGTTTCAATGGCGCCAATATCCACCCCCCGGGTTGGTTGGGCCAGGATGAGCAGCGAGATCCGAGGGCGGTTCAGCTCCCGGGCCAGCACAACCTTCTGCTGGTTTCCGCCGGAGAGGGAGCCGAGGGGTTGGTGGTCAGGGGAGCTGCAGCGGATATCATACTCCAGGGTCATCCTTGCGGCATTGGCTTCAAGGGCGCGGTGGTTGAAGCCGATACCGCGCTGGAAAGTGGCCTCCTGGTGGCGGCCGAACACAAGGTTCTCCGTCACCGGAAAGTCGAGGATAACGGCATGACGCAAGCGGTTTTCAGGAATGTGCGACACCCCCATCCGGGCAATTTCAGCCGGTTTTTTCCCGATGAGCGCTTCACCCTTGAGCCGCGCTTCGCCGGTTATGCTGCTTCCTCTCGGGTAGAGCCCCCAAAGCGCTTGCAAAAGCTCGCTCTGGCCGTTGCCTTCAACTCCGGCAATGCCGTAAATCTCTCCCGCCCGGATGGTGAAGGAGAGGTCGCTTAGCCTTGTTTCACCCTTAGCGGCACGAAATCCCAGATTGTTCACCTCAAGCACCTCTTTGGCCGGCAAGGAGGGAGGATTCTGAACCTTCAACAGCACGCTCCGCCCGACCATCATCCGGGCCAGTTCCGCTTTTGTTGCCGAGGCGGCCTCAATGGTGCCCACAATCTCGCCCTTTCGCATCACGCTCACCCGGTCGGCCACGGCAAGCACTTCGTCCAGTTTGTGGCTGATGAAGAGAATGGTTTTTCCCTTTTGGCGCAGGGCGCGGAGTATGGTAAAGAGTTGTTCGCACTCCGAGGGGGCCAGGATGGCCGTCGGCTCATCAAAAATCATGATCTCGGCATTGCGGAAGAGCAGCTTGAGAATCTCCACCCGCTGCTCCTCGCCGACGCTGAGGCTTCCAACCAGAGCGTCGGGGTCAACCGAAAGGCCGTAGGAGTCGGAGTGCTCTTTGATGAGCGCCTTGATTTTTTTCAGGGGAAGAGGGTGAAAGAGGGCCGCGTGTTCATTGCCAAGCATGATGTTCTCCGCGACCGAGAGGGTTGGCACCAGCATGAAGTGCTGATGCACCATGCCGATACCACGCTCGATAGCTTCGCGGGGAGAGGCGAAGCGCACCGTTTTGCCGTGCACGGCCACTTCGCCCGACGAGGGGCGCTCGATGCCGTAGATGATTTTTGTCAGCGTGCTTTTGCCAGCGCCGTTCTCTCCCACCAGTGCATGGATGGTGCCTTCTTCGACACTGAGCGAAATATTGGAGTTGGCCACAAAGGTGCCGAAGCTCTTTGAAATACCGCTCAAGCGGAGTGCTGCACTCATAAATTCCGGATTCTGAATGTTATATCCAGCTCAAGACGGTTTTGATGGACTCCTTGCTGTCGAGCGCCATGCGGTAGGCGAGCTCATACTGCGCGACGGGGAAGACATTGGTAAAAAACTTCTCGCTCTCCAGCCGTCCGCTCTCCAGCACAGTGCAGGCCTCCTGCAGGTGTGCCAGCGTCGTGATGCTTGAAGCGATAATCACAGGCTCCTTGTGCTGCAAGAGGCGGTAATCGTAGGCCAGCACCTCGTAGTTGCCCATAAGCAGAAAGACCCCCTGCGGCTTGAGGAGGCGTATGGCTTTTTCAAGCAGCAGGATTCGGCCGGTGGTCTCAATAATGAGGTCATAGCTGTCGTTGAACTCCTCGGTGAAGTCACCGATATCAATGGCGATATGCTCGGCATGGGAGAGCTGTCCCCGGATGCTGAAGGTTTCAACCGCATCAATCTTCTGGTAGCCGAGCGTGCGGAGGTACTCCGAAACCATGAGTCCGACCGAGCCAAGGCCAAGCACCAGAATTCTCGACGAAGGGTCGAGCGGGGCTTTTTCAATCGCGCTGATGGCGTAGGCCAAAAGCCCGATCAAGAGATCCCGGTGGATCGGTGTGCGGCCCAGCGGAAACAGGTTGTGCTGTGAGGTGGGAATAAGCTCCGCGTGGCACCCCTGGTAGGGCTGAACCCCTTTCCAGCGGTCGCCCCTGAAGGCGTAAACAAAGTCACCGGGATGCAGCCCCGTTACTCCCGCTCCGGTATCAATAACCTGGCCGATTGACTCGCTGCCGGGCATCAAGGGGTAGTGGAGCACCCGGTTCGAAACGGGTTTGTTGGTGAGCAGCAGCCGGTCAAATCCCGGCGTTATGGTGCTAGCAATGGTTGTTACCAGCACGTCACCCGCATTGGTGGCTTCATACGGTACCATCTGCAGTTTCAGCTTGTTGGCTTTCTGCAGA
This sequence comes from uncultured Chlorobiaceae bacterium, assembly GCA_903839405.1. Classification (GTDB taxonomy): domain Bacteria; phylum Bacteroidota; class Chlorobiia; order Chlorobiales; family Chlorobiaceae; genus Chlorobium. The sequence continues at coordinate 200,089 of CAIMCD010000008.1, forward strand.
ACAATTGCTTTTGCTTCCCCTTTCATGGCCATAGGTTCGGTTTTCTTCGTACGCAGTTTGAGCGGGTTACCCTCCTCACTATTTGAAGCGAGTGCATAAATGGTTTATCGGGAAGATAGTTAAAGAGAAGATAAACAGGGCCGGAGAATATCTGAAACAGAAATAAAATCGCACTTCAGCATTGTAATCGCGGGCTGCTTCAGCCGTGCAGAGTCGATTCCCGCAATTCGTTTTACGCAATTCTCTTTTCCGTCATCCCGAATTGTTTCTCTGCCATTCCGAGTTTTCTCTTTGTCATCCCTCAATTCGTTTTGCTGTCACCCCGCGTTATTTTTTTGTCATCCCGACCGAAGGGAGGGATCTCCTTCCCCTTCTGCACAGCGCTCACCCCTGCCAGCCACTGCCGAGCTGGGGCTCGGCGTTCCCGGATGCTTTTGCTGCCTGAAAAATTACAGGTATCTGTATGAATTGATGTGATTTATTGCTGGATAAAAAATGTATTCGCTATATTATCACGTATGATTTCGCGCTGTTAATTGCCAGTTTTCGTTTTTACAAGAGCACCTCGGTATTAACCTCCTGATCATCGGGCTATGGCAGAACCCCTTATTCTCTATCCAGATAGCGCTCTCCTTCATCGCTATCCCGGCCTTCTCCGGCAATCCTCTGAACTCTCTCAAACCTACGCAGATCACAAACTTCTCGTTACCGATGCGGCATTGCAAGCCATCGGCACGCAGCTTTGCTTGCGCTTATTCGTTCGATATGGAAAGTCAGGTGCAGTAGAGTAGATAAACAGGTATGTGCTATTAAAAAAAACACAACAATGGCAAAAGCTACGACAGCAAGAACGAACGAAAAATAGATCGAAGGAGCAAAACCAAAGTGTTTTGTAATAATGCCTTTTGGTGGTTGGTTCGACAAGTATTATATCGATATATATATATTCCTGCTATTGAAGCGGCAGGTTTTGAAGCTAAACGAGCAGACGATTTGTATAGGCCCGGAAATATTGTCAACGACATTTGGACTTATACAAAGGAAGCGACTGTTTTGCTTGCAGACTTGACCAACAAAAATCCAAATGTGTTTTATGAATTGGGGCTTGCACACGCAATAACAAAACCAGCGGTTTTAATTACTGCTTCAATGGATGATGTGCCTTTTGACTTAAGAAGCTTAAGAGTTATTGATTATGACAAGAATAGCCCAAATTGGGGCGATCTATTACAAGATAGAATAACTAAAGCTCTTTTAGAAACTCTTACAAACCCTAAAGATGCGATACCTCCAACCTTTTTTGAAGTAGATAAAACAGATAAAATTAAAGTAAGTGCAGAAAGCAAAGAACTACTTGAAATCAGAAATGAACTTGACTTAATAAAGCGAGAAGTAAGGTCAAGTGACATAAGGCGAAGACGAAGTCGATCGGAGTTTATAGACCCTGAAGAAGCAGAATTACTTATAAAGAGTTTTTTGAAAAAAGGTTTAGATGAAGCACTGATAGCAGAAAAACTTGAGCCTCTTGGGCCACCGAGAGAATGGGTTTATAGCCGAATAGAAAGAATAAAAAATGAACCGACCAAAGAAGAATAACTTTGCCTAATAGCGGTTTCGCAAAAGTGGCTGTTTAGTGCTCCGTAGACACATTTGTGCTGAAAAATCTCCCGAACGCAAAGCCCGAAAGCGTTAGTGGGCATAAAGGTAATCGGATTTTGGATGTAAATGATTTAGGATATGAGAAATATACTGTTAGTAATTTGGTGTTGTATTACATTTTTTAATGCAGATATATTTGCAAAATCTCAAGATAAAATCAATCAAGTTATTTATCTCTCAAACGGTAAGATGTATTGTTGCGACATATCAAAAAAGAGTACAGATCAATTGCCTATCAATAGCGATACTGTTGAAAACTTTTCACTGTCGCCTACAAAAAGATACCTGGCTTATGAAAAGGTGATTAAATATGTTGATCTTTATTATGAAATAGATTCAGAAGATGAAATACCGACAAAAACAGCGATAAGTTCAATAGTGATTTATGATTTAATTGAACATAAAAAAATTGCAGAAGTGCTTCCAAAAGAAGATGAGTATCTAGGGATTATTAAATGGACTGACAATAATAAATTGCATTATGTATCCCGCGATCAGCTTTCGGTAAATGGGTGGTTAATTCTGAATACTACAGGTGTAATTGAGGATTTGGGTGGTTATGAGGAATCAACGGCCGAGAGGAGTGTTGTGTATTCGCGTGACAAGTCAATAAAGCTCTATATCGACAAGTTTGCTGATTTGCATATGATTAATTTACGCTCGATGAAGGATACCAAATTGTATAGCTCTCCAAATAACCTTTTGGATTATAATATTTCATCCAATAAAAAATCTGTAGTTTGGTTTGAGGTTGTTGATAGCAAATCTGACGCGTTTGATAAAATCAGCTTATTGTCTTTGGTTGATATGAAACAAACGGAGATTTATAATGAAAAAGCACTTCCAAAAAATGAAAAGTGTATCAGTTTTTCACCTGATGATTCTATAGTTACGGTTGAATTAGGTGAGGATGTGATTATTCTGCTGAATATTTTCACAAAAGAAAAGCAGAGGATTAATGGGCATGGTGTCTGCTGGATTGACAGTAATAGTTTTATTTATAACAAAAATTCTGATCTGTATCTGTATAACATCAAAAACAACTCTGACACTCTCTTTGTTAAAGATGCAAAAAGAGCTGAATGTATTAATTAATTATACCCGCTAACAGAGGAGGAATGATTGAAATGAAAAACCACTTTTTTCGTGCAAAGAGCATCTCTCTTTTTCTGCTCTTATCCTATCTGCTCTCATCCTGTGCAACCCAAAGTCTTGCGCTCAATCCGGCGGAGCTGCAGAAGGCCTATCACAGCGCCGTTGTTGATGCGGAGCAGGCCGATCCATCAGAAATATCGAAAAACCTTGTAGCCATTGTGCCTTCAAACCCGAAGCTGGTGTGGAAGAACAAGGGTGACGAGCAGCATGCCATGATTCTCGTGGTCACCTGGACAAACTATAACGGGTATGATGATAAAATCGGGCAATCTCTCCCGCTTTCACGGGAGGTCTGGGTAACAACCGTGCCGGAGGTTAAAAGCTTTTGTAAAGAGCTGAAAGAGAACAAATCGTTGCGGCTTGAGCAGCTTTTGGGCCTGCCGCCAAACGCCGGAAAAACCAAGTTTGTAGAGATGTGGGTGAGGCCAGCCGACCTTTTCAGGCCAAGTGCCGATCCTGAAGTCACCGACAGTGAGGCTGAAACCGAGTTCCGCCAACCAAACCGATTTGTAAAGGTCAGCGACGAGTACATCAAGTGGTACAACGATTTAAAGGCGCAATCATACGGGGCCAACGGATATCCCTGGACCCGGCTGGGTTACACCTACGACTGGGGCGATAACCGCCGCCACGTCGGCTTAAGCGAGTTTGTTATCATGCCGGGCTCCACTGTTGAGATCAATTCAATCTCCCCAACGATGGAGTACTAGGAAAAAGTTGTTGCATGTAACACTTTTTTAATCTAGGTTACATGTAACGAAATGTATGAGTAGAAAAGATAAAGCGAGGTAAAAGATGGCAGGAGTTGTTGCAAGGGTGCAGAAGCACCGGGAGAGTTTACGCAAGGCCGGGATGCGTCCGGTACAGATATGGGTGCCGGATACCCGTCGTCCTGGATTCGCCGAGGAGTGCAGGCGGCAATCCGAGCTCTTGAAAAATGATCCCCAGGAGCAGCAGCTCTTGCGTTTCTTAAATGAAGCGGCTGACCGCGAGGGTTGGGAGGCATGAAACGGGGGGAGCTGGTTTCGATAGCGCTGCAAGGCGATTACGGCAAACCCCGTCCGGCTCTTGTCATTCAGTCTGATCTCTTTTCCGAACACCCCTCCGTAACCATCCTACCCGTTACCAGCGAGCTACGCCGAGCCCCCCTGTTCAGGATTGAGGTTGAGCCGACCGCCGAAAATGGCCTGAAAAAAATATCGCAAGTGATGGTTGACAAAGCTCAAAGCGTGCCCCGAGAAAAAGTAGGGGAGAGCTTTGGGCGGCTTGATGACGCCAAGATGGTGGCAATTAACCGGGCTCTCGCCGTATGGCTTGGTTTTGCATAAGGCTACCTCTCTTTATTTGTTCCGAAACCCAATCATTGCGTTGGGCGGTGCTCGAAATCCTCATGTACCTGGTGTACATTCCGGTTTCTCTGCTCCGTCCGCCTTGTTCTCGGGCTTCTCACTGGCAATAAAGAGAGGTGCCCATAAGGAACCTCCATAAGCGGTTGCTGGAACATCGCACTCTATTAACTGCTTTGCTGTTTTGGCGAATTAAAATTGTACTATACTTCCACAGCAGTCAACGAATTGGTTGGGATAGAGATCAATCTCTGTATTCAAAAAGGAGTCTCTGATGGGGGAGCGCATGAAAAACAGCAATCCGCAACATTCAAAAGTCTATCTGATCGGTTCCGGTATCGCCTCACTTGCCAGTGCTGTCTATCTGGTGAGGGACATAGGCGTGCCGGGAGAAAATATTTTTATTCTTGAACAGGACGGAGTGCCAGGTGGCGCATGTGACGGCTCGGGAGATCCTGAAGAGGGTTTTTTAGTGCGTGGCGGAAGGATGCATGAAAAGCATTATGCGTGTTACTGGGATCTGCTCTCCTTTGTACCCTCTTATGAAAATCCTGAAATTTCAGTCAGGGACGAAACCTTTGAATTTAACGAACGCTTTGTTTCCAATGCCCAAGCCCGACTGATAAGGGATGGAAAGAAAGTGGATGTATCAAGTTACGGCCTCTCACACAAAGATCAGTTCGATCTGGTGCGCCTCACCTTCACTTCCGAGAACTCCCTCGACAACAAGCGGATTGATGAGTGGTTTTCCGCTGATTTTTTCCACTCCAATTTCTGGTACATCTGGTCGACCATGTTCGCTTTCCAGACATGGAGCTCTCTTGCCGTAATGCGCCGTTACATGAAACGCTTCATGCATCTTGTATCGGGACTCAACCGGCTTGGCGGAGTTATGAGAACAAAATACAACCAGTATCACTCCGTCATTCTGCCTCTGACGCGCTACCTTGAAAAGCGAGGCGTCAATTTTCAACTGAACACCAAAGTCAACGATATTGATTTTGAACTCTCCGCCGATAAAAAGCGGGCAACCCTCATCCACCTGACCGATGCAAGCGGCAGCGGAAGAGAGGTAGTTCTTGAGCCTGATGATTATCTCTTTATAACCAATGGCTCCATTACCGAGTGCACGGATAGGGGAACATGGGATCGGCCACCTGTTTTGAAAGAGAAGGGCGCTTCCGGGGCCTGGATGCTGTGGGAGAAAATCGCGGCAAAGGATAGCTCATTCGGTAACCCAGGAGTATTCAGCGACAATATAGGGTTGCAGAAGTGGTACTCCTTTACCGCAACCCTGAAGGAGAGCACCTTCCACGACTACATGGAGAACTTTTCAGGCAATCTTGATGGAACGGGTGGTCTCGTAACCCTGCTTGATTCCAACTGGTTGCTTTCAATGGTGATCGCCCGCCAACCCCATTTTCCAAATCAGCCGAAGGAGGTTAAGGTTTTCTGGGGTTATGGTTTGTACCCCGACAGAGAGGGGAACCATGTCAAAAAGCGAATGTCGGATTGCAATGGCCGGGAGATTCTTGAAGAGCTTTGGTATCACCTGAAGGTACAGGATCTGATGAACCCGGTGGTTGAGGCAGGCAAAGTCAACTGCATTCCGGTGGCTATGCCCTTTATTGATAGCCTCTTTATGCCATGCGCCAAAGGGGATCGGCCTGAGGTTATCCCTGAAAACGCCACCAACTTTGCATTTCTGGGTCAGTTTGCCGAGGTGGCCGATGATTGCGTCTTCACGGTTGAATACTCTGTAAGAACTGCGCAAACCGCCGTCTATGGGTTCTTTGATACGGAGAGGGAGGTTATCCCGGTGCACGATTCAGCGCACAATCCCTTGGTGCTGATAGAGGCTATGCGCTCAATCAGCAGTTAACCCAGAGCTCTGCCGCTCATCACTGCTTACTCTTTGGCCGGAAGATGTTTTTTTACGGCGGCGATGAGCGCCTCAAGGTCGGCCAAGGCGTCGATCTCCCGCTTTGGCAGTAGAACCTCAAACTCCTCGCCTTTCTTCAGGATAACCGGGTACTCCAGGTGCTGGTTATACTTTTTTTCGAACTCGTCCCGGTGCAGGAACTCCACAGGAACGCCGATGGAGATGCGGAAGGCTTTCCATGCCTCCATTTCGGTGAAAGGCCCGTGGGTTAGTTTGCAGAGGCTGCAATCGTAGGTTTCGGGACTCAGGATCTTGCGCCCCAGGTCGATAAGCGAGCTGATAGGGTTGCTGTCGGTGTTGTAAACAAAGATGAGTGCCATTGCTTTGGATCGTCTGGTTGCGGAAGCCCGGTTGCTCCATCACGTTTTTGCAAGCTCAAAGATAATCACTCTCCGGTTGTGGTCAAGTACAAAATTTTTACTTTTTACGGGATTGCCATTTGAGCAGGTAGCTTTCAGAGATTGAAGAGAGAGCTCAGCATCCAGGAGATTGCGCTGATGACAACCGATCCGGCTACAGCCCACCAGAATCCGTCAATCGAGAAGCCGGTGACGAGCGCGGCTGAAAGCTGCAAAAGCAGGGCGTTGATGACGAGCAGGAAGAGCCCCAGCGTCACAATGATAAAGGGAATGGAGAGAAAAACCAGCACCGGTCTTACAACCGCGTTGACGAGGCCGAGCACAAGAGCTACAATAATTGCTGCACCAAAGCTTTTGATGTGAATGCCGTCAAGAATGTGTGCGGTAGCATAAACCGCTACAGCATTGACCAGCCACTGTAGGAGGATGTGCATTATTCGTTCTTTTAAGTTGTTATTAAACCATTTCAGATAACTGAAAAGTAACCATTTACGCCTACACTCCACTCTCAATTGTCCACTCTCAACCCTCAACTGTTTCAGATATTGAGCTCGTCCAGCGCCTCATGCAGGGTTTTGCATCCGGCAATCGTGATGGAGAGTTTGCGGATTGAGGGTTTAAGCTCACGGGTGTTGGCTTCGGGCAGCACAATGCGTTTGAAGCCGAGATGCGCGGCTTCACGGATACGCCGTTCGCTGTCGCTGATGGCGCGGAGCTCTCCGGCAAGGCCGATTTCACCGCAGCAGACCGTTCCGGCATCGACCGGCCGATTCAATAGCCCCGAAGCCACGGCGGCCGCAATGGCCAGGTCGGCGGCCGGTTCAGCAAGTTTCAGGCCACCGGCTATTTTCACAAAGACATCCTGCCCCCAGGTCTCGATCTGCAGCCTTTTCTCAAGCACGGCGAGGATGATGGTCATTCGCTTCAAGTCAAAACCGGTGCTGATGCGTTGCGGCATGGAGTAGTTGGTTTTTGATACCAGTGCCTGCACCTCAACCAGAAGCGCCCTGGTGCCCTCAATGGCCGCAAGGATCGAGTTTCCTGCCACATCGCTCCGTCGTCCGGAAATAAAGAACTCCGATGGGTTCGGCACCTCTTCAAGGCCGGTTTCATCCATGCGGAAGACCCCGATCTCATTCGTGGAGCCAAAGCGGTTCTTTACCGAGCGGATAATGCGGTAGCGCTGATACCCTTCGCCTTCGAACTGCAGGACGGTATCGACCATATGCTCCAGCGCCTTTGGCCCGGCAAGCGCACCCTCCTTGGTGATATGACCGATAATCATCAGAATCACATTCTGCTGCTTGGCCGCACGGATGAGTGTTGCTGCACACTCCCGGATTTGGGTAATGGTGCCGGCGGAACTCTGGTATTCGTCCGAATGGACGGTTTGAATCGAGTCGATAATGACCAGTGCCGGTTTCTCCTCGGCAATGACCGCCAGAATGCGCTCAAGGTTGACCTCCGGGATGAGCCAGAGGTTCTCCGCCTTGATGGAGAGTCGTATGGCCCGTTCACGGATCTGGTTCGGCGACTCTTCGCCCGAGATATAGAGCACTTTTGCCGGGGCAAGGCGCGGCGCAAGCTGCAGCATGAGGGTGGATTTGCCGATGCCCGGCTCACCCCCCACCAGCACGGCCGAGGCCTGCATGAGCCCGCCGCCAAGCACCCGGTCGAGCTCCCCGATGCCGGTCATGATGCGCTGGAACTCCGACGGCACGGCGTCATGCAGGTTCTGTATAACCGCCTTCCCCTCCTGGGAACCCTCCCGCCGTTTTTTGGCTTCAGGCTCCACATGGGTCTCCTGCAGCGTGCCCCAGCTCTGGCATTCAAAGCACTTGCCCTGATATTTCAGCGAAACAGCGCCGCAGTTGGTGCAGATATATTTGGTGACAGATTTGGCCATTTTTTTTAGAGGCCGTTCTGACGCTGGAAGGAGTGCAGGGTGTTTTTAAGCAGCATGGCAATAGTCATGGGCCCAACACCTCCCGGAACCGGGGTCATGGCCGAAGCCACAGTCGAAACACCTTCAAAATCCACATCGCCCACCAGACGGGTGCCGCTCTTGGTCGATGGATCATCAATGCGGTTGATGCCAACGTCAATCACCACGGCGCCGGGTTTGACCATATCGGCCGTAATGAATTTTGCCTGGCCGATAGCGGCAATCAGGATATCGGCCTGCCGGGTGTAGAAGGGGATATCCTTGGTGGCGGAGTGGCAGATGGTGACCGTACAGTTGGTGGTGGGCAGCTTCTGCAGCATCAGGTTTGCCATCGGTTTACCGACAATGTTGCTGCGGCCCACCACGACACAGTGCTTGCCCTTTGTGTCAATATTGTAGCGTCCGAGCAGTTCAAGGATGCCGTAAGGGGTGCAACTGACAAAACATTTGTCGAGATGGCCCATAACCAGGCGACCGAGGTTTTCGGGATGAAAGCCGTCCACATCTTTTGCCGGATCAATGGCAAGCGTAACGGCAAACTCATCAATGTGTTTCGGCAAGGGCTGCTGGACAAGAATACCGTGGATCAACGGGTCACTATTGAGTTTCGCAATGGTATCGAGCAGATGCTCCTGGGTTGTATCGGCCGGCATTTCAATGGCGGTGGAAAACATGCCGATCTCTTTGCATGTTTTTGCTTTATTGCGTACATAGACCTGTGAGGCTGGATCCTGGCCAACAATGATGACGGCAAGTCCTGGTACTTTTCCGGTGAGCGCTTTACAGCTTTCAACGCTTGTTTGCAGTTCGTTTTTCAGATCCAGAGAGACCTTTTTTCCGTCGATAATGAGCATGGTGATAGAGCTTTGAAATTAAGTGTCCGGTTGCGGGTTTGCCCAAAGGGCTTTAAAATGGATAAGCCTATAGCTATGAAAAATTAAGCGAAGCCGCAAGCCCTTAAAAGCGATGAGCAAGTAAAAGAGAGCCTCACCCTGTTATTTTACACTAACCGGTCATTTCCGGCTACCTTTATTCATTATGAGTTCAACGTCCACTGTTACTTATGTCACTTGTTTCTGTTGGTGATATTCTTGTTGATAAATCGGTACTGGAATCGTTTTTTTCCTGTGACCTGCATGAGTGTCGGGGAAAGTGTTGTATTGAAGGGGAGCTTGGTGCCCCGCTCTCTTTGGCTGAAGCCGAAGAGTTGCATGATCTGCCGCGTGAACTCTACGATCTGTTGTCCGAAAAAACTCTGCACTACCTCCATCGCCACGGCCCTGTGGAAGTTTATCAGGGCAAGCACTATACCAGAACCATCGATAATCGGGAGTGTGTTTTTTGCTGCGAGCGTGATGGTATAACCCTTTGCGCGATTGAAATTGCCTTTCACGAAGGTAGTATAGGTTTCGACAAGCCACTCTCCTGCCGGTTGTTCCCGATACGGGTGAGAAAGAGGTTCGGCCTGGATTACCTTGTTTATGAACAGCACGCCATGTGCCGCTCAGGCCGCAAAGCCGGCGGGGAACTTCAGGTGAAACTTATTGATTATCTTCAGCAAGCTCTCCGGGCGTCGTATGGCGATGAGTGGATGGTGAGTTTGAAAGCATTTGTCGACTCATCGCCCAAAAGGTAAGGTAATGGCTGAGATCAAGCTTCAACAGCAACAAAAAACCCTGCTCTCCCTTCAGCAGATCCTCACGAGTCAGCTTCTCCAGTTGCCGATGCTCAACCTTGAACACCGCATTTATGAGGAGTTGCAGGAAAATCCCCTGCTTGAGCTGGTTGATGAGCAGAAGGATACGGCTGGAGATCTGGCTGATGGTGGTGATCTTGGGGCCGGTGAGGAGATGTTTGATCCGGTTGACCGGTTCAATAAAAGCTCTCTCAAGGAGCGATCCGATACCCAGCAGACGGCTGAACGCTCCGAAGGGAGGCTGAGTGCAAGCTATGAAAGCGGTTCAAAAGATCGGTTTTTCCAGGTGGTGCAGCATGACAGCTTTCATGAACAGTTGCTCCGCCAGCTCGCTCTGTGTGAGGGGATCGGAGAGCGTGAGGTGCGCATTGCCATTGAGATTCTCGGTAACCTGGATCCCGACGGCTACTTTACCGAAGAGAATCAGGTGGTGATTGATAGTATGCAGTTTGCCGGGTACGATGTCAGCGAAGGGGAGGTGGAGGATATGCTCCGAAAAATCCGCTTTCTTGACCCTCCAGGTGTTGCTGCGAGGAATTTGCGAGAAAGGCTGCTGGTGCAACTGCAGGCCAGGGAGGATCGGTATGAACCGAACACTTACGAAACCGCCACCATGATTCTCCGTGATCATTTTGATGATTTTTTGCACCGGCGCTTTGAGCGGATCCTTAAAAAGAGTGGCGAAGCAAAGTCGGAGATTGAGCTGGCCATTTCGGCCATTACCGCGCTTGATCCCCATCCGGGCATTTTTCAGGATGAGGGCGGCCATTACATTACTCCCGATTTTGTTGTGGCCTACGAAAACGGTGTGTTAAGTGCAGTGCTCAACGACCGGAGCGCTCTTTCCGTCAAGGTCACGGATCGTTATCAGCCGATTTTGAAAAACCGGAAAGCGCCGAAAGAGGAGAAGCAGTTTATTCGCAAGAACCTTCAGCGTGCCCAGGAGTTTACCAGTGCCATTGAAACCCGGCGCCAGACCCTCTTGAAGGTTATTGCAGCTCTTTTGAAATGGCAGTACGATTTTTTTATTTACGGCCCGGAGAAAATTGTGCCGCTTGGCATGAAGGTGATTGCGGCCGAAACCGATCTTGATATATCGACCATCAGCCGGGCGGTCAATGGAAAATATGTGCAGACCCGCTACGGGGTGTTTGAACTGAAATATTTTTTCAGCGGAGGGCTCTCCCAGGAGGAGGGTGAGGATCTTTCAAGCAAGATTATCCGCCAGTATATTGCCGAGATGGTGAGGGAGGAAAATCCGGATAATCCGCTCAGTGACGACTCAATGACGGAGATGCTGGTGAAAAGGGGAGTACATATAGCGAGAAGAACGGTTGCAAAATATCGTGAACAAATGCAAATTCCAGTTGCAAGGTTAAGAAAAAAAATATTTTAATTGATGAAAAACAACCAAAGGCCACTGGTCCGTTCTACAACGGTTATTGGTGTTATACGTGACGGCAAGGCAGCGCTCGGAAGCGACGGTCAGATGACCCTCGGCAATACGGTGCTGAAACATTCAACCCGCAAAATCCGCCGACTCTATCAGGGGCGTCTTGTTGCCGGTTTTGCCGGAGCCACGGCCGATGCCGTAACCCTGCTTGACCGTTTTGAAGAGAAACTTGAGGCCTTTAACGGAAAGCTTGAGCGTTCAGCCGTTGAGCTTGCCCGGGACTGGCGGACGGACAAGTATCTGCGCCGTCTTGAGGCGATGCTGGCCATTGTCAGCCACGACAAGGCTCTCATTATCTCCGGCACCGGTGACGTTATTGAGCCGGAGGATGGTATTGTGGCTATCGGCAGCGGCAGCATGTATGCGCTTGCGGCGGCCCGTTCGCTCATGAAACACACAAACCTTCCGGCCAGGGATATTGTGCTGGAAAGTTTGAAAATAGCGGCTGATATCTGTATTTATACCAACGATCATATCGTTATTGAAGAGGTCTGATGCTCTTCCCGGCCATGAGCAGAGAGGGGCCCGGGGATAAACAACTATTTTTGAAATTTCAATTGAACGAAATGAGTACGAAACCTGAGGGGAATGTTTTTGCATTACCCGAAGCCGAGAGCCTAGGCAGAGGTTCGATTGCCGCGAGCAATCTGACGCCGAACCAGATCGTCTCCCAGCTTGACAAATATATTATTGGCCAGAAGGATGCGAAGAAATCGGTTGCCATAGCCTTGCGCAACCGGCTTCGCCGTCAGAATGTGAGCGATGATTTGCGCGATGAGATCATGCCGAACAACATCATCATGATCGGGCCTACCGGTGTCGGAAAAACCGAGATTGCCCGCCGGCTTGCCAAGCTGGCAAAGGCTCCCTTTGTCAAGGTTGAGGCTTCAAAGTTTACGGAAGTCGGTTATGTTGGCCGTGATGTTGAGTCGATGATCCGTGATCTGGTTGATCAGTCGGTGGCTATGGTCAGGAGCGAGAAGTCCGAAGAGGTGCGCGAGAAGGCCGCCTTGCTTGTTGAAGAGCGCCTGCTCGACATCCTGCTTCCTCCGGTTGCATCTGCACAGGAGTCGTATGATGAAGAGGGGAGTAGTGAGGAGACGCAGTCGCTTGTTTTGGCATCAAGCGATGAGCAGCCGGACCCTTCGGTTGAGGTCAACCGGCGCAGTCGCAAGAAAATGCTGGAGCGGCTTCGCAACGGAAAGCTTGAGGATCGCCAGATTGAGATGGATATTTCGGGCGATAATCCTCCGGGCGGCATGATGCAGATTTTCGGCCCTCTTGGTCAAATGGAGGAGATCGGCGGAATCATGCAGGATCTCATGAGCGGTTTGCCCCGCAAACGCAAGAAGAGACGGGTCTCCATTGCCGAGGCGCGCAAGCTGCTTGAGCAGGAAGAGGTGCAGAAGCTTATCGATATGGATGCGGTGGTCAAGGAGGCCATCAACAAGGTTGAGCAGAGCGGTATTGTGTTTATTGACGAGATCGATAAAATTGCTGCACCATCCTCCGGTTCGGGCGGTAAAGGGCCGGATGTGAGCCGTGAAGGGGTGCAGCGTGATCTTCTGCCGATTGTGGAGGGATCAAATGTTGCGACAAAATATGGTATGGTCAAGACCGACCATGTGCTCTTTATTGCTTCCGGCGCCTTCCATGTTGCCAAGCCTTCCGACCTTATTCCCGAGCTGCAGGGCCGTTTTCCGATTCGGGTGGAACTGAAAAGCCTCACGGAAGAGGATTTTTACCTGATTCTCACCCAGCCGAAAAATGCCCTGATCAAGCAGTATACCGCTTTGCTGGCTACGGAAGGGGTGGAGCTGAGCTTCAGTGACGGCGCTATCCTCGAGATTGCCAAAATTGCTGCAAAGGTCAATGAGAGTGTTGAAAATATCGGGGCCAGGCGGTTGCACACCATTATGACCAATCTCTTGGAGGAGCTGATGTTCAATATTCCGGAGAATTTTTCCGACGTAGCGGTTCAGATTGATGAGGCGATGGTGAAGGAGAAGCTGAACCATGTGGTGGCTGATCGGGACTTGAGTCAATATATCCTCTAACTTTTTTTAATCCTTGACGGAACCTCTTTGGGGGTTCCGTTGCAGGTTGTAACCGAACCGCGATGAGCACGATTTCAATACTTGTTCTCAATGGCCCGAACCTCTCAAGGCTCGGAAAACGCGAGCCGGAAGTTTACGGACGCCGTACCCTTGGCGATATCAACCGTGAACTGGTGGAGAGTTTTCCTGAGGTCACCTTTGAGTTCTTCCAGACGGAAGATGAGGGCGCGATGCTTGAAAAACTCTTTCACTGTGAGGACAAGGGCGGCTTCCGGGGTGTTGTGCTCAATGCCGGGGCGCTTACCCACTACTCAATAGCCCTGCGCGATGCCATCAGTGCCGTGACGGTTCCGGTTGTGGAGGTTCACCTCTCCAACATTTATGCGAGAGAGGAGTTTCGCCGCACATCGGTGATTTCCGAAGTATGCCAGGGTGTCATCAGCGGCTTTGGGGCCAACAGCTACCATCTTGGCGTCAGGGCTATTCTGGGGCTTAACCATTCTACGCAGCCTTAGCACCAAACTCTTTTTCGGGCGGGCGTTATTCGTTATTGACCGTCTCTTCTTTTTCTTGAGAATGCTTTTTCAGGAGTTTACGGATCTCCTCAACCCGTCGTTTGTCGCTTGCGAGAAAGACCGGTTTCTCCAGAGCGGTTTTCAAGAGTGACACGGCATCCTCTTCACGATCTTTTTTGAAGTAAATAAGAGCGAGCTCATGGTAGTTGCGGATCACGTCCGGATCAAGGGCAATTGCCTTGCGGAAGGCGTGTTCAGCCAGCTCACTGCTCCCTTCAGGGACTTGGCCGACAAAAGCATTTCCCACCATGCGTTTGAACCATCCAATGTTTGATGCTTCGTGATAATAGGAGCCGAGTATGGAGAGCGCCACCTCATCATTGGGGTTTAAGCGCAGGGCGATATCCAGTTCGTGTTTTATTTCGTGGGCGCGCTTGATTTTTTCTTTCGTGCCGATCTTGTCGGCCATCAGGGCGAGTGAGGCCGCAAGCCAGGAGTGCCCCTTTGCATAGGTACTGTCAAGGGTGATGGCCGCTCGGGCATACTCCGCAGCCTTGTGGTAATGCTTGAGCCGTTCATCGGTGTTTTCGAAATCAATCGATTCGCCAAGGGTGACCTGCACGCGGGAGAGTTTTCCCAATAGCTCGGTACTCGCGGGATTTTTTTGCAGCTCTGAGGTGTAGAGCGAATCAGCTTTCGGGAAGTTTCTCTCTTTGAATGCCTTGTCGCCGGGATTGGTTGCGTTTACGGTCAGGGTCTGCTTTGTAATCTGTTTTTTCCCTGCACTTCTTGCCAAGAGGGAAGGGTAGATGGCCGTCAGTGAAAGAAACAGGAAAAGTTGGACAGCGTGACGGCGATATAAAGGTTTGGTCATGAGTTATTTGAACCAGATTGAATGAGGGTATTTTTGGTGCAGTTGTTTGTCGAATCCGAGCCAGTGGCCCGAAGGAAGCACCATCATCAGCAGAGCAAAGAGCATAAACGGAGGAAGGGTCAGGTTGTAATAGCCTCCGGCCGCAAAATTCAGCACAAGGAAGAGGGCCAGTGCCGCGTTTATTCTGACGGCAACCCCAAAAACCAGTCCGAGACCGATCAAAAGCTCTCCGATGGTCACAATCCACGCAATCGGAAAGGCCAGGGGGATGGCAAAGTGCTCGAGGTAGAGAGCCTGAAAAGAACCAGCCGGGAGCTCAGCCAGTCTTTTGGTAAAAAAGTCGTGCATGAGAGTGCTCCACAGCCACCCTTTTACCAGCTTGTGCCAGAAGCCGTAGAGGAAGAAGAGGGCAAAAATGTATCGTCCGGCAAGAAAAAGGGTAATTCCGGCAACTCTGAGTTTACTTTGTTTCATCTCCCTCTGGTTCAATTCAGGTAAAACGGCTCTTGAGCGGTGAAATTTCTGGTTGGAATATACGCATATCCGTCACCATCCGAGGGAATTGCCATGCTTTTTTCCTAAAGGAGGGTCTGCTACATGAGGTTTTGCGGATCGACATCGACCATAAAGGAGAGTTTCGAGGTGCGGAAGCGGGCCGTTATATCGTCGCTCATCTGACGGATGAAGGGTGCCGAGAGTTTGGCGTCGAAGAGTTTGACCAGCACCTGGTAGCGGTAACGCCCCCTTATTTTTGCGATACCTGCCGGTGCCGGCCCAAGCACAGAGCCTTTTTCCAGAGGGAGCTGCTCTTCGAGGGTTTGGCGGCAGTAGCGTGCCGCGGCTTCAGCTTCGGACTCGGAGCTCGAGGTGCATTCAAATTTTATGAGCCGGGAAGCCGGCGGGTAGTGCAGCTCTTTTCTGCTCATGCTCTCCTGCAAAAAAAACGCTTCATAGCTCCCCTGCAGGATGGCTCGAAATACCTCACTCTCCTTGTTGTACACCTGGAGATAGACCTCTCCCGGCATTGACGAGCGTCCCGCCCTTCCGGATACCTGGGTGAGCAGGGAGAAGATGCGTTCCGAAGCCCTGAAATCCGGAATATTGAGACCGATATCGGCCATCAAAACTCCCACAAGGGTAACGGCTGGAAAATCAAGTCCTTTGGCAACCATCTGGGTTCCAAGCAGGATGCGGACTTTGCGCTCGTGAAACTCTTTGAGAATGCGGCCATGAGAGCCTTTTGCGGTTGTGGTATCGACATCCATCCTCAGGATTTTTTCTTCCGGGAAGAGGGTTTTCAGCTCCTCTTCAATGCGCTCGGTACCGCTGCTTTTAAACAAAATATCGGGGGATGCACATTTTTCGCAGAGAGGCGCATAGGTTGCCGTATGACCACAGTAGTGGCATCGGAGCTGTTTTTCGGTTGCGTGGTAGACGAGTGGGATATTACAGAAGCGGCATTGCGGGATATGGCCGCATGCAAGGCAGAAGAGAGAGCCGGCAAATCCGCGCCGGTTTTGCAGCAGAATGACCTGCTCATTTTTTTCAAGGCGCAGGGCGATTTGACGGTAGAGGAGGTCGGATATCGAGGCGGAGGCTTTTGGGCTCTCTTTCATCCAGATCAGCCGGGTGACGGGCATGGTTGCCCCGTCAACGCGTTCCGGCAGCTTGATGAGCCGGTACTTGCCGCTGAGAGCGTTGCTGTATGACTCGAATGAGGGCGTGGCTGAACCGAGTATGCAGATCGCTTTACTCAGCATGGCGCGCATGACGGCGGTATCGCGGGCATGGTATCGGGGTGTACGATCCTGCTTGTAGGCACCATCATGCTCCTCGTCCACAATGATGGCGCCGAGGTTGTCGAGGGGAGCAAAAATGGTGGAGCGGGCACCAAGGGCGATTTTTGTTTTTCCGCTTCGGAGGCTCTGCCAGGCATCATATTTTTCCTGGTTACTCATGGCGCTGTGCAGAATGGTGATACTGTCATGAAAATGCTCCCGGAAGCGGCCAGCCGTTTGCGGGGTCAGGGCTATTTCCGGCACCAGCACAATGGCGGTTTTGCCAGAGGCAATGACCTTTTTCAGTAGTTCAATATAGATCAGGGTTTTTCCACTGCCCGTCACACCGTGTAGCAAGAAGGTTGCGTATTGCTCCTTTTCCAGGGCGAAGAGGAGCTGATCAAGCGCTTTTTTTTGTGAATCGGTCGGAGTTTGTGTGGGCTGCGGCTTTTCGGAAAAACCGGTTGCATAGCTGCTGGAAATCTCTATAGCAACTTTTTCAAGAAATCCTTTTTTCACCAGGGCGTTGAGGATCACCCTCGACGTGCCGACGGCCTCGGCAAAAAGGCTGGAGTTTGGCCGGGAGGCAAGCTTTTGGAGCGCCTCAAGCTGTTTCGGGGAGCCGTGAAGCAGCTCTTCAGCATTTTCCGGCAGCGACGGGTTCAGGCGGTAAGCGGTTTTCTGTTTTGGTTTTGTTGCAGAAAACTTCTTGCTCATCACCAGATGTCCTCCCCGCTCAAGTTCGGCTAGCGTGCGGTAGAGCTGTTGTTTGCCGAGTCGTCGTTGCAGTTGGTGAACCGTGAGTCGTTTTTCCGTCGTGATCATCTGCATGATTGAACGGCGCAGAGCGGTGTTGATGATTTTTGGCGATTCGGCCTGCAGCGAAAAGCCGCTCACTTCAACCACATCATGCACGGTTGTGCGGACAGCAGCCGGAAGAGCGGCCGAAAGGGTATCGACTCTTCTTGCAAAATAGTAATCGGCCATCCACTCCGTAACCTTCAAAAGCGCCTCGTTCAGCATCGGCTGGCCTTGATAGAAGAGATCGAGAATTTCGGTTTCGGAGGTTTCCTCACCCTTGTCATTTGAAAGGGTGAGGATGTAACCGATAGAAACAAAATTGCTCCCTTTTTTTCTGGCAAGCAGCACCATGCATCCCGGCCGGATCTCCTCTTCCATAGCGAGCGGTACCTCTACCTGAAAGGGCTCTCCCCGGAAAAACTTTTCTGCGACTATTTGTGCTTGCATGGTGGTGAATGAAAAAAGTCAGTGAGTTGCACTGACTTTTTTTTACGGAATACTCTTGTTCTGGATGTTCAGATGGCGAGTGCTTCAAGAATCTGGTCACGGATCTCCTCAACCTTTCCCGTGCCCTTGATTTTGGAGTAGGCCGGAGCGTTTTGTGAACCGTTCTGTGACAAGTGCTGGTAGTACTCAATCAGGGGCGCGGTTTGTTCGTGATAGATGGCAAGCCGTTTTTTTACGGTATCTTCGTGATCATCTTCGCGTTGAACCAGCGCCTCTCCGGTTTCATCATCCCTTCCCTCTGTTTTCGGGGGATTGAAGCGTACATGGTAGGTTCTGCCGGAAGCAAGGTGTACACGCCGTCCGCTCATCCGCTCGATAATCTCGTTATCATCGACATGGATTTCAATGACATGGTCGATGGTGACTCCATCTCTTCTCAATGCATCAGCCTGCGCAAGGGTACGGGGAAAGCCGTCAAAAAGGCATCCGTTGCTGCAATCCGGTTCCTCGAGGCGCTCTTTGACAAGGCCGATAATAATATCATCGGAAACAAGCTTCCCGGCATCCATAACTTTTTTTGCTGCAATACCCAGTGGGGTTTCGGCCTTTACGGCGCTACGCAGCATGTCACCGGTTGAAATTTGTGGTATGCCGAGCGTTTTTGAGATATAGTTTGACTGCGTGCCTTTGCCGGCCCCCGGTGCTCCCAATAAAATAATTCTCATCAAACTGCCTTTATATGGTTTTTTTAGTGGTAATGATGGTGAGTTTGGGTCTTGAAGGCTTTGTCGCTTCGCTGGTGGTCACGACGGTCGCGGGATCGCTCTCTTGGGGCAGCAACCCATCATTCTGCTCTGAAGCAGGAGCGGGAGGAGGGGCAGATTCGGTACTCTTTGGTTTGAGCAGGATGGTCTGTTTTGCTGGTGCTTTTTTGAACTCTATGGTTTTGGCTTTCGGCATGCCTTCCGCTTTATGGTTCTGCTGAAGGTTTGCTTCATTAAAGATCTGCTGGAATGCCGCTGCCGCTCCTTTTGCATCATTGGAACGGTACTGGTAATCCTCTTCACTGATTGCAAGTTTTGAGAAGGCATGATCGACCGCATTGAGCATCATGCGGATAACCCGGCGGCTCTCGCCAAGGTCACCTTTGGACTCGATCTTGGTTTCCGCCTTGGCGTTGATTGTTGTAATCAGGTGACCATGAATATCCTCTTCCTCCAAAAGCCCGAATGAGGCATCAATCTTCATGCCAAAGAGGATCAAGGAGGAGATGGTGGCACGGATGGTGGTCATTCCGCCGACGGCTGTTTTTTCACTTTTCAGATCCCAGCCGACCCACCGCTCAACTTTGTCAACAATAAAGGAGGCTATGTCGCTTGCCGGCGAGTCGTAGCGCCGAACTTTCAGTTCAGTGAAAACCGGGGTTTCGGAGGTGTGGGTTGCGTTGCCGTTCAAGCCGTGGTAAGCCTTGGCAAATTCAGTTTTAAAAGGAATAAACTCGAGCAAATCCATGATGAATTGAGGCGGTTAGAGATTATTGCGGTTCTGATTGCCGGTTGTTGCCAGTTGTCCGCATGCCGCATTAATGGGCGTTCCGTAACTTTTCCGTACCGTAACATGCAGTCCCGCATCAAGAAGAGATCGCTGGAAAAGCTCTCTTGCAGCGCAGGAAACAGGCTTGAATTTAACATTATTGATTGAATTGTAATCAATCAAATTTATTTTGCACAAAAAGCTTCGTGCAAACCGCGCAAGCAAGCGTGCATCTTCGGGCGAGTCGTTAACTCCTTTCAGAAGCATATACACGAGGGTTACGGGCCGGCCTGTTTTTGTGGTGTACTCTATCAGTGCTTTTTTGAGATCCTTCAATGGATAGAGCCGGGCAGCAAGGGGCATGAGCAACTCGCGTTTTTGCTGTTCAGCCGAATGCAGCGAGACGGCAAGTTTTATTTTGAGTGGTGACTCGGCAAGTCGCCGGATTTCCGGAATAATCCCGATGGTCGAAACAGATATTTTTTTCTGTGGGAGGCTGAAGCTGTAGGAGGCGTTGGTGAGGGTTTCGATAGCTTCAAGCACGTTGTCGGTGTTCAGGAGCGGTTCCCCCATGCCCATAAAGACCACGTTGGTGACTTTTCCTCCGGGTGTTTTTCCGGCCACACCCTGGTTGAGCGCGTAGACCTGACCGATAATCTCTCCGGCGGTGAGATTGCGCTGCAGCCCCATGCTGCCGGTTGCACAAAAGGTACATTGCAGGGGACATCCAGCTTGTGATGAGACGCAGGCGGTCATTCGTTCGCTTGCCGTAATGAGGACGCTCTCCACCAGTTCGCCGTCGGGGAGTTTAAGCAGGAGCTTTTCGGTTTTCTGTTCGCAACCCTCCTCCCGGTTTTCCTGGTAATCCATGACCTCTAACGGGCGGATGGAGAGTGTTTCGGAAAGTTTTTTCCGTAGCGCCAAGCTGAGCGTGCTCATTTCGTCAAAGCTTGTTGCATGGCGGCTGAAAAGCCATTGGTGTATCTGCAGGGCCCTGTAGGCGGGCTCTCCCATGGCGCCGATGGCACTTTTAAGCTCACTGAGTGTCAGGTCGATTATATTCGGAAGTGGTTCGGTCATTGAAAACAAGGAAAGAGTGGTGAACGATGATTGAAACCTTTTTTGCGCTGCGACTCACCTGCAGCGATTAAAGGGAGTTACGGCCGGCTTTTGTTGTTTGTCTGGTGCAAAAAAAGTACTTTGCATTGGAAAGTAATATAAACACAACCGCGACAGGATCAAGAGGTTCTCCATGATGGATTTTAACTACCAGCAGCTTGACAAGACGCTTCATGCGAGAATCCGTTTTGCCGCCCTTGCCTATCTTCAGGCGGTTGATCACGCCTCCTTTGTGGAGATAAGGGAGTCTATAAAGGCAACTGACGGGAATTTAAGTGTTCATATGAGAAAACTTGAATCGGCTGGCTACATTCATTGTGACAAGGGATTTCAGTCCAGAAAACCACAAACCCTTTATAGCATTACCGGAGAGGGACGTACAGCGTTACTGAACTACCGGGAACGGGTCAGCGAATTTTTTCAGCCACCTTCCGGTTTTCAGCCGGCTTGAGCCGGCCCGGGTTGTTTCTTTTTTTCGGAACGGAAAAAAGAATAGATTGAGTTTTTATTTTTTGATAAAGTTACACCAAACTAATGATACTACCAGAGTATGGCAGGAAGCTTGATACGCAGGAATGGTCTGTGTTAATTGACGCGTTGCTTGATGGTCAGCATATTGTTCTCTCAACCCATGAAAACTCTGATGGTGATGGTCTTGGAAGCGAGGTTGCCCTTGCAAGGGTCCTTACCGCGCTTGGCAAGGAGGTTTCTATTGTCAACCCGACCGAAGTTCCCCCGAACTACTTGTTTCTGAAGAGGCTCCACCCCATTGCGCTTTTCAACCCAAAGAGTGAGGAGGCGATCGGGGAGCTCTCGCTTTGTGACGTTGTTGTGCTGCTTGATGCCAATTTACGCGACAGGATGGGCTCATTGTGGCCTCATGTGAGCTTTGCACGCGAGCTTGGTCACCTCAAACTCCTCTGTGTTGATCACCATCTTGAACCGGATGATTTTACGGATGTTATGGTGTGCGAAAGTTATGCTTCCTCAACCGGTGAGCTGGTCTATGATCTGATTTGTGCACTTGAGGAGCGGTTGGGTCGTGAGCTGATTACGCCTGATGTTGCCGAAGCGCTCTATGTTGCCGTCATGACCGATACCGGTTCGTTCCGCTTTCCTAAAACCACGCCCTATGTTTACCAGCTTGCGGGAGATCTTGTCGGCAAGGGAGCCGATGCTTCGGAGATCTATGACCGCATTTATAACTCCCTTACCGCTCCGGCCCTGAAGCTGCTCGGTGCAGCCCTGAGCGCCATTACCATTCTGGATGATGGTCTCATCTCCTGGCTCTTTATATCGCAGGATATGCTGAAGGCAACCGGCAGTAAACTCTTTGATACTGATCTTATTGTCCGTTATCTTTTAAGTGTGCCGACGGTTCGTATTGCGGTACTTATGGTCGAGATGCAGGACGGCAGAACCAAGGCGAGTTTCCGGTCAAGAGGTAAAATTTATGTCAACCATCTGGCCAAAAAATATGGTGGAGGGGGGCATATGAATGCGGCGGGTTGTCTCTTCCAGTTCTCTTCCGACAAGGCCCAAAAGGTATTGCTTGATGATTTGCGGATGTTTTTGAAAGATCATCAGGAAGCCGTGTAGTAAATCATTAACCACGATGCATGAATCATGAAAATATCCGTAATAAAGAGTGCGCTTGAAAACCTCCGCTCTGATCTTCTTGTTTTGCCGTTCAGCAGCACAGAGTTGAAGGATGAGGGTGAAAAAAGGCTTTTGGAGATCGGGCTTGAGCCGCAGGTCTTAAAAGATTTCAAGGCGGAGGCAGGCGAGGTTGTGGTGCTCTATCCTTCCGGCGCTAAACTGGAGGTATCAAGGGTTGCGCTGCTTGGGCTCGGAGAGGGTAAAGCGCTTGAAGAGTGGTTCAAGGGCGCGGTTGCCATTTCCAGTAAAGCTGTGGAGATGAAGATGGATACCATTGCGGTTGATTGTTCCGGCATTGAGGCCCTCGCTCTGGCTACCGGGCAAAGCGTTGAGACCCTTGCTGCAACGTTTGTCGAAGGGTGTTATTGCGGTTCATACCGGTTTGATCGTCTTAAAAGCGGCAAGCTTGATAAAAAGAGTGCCTCAAAGAAGTTCAAAGGGATTACGGAGCTGCAGCTTCGGGTTGATTCCTCTGTTGTTGAAGAGACGGAGAAAGGGGTTTCAGCCGGAAAAATTGTTGGTTCCTGCCAAAAAAACGCAAGGGATCTGGTCAACCTTCCCGGCAACTATCTTCAGGCTGAGGATATTGCAACAGCCGCCGAGGAGTCCGGCAAAAAATATGGTTATGAGGTAACCGTCTTTCATAAAAAGGAGATCGAGTCTCTCGGCATGGGCGGCCTTCTTGCCGTCAACAAGGGAAGTTTTCACCCCCCGACCTTCACGGTGCTTGACTACAAGCCAAAAGGGAAGGCCAAGGCGGTGATTGCTCTTGTGGGTAAAGGTGTTACGTTTGATTCAGGCGGCATTTCGATCAAGCCCTCTGAAGGCATGGGTGAGATGAAGTCCGATATGGCAGGCGCAGCCTCGGTTTTGGGTGCCGTTGAGGCGGCGGCCCGTCTCGGCCTGCCCCTTCGCGTTATCGGCCTTGTTCCGGCAACGGATAATATGCCAAGCAGTAAGGCCCAAACGCCGGGTGACGTCATTACGACCTATTCCGGCATTACGGTTGAGGTCGGCAATACCGATGCCGAGGGGCGGCTGATTCTCGCTGATGCCTTGACCTATGCAAAGGAGAAATACAAGCCTGATGCGATCATTGATCTTGCAACCCTGACCGGCGCTTGCATTGTTGCACTTGGTTACTCGGTTGCGGCTCTTTTCAGCAACAATGACAAGCTGGCCGAGGAGATTTTTCAGGCGGCTCAGCACTCCGGCGAAAAGGTATGGCGGATGCCGCTTTGGGAGCTCTATGATGAGCAGATAAAGTCGGACGTTGCTGATGTCCACAATACCGGAGGGCGCGGTGCCGGTTCCATTACGGCCGCAAAATTCCTTGAAAAATTTATTGACGGCCATAAAAACTGGGCTCATATCGACATTGCCGGCCCGGCCTTTCCTCCAAAGGGTGCAGGAAAATCGGGTGGCGGTACGGGCTTTGGTGTGCGCTTGCTGGTTGAGCTGCTGAAAAAGTGGTCCTGAACCATTTATTCAATATCAGTAACAGCGCATTGGCACTATCTTATTACGGTTCAATTCGTCATCTATGATTGAAATACCTCAAAACCCTGTCGTGATTATTCCCGGCGTGCTCTTCTGGGACTCTTTGTACAGTGGAATGAAAGATGTACTTGCCGGCTATCTCCCGAAAGGGAGAGTTGCCGTTGCTCCAGTTTCGCTGGTTGACTGGATAGGTTTTCCTCCATCCCCTGAAAAATCGACCAATCGCGTCATGAAAGTGGTTGACGAGGCTGTCAAGGAGATGGAGCGGAAATTTCCCGGTGAGCCGGTAACACTTGTGGCGCACAGCGGAGGCGGTACGGTTGCGATGGTCTATCTGCTTGAAAAACCCTTTCAGGGTGATCTCTATCATCCGGGCAAACGGGTTGGAAAGCTGGTTACGCTTGGTACTCCTTTTCATACCCATGAGCATTATGCGAAGATAAAAACAGATTTTATCTTCACTCACCTGAAACCGGATTTTTTTACCTATTACCCGGTTGTTTCGGTTGTCAGCAACAAATTTTGTGGCAATGAGAAGGGAACTCTTGTTGAGAGAATGTGTTTTCAGTTTTATAAAAACGTTCAGGAACCCGGTAATGTGGCAGGGGATGGTATTGTTCCTGCAAAAAGCTGTTTTCTTGAGGGTGCTGAAAATGTTACTATTGCAGATGCAGAACATCTTCCTACACCGCATACCCGGTGGTATGGTACAAACGAAGGGATTGAACAATGGATTCAATGGTTGTAAGGGATAGGCGCCCGGTGATGGCCGGGATGCTGTTTTTTGCTTTTCTTCTTGTGCTCTCGGCGTGCACTCCTGAAAAGCCAAAGCCCGATCCGCGCCAGGAGCATATGGAGTCCATGATGGCTATTCTTACCCAGGTTCAGAAGAATCTTGGCCGGATTCAGCAGAAAGAAGCGGTGGTTGAGCGACTCTCTACCGGCATTGAGAGCCGGAACAAAGAGAACGTTGTGCAGATTGGCAAGGATATCTCTTCAAGCATCCGCTTTATTGATTCCACTTTGGCTGCAAGCAAAAGCCTGATTCAGATGCTTGAGGAGGAGAACAAATCCTCATCCTACCGGGTCGCATCGCTTGACCGCCTGGTGAGTGAGCTGAAAACCACGCTCAGTACCAAGTACAGTGAGGTTAATGCGCTGAAAGGGCAGGTTCAGAAGCTCAACAAGGAGGTCTCAACCCTGATGGCAACCGTTGATGTGCTTGATGAGTTCATCCAGGATCAGGGCTCACAGCTCTATACGGCTTATTATATTTCCGGCACCTTCAATGAGCTGGTCGATAAAGGTATTCTGGTGCGCGTCAATCCCCTTGAAAAGCTTTTTGGCAACGAGTACCGTCTTGCGTCGGACTTTAATATCAACCAGTTTAAAAAGGTTGATATTACCGAAACAAAGGATCTCTTTTTTGAGAAGCCGCTAAAAAACCTGAAGATCATAACACCTCATACTTCAAGCTCATACGAACTTGTTGGCGGAAAAACCTCGTCGATGCTGCTTATCCGCGATGAAAATGCGTTCTGGCAAAAGTCCCGTTGTCTTGTGATTGTTCTGGAATAACTTAAAAATAACGGGACTCTTTAATTCCCATGCAGCTGTAATGAAAATAACCATATTCGGATCAGGTTATGTCGGCCTCGTTACCGGCGCCTGTTTTGCGGAAGTCGGTAATGATGTGCTTTGTGTTGACATTGACCAGGAGAAGATTGCCGCTCTCAAGGCGGGCCACATTCCGATCTATGAACCGGGTCTTGATGAGATTATTGCTGAAAACAGCCGTGAAGGTCGATTGCGCTTTACGTCAAATCTGCAGGAAGGGGTCGAGTTCGGCCTCTACCAGTTTATTGCCGTCGGCACTCCTCCTGATGAGGATGGCTCGGCCGATCTGCGTCATGTGCTCAGCGTGGCCGAAAGTATCGGTACCTATATGCAGGAGTATCGGATAGTTATTAATAAATCCACCGTGCCGGTTGGTACGGCTGACCTGGTTAGGGGAAAAATCAGCGCGGTTCTTGCTGAAAGAAAGAGTGCTCTTGATTTTGATGTGGTCTCCAATCCCGAGTTTCTCAAAGAGGGTGATGCGGTCAATGATTTCATGAAACCCGAGCGGATTGTTGTGGGCGTTGATGATCCACGCACCAAGGAGCTGCTGCGCTTTCTCTATTCGCCCTTTAACCGCAGTCATGAGCGCTTTATCTCCATGGATATCCGTTCCGCCGAGCTGACCAAGTATGCGGCCAATGCCATGCTGGCCACGAAGATCAGTTTCATGAACGAAATAGCCAATATTGCCGAACGGGTCGGTGCTGATGTCGAGTCGGTGCGAAAGGGGATTGGTTCCGACTCAAGGATTGGATTTTCTTTTATTTACCCTGGAGTTGGTTACGGTGGTTCCTGTTTTCCCAAGGATGTACAGGCGCTTGAACGAACAGCACACTCCCACGGCTATGATTCACGCATTCTGCAAGCTGTCGAGGCCGTCAATAATGACCAGAAAGGTATTATTCTCAAAAAGGTTAAGGAGCATTTTGGAGAGGATCTCAACGGTCATATTTTTGCCATTTGGGGGCTCTCTTTCAAACCCAATACCGACGATATGCGTGCCGCTCCAAGCCGCAGGGTTATTGATGAGCTGTTAGCACACGGGGCTCAGGTAAGGGTGTACGATCCGGTTGCCATGGATGAGGCCCGCAGGATTTATGGTGAAAAGGAGGGGCTTCGGTATGCCCTGAACCCGGAAGATGCCCTCAAAGGATCAACCGCCCTTGTTGTGCTTACCGAGTGGCTTCTTTTCCGCAGTCCTGATTTCGAAATGATTAAAAAAGAGCTTACCCAGCCGGTTATTTTTGACGGAAGGAATATTTACAGCCCGGAATTTATGGAGCAGGCGGGGTTTATCTATTACTCCATAGGTCGCAGGCCACGAGGGGTTTAACCCCGCTCTTATTGCCAGCACCGGAAAGCGTGGTGCAGTGGGCCGCTACCATGTCCGAGCCGGTAATCGGCTCCCTTTTGCAGGGCTTCAAAGGTGTAGGCCTTTGCTTTTTCCACAGCCTGAGGGATGCTTTCCCCTCGGGCCATATATGCCGCAATGGCCGATGAAAGGGTGCACCCGGTTCCGTGCGTATTCTGGGTCACGATTTTTTTTGAGCTGAACCAGAAAAACTCCTTCTCATAGAGCAAACACTCCCGGCACTCCTCTCCCTCTCCATGCCCCCCCTTGATCAGTACTGAGGGCACACCGGTTTCAAGCAGTTTTCCGGCCACCACCTCTATCTCCTCTTTTGTTGCCGGAGGACGCTTCATGCCACAGATTATGGCGCTTTCTGGCAGGTTTGGCGTGATCATTGTAGCAAGCGGGAAGAGTTCACTTTTCAAAAGAGCGATTGATTTCGGCGGAAGCAGAGCCCTACCTCCCGATGAGCCGAGAGGGGTGTCAAGAATAACCGGCGCTTTATCGGGAAGTTCCCGCAGCAGGGCCGCGACGGTTTTGATGATGGAGGAGCTTCCCAGCATACCGATTTTAACCGCGTCAATGGAGATGTCATCAGCAATAGCCCTGAATTGCGCGCTAATGCACTTTTCATCAAGAGTGTATACTCCCGTAACCCCCAGAGTGTTTTGGGCGGTAATGGCGGTAATGACCGATAATCCATAACAGTTCAGGGCCGTAAAGGTCTTCAGGTCGGCCTGGATTCCGGCTCCGCCACTGCCGTCAGATCCCGCAATGCAGAGAACGGTTGTGTAGGCTTGGCTCACTCAACCCTCCTTTTGATGGCTTCGGTCAGCTCCAGGGCGGTTTGGAGAGGATTCGTTGCCCGACTTATGGCGGATATTACCGCCACTGCCGATGCTCCGAGGGAGATAAGTGATGCGGCGTTTTCAGCATGAATTCCTCCTATGGCTATGATCGGTAGAGTTACCAGGGATGCCACCTGCCCCAGGCTCTCCGGGCCCAGCGGCAGGAAAGCTTTCTCTTTCGAAGAGGTGGGGAAGATATGGCCGAAGCCGATATAGTCAGCTCCATCCCGTTCGGCCTGCACGGCCTCTGAAGGAGATGATGCAGAGACCCCGATTATATACTTTTTGCCAAGGAGTTTTCGGGCTGCAGCCGCAGGTAGATCCTGTTGGCCGAGGTGCACGCCATCAGCCTGGCTTGCTAAAGCAATGTCGGCTCGGTCGTTGATAATAAGGGTAGCTCCGTAGTTGCGGCAGAGTTTGCGGATTTCAACCGCCCACGAGAAGAGTTGGTTGCTGGATGCGCTTTTATGGCGCAACTGGATCATTGCAGCTCCTCCTCTGAGGGCCTGTTCCGTAAGAGCAACAGGAGAGAGTGCGTCATCGGTGATGAAGCAGAGAAAAGGTGCTTGGGGAATCATGGATAGAGGGCCCGATAAAATTGTTCAATCGTTTCACTAAGTCCGGTGCTGTCGCGGAAGATGCTGAGCGCCGCCACTCCATAAGCACCTTCGGCCCGGCAGCTTGCTGCATTCCAGGGCGTGATTCCTCCGATAGCAAACACCGGAAGTGAGGTTTTTTGGCACAGTTCACCGAGTTTTTCAAGGCCTTGCGGAGAGCCGTATCTCCTTTTTGATGGCGTGTCGAATATCGGACCAAAGAGCAGGTAATCCGCGCCTGTTTCTTCGGCGATGCGTGCTGCGGCAAGCGAGTGAACGCTCTTTCCAAAGAGCAATTTCGGAAAAAACGAGCGAAGCCTGTTCGGCGCCAGGGAGTTTTCCTGAAGATGAACACCCTGCAGGCCTACGGCAAAGGCAATATCGGTTCGTTCATTGAGTAGCAGAAGCGTGCCCTCTGGAAGCATGATCTTTTGAGCTTGTAAAGCAAGGGAAAAAAGCGCCCTTGCTTCCAGATGTTTTTCGCGGATCTGAACCATGCAGGGGAGCGCAGGGGGGAGCCTTTTGAGTTGCTCAAGCAGTTTTGTGCCGAGATTGAACGGCTCCTCTCCGCTGCTTATCAGATAAAGGCGGGGAAGGGGAGTTAGCTGCAGTTTTTTATGCTCCATTCGGTCAAGAGACTTTGATTTTTCACGGACTATAAATAATTTAAACCGTAATCACAACAACTCCACTTGTGCGTGTGATTACACTATTGAGTTTTTTTCAACCGAGCTTTTCGTGAGTCCTCTAATGAGTAGTATTGAAGAGAAAATAATCAGCGCAGGCTTCACGCTTCCGCAGCAACCTGTCGTGGCTGGCCTTTATGCTCCTGCAGTCAAGACAGGGAATCTGGTCTTTACCTCAGGTCAGCTTCCTCTTTATGAGGGTAAGCTTATTGAGCCTGGTGGCACAGGGAAGGTTAACCAAAGTAATCTGGATGATGTTACTTATGCCGCCAGAATTGCCCTGATCAATACACTTGCAGCGATTAAATCCGTCACCGGATCGCTTGAGAGCATTGAGCGGATTGTCAAACTTACCCTTTATGTTGCCAGTGAACCCTTGTTTACCAGCCAGCATCTTGTCGCCAATGGAGCTTCCTCATTGCTTCAGGAGCTTTTTGGTGCTAAGGGTATCCATGCACGGAGCGCTGTGGGAGTTGCTGAACTACCTCTGAATGCAGCCGTTGAGGTTGAGCTTATTGCGCAGTGTAAATAGTCTTAATCCTCAGAGTTACCTCTCATATTTATCCCCCATTATCGCCAGTTAATCTCCGAAATATTTTTTTATACAGATCGGTTAATTTAATCGTTTATCGATCTGTAAAGCATTTATTTTATTGCACTTATAAGCTAAAATAAAAGTATTGTTAGTATTAATAATACTGATAGTACTAAGTTATTATTGTGATTTAAATTATTTCAAAATGTGAGTTTTTGATTTTTAATATTAACATTAATTGTTTTATTAAAATTGATTTAATTATGTGATTTTACTTTTAGACTAAATGATCTAATTTATTTAA
>CAIMCD010000009.1 GCA_903839405.1 uncultured Chlorobiaceae bacterium
GCCGTCCGCCCAGTCGCAAATAGCTTTGATTAGAATCCAGTCAACCTTTTTATCCTGGCAGGCTACGTAAAGCCCTGCGCCCTCCATCTCGCCGCCAATTGCTTCCTGCTCAAAGCTGAGTAGCTGGTCGCGGAAATCTCTATTATCCACCAGCTTTTCGCCGGTCAGCACCACACCGAAACGCACCTTGGCGCCTTTCCAGAGCAGGTTAGCGCTGTTGCATTGGTTGATAAGCCAAGGCGAAGCGTGGGGTTTGTCGCCACGGAGCATGATCTCTGGCTTGCCCTCCTTTGTGGTGCCGTAGCGCTGTAAATCGTAAAGTCTCAACTGCTCGGTTACGAGAATATCGCCGATGGTTTGATGCTTTTCGTTGATCCCAAAGGCAATTCCGGCCATGATCACCGCAGCGGGTTCAAGCGCATCAATTCCTTTTTGTACCGCCATTTGTGAGGAGTCAAGTCCGCCAGCACCCATCTCGGATCGGGTCAGAAAAACCCGCGCTCCGTTGACTATCCCGAGGTTAAAATAGATGCGGTTATCAATAAAGCATGGTGTTGCCGCGCTACCGGTGGCTGGCTGAAAGGCATCAAGCACCGCCCGGCTCTCTACGTCGGTGACGGTGACAATCAGGATATCGGCGGTATGGCTCATGCAGGTTTGGGGTCTCGGTTTTCAAGAGCTGGGAACAAGTGCTTCTGAAGTGATAAGATAGCGATAAGGATCAATTTTTCATGCAATCAGGATGCTCCGGACGCTCTGAATTTTTCGGAAATTGCGGGAGTTTCTTTTCTCTTCAGGTGAAAAATCAGGGAAAATGGTGGTTGTAAAACGGATTGCCGACTTTTTATTTAAAATGTTACATTTCTGCGCGGGAAATATGATGCCATGATCGTCAGATGTTGTATAAAGCCGGAAGAGCCGGCACACGCAAATGATTAGAACAACAGGGTTTTCATTTTGGAATAACTTTTTTAACCACAGAGTCACCATGAAAAAAAATATCTGGATCGCTGCTGGCATTGCAGGAATGCTTTTTGCCCAACCTTCGGCCGATGCAAAGGCAGAAGTGAGCCTTCGTATCAATGCGGGGGATAGAGCACCGGTTATGGTCCGCGACGAGCGTCGCGCGCCTTTTGTTATTGAGCGTCAGCCCGATTTTATTGCCCTTCCGGGTTTCGGCTTTTCCGTATCGGTAGGTGGCCCAAATGACGTTATCTCCTACGGCAACTTCTATTATGTCAACCATCATGGTTCATGGTATCGCGCTTCAAACTACCGTGGCCCGTGGCTTGTTGTGACCGAGCGCAGCCTTCCTTCAAGCATCAGAAAACATAGCTGGGAAGATATCCGCCGGTTCCGTGATGAGGAGTATCGCCGCCATGAAGGACGCCGTGATCGTGACCGCCATGAGCGCGATCGTGATTACCGTGATCGCGATTACCGTGATCAGCGCGGTGACTATCGCAACGACAGACGGTAACCTGATTACCGGGATGCGTTTTCTTTTATGACAAGAGCAGAAGCCGGGAGGGTAGTCCCGGCTTTTTGCATACCGGTTCTGAAAGGTCTGATTTTTGAAAGGTAAAAGGTTGTTAAACTAAACAAAAAAGGGGAGATCATGAGACTGAAGGCACTCTGTATTGCATTGCTTATGGTGTTTATGGCGATGGAGGCAAAAGCCGAAAGCAAAGTGGGAGACTATAGCGTTGAGACCGTTGAAGACCATGCACGGGTAAAGAGTTTCAAGTATGAATCGTACGATGAGTGCTATCTGGATGTGCAGGATCAGGCAAGCAGCGAACGGCTCTCTCCGAGAAAAACGGACGTCTTGCTCTCCCAGGTACCAAAAGGAGGAGCTTTAGATGTTGAGCTGCTTGGGGCTGAATGGAGAATGGCCAACGGAACCAACTGGACCTTTATTATTGCCGACCAATCGGGCAACGTCATTTTCCGCTCAAAAGGTCATAACTATATTGAGCCTCCTCCGGCTATTGTAACGAAAAAAACCGTTGTTGAAACCCGGCACGGAGTCATTGTTAAAAAAGAAGCGAGGGCGGTTGCACCGGAAACGACCGCTTTTGGTGATCGGGCCTTTGTTGTCCGTGATACCATAGAGATACCGGTTGTTGTGCCTGCGACCTTCAAGGTCATTGTTATTGACAATATCAATGACAGCCGCTGCGTGTACATGCTGACGAAAACCAAGTATTAAGTTCTCATCCGTTTCCGGCATCAGCAACACAAAAGCCCCAGATTTTTTCCGGGGCTTTTGCTATTCCTTTCAAGTTTTAACCGTCGTAATCCGCCCAGTTGTTGGGGGTTTCGTACCAGCGGAGTTGCTTGAGTTTCACCCCTTCGGGGAGGTGGTGGCGGATCTGGTTGAAGGCCCATTTGGCCAAACATTCGGCCGTCGGCGGTTCATCGGTAACGACCACCCGTGAGTTGCGCTTCATGATAAACGGGAGATCTTCATGGTCATCTTTCCAGACCGCAAAGCCGTGGTCGAGCCGGTCATGAATGTGCTCCACCATGATCTCCTTCAAAAACTTGAAATCCATCACCATCCCCTCCTCGCCGTCGCCATGGCGCCGAATCAGCTCGCCCTCAACCGTGGCAACAATTACCCCGCGATGGCCGTGCAGTTGATTGCAGAAGGAGAAGCTGTTCGGCAGGGTATGGCCGTAATCGATCTCTATTTTTCGTGAAATGCGCATGTATCTCAAACAATTGGCTGTATTCAGTTTTTTTAAGCTTCCTCCTCCCGTTACCGGGGTTCAGACCATGGTTTTCGGGTTCAACCGCTCCAGCAGCATATCCGAAATCGAGCCGCCGGCCGGGACCATAGGGAAGACCATATCTTTTTGGATAACCCTGAAATCGACCAGCACCGGCCCCTCGTTGTAGGCAAGGGCCTCCTTGATTGCTTCGCGTGCTTCAAGAGAGTTCTCGGCCTTGAGCGCCTTGCATCCGAAGGCTTCGGCCACCTTGACAAAGTCGGGGTTGCTCTCTCCTAGATCGGTAAAGGAGTACTTCTCCTTGTGGAAAAGCTCCTGCCACTGGCGCACCATGCCGAGAAAGCTGTTGTTGATCAAAAATATCTTGATCGGCAGTTTATGATGGACGGCCGTAACCAGCTCCTGGATGTTCATCATGAACCCTCCGTCTCCGCAGAAAAGCACAACCGGGCGATCCTTGATGCCGAAAGCGGCGCCGATGGCGGCTGGCAGACCAAAGCCCATGGTGCCGAGTCCGCCGCTGGTGATGATGGAGCGCGGATTGTTGAACTTGTAAAACTGCGATGTCCACATCTGGTGCTGGCCAACATCAGTGACGACTACGGCATTGCCGGCCGTTTGTTTTGAGACCTCGTCAATCACAAATTCGGTTTTCAGCTTGCCCTCTTCTTCGCCGTACGTGAGCGGGCATTTTTCCTGCCATGCGCGGATTTCGGCCAGCCAGGGCTCCCGGTTTTCCTTTGTTTTTGGCAGCTCTTCAAGCAGAGCGGTCAGAAAGTGTTTGGCGTCGCCCACAACCGGCAGGTCAACCTTGATGTTTTTATCGACATTGGTTGGGTCAATATCGTTGTGGATTTTGTATGCCTGGGGTGCGAATGTTTCAACTTTTCCGGTAACCCGGTCGTCAAAGCGGGCTCCGACCGCAATCAGGAGATCGCAGTTATTGACCGCCTGGTTTGCCCAGTAGGTGCCGTGCATGCCGAGCATTCCCATGCTGAGCGGGTGGTCGCCGGGAAAAGCGCCAAGTCCCTGCAGGGTCATGGTAACCGGGATATTCTGGCTGATGGCAAGTTGGCGCAGCTCTTCGGATGCCTCCGCCGTGATGACTCCGCCGCCGACATAGAGCAGGGGACGCTTGGCCTTGGCAATTTTATGCGCGGCTTTCTCGACCTGGTTGATGTGGCATTTGATGGTCGGCTTGAAGCCACGAATTTCAACGGTTTCCGGCCACAGGAACTCACACGAGGAGTTCAGGATATCTTTTGGCATATCGACCAGAACCGGACCCGGCCGGCCGGTTGTTGCCAGGAAAAAGGCCTTGCGGATCGTGCCGGCAAGATCCTTGACATCCTTGACCAGAAAGTTGTGTTTGGTGATCGGCCGGGTGATACCGACAATATCGGCCTCCTGAAAGGCATCGTTGCCGATCAGCGAGCTCGGAACCTGTCCGGTAAAGACAACCATTGGCGAGGAGTCCATATAGGCATTGGCAATGCCGGTAACGGTGTTGGTTGCACCGGGCCCGGAGGTGACCAGCACAACACCCGGTTTTCCGGTGGCGCGCGCATACCCTTCGGCCATATGGGTTGCGCCCTGTTCGTGACGCACAAGGATGTGCTGGATGTCTTTTACCTCATAGAGGGTTTCATAGACTTTGAGCAGGGAGCCGCCGGGATATCCAAAAATATATTCAACGTTTTCACGCCGCAGACATTCGAAAAAAATTTCTGAGCCATTGAGTGTTTGGCTTTGTGCAAGCATAACAGGTTTATTTGAGGTTCAACAGGAAACTGGGTTTTTCAGGATCGCACCGGTATTGGCCGATGTGACCATTTGAGCATACCTGGCCAGATACCCTTTCTTTATTTTCGGTTCAAACGGTTTGAGCAGTGCAAGCCGCTGTGCGAGCTCTTCATTCGTCAGGTTGACGGAGATGGTGCGGTTCGGGATATCAATGGTGATGAGATCCCCGGTATTGAGTGCGGCAATCGGCCCTTTTTCAGCCGCTTCGGGCGAAACGTGGCCGATGCAGGCGCCTCGTGAGCCCCCGGAAAAACGTCCATCGGTAATGAGCGCAACCGATCCGCCAAGACCCCGACCCATGATGGCGCTGGTAGGGGAGAGCATTTCCGGCATCCCCGGCCCACCTTTAGGCCCTTCATAGCGGATCACCACCACGTCACCCGCCTCAATATCACCCTCCATGATCCCTTTGATGGCATCATCCTGGCAGTCGTAAACCTTTGCCGGGCCGGTATGGGTCATCATTTCCGGGCTGACTGCACCGGTTTTGACCACCGCTCCCTGTGGGGCAAGGTTGCCGAACAGCACCGCTAAGCCGCCGGTTGGCGAGTAGGGATTTTTGATGTGCCGGATGACCGATCGATCCATCACCTTTGCCTCGGCAATGTTTTCGCCGAGCGTTTTTCCGGTTACAGTAAGGGCCGTCAGGTCAAGCAGACCATCTATTTTACTAAGCTCATTCAAAATAGCCGAAACTCCTCCGGCACGGTCGACATCCTCGATATGCACATCCATCGTTGCCGGGCTGACCTTGCAGATATAGGGCGTTTTGGACGAGAGGCCGTTCAGTTCAGAAAAATCGAAGTTGATCTCGGCCTCGTTGGCAATGGCAAGGGTATGCAAAATGGTATTGGTGCTCCCGCCCATGGCGAGGTCAAGTGCAAAGGCGTTGAGCAGCGCACTGCGTGAAATAATATCCCGTGGCCGGATATTCTCCTTGACCAGGTCAACAATCCGGCGTGAGGCCGCCTTGACCAGCTCGTTGCGGCGCGGATCAACCGCAAGGATGGTGCCGTTGCCCGGCAGGGCAAGACCAAGCGCTTCCGAGAGGCAGTTCATGGAGTTGGCCGTGAACATGCCGGAACAGGAGCCGCATCCGGGGCAGGCACTATCTTCTATCGTCTCCAGCTCTGCATCGTTGATTTTTCCGGTACTGTACTGACCAACCGCCTCAAAGACCGAGATCAAGTCAACGGTTTTGCCCGAAGGGGTGTGACCGGCCTTCATGGGGCCGCCTGAAACAAAGATAACGGGAATATTGATGCGCAGTGCGGCCATCATCATGCCGGGCGTGATCTTGTCGCAGTTCGGAATGCAGACAAGTCCGTCGAGGCGGTGGGCTTCGGCCACGGTTTCAACACTGTCGGCAATCAGTTCACGGCTGGCCAAAGAGTAGCGCATCCCGATATGGCCCATGGCAATACCGTCACAGACGCCAATGGTATTGAACTCAAACGGAACACCTCCGGCCTTGCGCACCTCTTCCTTGGCAATCTTGCCAAGTTCCTGCAGGTGGGCATGGCCGGGGATCAGCTCATTGAACGAGTTGCAGATGCCGATAAAAGGTTTTTTAAAGTCATTGTTTGAAACAATCGAGCCGGTTGCCTTCAGCAGGCTGCGGTGTGGCGCTTTTTCAAACCCTTGTTTTATCGTATCAGATCTCATGGCAACTAATTTTTTTTACAATTAACAAAATAGAGCAGGGCGGGCTGCCGTTCCCGAAGTCATTGTAATGATGTCTGAAAAGAGAAATGGACTTGGGAGCGGCTTTCAGGTTCAGCGCACAACAATGCTCACCTGAGTGATAACCAGAGTGACCACGATTGCGATCCTTGAATTGAGGGAGTTCATCAAATTTGCTGCACGACCGCCGGAGAATAATAAGGGCAGCAGCGCGGATTTTTTTAAACCGCTGCCGGCACAAAAGGGATGTGAATGCAATGCAGACATTGACGCGAAACAGGTTGCTTACGGGTATTCAACGAAAATTCAACATAATTTAGATTTAAAGTTTTACTAAAACAAACTTTAAAAAAATTAAAATCGTCGCAATATTTGCTCTGTATTCTCTGGAGTTAACACTATATTTTTTATGCAAACAGCTTTCAGTTCAGTGTCGCAGGTTTCCGGAGTAACAAAAAAAACAGAATTATGCTGAATCTCCAAGCCCCATTGCCTCAGGATCTACCAGCCTTTTTCCTTACCCTCTCGCTGCTGCTGCTTTTTGTTTTTCTTGCAGAGCTGCTGAGGAGGAAATTTGGGGTCAGTGGTCTGGTTGTCCGTAAAATCATGCATCTCTCTGCCGGAGTTGTGATTTTTTTTATTCCGGCCTATTTCCAGTCCAATTATTATCCGGCAGTTGTAGCACTTTTTTTTCTTGTGCTCAACTCTCTTAATATTCGTTTCGGCTGGCTTGGCTCTCTGCTTCCCATGCCCGGAACGATCACGCTGCAATCTCCGGCAGGGAAAAGTTATGGTTCGCTGCTTTTCCCGCTGGTCTTTCTCTTGCAGCTTCTCTTTCTCTGGGAGTCCCACAAGTGGATCATGCAGACCTCCATGCTGTTGATGGGTGTGAGCGATTCGCTTGCGGCACTGGTGGGCAGTTCGATCGGCAAAAAGCATATTGAGCATTTAACGAAAAATCCCAAAACAGTTGAGGGCTCCCTGACCATGTTCCTCAGCGGATTTCTGCTGCTCGGTGCATCCTTGATGCTCTTCAGCCCTGAGTTCCATGGAGGGCTTGCCGGAAAGTCGTTCATGATGCTCTTTGCGCTAGCCTTGCTTCTGGCGGTTGTTGCTACGGCGGTTGAGGCGCTCTTGTCGTACGGGCTTGATAACTTTTTTATTCCCATCTCGGTTGCCTATCTGCTCTATGTGCTTGAGATGAACCCTGCCATCCGTCTAGAGCCGTTTCTTCTCGGTGGACTGTTTGCCTTTTTGCTTGCACTCTTCTCCATCAAGGTCAAGTTTCTCAACAACAGCGGTGCAACGGCAACCTTTCTGCTTGGGACAACGATTTTCGGTCTCGGGGGAGTAACCTGGACGGTACCGCTTCTGACCTTTTATCTGCTCTCGTCGGTCTTGTCAAAACTCGGCAAGAAGCGCAAGGCAAAATTTGACCTTGTGTTTGAAAAAGGTTCCCAGCGCGATGCCGGTCAAGTCTACGCCAACGGCGGGATTGCCTGGATTATCATGATTGCTTTTTCGCTTACCAACGATCCGGCGCTCTTTTTTGCCTATCTTGGAACCCTTGCGGCGGTGCAGGCCGATACCTGGGCCACGGAAATCGGGACCATGTGGCCGAACCCGAAAGCCTGGCTTGTTACCTCGTGGAAGAGGGTGCCTGTGGGTACTTCCGGAGGTGTTTCCGTGCCGGGCACAACCGGTGCTTTTCTTGGTTCGCTCTTTATCTGTGCCAGCGCCATCTTGCTCCATGTCCGGTGGCTCTCGGATTTTGGAGTGCTCAACTCCTTTCTTTTGATAGGCTTTTCTGGACTCTTGGCCAGTCTGGTTGACAGCTTTTTCGGAGCAACGGTTCAGGCCCAGTATTTTGATCCGATTCGTGAAAAGGTAACAGAGCGAACCCATAGCCTTGCACCTGACGGAGTTCTGGTTGCAAACCGGCTGATCAAAGGGACCCCTTTGGTTAATAATGATCTGGTCAATACGCTCTGTGCCATTTCCGGCTCAACCCTTGCCTATCTGGTGATCGAGAAGGCGCACCTTTTTCAGTGAACATTTAACTTATTGCAATCTCTATGGCTGACTCTAAATTTGGCATCATCTCCCTGATTTCGGATGCCGGACCGGTTGTGCTCTTGGTGCTTGGCCTGCTGCTCTCTTTTTCAGTTGTCTCCTGGGCGATCATCGTGTTTAAATTCGGTTACAT
This sequence comes from uncultured Chlorobiaceae bacterium, assembly GCA_903839405.1. Lineage (GTDB taxonomy): Bacteria > Bacteroidota > Chlorobiia > Chlorobiales > Chlorobiaceae > Chlorobium. The sequence goes on from CAIMCD010000009.1 coordinate 8,428, forward strand.
CCGCAACTCCCTCAATGAGTCGAAAGCCTTTCTTGACTATTTTTTTGAGGTCTACAATGTCGAAAAGATTTTTGCGGAGAGTGAGAATTTTAAAAAAGGCTCGCTTCCGAGAGTCTTCCGCTCAGGGTATGCCGAGTATATGGCGCTTGGCAGCCAGAGTGATCTCCGTCAGTCGAGAGCCCGGATTGCCCGGGCGATCAAGCGGGAGGCCAATGCGGAGTGCAAGCGGCTCTCAACGCTTGTGCCCTTTCTCGCCACGGTTGGTAATACCGCGCCCTTCATCGGCCTCTTTGGTACCGTATGGGGTATTATGAGCTCATTCCATACCATCGGTCTTACCCAGTCAGCCTCACTCTCGGCCGTTGCACCCGGCATTTCTGAAGCCCTTGTTGCTACGGCCGCCGGTCTTGCTGCGGCCATTCCGGCGGTGATTGCCTATAACTATTTTACCCAGCAGATCAGCATTATTGAGCGGGATCTGGAAGAGTTCGCTTCGGAGTTTGTTGCTGTATTCATTAATGAACCCTAACGGCAGGCTGCGGACTATGAGAAGTTCAGGAAAAGGCCGCTTGATGAGCGAGATCAACGTGACGCCGTTTGTTGATGTCATGCTCGTGTTGCTGATTATTTTTATGGTAACGGCACCAATGATGACGCATGGCGTCAAGGTGGAGACGCCGAAAACGACGCATGAGAAGATGGATGTGGATGCAAAAGGCCTGATGATCAGCATTGATGCCTCAAGGCGTGTATTTATCAACAAGTATGAATTGAACGCCTCGGAAGTGCGCCAGAAGCTTCCGGCTATTGTGGATGTCAAGCAAACCGGAGAGGTTTACCTTAAAGCTGATAAATCATTGCCTTATGGACTGGTGATGGATGTCATGGCCCAGATCAGGGATGCCGGAATTGAAAAAATCGGCATGGTTACGGAACCCCTGACGCCGGAAAAGGAGCGGAGGTAGATAACCGGGCGTATGAAAAACGGTCAAGAGGTGATTTATACGGAAAAAAAGTTTTTTCTGTCGGTTGCTGTTGCGGCGGCAATGCACATTCTGGTTATTGCCGGTGCTGTTTTTTTTCAGATATGGCAGGTTCGCCAACCGCTCAAGCCAAAAATTGTTACGGTCACCTTTGTTTCGTTGCACGCTTCGGGTGCTTCGGCTGATCTTTCTCCCAAAAAGAGCGGAGCTGAAAAACTTCCCGCTCCGCTGCCTCCTTCGCCACCCGCTCCTGCGCCTCTGCCCCAGCCTCTCCTGAAGCCTGTCCCGAAGCCGATTGTACAAGAGTCGACTCCTGTGAAGAAGAGGGTTGTGGAGGAGATTCCGGTTTCAAAAACTGCCGACAAGCCGGAGCCGATGCAAAAAACACTTGAACGGCTGCAGCAATCCGTTGCCAAGAAAACCGCATCCTCTTCAACGCCATCCTCCGGTACACTTAACACGGCCCTTTCCCGGCTTCAGCAAAAAGTGCAGTCAGAGGGAGGTGGAGGTGGCCAAAGCGGTGCTCGCGGTCTGGGTCCTGCAGGAACTTACAAGGCGGCAATTGCCTCTATTATACAAGAGCAGTGGGAGTTTTCAGGGCGTATGCTTAAAAACAGAGAAGGGATGGAGGTCTATGTCCGCATTAATATTTCGAGTGATGGAAAGATTCGCCAGATTATTTTTGACCGGAAAGCCGTGAGCCAGTATCTGAACAATTCAGTGAAGAAAGCCCTTGAGAAATCTTCACCCCTTCCGGTTCCGCCAAAAGAGTTACTGAGTTCGGATCTCTGGGTAGGATTTGTGTTTACGCCGGAAGGGATCGGGCAGTAAACTGATGGATTTATTTTTTTACAGGGATGGGTGATGCTGAATCTGAGAGAGAGAGGAGCGGAAAAATCTTTTTATCTCTTTGCATATTGTTTTATATTTTAAATGCATATAATACATCATGAGTACGTTTTTGATCGGTGTTATGAGAAAGTGACGGTTTGATGATAATCATCATAACTGATTTTTATAAAAAAAGTTATGATGTGATGTTTGGTTAACATTTAAAAATAAGTGGTGTTACGATGCAAGTGTTCAGAACTGTTATTTCAGCGTTTGTTTTTCTTTTTTGCGCACTGATTTTTTCCTCTCCGCATCTTTTGGCTAGGGAGAGTGGCGAGTATATCGCTATCCGAAAGGCGGGGAGTGGTAAAATTGCGCTTGTTTTCAGCAAGCCCGATGCAAAGGGGCAAACCGAGTCCGGAGTTGCTCAGGAACTGGATACGATTATCCGGGAAGGAGTTGATTTTACCGGAGCTTTTACCATGATCTCCCCTCCGCTAAATCTCAAAGATCAGCCTGAGAACAAGAGTGCTACGCTCAATTTCGGAGCGCTCAATTCGGTAGGTGCAGAGGTTTATACGGGAGGAAAGGTTGAGGTGAATTCCGGCAATATCTCGCTTGACATGGAGGTTTACGACACAGCCGCAGCCCGCTCACTCTTCCGCAAAACCTATACCGGCTCCAGGGAGCAGCTTCGTTCAATCGGCCACCGCTTCTGCGCTGATCTTTTGGAACTCCTTACCGGCAAGAAGTCGGTTTTTGGCAGCAAGATTGTTTTTGTTTCAAATAAAACTGGTTTTAAGGAGATCTATGAGTGTGACTTTGACGGCCAGAGAGTTGAACAGTTGACCAATTCCCGCTCGATATCCCTGACTCCTGCTCTCTCTCCGGATGGTCGCTACCTTGCCTATACGGATTTTACTTCAGGACGGCCAGCGCTTAATATCCGGAATCTTACAGATAAGAAGACGCTTCTTGTCAGTAAAAACGGCGTTTGTATTGATCCTGGCTGGAGAAACAGCAGTGAAGTTGCAACAACTTTTTCCGCTGACGGGTCGCAGGACATCTATCTCATCAAAACTGACGGTACGGTTTCCCAAAGGGTTACCACCACCAAGGGGATTGATGTTTCTCCATCATTTTCTCCTGACGGGAGCAAAATGGCCTTTGTCTCTTCAAGGAATGGCAAACCCCAGATTTTTATCCAGGATCTCAAGTCCGGGCAGGCTAAACGCCTCACCTTCAACGGACCATATAATACTCAGCCCTCCTGGTCTCCTGCAGGAGATAAAATTGCGTACTCCACAATGGAAAAGAGTGGTGAAATCAATATATTTGTAGTAAATGCGGATGGGTCTGGATTAATAAAGCTGACACAGAGGTCAGGTGAGAACGAGTCCCCCTCCTGGTCGCCGGATGGCAGTATGATTGTGTTTACTTCCAGCCGCCAGGGAACCAAGAAATTGTTTGTCATGAGTTCTACGGGCGAACATCAAAGGCGTTTATTGCAGATTGATGGTGACCAGATGCAACCATCCTGGTCTTTATTCCGAGAGTAGTAACTTTTGAAATAACACATAAAAAGGGGGAAAAGATGAAAACCGTTAAACCGTTGTTGAGAAGCCTGCTGATTCCTTCGATGCTCTTTTTGGGAGCCTGCTGTTGCGAAAAGGATGTCGTGGCACCACCACCTCCACCACCACCTCCACCAGCGCCGCCAGTTGCACCGGCAGTTGTTATACCTGGTCTTGGTGATGTATTCTATGATTTTGACAAATCAGCACTTCGTCCGGATGCCGTAGACCAGCTCAAGACCAATGCCAACTGGCTGAAGGTCAATGCATCACGTGGTGTTATTGTTGAAGGTCATTGTGACGAGAGGGGTACCAATGAGTATAACCTTGCTCTTGGTGAGCGTCGAGCCAACAGTGCAAAAGATTACATTGTCAATCTTGGTGTTGATGGTTCCCGTATCAAGACGGTCAGCTATGGCGAAGAGAGGCCATTTGCTTCCGGACATGACGAAGAGGCATGGGCTCAGAACAGAAGGGCTCACTTTGTTGCTGAATAAGAGTGTGTTTGCCTGAAAACCCCGAGAGGCAAGCGTTGTGTGATGCTTGCCTCTTTTTTTAACATTAAATGCGTTTGTGCCATGAAAAAAAAAATAAACAGCATGGTTGTTGTTGCTTTGATGATGACCGCCGGATGCTCTTCAAAGAGCGTAGTAACTCCTGTTGCCCCACCACCGCCACCAGCGCCAGCTCCTGTTGCCGTAGCACCGGTTGCACCTGCGGAGCCATCAGGCTATGGATTTGACAAATGGCAGAGAGGTCCGTTGGGTGATGTTTTTTTTGAGTTTGACAGTGCTCAGCTCAGCACCGATGCGCAGGAGCAGTTGAAACAGAATGGTTCATGGCTGGAAGGCAACTCCGCAAAGGGCGCGCTTATTGAAGGTCATTGTGATGCCAGAGGTACATCGGAATACAACCTTGCTCTTGGTGAGCGTCGTGCCAACGTAGCAAAAGATTACCTGGTCAGGCTTGGTGTGCCTTCATCCCGCCTTCAGACCGTCAGTTACGGTGAAGAATGTCCGTTTACAACCGACCAGAATGAAGAGGCTTGGGCAAAAAACCGTCGTGCACACTTTGTTGTAAAATAAGAGCAGCTCTTGAAGAGAGTAGCCCAGTAATCAGATAAACGCTGAACGGTGAAGCGGCGTTGGAGAAATAAATATTTACAATCATGAGTAAAAGTATTAAACCGTTTCTTGTTTTGCCGCTTCTCTTGCTCTCTTCATGCGCATCAAAACAGGATCTGCTTGTTGTGACCGATGATCTTCGCAAGCTCAAGAGTGATGCAGAAACCGTAAAGTCGCAGTCTGCTGGCTCTTATACAGATGTCCAGCAGCTTCGCGACGAAGTGCTGCGTCTTCAGGGCCTGCTTGAGGAGATGGGTCATTCCAATCATCAGGAGTTCGCCCGTCTTGGTGTGGAAGACTCCCTCTTGATCCACAAGGTTGACGAGCTTGAGTCAAGGGTGCAGAAAATTGAGCAGTATCCGGCTTTGGCTAAATTTGTGAGCAAGGCATCACCAGTTCCCCTGAAGCTGAATGATGCGCCATCTGCCGACAAAAAGCGTGAACTTCCGAGTGATGCCGTTTTGCTTAAGGATGGCTTGGAGCAGCTTGCCAAGAAAAATTATACCGGAGCAAGGGAGAGTTTTACAACGGTTGTGAAGAGCTATCCAAAATCAGATCTTGCTGATGACGCTCAGTTCCATCTGGCGGAAAGCTATTTCAGTGAAAAAGGGTATGAACAAGCCATTCTGGCATATCAGGTGGTGATTGCAAAATATCCCAAGAGCAACCAGCGTCCGGCGGCGCTTTACAAGCAGGCGATTGCTTTTGAACGGATTGGTGATGCACAACATGCCAAAGAGAGGTTCAAGGATCTGCTCAATGTCTATCCAGCCTCTCCTGAAGCTGATCTTGTCCGCAAGAGAAAATAAGAATCGTGTGGTTGCAGGGGGCGCCTCCAAAATGCTTTATTGCTTGGAGACGCGCCCTTCTCGTTGGCTTGTTATGAGTTGAGGACCTTCTCCATGGAGCTGACCTTGACCGAGACGCTGAGCTTCTCCTGACCATTGCCTTTGTAGGTGCCCCGTACCGGCGGCACGTCGGCATAATCCCTTCCGGAACCGATTTTGATATATCGCTCGTCGACAAAAAGGGTGCTGTGCGTCGGATCCATGCCAATCCACCCTTTTTCCTTGCCGCAGTAGACTTCACACCAGGCGTGGCTTGCTTCGTCGCGACCGTCGGGCGTGCTGCCTCCGTAGAGGTAGCCGCTGACATAGCGAGCCGGCACACCCAGATAGCGGCAGGCCGCAAGCAGGATATGGGCAAAATCCTGGCAGACACCGCGTCCGAGAGCCATGACCACGGCACTGGTGCTGTGTACGTCGGTCACACCGGGTTCGTAGATAAACGATTGGTTGATGTGGCGGCATATCGATTCGGCAAGCTGGAGGCTTTCCATAGCGGGATCAAAAAGGGATGAAAACTCCCGTATGGCCTCGTCAAAACGCACATAGCGGCTCTGGCCCGAAAAATCCATCAGAAAAATATCTTCGTCTTCGGCGGCATCGGAGTGGCCGATCCCGGTTTCCACAACGGAGGTGGCAATGATCTTGACCCGTTTGTGACTCTGGAGCAGGTTGAAGTGGTTGACCTTGTTGCCGTAAAAGTCGGTGTATTCAAAAATGGTTGCAGGAGGGTCAACCTGGAGCTTGAAGCTTGCACATCGCTGTGGTGCTGCCGGATTGTTGTCGGGGTGGAGCCTTACTTCGGTCGCTGTTTCATAGATGGGGTTATCGTACTCAAACAGGGTGGAGTGTTCAACTTTTAGAATCATCTTTGTAGTATTGTTTGCGACCGGTTATTGCTGTTGCTGATGCTGCTGTGCCTGGCTCCAGTTGGCACGTCCTCCACCGATTCCGGTAAAGGGGAGTGCTTCATCAACGTCCGGTGACTCGATTTCCGGGGTGTGATAGGCAAAATAGGTCAAGTGCACCTGTTCTCCTACTTTCACCAATCGTTGTTCCAGCTCTTCAAGATAGTTATGCAATCCTTTTGAAAAAATATCCTCAATGGCGGTATAGCTCAACTCTGCCTCTATTTTTCCGATAAGGCGGTCGGCGTTGTTGACGTATCGGTGGCGCGAGCTGCCGGATATGCGCCAGAGGGCATCTTCCGCCGCACAGACCGAAAAGTTGATGCTGCGCGGGAAGGTGCGGTCGAGAATCAGAAAGCGCAGGATGTTGTCTGGATCGATTTTTGAAAGGTAGACCTTGCGGAATGCCTCAAGGGCGCTACAGCTTTTCAAAACCGCCATCCATTGAATCAGATCCTCCGACCCTTCCACAACTTCGGGCTGATTTTGGGCTTCGGAGAGCAGCATGTGGTATTTGACGTCAATAAGGCGGGCTATATTGTCGGTGCGCTCAAGATATTTGGCAATCTGGATGAAGTCCCACCCCTCGTTGTGCGAGAAGGTGTTGTCGGTAATACCCTGAAAAAGGTGGGAGGCATTCTTGATCTCCTTGTAGAATCCCGAAGGGTCGTTATGCACAAACTGCGGGGTAACGCTCTGCAGATAGTGGTAGAGGTTGTTGACCTGCTCCCACATCTCACTGGAGATGCTCTCAATAATGCTCCGCGCATTCTCCCGCGCCAGGCCAATGCAGGAGGTGATGGAGTTCGGATTGTTTTTGTTGAAGACCAGGTAATCGGTCACCGTGTGGGCGGTGTACTCGCTGTAGAGCTCGGCGAAGCGATCCCGGTCGCTGGTGACAAGAATCAGCGCTATCCAGTAGTTCGGATTCTCGATCGGGGTTATTTTATTGAGGTCGAGCAGCAGGTTGAAATTGACATCAAGGAACCTTGCGGTGTTTTCTGCCCGCTCGAAGTAACGGCTCATCCAGAAGAGGGATTCGGCAACACGGCTTAACATATGGTAATCATAAATTAGTGGTTATTCATCAACAACCCAGGTATCCTTGCTTCCTCCGCCCTGAGAGGAGTTGACGACGAGTGAACCTCTTTTGAGAGCCACCCTTGTCAGGCCTCCGGGCACAATAGTAACAGTTTTACCGTTCAATACATAAGGCCGAAGGTCGATATGGCAGCCCACGAGTTCGTTGTCATTGAAAAAGCTCGGGTGGCGCGAGAGCGAAATGGTCGGCTGGGCAATATAGTTGCGCGGATTGGCCACAATCATCTCGGCAAACTTCTCCTGCTGCTCAATGGTCGATTCCGGGCCCACCAGCATTCCGTATCCTCCGGATTCATTGGCCGCCTTCACAACCAGTGAACCAAGGTTTTCAAGAATATATTTCAGGTCGGTCGGGTTGCTGGCCAGCCAGGTTGGCACATTTTCAAGAATCGGATCTTCGCCGAGATAGTACTTGATGATTGCCGGCACAAAGCTGTAGATCACCTTGTCGTCCGCCACGCCGGTGCCGATGGCGTTGGCAAGAGCCACATTTCCTTTGCGGTAGGCGTTGATGAGCCCCGCCACGCCGAGCTTTGAGTCGGGGCGGAAGACCAGCGGATCGAGAAAGGCGTCGTCCACGCGGCGGTAGATCACGTCAACCCGCTCCAGCCCCCGTGTGGTTCGGGTATAGACCTTATTGTTGTTGACCACAAGATCCTTGCCTTCGGTCAGTTCAACGCCCATCTGGCGGGCAAGGAAGCTGTGCTCGAAGTAGGCCGAGTTGTAGATGCCGGGGGTGAGCACCACCACGTTTGGTTCGCGGCGCGACGCCGGGCTGATCTCCTGCAGGGTGCGGAGCAGCTCCTGCGGGTAGTTCTCGATCGGCCGAACCTGATATTTTTCAAATACAACCGGGAAGGCGCGTTTCATGGCCTGACGGTTCTGCAGCATGTAGGAAACGCCACTCGGCGTGCGCAGGTTATCTTCAAGCACCAGGTAGTTGCCATCCTTGTCGCGGATAATATCGCTGCCGGTGACGTGGATGTAGATGCCAAGCGGAGGATTGACCCCCACAAATTCGCGGGCAAAGTGCTGGCTGCCAAGAATCAGTTCCGTCGGAATGATCTTGTCCTTGAGGATCTTCTGGGTATGGTAGATATCGTAGAGGAACTCATTGAGCGCGGTAATGCGCTGGATAAGCCCCTTTTCGATTTTCTGCCACTCGGAGGCGGGAACAACCCTTGGAATCAAATCGAAGGGAAAAATCCGCTCAATACCCTCTTCCACTCCGTAGACCGTAAAGGTAATACCCTGGTTGCGGAAAAAAATGTTGATAATCTCGCGGCGGGCCTTGATATCATCAAACGAAAATTGTCTGAAACGCTCAAGCAGTTTGTCATAATGAGGGCGCGCTTGTCCTTCCGTAGCCATGACCTCATCAAAAAACCGGCTGGTTTCAGCTTCGTATCGCTCAAAAAAGCGACTCATACGGCTATTGTTTCTTGTTGATCGAACTTCACACTGCTGACTTTGTTACCAGTTCTTATATACTTAAATAATTTTGGATGTTCATGTTTTTCGCCTAATAAATTTAAAATCCGGCAGGAATTTTACCTTTTAGTCGGTTACTGAGCATTCCTCTCACCCGGCCCACCACAACCGAACCGGATAATATAGTAATACCCGGTTATGAAAACTCCCTTAAGCCGCCGCATTAATTCCTCCTCCGCCTGATTTGCTCTCACTCCGGCCAAAAGAGGCTGGTGATCAGGCTTTTCTGATCTTCCGCGGCAAAACCGTTATCCGCCATGAATTTCAGCGCGTTACGTTGTTATTCAAATAATACTGCGCTATCTTAGCTTTATCCCTGTTTCTCTCTTTTCATTACCTGTTTGACCCCTATGAAAGAGTTCTTCATCAGTTATACCGGAGCCGACCTGCCGTGGGCCGAGTGGATTGCTACCGAGCTTCATCAGGCGGGCTATACAACGGTTTTTCAGGAGTGGGATTTTCATGCGGGGGGAAACTTTGTGCTTGAAATGCACCGGGCGGCAAAAGAGACAAAGAGAACGATTGCCGTCCTTTCGCAACGCTACCTTGATGCTCTTTTCACCAATTCGGAGTGGGCCGCAGCATTTGCGAAAGACCCGCAAGGAAAAGAGCGGCTTCTGGTTCCGGTACGCATTGAGGATTTCAAGCCGGACGGATTATTTGCGGCACTGATCTACATCGACCTTGTGGGGCTTTCCGAAAGTGATGCCAAAGCGCGGCTGCTTAAAAAGATAGAGGCAACACTCAATGGCGCCTCAGCAGGGCCAAGAGCAAAAGTCGCTTTTCCCGGAACACCATCTACTCCGGCACCGAAAGCAACCCGCTATCCCGGAACCGTTCCGCCGGTGTGCAATCTGCCGCAACGAAACCGGAACTTCACTGGTCGGGAGAGTCTGCTTGATGCGTTGCGCAGCTCACTGGAGAGCGGCAAGCATACGGCAATTACGCAGGCCATTTACGGCCTTGGCGGGATCGGCAAAAGCCAGCTTGCCATAGAGTACGCCTGGCGTTACAGTGCAGGCTATGATGTTGTCTGGTGGATTCGTTCTGAGGAGCCATCAACCCTTGCTTCCGATTACGCGGCACTTGCCAAAAAGCTCAACCTGCCGGAGAGTGAGGCGCAGGAGCAGGCAGTCGTTATTGAGGCTGTGAGGGAGTGGCTCAACCACAACACCGGCTGGCTGCTCATTTTCGATAACGCCAAGGATGCCGCGAGCATCAAGAGCTATCTGCCAACCGGAACAGGGGGGCACATCCTCATCACCTCGCGTTTCCAGAACTGGAGCACTATCGGCTCGCCACTCAGAATTGAGGTCTGGAGCACGCAGGAGTCCATCGCCTTTCTGCACCGGCGAACTGGTCAGAGTGATGATGGCGCTGCGGGCACTCTTGCCGAAACACTCGGCAACCTTCCTCTCGCACTTGAACAGGCGGCAGCCTACTGCAACGCAACCGGCACGAGCTACGGTGACTACCTTCACCTCTTTACCACCCGCCACAGGGAACTCTGGAAGGATGAAGAGCCGCCCGACAACTATCCCGATACGGTTGCTACAACCTGGACTCTTGCCTTTGAGGAGGCAGCGCAAACGCCCTTTGCCAGCGATATTTTGAACATTTGCAGCGTTGTTGCGCCCGATGCCATCCCTCGCACGCTCATCACGCGGGCGCTTGAGCACTATGCGGATGAGGGTGAAGCGGCAGCCATCGACCCGCTTGCCATCAACAAGGCCATAAAGGCGCTCATCACCTACTCCCTCATCACGCATGACAAAGAGCAGCTCTCCATCCATCGCCTTGTCCAGATGGTTGCCCAGGAGAGGATGGAGCCCGAAGCGATAGAACGCTGCCGCACAGCCGCCATCAAAGCCCTGAGCGAACAGTTTCCGGATGAAGGGTATAGCAACCCAGCCTGCTGGCCGGAGTGCGCCGCCCTCATGCCGCATGCTGAAACTCTCTTTAATGCTGTAACTGATGATACCTCAGCATGGGAGGAGCTTGCACTCTTGCTGAATAACAGTGGATGCTATCATTATGGTAGAGCAGCTTATGCTGAAGCCGAGCCGCTCTATCGACGTGCGCTGGCAATCAGGGAAAAAACGCTTGGTTCCGATCATCCCGATGTGGCTACGAGCCTGAACAATCTCGCTGCATTGCTTTATGCGCAGGGCAAATACGCTGAAGCCGAACCACTTTATCGCCGTGCGTTGGCAATCCGGGAAAAAGCGCTTGGCCCCGATCACCCGTCAGTGGCCACGGGTCTGAACAATCTTGCGGAGTTGTTGAGAGTGCAGGGCAACTATGCCGAAGCCGAGCCGCTTTACCGCCGTGCGTTGGCAATCCGGGAAAAAGTCCTTGGCCCCGATCACCCCAATGTTGCCACAAGTCTGAACAATCTTGCGGAGTTGCTGAGAGTGCAGGGCAACTATGCCGAAGCCGAGTCGCTTTACCGTCGTGCGCTGGCAATTGATGAGAAAGCGCTTGGCCCCGATCACCCTGGTGTTGCGACCGATCTGAACAATCTTGCGGAGTTGTTGAGAGTGCAGGGCAACTACACTGAAGCCGAGCCGCTCATTCGCTGTGCGCTGGTTATCCTTGAAAACTCGCTTGGCCCCGATCACCCCGGTGTGGCTACAAGCCTGAACAATCTTGGGCTCTTGCTGAAAACGCAGGGCAACTACACTGAAGCCGAGCCGCTCATTCGCCGTGCGTTGGCAATTGATGAGAAAGCGCTTGGCTCCGATCACCCAAGCGCCATAACAATCAGGAACAATCTTAACGGTCTCCTCAAAAAGCTGTAAGGGCGGGGTTATCCGGCCCCTTTGGCAATTGAAATAACCTCATAGCCGCTCTTTACTCCGGCTTCAGATGCGGGAAGAAGATGACATCCCTGATGGAGTCCTGGCCGGTGAGGAGCATCACCAGACGGTCGATGCCGATGCCGATGCCGGCGCAGGGGGGCATGCCGTATTCGATGGCGCGGAGGAAATCCTCATCAACAATCATTGCCTCTTCGTCGCCCCGCTGCCTGAGCTTGGCCTGCGACTCAAGCCGTTCGCGCTGAATGACCGGATCGTTCAGTTCGGAGAAGGAGTTGCACACCTCCTTGCCTCCCACAATCAGCTCAAAGCGCTCAACAATGCCCGGCTGCGAAGGGTGCTCCTTTGCCAAGGGCGACATCTCCGTTGGGTAGTCGATAATAAAGGTTGGCTGAATCAGCTTCGGCTCAACAAACTCGCCGAAAATCTCGTCGATGATCTTGCCGCTGCTGATTTTCGGGTCGAGCTCAAGGCCGAGATCCTTTGCGGTGTAGCGCAGCTCATCCTCTGATTTGCCACGGATATCGCGTCCGGTGTATTCGGCAATCGCATCAATTATGCTCAGGCGGCGGAAGGGAGGTTTCAGGCTGATCTCGTTACCGAGAAAGCTGGTGACCTCGCTCTGGTTGACCTTCTGAGCAGTCTCGGAGATAAGCTCCTCAACCATCTGCATCATCCAGTTGTAATCCTTGTAGGCAACATAGAGCTCCACCTGGGTGAACTCGGGGTTGTGGAAGCGGTCGATGCCCTCGTTGCGGAAATCTTTCGCAAACTCAAAAACGCCGTCAAAGCCGCCAACAATAAGGCGCTTCAAATAGAGCTCGTTGGCAATGCGCAGGTAGAGCTGCATGTCGAGCGCATTGTGGTGGGTGGTGAAAGGGCGCGCCGCCGCACCGCCGTAGATCGGCTGCAGAATCGGGGTTTCAACCTCAAGCCATCCACGGCTGGCAAAGGAGTTGCGCATGAAAGAGACAATGGCGCTCCGCTTGATAAAGGTACCTTTGACCTCCGGATTGACAATCAGGTCAACGTAGCGCTGGCGGTAACGCAGCTCCTTGTCGCTGAAGGCGTCAAACACAACCTTTTCGCCATCAACCTCTTTCTCCTTGGCGACCGGTATGGGGCGGAGCGACTTGGTGAGCAGCTCCAGCGTTTCGGCATGAACCGAAATCTCACCGGTTTTGGTTTTGAAGCTGTAACCCTTTACGCCAACAATATCGCCGATGTCGAGCAGTTTGAAGGTGTTGTAGGTCGCTTCGCCGACCTCGTCCTTTTTCAGATAGATCTGGATGCGCCCTTTTGAGTCCTGAATATGGAAAAAGGAGGCTTTGCCCATCTTGCGGATGGTCATGATTCGTCCGGCAACCGATACCGGCTCTTTCACCTCGTCCTGAAAAGCCTCAAAAACTTGCGAGGAGAAACGGGTGACCGCAAACTGGCTCGGGTAGGGGTTGATGCCTGCATCCAGGAGGTGCTGGCGCTCTTCAAGGCGGCGCAGCATCTGGTCGTTCAGGGAGAGTTGAGGCTGATCGGCCGGGTTATTTTTGTGCTGTTCGGGCTCTTTCTGCATGATGGGTATTGACTTGTAGAGAATTATCCTGGGTGAAAAAATCTGGAGTTAACGGGGTGCTTCAGGAGGCCACCCGGCATTTGTACCAGACGTAGGGAATGGTGCTTATTTTCTGGTAAAAGGAGCGGTAAGCCCTTTTGGTAAACACATCGTACTCGTTTTGTTCGATGGCCGATAAAATATTGTGGTAATTGGTGCTGCTGATGCCGACGGCAAAGCGGCTACCACCCTCCAGCATCGGTATTCCTTTGTCGGATTCGCGGTAGTAGCGTCGGGCCCGGTCGATCTGGAACTTCATCAGATCAATAAAGTTGCCGTTTATCTTTTTCTGCATGAACTCTTCCGGGGAGTAGTTGAACCGGCGAAGCTCCTCCAGCGGAAGGTAGATTCGGCCGCGGTCAACATCCTCGCCGATATCGCGCAGGATATTGGTCAACTGCATGGCGACGCCAAGCTCGATGGCGTGTTGCAGGGCCTCTTTGTTGCGGTAGCCGAAAATTTCGGAGGTCATCAGCCCAACGACCGAGGCGACCTTGTAGCAGTAGACGTAAAGCTCGTCAAAGGTTTCAAAGGGCTTGAACTCAATATCCATCGCCACCCCGTCCATCAGGTCGAGCGGAAGCTCAAGCGGGATGGTATAGCTTTTCAGGGTGTCGTGCCAGGCCATCATGATGGGGTCGTTTTCATGCTTTCCGGCGTAGCACTGCTTGAGCTTTCTTTTCCACTCTTCCAGGAGGCGGGTTATCTCATCCCGGGTAATGAGGCCGTTGGAGAGCTTCTCTTCGGCCAAGTCAACCAGATCGTCAACCGTGCGGAGCAGGGCGTAGATGGCAAAAATCGGATTCTGCTGCTTTTTTGGCAGAAACATGCTTGCAAGGTAGAAGGTTTTTGCGTGATGTTTTGATATCTGCCGGCAATATTGATAAGCATTTTCGAGCGTTATCGGCTTTTCGGCGTCCTTGACGGATGTTTTTCCATTATAGCTGTAATTCATCTGACCTGCGCGCTTATATTAGCCTGTTGTTGCTGCCACGGCTCTCCGCTCTCTCTAGCCGAGGGCGGAACCGAGCATGTGTAACTTTTTAATGCCCGAATACGTTAACAAAATCTCTTGCCAAGATAAAACAATGGTTGTAATATAGCAACATGCCAAGTTGCAGCTCATTCTATTTCAAATACTTAAGTAATTAATTACTGCCCGGTTGAAGACTGTTACCCCTGAAAATAAAAGGGAAAAGGCGATTCTTGTCGGCCTTTGTTCCCCACCTGAAACACCCAGAACCCTTGTTGAGGAGTATCTCACCGAGCTTGCCTTTCTGGCCGATACCGCCGGTGCGGATGTCGACTCAACCTATATCCAGGAGAAAAAGCTGCGTGATCCCGGCTATTGTATTGGAAAAGGAAAGGTTGAAGAGCTGGTTGAGTACGTCAAGGAGCAGGAGATTGATCTGGTGATTTTTGACGATGACCTTACTCCGGGTCAGGCGAGGAACCTTGAACGTGCGCTGGATTGCAAGGTTATTGACCGTACCGGGTTGATTCTCCAGATTTTTGCCATACGGGCCCAGTCGGCCCAGGCCAAGATGCAGGTGGAGCTGGCCCAGCTTGAGTATATGCTGCCGCGTCTATCCGGACAGTGGACTCACCTCTCAAAGCAGAAGGGCGGCATTGGCAACAAGGGGCCGGGTGAAACCCAGATTGAGACCGACCGACGGCTGGTGCGTAACCGGATCTCCCTTTTGAAGAAGAAGCTGCGCGAGGTCTCCTTGCAGCACGATACCCAGTCGCAGGGTCGGCTGAGCATTCCGAGGGTCTCGCTTGTTGGGTATACCAATGCCGGAAAGTCCACCCTGATGAACATGCTCTGCCCCGAGGCCGAGGCTTTTGCCGAGAACCGGCTCTTTGCCACGCTCGATACCAAAACCCGTCGGCTGGAGCTGAGTCTCAACAAGCTGGTGCTCCTCTCCGATACGGTTGGCTTTATCCGCAAACTGCCGCACCACCTGGTTGAGAGTTTCAAGTCAACCCTCGACGAGGTGCTGCAGGCCGATTTTCTTTTGCACGTTATCGACATCAGCCATCCCGGTTTTGAGGAGCAGATGGAGGTGGTGCGCGATACTCTCCGCGATATCGGGGTGGATCACGACCGGATCATCGAGGTGTTCAACAAGATTGATGCGCTTGAAAACCCCGAGCTGCTGCAGGAGACCCGGGAAAAACACCCCGAAGCAATCTTTATTTCAGCCATGCGGGGGCTGAACATTTCGGTACTGAAAGAGATGATTGGCCACCATGTCGCCCTTGATTATCTGGATCGGAAAGTACGCATCCCCACAACGAACTCGAAGCTCGTTGCCTGGCTCTACGAGCATACGGAAGTGACCGAGAAGCTTTATCTTGACGATGAGGTTGAGTTGACCTTCAGGGTGCATAAAAACCAGATCAAGCAGGTTGACGCTCTTCTTAACCAGCAACCTTCGCACGCTTCATGACATTGGAAATTTATAATACCACCAGAAGGGAGCTGCCGGAAGAGAGGCTTGAGAAAGCCGTGCTGCTGGTGCTGGAGAGCGAAGGTTTTACGGTTGACTCGATTGTGGGGGTTTACTGCGGCAACAAAATGATCCAGCGCATCAACCGGGAGTTTTTGCAGCACGATTATCCTACCGATACAGTGACCTTCCGCTACAGCGATGAGCCGGAAATTGACGGCGAGTTCTATATTTCGCTTGACGTTATCAAGGAAAATGCGAGCCGCTTCAAGACGGAGTTTCAGCATGAGTTGCTGCGGGTTACCATCCATTCTGCCCTGCATCTTATTGGCTATGATGATCAAACGCCCGAGAATCGTGCCGTGATGCAGGAAAAAGAGGAGTTTTATTTAAACCGTCTCGGTTTATCAACATCATAATCTTTTGATGATGCCATGAAGAGCAATAGTGATGTAAATGCCGGCCCGTCGCTCTGGAAGCGCTTTGTGTTTATCTTCATCACGCTTGTTATTGCGCTCCTTGCCGGCGGGATTGTGGTGGTGCGCTACCAGGGTGAGCAGAAGCTGCAAAAGCTTGCGCTTCGTGCCGAGAGCCTGCAGCGCGAGGATATTCGGCTCTTTTCCCTTCCCTTTGCCTGGTCGGTGCGCAAGGAGCTGATGCGAGGCAATTACAGCCAGATTGATGAGTATTTCAATGAACTGATCCAAAGAAAGGAGTTCGCCTTGGTCATGCTGGTTGATCCTGCCGGCACCATCAAGGTCTCAACCGACCGAAAGCTTCTGGGAAGCTCTTTTGGCCACCTTTACACGGGCATCAACCTTGCTGCCCTGCAGCCGCTCTCCTATGCGGTGGCGGAGCATCAAAGCCTTTTTCTTGTGCCGGTTATGGGGCTGAACGAGAAGATCGGCACCATTGCGTTTGTGTATCGCTACCGGGAGCTCCCTCTGCCTTGAAGGTTCTTCTGCCGTGCCCGCTGACTCTTGGGCATTGCCCTTGTGACTCTTCTTAACCCTTAAACCGTTAAGCTGTTATGCGAAAAGTTACCCTCTACCTTCTTTTGCTTCTGCTCGTTACGCTTGGCGCTTGCGGCAGTAAAAAGAGCCCGAGCCCGCCAGCATCCAAAAGCAGCGAAAGCGGCGGCTCGCTTTTGCCTCTTGGAAAGCCCTTCGAAGGTATTCTGACCATGCAGACCACCATTCCCGAGGTAGGTTCCACCGCCACCAAGCTCTTTATTTCCAGGGAGGGGGTGCGTACGGAGAGCAGTTCCAGCATCAAGGCGACGGCGGGTGCTCCACAGGTGGTGGTTGTTTCGCCGGCTCAAACGCCGAACCTGATCTACCTGATCAATAGCACCACCAAATCCTATACGGTTATTGATACCGACAAGATGGCGCAAGAGAGCCCAAAGAGTGCTGAAGATTATAACAATGCCAAAATCGAGAATCTTGGCAATGAGCTGCTCAACGGTTATAACTGCACTCATGTCCGCGTCACCAAAGGCGAAAGCGTGATGGAGATGTGGGTTTCAAAAGAGATTCTGGATTATTTCACCTATGCCAGAATGCAGGGTACAAGGGAGAAGAGTTTGCCGCTCTTTGCCAAACGAATGAAAGATGCCGGTCTGGACGGGTTCCCGGTAAAAATATGGCACAAGCAGGCGAATATTGTTACTGAACTCACCAAGGTTGAAAAGCGAGGCCTTGATGCCTCGCTCTTCAAGGTGCCTGAAGGATATACCAGAAATGAACTGCCATCAATGCACTCGGCTTCATCGCCCGAACAACGCAAGGCGCTTGAGCAGATGGTGAAACAGATGCAGGAAGAGATGAAATCGAAAAAACCCTGAGTTGTATTTGCAATGCCTGCTTTTCGGGGAACGCTTCCAGAAGAGGTGTTCCCCTGAACGTTACTGCTGATTGTACCCATCCTGCTCTCCGCGACTTTCAAGCCAGAGTGCCGAAACGGCTTCAGACGTATGAGGCGCTGATTGCTTCCTTCATTTGCTGTTTGTTGCGTAACTCGTTGCGCAGTAAAGTTGTAATAATTATATTGCAACTGAAGTTCGTCATCTGCTTCCCTGTCCTATAAAGCTGTACGCCAATCCCTCCATCACGCCTTGTGGAGGCAACGAGACTCTCCTGATGTAACGCGCACCGGTTATCGCTTGTTTGGCCCTATAACGCATCCTCATGCAGAAAGACAAGAGCAACAGCAAAGAAGAGAGCGATCAACCTGATTGCACACGGCCTGAAGCACCATTTACCGCAACTCCTGAGCGCTTGCAATTGATTTTGAAAGCGGTTCATGCCGGAAGCTGGGAGTGGGATGCTGCGACCAACACCACCTTCTGGTCAGAGGAGGTGTGGCAACTTTTCGGCTACGAGCCTTTTAGCTGCAAGCCCTCATACGAGGCGTGGCTTCAGACGGTTTTGCCGCAAGAGAGAGCGGATATAGAGCGTACCGTTTGGCATGCGGTCGATAAAGGCCGAGAGTTCAGTGTGACTTGGCGCTGTTACGGCCAAAAAGGCGAACGATGGCTTATGGCGAGAGCTATCCCTCTGCAAGGTCATGACGGAAGTGTATCCTGCTATACCGGTATTCTTCTTGACATCAGCGAGCGCAAACGGGCCGAACGGGCACTCTCTGAAAGTGAGGAGCGTTTCAGGAAGCTTTTTGAACAACATGCAGCCATCAAGATTCTGATCGATCCCGATACCGGTGCCATTATTGATGCCAATCAGGCCGCATCGGATTTTTATGGGTGGACGATAGAGGAGCTTCGCCAGATGCGCATTCAGCAGATCAACCAGCTCTCGCTTGCGGACGTGAAGAGCAATATGGAAAAATGTTGTGCGTCGGAGCAAAACCGCTTTCTCTTCCGTCACCAGAGGGCCGACGGCTCTTTGCGCGATGTGGAGGTTTTCAGCAACCAGATTGAGATTTCGGGTAAAATTTTTCTCTACTCCATTATCCATGATGTTACCGAACGTTGCCGTCTTGAAGCCATCACGGCATTCCGGCTCCGCTTGCTTGAAATGGCCGAAACCCATTCAGAGGATGAACTGCTTCAGCTTACCCTGGATGAGGCCCGGCGCCTGACCGGGAGCGCTGTCGGCTTTGTGCACTTTGTTGAGCACGATCAGCTCTCACTTGCCATGCAGCTCTGGTCGACAAACTCCATCAAGCCGGAGGATAAGGGAGGCCGCTATCCGCTGCACCAGGCCGGAATATGGGCCGATGTTGTGCGGCAACAAAAAGCCGTGATTCAGAACAACTATCATCCCGTAAAGCATCTCTGGGAGATGGTGGACGGACACGCTGAAGTAAAACGCGAATTGGTTGTTCCTCTCATACGCGCCAAAGCGGTCATGGCCATTGTTGGAGTTGGCAATAAACCCTCCTTCTACAACGATGATGATATCCGCATGGTGAGTGCTCTTATAGACGTGGCCTGGGATATTGTTGCTAAAAAACATGCGGTTGAGCAGCAGGAAAAATTGCAGCTTCAGCTTCAGCGGGCTCAGAAAATGGAGCTGGTGGGACAGCTTGCCGGAGGCATAGCGCACGACTTCAACAATATGCTCGGTGTGATTCGTGGCAATGTTGAGCTGGCCATCGATCAAAAGCCCCTTCTGCCATCGCTCAAAAAAAACCTCTCGGAGATTCTTGCGGCAACCCTTCGCTCGGCCGATCTGACCACTCAATTGCTGGCGTTTGCCCGAAAACAGGAGGTCATCACAAAAGTGGTTGACCTGAAGATGATTATTGAAGGGATGCTCGGTATGCTGCGACGGCTGATCGGGGAAAATATCACCCTCTTCTGGATACCCTGTGCCGGCTCCGCCCAGGTTAACATTGATCCTTCACAAATCGACCAGATTTTGATCAACATCTGTGTCAATGCCCGGGATGCTATAGCGGGGATTGGCACTATCCAGGTAGAGATCGACCGGATTCATCTCTCCAAAGCTGAAGGCGCCAAACACACCGCTCTTGGTGCCGGCGACTACATAACCCTGACGGTTACGGATAATGGTCAGGGAATTGAAAAAAAGGATCTGCTCCATATTTTTGAACCCTTTTTTACTACCAAGGAGGCGGGGAAAGGCACCGGTCTGGGGCTTTCGACCGTTTACGGCATTGTCAAACACAGTCAGGGATCTATTGAGTGCCAGAGCGAGCCGGGCAAAGGAACGCAGTTCAAAATCTACCTGCCCGCTTACCGTGAGCATCCTACGACGGAGCTGCGGGAGCCGGAAGTGGATCGGCCGATTGAGCATGGCCAGGAAACGATTTTACTTGTGGAGGATGAACAGGATATTTTGAAGCTGAGCAAGCTCATGCTTGAAAACAAAGGGTATGAGGTGCTTGCCGCTTCATCGCCCTCCGAAGCCATCCGGATTGCAACGGAGTACAAGGGCGCGGTTCACCTGCTTCTGACTGATGTGGTGATGCCGGAGATGAACGGTCGTGATCTCTCAAAACAGCTCTTGCAGGTTTGGCCGAACCTGAAGATTCTTTTCATGTCGGGTTATACGGCCGATGTTATTGCCCTGCACGGGGTACTTGACGGGAGCGTGAATTTTATCCAGAAACCATTCTCCTTCAATGTGCTTGCCAAAACCGTGCACAAGTTGCTCAAAACCCCGGAGCTTATGTCATAAAAGGAGGTAATCAAACGATTCAGCTTTTTTTAGCAAACCATTCCTAAACCCTGGAGGATAAAAGATGATGAACAAACTTTTTGTTGCGGTTGTGCTCTGTGGAGTGCTTGGTTTCAGCCGGGCATATGCGGTCGATTTTACCTTGAAGAGTCCTGATTTGGGTGGTCAGTTAAGTGCAGCCGAGGTCTATTCGGCTGGTGGCTGCAACGGCAAAAATATCTCACCACGGCTCAATTGGTCGAATCCGCCACAAAACACCAGAAGCTTTGCCGTGACCGTTTATGATCCCGATGCTCCGACCGGAAGCGGCTGGTGGCACTGGGTTATGTTCAACATCCCGGCGGCAACCAGTGAACTGAAACAGGACGCGGGGAATCTGCAGAAAATGGTTGCACCCAAAGGGAGCATCCAGAGTGTGACGGACTGGGGAAAACCGGGATTCGGCGGAGCCTGCCCTCCAAAGGGTGACAAGGCGCACCGATACATTTTTACCATCTATGCCCTTGATGTGGAAAAACTGGAAGCCGATGAAAAAACCCTTCCCGCCACAGTCGGCTATTTGCTGAACAGTCATGCCATATCGAAAGCATCGCTCATCTCCTATTACGGCCGGTAGATGAGTCTTTCGGTGCCTCTCTTTATTGCCAGTGAGAAGCCCGAGAACAAGGCGGACGGAGCAGAGAAACCGGAGTGTACACCAGGTACATGAGGATTTCGAGCACCGCCCAACACACTGATTGGGTTTCGGAACAAATAAAGAGAGGTGTCCACCATCGGTTTCCAGGCTCAGCCGAGCTGTACGGCAAGCATGGAAACCGAACCGCCTTCAATCCCTTTGACCGGAAAGGTCACGCTATCTTCCTCCGTGCGGGTGCCCATGACATAGAGGAGCGGCAGGTAGTGATCGGGAGTCGGAACCGAGAGCCGGGCTTCATCGCCAAGTAGTTCGTAATCGATCAGCCTTTCATTCTCTCCCGCAAGCAGGATTCGCTGCACCTCTTCATCAAAACCTGTTGCCCAACTGTAGGGCGCAGCTTCGTTACGGCCCCATGCGTAAGCGTGGAGATTGTGCACCACATTACCGCTGCCGAGTATCAGCACCCCTTCCTGGCGGAGAGCCGCCAGCCGCTGGCCGGTTTCATAGTGGAAGCGGCTCTCCATCCGCTGGTCAATACTGAGCTGGACGACGGGAATGTCGGCCTCCGCATAGAGATGTCGGAGTACCGACCAGCTTCCGTGGTCAAGCCCCCGCTCTTGGTCAATCGACACTGGCAGAGGATCAAGCAACTCCTGAACCCGACGGGCCAGTTCGGGTTTTCCCGGCGCTGGGTACTCTACCCTGTAGAGTGCTTCGGGGAAGCCGCTGAAATCGTGGATGGTCGGCGGTGCCAGAGATCCCGTAACGGCACATTCCGGCTGGTACCAATGCGCCGAGATTGCCAAAATCGCTTCGGGCCGGGGAAGGGAGCGCCCGATCTTTTGCCAGCCGTCGCTCCATACACTCCTTGAAAGTGCATGCATCGGGTTACCGTGCCCTAAAAACAGGGCGGGCATTGGTCTGCGGCTTGTCATCATGAATTGTTTTGGGGTTGTGCGAGGAAAATATTCTCAAAGTCTCTTTCATTTCATATGGCCCTGCCAAAAGGTAACACTCTTTGGATGGTATTAATTTTGTGGTAAAGAGTGTTTCCCTCTGTTTACAACTTGTCGTGGAACGCTTGTAATCTGTGCATTTTTTTTCGCCCGATATCTCCAGAATAGCTCCTTATACCATATTTGCGGTATTTCGCTTGCCGGTAAAAAGATGAGTCGTTATATTCGAGGGTGAAGCGTACCCAGCGTACCCTTACATTGCAGGTGTTTCGCCTGCCTTTTTTTCATCCTGACTGTTATTTTTTTATTAAAACCTTCTATGCATGGCAAAGAGCACGCAACTCCATGAGCCTGATTTGGCGGTACTCACTAAGACGGGTATCCTGCGCCAGAAGCAGCCAAACTATTATGTGATGCGCATCAAGGCGGTTGCCGGTGATCTGAGTGCCCGGCAACTCTCATGCATTGCAGCGGTTGCTGAACAGTATGGAAAAGGGGTTCTGCATCTTTCAACCCGTCAGGGAGTTGAGATTCACAATGTGCATCGTGACAATCTGGAAAAAGCACTGCTTGAACTGCAGCAGGCAGGCGTTGAGATGGGCGCTTCCGGCTCGCGGGTTCGGGTAATTGTTGCCTGTCCGGGCGAGGAAACCTGTAAATGGGGGGTTTTTGAAACCAAGAAGATTGCTCGGGAACTTGATAAAAGGTATTTCAATCAGGATACCCCTTCGAAATTCAAGATGGCAGTAACCGGTTGCTCCAACAACTGTACCAAGGCCACCGAAAATGATATTGGCATCCGGGGCGCCATAGAGCCCGAATGGGACGCCTCATCATGCTGTGATTGCGGTGTATGCGTTAAGTTCTGCCCGGTACAGGCGATTACACGCAAGCCGGTAGGCCGTGGCAAGAACAAGGGTTACCGTTATGATATTGACCGGAAGCGGTGCATTAACTGTAGCATTTGCACGAAGCAGTGCCCCAGCAAAGCGTGGGTGGTCGGCCAGCAAGGGTATAACCTCTATATCGGCGGTACCATGGGAAAAATACCCCGTTTTGCTTCACTCCTGAAAAAACAGGTGGAGGGCGAGGCGGAACTCTATGATCTTATTGATAAGGCATTGAGCTGTTACAGAAAGCATGGCCGCAAAAAAGAGCGCTTTGGTCATATGATTGACCGTATCGGGCTTCAAGCGGTAAAGGATGAAATTCTTGGCGAAAGCCCCGAGAGCCCAAAAAATGGCCCTCCGCTGGCAGGATCATGAAACAAAAAGAGTAAGAGGGTTATGCAAAGAGAAGCGGTTGAACAATTAAGCAGGGAGCTTGCCGGCAAATCACCGGAAAAGATTCTCCGGAGTGCGGTTGATTTTTTTGGAGCCTCACAGGTCGCCCTGGCTTCAAGTTTTGGTGCCGAGGATCAGGTGCTTTTTGACCTCCTGCATAAAGCACAACTGCCGGTTACGGTTTTTACGCTTGATACCGGAAGGCTGCCGCAGGAGAGCTATGATGTGCTGGATTCCACGCGCAAGCACTATGGGCATGAAATCGAGGTGCTTTTTCCCGAAACCTCGGCCGTGGAGAACATGCAGAGCCGCTATGGGCCAAACCTGTTTTATGAAAGCGTTGAACTTCGCCGGGAGTGCTGCCGCATCCGAAAGGTTGAGCCGCTCAAGAGGAAGCTCTCAACCCTGACCGCCTGGATTTGCGGGCTTCGCCGGGAGCAGTCGGTTACCCGGAGCGCTGTAGCTCCCATTGAGTGGGATGGGGCGTTTGGTCTCTACAAAATAAACCCCCTTGCCGAGGTGACGGAAGAGTGGGTATGGGAGTATATTAAATCGAACCATGTGCCCTATAATGCACTGCATGACCGGGGGTATCCAAGTATCGGGTGTGCGCCGTGCAGCCGGGCGGTCAAGCCGGGCGAGGATATCCGCGCAGGACGCTGGTGGTGGGAGAGTCCGGAGCACAAGGAGTGCGGCTTGCATCGTGAGAAACACTAACCATATTGACAAGAGAGAACGAATGGATCATCTCGACAAACTTGAAGCCCAAAGCGTCTATATCCTCAGGGAGGCCTACCGCGAATTTAAAAACCTCTGCATGCTCTGGTCGATCGGCAAGGACAGCACGGTTATGCTCTGGCTTGCCCGCAAAGCCTTTTTCGGCCATGTGCCCATTCCGCTGGTGCATATTGACACGCACTACAAAATTCCGGAGATGATTGAGTATCGTGACCGGTTTGCGCTTGAGTGGAACCTGAATATGATTTACGGGGAAAACCGTGAAGCTCTTGAAGGGAAGCTCACCTTTCCCGATGGCAATACTGACCGTATCACCTGCTGCAAATATCTGAAAAGCGAAGCCTTGAAACATACGCTTTCCGGCGAGTGGCCGCGCTACCGGATGGATCATGAGCTGAAGCGCTATGTGCCTGATGAGGGCCGTGAGCCCTATACCGGCGTGATTGTGGGCGTCCGGGCCGATGAGGAGGGGAGCCGTTCAAAGGAGCGCTATTTTTCACCGCGCGACAAGGATAATGTCTGGGATGTGGGCGATCAGCCGCCCGAGTTCTGGAACCAGTTCAAAACCGATTTCTCTCCCGGAACCCATGTGCGTATTCATCCGCTGCTTGACTGGACCGAGCTGAATATCTGGGAGTATATCGAGCGGGAGCGTATTCCGGTTGTCTCGCTCTACTTTAATCAGGGTAGTGGCACACGCTACCGCTCACTTGGCTGTTATCCCTGTACCAATCCGGTGGACTCGGCCGCCAGAACGCTTCCCGAAATTATTGATGAACTCAAAAGCGGCAGACTCTCGAATATTGCCGAGCGGGCCGGGCGAGCCCAGGACAGTGAAGATGGCGGTTTGGAAACCCTTCGCCGTGACGGCTATATGTAGCCTCAATTGACTGTTGAGGGTGGATGAAAAATGATAATGAGTAACACTTTAGTATTGGCATGATGAATGGACGCGCACAAATGAATATTGTTATTGTCGGTCACGTCGATCACGGCAAGAGTACCGTTATCGGGCGACTGCTGGCCGACACCGGCTCACTGCCGGAAGGGCGGCTTGAATCGGTCAAGGAGAGTTGCCGCCGGAATTCCAAGCCCTTTGAGTATGCTTTTCTGCTTGATGCGCTCAAGGATGAACAGGCACAGGGAATAACCATCGACATGGCGCGCTGTTTTTTTAATACGGCCGCGCGGGACTATATCATTATTGATGCTCCCGGCCATATCGAGTTTCTGAAAAATATGATTACCGGCGCATCGAGAGCTGAAGCGGCCCTTCTGGTGATTGATGCCGACGAGGGTATACAGGAAAACTCCAAGCGGCACGGCCATATGGTTTCCATGCTTGGTGTCAAGCAGGTGACCGTACTGGTGAATAAAATGGATCTTGTCGGCTACCGTGAAGAGGTGTTTGAAAAGCTGAAAGCCGACTATTCGGCTTTTCTCAGCCAGATCAAGGTGACGCCGGTCAGCTTTATTCCCATCAGTGCCCGTGAGGGTGATAATATTACGGTTCTCACCGACCGCATGGCCTGGTACCGTGGGGCGAGTGTGCTGGAGCAGCTTGACCGGTTTAGTGGCGACAAGGAGCTGCACGACAAGCTCTTCCGTTTTCCGGTGCAGGATATCTATAAGTTTACCCGGAGCAATGATGATCGCCGCATTGTTGCCGGCACGGTTGAGTCAGGATCGGTTCAGGTTGGTGACGAGGTGCTCTTTCTGCCTTCCGCCAAGCGCTCAGCCATCCAATCCGTGGAGTCGTTCAATACGAGTCAGAAACTGCAGGCTACAGCGGGAGAGGCAACCGGGTTTACCCTTACCACCCAGATCTATATCCGTCCCGGTGAACTGATGGTGAAGCCATCCGAAACGTTGCCGGAAGTGGGCACCCGGTTCAAGGTCAATATTTTCTGGGTTGGCCGGGCCTCCTTTATCAGGGGGAAGGAGTACAAGCTCAAGCTTGGTTCGATGCGCGTTGCCGTGAAGCTTGCCGAAATCACCAATACGCTTGATGCTTCGGATCTCAGTTTCAGCAGTACGAAACAGCAGCTCGATTGTCGTGATGTGGGTGAGTGCATTCTTGAGACCTCCCGTCCCATTGCTTTCGATTTGGCCTTTATCAGCGAGACCACCGGACGCTTCGTTATTGTGGACAATTATGAAATTGCCGGTGGCGGTATTGTGCTTGAGAACCTCTCAACCGGAGAGACCCTCTTGCAGCGTCATATCCGCGAGCGTGAAAACAACTGGGAAAAAGGCTTAGTGCAAAGTGAAGCGCGGGCTGTGGCCAACCGGCACCGCTCCAAGTTTATTATCTTCACCGGCGCGGTTGGCACCGGCAAACGGGCCGTGGCCAAAGCTCTTGAAGAGAGGCTCTTTGCCAGCCGACTGAACGCCTACTACCTTGGCGTTGCCAATATTGACCGTGGTCTTGATGCCGATCTTGCTTCTTATGTCGATAATGGAGGGGAGCGGTTGCGCAGAATCGGTGAATTGGCCCGTATTTTGACCGATGCCGGACTTATTTTCATCACCACCATTGATGATGCCGACGACTTTGATCTTGAGACCCTCAAGCAGTTGAATGAGCCGAACGATATTCTGGTCATCAATATGGGCGAAAACAACTTCTCCCGTTACCATCCCGATTTTCACCTTCCGGTGGGTGGTGAGGTTGCTGACGCGGTGAAGCAGGTGACTGAGGTTCTGAAAACCAAAGAGATCATTATCGAGTACGAGATCTAGCGAATTGTTATGAATCACTCTCTTTCTGGTGAAGTAAAAGAGTTTTAGTTCAAAGAGCCCGGCAATAATCGGGCTCTTTTGTTTCTCATCTCATAGATAATGAGGATGGGTGGGACTCAGATTTCGTAATCGCCGGTGAAGACTTTTACACGGTTGAGGGTTACGTAAACCTTCTCTCCTCTTGCAAGCTGCAGGTTGATGTAGTGCTCTCGGGGGATTTCGGCTTCAATGGGTAGATCAAGCCCCTCACACTCAAGGTTGAGCCCAATCTGACCGCCGAGAAGACGCACCTCACGGATGGTGCCCAGAAGGTCGCTGTCGCTGCTCTGGATGCGGCTGATGCCGATTTCATGGGGCCTGACAAATGACTGGCTTGGTTTCTCTTCAAGGTTTTTCAGCTCTTCAGGCGCATCAAACTGGTGATTTCCGAGGGTGACCTTCCCCTTATTAATACGACCGTGGAAGACGTTGACGTTTCCGAGAAAGTTATAGACAAAGGCATTGGCCGGTTGGTCGTAGACCTCCTGCGGAGTGCCCTCTTGCTCTATTCTGCCCTTGTTTACCACTACAATCCGGTCGGCCAGTTCAAGCGCCTCCTCCTGGTCGTGGGTGACAAAAATACTGGTAACGTGAATCTCCTCATGCAGTTTTCTGAGCCACCGGCGCAGCTCCTGACGCACCTTTGCGTCGAGGGCCGAGAAGGGCTCGTCCAAGAGCAACACTTTTGGATTGACAGCCAGAGCCCTGGCAAGAGCCACACGCTGTCGCTGGCCGCCGGAAAGCTGCGAGGGGTAGCGCTTCATGGCCCACTCCATCTGCACCAGTGTCAGAAGGTGCTCAACCCGTTTCTGTATCTCGCTACGGGAGGGGCGCTCCCTCCACGGCAGCACCTTAAGGCCGAAGGCAACATTTTCAAAAACATTCAGGCGCCGGAAGAGCGCATAGTGCTGGAACACAAACCCGACGTTCTTCTTCCTTGGCGGCAGGTTGGTTGTATCCTTGTTATCCAGAAGTATTTGACCCGAGTTCGGCAGTTCAAGGCCGGCAATAATGCGGAGCAGGGTGGTCTTTCCGCAGCCCGATGGCCCCAAGAGAGCAATCAGCTCGCCGGAGTTGATGTTCAGATTGATGTTGTCGAGCGCCGTATAGGTGGCAAATTTTTTGGTAATGTTTCTGAGTTCGATACCCATGTGTGTTGATCCTAATGTTCTAAGCTGTTGTTCTGAAATTGTTTTTCCAATGAGCTTTTCAGCACGACCGTGAGCAGCGCAAGGAAGACGAGCAGCGAGGCTACGGCAAACGATGCGGTGAAGTTGTACTCGCTGTAGAGAATTTCAACATGGAGCGGAATCGTGTTGGTCTGGCCGCGGATATGGCCCGAAACAACCGATACGGCACCGAACTCACCGATGGAGCGTGCACTGCACAAAATCATGCCATACAAAAGCCCAAGGCGGATGTTCGGCAGGGTTATGATGCCAAAAATCTGCCATCCCCGTGCACCAAGGGTAACAGCGGCCTCCTCCTCATCCCGTCCCTGCGCCTCCATGAGCGGAATCAGTTCGCGCGCCACGAAGGGGAAGGTGACAAAGAGGGTGGCAATGATGATGCCGGGAGTTGAAAAGATGATTTTAATACCATGCTCTCCCAACCATGAGCCAAAAGGGGTGCGGCTGCCGACCAGCAGCACAAAGATGAGACCGGCAATAACCGGCGATACGGCAAAGGGCAGGTCAAGCAGACTCTTGAGCGCAGTTTTTCCTGCGAAATTGAATTTGGTGATGGCCCATGCGGCGCTGAGACCGAACACCGCGTTCAGCGGCACCACCACGGCGGTGGTGAGCAGCGTCAGTTTTATTGCTTCCACAGCATAGGGCTCACGGATCGATTCCAGATAGAAGCTCCACCCTTTCTGGAACGCCTGTGCAAAGACCAGGGCAAGCGGCAGAAAGATGAAGCCGGTAAAAAAGAGGAGCATAAGCCCGATCAGGAGAATTTGAACCCAGCGAGGATCCGAGATCCTTTTTTTCAGAACGGGCGGGCTTGCTTGTGTTGTTTGTTTCAGCATTATCGGTTAGCGGTATTCTTTTTGTTGCCACTCCTGCACGGCATTCAGCACGAGCAGCATGGTAAAGGAGATGAGGAGCAGCACCAGCGCAACGGCGGATGCTCCGGCATAATCGAACTGGTCAAGCTTCGTCATAATCATCAGCGGCGCAATCTCGGTTTTCATCGGCAGATTGCCCGCAATAAAGATCACCGATCCATACTCGCCGATGGCTCGCGCAAAGGCAAGGGTTGTGCCGGTCAAAAGAGCCGGGAAGAGATGCGGCAGCAAAATTTTCCGGAAGGTCTGCCAGCGGGTCGCTCCAAGGGAGTGGGCCGACTCTTCGGTCTCCAGCTCCAGCTCTTCAAGTACCGGCTGAATGGTGCGGACCACAAAGGGAAAGCCGATGAAAATCAGCGCCAGCACAATGCCTGTAGGGGTATTGATAATATGGAGATCCCTCTGTGCGGTGAGCTGGCCAAGCCATCCTATGGGGGAGTAGAGGGTGGCGAAGCAGATACCGGCTACGGCGGTTGGCAAGGCAAAGGGAAGGTCAACCAGGGCGTTCAGGAAGGCCTGGCCGGGAAAACGGTAACGCACCAGCACCCATGCGGTGAGAAGGCCGGCAAGCGCGTCAAAAATGGCCGAAAAAAATGCTGTCGAAAAACTCAGTTTGTAGGAAGCGAGCACCCTTGGCGCGGTGACCGCATGAAAAAAGGAGTCCCATCCCATGGGAATGGTGTTGAAGAGTACCATGCTGAGCGGTACAATCACGATGGCTGAAAGGTAGAACACGGTGTATCCTAACGACAGGCCGAATCCGGGCAGAATGTTGCGTCTTTTTCTCTGAAAAAATTCCATCATCTCAATTTTATTGAATTCTGCAGAAAACAACGGGAGTGGCGTTTGCTCCCGTTGTCATATTATACAGATAATACATCATCTGTCCTGCAGTTCAGTGGTAAATAACCCGTTCTCTTCAGGGGGTATAGATCTGATCGAAAATGCCGCCATCATTAAAGTGGGTCTTCTGGGCCGCGCGCCAGTTGCCGAACACCTCGTTGATGGTAAAGAGCTTGATTTTCGGAAAGTTTGCAGCATACTTTTTCAGTGCGGCCGGGTTACGGGGACGGTAGAAGTTTTGCGCAATGATTTCCTGGGACTGCGGTGTATAGAGGAAGTTCAGGTAAGCCTCGGCAAGCTTGCGGGTGCCATGTTTATCGACATTTTTATCGACAACGGCCACGGGAGGCTCGGCAAGGATGCTGACCGCCGGAGAGACGATTTCAAACTTGTCGGCCCCGAACTCCTTCTGAATCAGGTGAGCCTCGTTTTCCCAAGCGAGCAGCACATCGCCCAGTCCGCGCTGTGCAAAGGTGATGGTTGAACCTCTAGCACCGGTGTCAAGCACGGGCACATTTTTGTAGAGGGATTTGACAAAGGCTTGAGCCTGTGCCGGCGATCCGCTCTGTTTTTGTTTGTAGCCCCATGCAGCCAGGTAGTTCCAGCGGGCACCTCCTGAAGTTTTCGGGTTCGGGGTGATGACCGAAATGCCCGGTTTGATCAGGTCATCCCATGCTTTGATATGCTTTGGATTGCCCTTCCGGACAACAAAGACGATGGTGGAGGTGTAGGGTGTGCTGTTGCTAGGCAGCTTCTGCTGCCAGTTGGCCGCAAGGAGCTTGCTGTCGGAGATGGCGTCGATATCATAAGCCAGAGCAAGCGTTACCACGTCGGCTTCAAGGCCGTCAATGACGGCACGCGCCTGCTTGCCCGATCCGCCGTGTGACTGGTTGATGACCACCGCCTGACCGCTCTGCTTTTGCCAGTAGGGGATAAAGGCTGCATTTTCGCTCTGGTAGAGTTCCCTGGTGGGATCGTACGATACATTGAGCAGGGTAGCGCTGCCTGCGGCCTCGGCGATGCTCCCCGGTAGACCGGAGGCCAGCAGCAGTGCTGCTGCGAGGGTGATTTTTTTTGTCCAGTTGAAATTCATGTTTTATCTCCTTTCTAACTCTTTGGTTATTGTGTTTTATGGATAAGGCAAAAAAAAAGCCGGATCACTGCACAGAGGAACCGGCTACATAAAAAAATGCTCATGAGTTACCTCCATAAGCCAATTCTCCTTATATCAGCCGGTACCTTTTTCTGACAGCAGCAACTGCTGCAGCAGAGGGTGGATGTTTCAGTTTGACTACTCATGATGCTCTCTCTCTCTTTGATTGGCGATTGTGAATAAAGCTCAATCTTTTGAAGATTTCCAAGGCCAAGGCCCAAAAAT
Organism: uncultured Chlorobiaceae bacterium; assembly: GCA_903839405.1. GTDB lineage: Bacteria > Bacteroidota > Chlorobiia > Chlorobiales > Chlorobiaceae > Chlorobium. The sequence continues at coordinate 39,514 of CAIMCD010000009.1, forward strand.
ACCGCAAATAGGGTATGCCGGAGCAATGGGGAATGGAGCGTGAATAATGGGAATCTGGGTGGGGTGAACGCTGAAACTGAAAGGGGAGACGCATCAAATGCAATGTTATGGCTTTTTTCCTGTCTCATCAAACGACCATCTTTTGAGAACACTATTTTCCATTAACGGAACAAGCAATTCCTTTTGCATTTTTTCGTTTTCTGAAGTGACCTCTAATAATTAAAGCAAAAAGATTACTGTGACTCCCTTTTGTTTATAGATTACTGAAGTATTCTTGATTGCGAGTAGCGCGTTCTGAAATAGCTGCAAGTTCAGGATGTTGTAGATTTCCGCACTTGTAATTCAGGTAATCTGGATAACTTAATTTATAACTATTTTTCAGCGGTTTACAAATAACAATCACACGGCCATAACCTATTTTGTCAAGGTCTTCTTGATTCAGATCTTCTGTTGCAGCAAATGGAACAATAGCATATAACGAAGCGCAAATATTTAATATAAATATAGCTTTATCATCAACAATCTGTATAATTATAGTGACGGTATTAGCTTCGCCAAGATTTTTAATATCTTGATTTTTAGAAGAATCGAAAAACCCATGTATCAAAGGAATATTATCCCCATCACGACACTGAAGTGCTCTGTAAAGCTCTTTAGCATAAGAAGTCTCTAAAACTTTTTCGCCAAATAATGAATACCCGATTCCAATAGCCAATTTCGCCAGGAACCTATAACCAACATTAGGATTAAAAGGATATTGAACTTGACGAATACTGTTTGCGGAATGTTCATCTGAAAAAAATTTCATTCTTAACTGATCAAGATCATCCGGATCAGTAAAGCCAATAGTTTTTGGGTCAATGTTAATAACACAGTTCAAGATTTTTTTAACAGTTGATCTTTTTTTGAATGCATTTTTAAAAGCTAACCATGTTATTTTTGGGTATTTTATCGTCCGTTCAGAAAAATGAAAATACGCACGACTTTTTTGATCTTTAGTAGTCCTTGGATTCCCACCAGCATAACCAGATAGTCGCTCATCTTTTGGACGTACCCAATAAATTATTTCCCCCAATGGCCCTGTCCAATGTTCACAGATTTCATTATCTTGCATTTGCGGAGGAGACAAAAGGGAGTTACCCATGCATATTAAAGAAACAGCTGAAGGATTTTCTTTATCAAACAAAGCTAATTCGGCAAGCTGCAGCTTCTGCGCTATAACATAGTTACTAGTAAATTCAGCATCCACAAAAAGGCCAAAATTATTGTTACACGTTTTGCATACATTTCCGATGATCAAATCCGGAACAAAATGTCCGCCTAAAGGTTCCGGTATTAGATGCTCTTTCGTAAACTCCGAATCATCTTTCAGTTTGCGACAATAAATGCATTTCATTTTTTATTTGATAGAAATTAAATTTGAATTGCGCGAAGTTATCAATCAACTGTTCAACACCTGCAATACCGTGTCGGGAGCTTTTTTAACAAGATTAAGCAACACCAGTGCCGGGCCATGCGGTTTGCGGTCACCGCGCTCCCAATGCCTCAGGGTGGCGACACTGATGCCGAAGGCGGCGGCAAACTCATCCTGCGTCAGGCGTGTTTCCTGCCGGATACTTTTTACGTTAACCGGTTCAGGCTGAAACACCCTGACCTTGACCTTTTTCCCCTGCGAAGAATCAACCGCCTCTTCCAATCCCTTTTTTATACTTTCAAAAACGTTATCCATTTTTTCCCTTATAGTTTTGAATCAAAAGTTTTGTCAACCCAGCCAGATCATTTCGTTCGGATTTGCTCAGGTTCCCTTGCTCACTTTTACTGAACGCCGTCAACAGAAACAGCGGCACGGTTGGGTTGCAACAAAATCCCGGCGGTGGACGGTGATGGCTGCTAAAGCCATGTGCCGATTTTTCTTGCGGCGGTGAAGCTGCTCCAGGCGAGGGTGGTGAGGAGCTGCTCCTCTCCGGGGAAGTTGGTTGAAAATGCACGAACAACTCCCTCGTCAACCCGGTAGGGAGCAAGGGCGGTCAGGAGTGCAAGGCGTGCGGCACTCTTCTCCTTTTCATCCAGAGCGGCAATAGCGTTTTCACACCACTGGCTCTCCATGCCGGGATCGTCGCCGTTCCACTCTTCTACAGCAGTCGTTACTGTTCTCTGGATGGTTTCGGAGAGTACACGGTTGCCACCCTTTTCGATTACTCCGGCAAAACGGGCAAAGGCTCCGACAATCGGTGGCGAGGATTTTGCCCACAGCATATCGCCGGGAAGCGGGGATTCCGGGAGCAGCTCAAGCGAACTGCCCGGATCTTTTGGCAAGCGGATCGCGCCGCCAAAAAACCATGCGGCAAGGTGCAGGGCAACCTTTTTTGGTACTCCTGTGGTAAAAGGGAGTGGCGAGGGGCCAAGCTTTATGGTGACCAGACGGTTGATGTAGTGGAAAAAGATGGCGGTACCGATAAATGCAGGCGCCTCTTCCTTCGAAAAGGGGGGCGCCGAGAGGAGTGGTGAACCGGGTGTGCGGGTGGCTGCAGCCCATGCCGCAACGGAGCTGAGGTAAGGGTCATCTGTGGCTTTTTGATAATCGGCTCCGGACGATGCGAGCACCATGATGCTGTGGGCATCGAAACAGTAGGGGCACTGGTTGAGGGCGGAGACGGCGGCCGCAACAACCTCTTTGGCATCACGCCGACCACGGCCACAGAGCAGTGTCTCGCGGCAGGCCATCCAGGCTCCGGCCAGCAGTTCCGGAACCGGCAGGTGGATGGTAAAGGGTTCAACCTCGGCACCGAACTCCCGGCGGATTTCGGTCAGTATTTTGCCGGGGAAGCTCCGGTCGGCAGCATCACCACGGGAAATACGCTCGTTCAAGCCCATAACGGATCCTTTTATGATGCCATGCGTTACTTGTTACACCAATGTACGGGAAGCGCCGGAGTTCCGGAAACTTCTCGGGAGTTATTGCTTCACGCTTGCAACCCGGCCGATCAGTTCATACGCCGAGCTGTCGGTTATCTCTGCCATGCAGAATGAGCCGACGGTGACGGGCGTGCTCTCAATCGTCAGGATGCACTCGTTGTCAACCTCCGGGGCGTCGTACTCGGTGCGCCCAATTGCGGTATCACCCTCAATCTGCTCAATCAGCACCTTAAGGGTTTTTCCTTCAAAGTAGCGGTTATTTTTTTCCGCAACTCCTTCCTGCACCTCCATCAGTTCCGCTACGCGCTCCTCTTTCTCTTCCGGGGTGATGGTTTCCTGAAGCGCATAGGAGGGGGCGTGCTCCTCGTGGCAGTAACCGAAGCAGCCGAGGCGGTCGAAACGGAGGGTTTCAACGAACTCCAGCAGCTCCTCGAACTCCTCACGGGTTTCACCGGGATAGCCGGCAATCATGGTGGTTCGCAGACGGATATCAGGATTTTTCTGGCGAATCGTCTCTATGAGCTGCAGGGTCTCCGCTTTGTTGATGCCCCGGTTCATGGAGCGCAGAATACGGTCGTTGCAGTGCTGCAGGGGCATATCGAGATAGTTGCAGATGTTCTGGCGCTCCTGCATGGTACCGATCACTTCCATCGGGAAGTTGAGCGGGTAGGCGTAGAGAAGGCGTATCCACTCGAACTCCATGTCGGAGAGGCGCAGCACAAGGTCGTTCAGCATCGATTTGCCTTTGAGGTCGTAGCCGTAGATGCTGATATCCTGAGCAATAAGGTTCAGCTCTTTTACACCCGAGGCTTTCAGGAGGGTTGCTTCACGCAGAAGCTGCTCCGGCGGCTGGCTGTGGTAACGTCCCCTGATTTTCGGGATGGAGCAGAAGGAGCAGGTGCGGTTGCACCCTTCAGAAATTTTGAGAAAGGCATAGTGGGGCGGCGTGAGCAGGGTGCGGCGGTCGTAGATATCTTCGCGGTACTCGGCTCCTATAGCAGCAAGCACGGCCGGGAGTTCGCGGGTGCCGAAAAAGCCGTCCACTTCCGGCATCTCTTCGCGCAGTTCCTGCTGGTAGAGTTCCGGCAAGCACCCCATCACATAGACCCGCTGAACCGTGCCATCGGTTTTTTTATCGATGGCCGCCAGGGTTTCGTTGATCGACTCCTCCTTGGCATCGGCAATAAAGCCGCAGGTGTTGATGAGAATCGTATCGGCCTCATCAGCTGTTTCGGTAAAGGTGATGCCGGAGGCTTCAGCCTGCGCCATCAGTCGCTCGGAATCGACCGTGTTTTTCGAGCAGCCGAGGCTCAAAAGAAAGAGTTTACGCTGGGTCATTATAGTTGAATCGTTCAAGGAAGTCCTGTTTCCACTCCACAAAGGAGCCGTTTTGTATCTCCTTACGGGCGGTAGCGGTAAGCCACATGAAAAAGGAGATGTTCTGCATGGTACAGAGTTTGAGGCCCAGAATTTCGCTCACGTTCAAAAGGTGGCGGATATAGGCGCGCGAGTAGTTCCGGCAGACCTCATTATCGAAGCCTTCGTCAATCGAGCTGAAATCGGCGGCATATTTTGCCGAGCGGAGGTTCATCTTGCCATGCCGCGTATAGACCCGGCCGTTGCGCCCTTCACGGGTGGGGATAACGCAGTCGAACATATCAACCCCGCGTTCAATAGCATTGAGAATGTTTTCCGGTGTACCGACTCCCATCAGGTAGCGCGGCTTGTTTTCGGGCAGGAGCGGATGTGAGAGATCCAGAATGCGGTACATCTCCGGGGCCGGCTCTCCAACCGCCATGCCGCCAATGGCGTAGCCGTCAAAATCAAGGTCAACGAGGGCTTTGGTTGAGATGGTGCGTAGGTCACTATGGATTCCGCCCTGCGTGATGCCGAAAAGGTACTGCTCATGGCCGTAGAGGGGAGCCGTCGCCATGAAATGCTTTTTTGCCCGTTCGGCCCATCGGATGGTGAGCTCACCGGAGGTGCGGATATACTCTTTTTCAGCGGTTGATGGCGGACACTCGTCGAGCGGCATCATGATGTCGCTGCCGATAATGCGCTGGGTATCGACCACATTTTCTGGGGTGAAGTGCTGTTTTGAGCCGTCAAGGTGCGACTTGAACATCACCCCCTCTTCCGAGATTTTTCGCAGGTCGGAGAGCGAGTAGACCTGGTAGCCGCCGCTGTCGGTCAGAAGCGGCCCCTGCCAGTTCATGAATCGGTGCACCCCTCCGGCTTTTCGGAGAATCTCGTTGCCGGGTTTCAGGTAGAGGTGGTAGGTATTGGCCAGAATAATATGGACGTTAAGCTCCAGAAGCTCGTGCGGCTCAACCGATTTGACACTTGCCCGGGTGCCTACCGGCATAAAGACCGGGGTTGGAAGAGTGCCGTGATCGGTTTCAAGCACGCCGCATCGTGCGGCGGTTCGGCTATCTTTTTGGGTAACGCTGAATTTCATTGAACAATCGGGAAAACATATCGGAGCCTTGCACTATTCCGGCACTCTCTGCTCGGCGGCAGGCCAAACGAGCCGGATTTTTGAAAGAGTCAAGGTAGCCAAAGCCCGGCACAAAACAAAAGAGCAGCAGAAGTGTTGGTTATGGATGCATTATGCAAACAGGTACTGAAGAGAAATCAATCATCTTTTTGAGTTATCTTGCCATTGAAGGTATCAAATAACCCGGCAGATTTTAATGCGAGAGGCTATGAAAACTGTTCCGAACAAACCAACTCCACCCTCAACATCCGCTGTGCCGAATAATTATTTCCGTTTCCATCTCCCTCATCTTCATCTCGGCTCCGTCTTCGGGGATGACTGGTTCTCGCTGAAGGCCGAGGCTTTTGCCCGTTTTTTCGGGACGCCGGTTTTTCTGGTCTCCCAGACGTTCATTGTTGCCCTCTGGATCGGGGTGAATGTTGTCGGGTTTGCAAAGTTCGATCTCTATCCCTTTATTTTGCTGAATCTTGCTTTCAGTCTCCAGGCGGCCTATGCCGCTCCGCTCATCCTGCTTGCCCAGACACGGCAAGCCGACCGCGACAAGGCGCACGCCGATGCCGATGCACAGCATCGCGAAGCCCTTGCCAAGGCGAGTGAAGAGCGCGAGAGTTTGGCGGCCCGGCAGGGTGAGCAGTTGCTGGAGCTGCTTCAGCAGAATACCCAACTGACCGAACTGGTCAAAGAGCTGAGCCAGCGTATTGAGGCGTTGAGCCTTGAGATGCACCGCAAGGTTGTTGAGGGCGATACGAACCGCTGATTCCCGAAACGGACTCTATTGAGGCCAATGCTCTTATAACTGCCGGGAGAGGCCGACTTGCACGCTTCTGGCACTGAAGGTTGCTATACCGGGATCGCCGTTGCCGTTGAGGCTCCACCCTTCGCGCTGCTGATAGCTCTCAAATTTCAGATCGACCAGCCAGTCCGGACTTAACTGCTTGCTGACTTTCATGCCGAGGGTCACGGCGCCAAAGGCCGAGAGGCGCTGGTCTTCAGTGTAATAGAGGGCATTTGCAGGCGGGGGAGTTGCTACCGCCGGATTTGCTTGTTCCGCCGGGCTGACCGCAAGATAAAAGTCAGCTTCACTTTGGCTATAGAGTCGCAGCACAGGGGTGAGGGTCCAGCCATGTTGCAGCGGCTGAACATATTCCGCACCAAGCGTATGAGCACGGATACCAAAGCTGTCGCTATAGTAGCGGTAGGAGAGCCGGGCGGTGCCATCGGTCGATGCAAAGTGGTGGTTCCACCGGCTGAGCACCGTCACGCTGTTGCGTTTTCGTGGTCTCAGATCCGGATCCTTGTAAGGGTCGGTGTAGTAGCCGGTTCCGTGCGAGTAGCCGAGGTTGAGCTGCACAATATCATCCGTTGTCAACACTCTTGTAATGCCGGCCAGGCCGGCAACCACCTTTTTTTGCTCATCCTGAAGCTGTTGTTTCTTTGCAACAACATTTGGCTTGTTGAGCATGATGGTGTCGCTGGTGAAGCTGCCGCCAAGCGTAACGGTTGTGTTTTTATCCTCCGTGGAGCGACTTCCCTGCAAGGAGCAACTGCGCGACAGGTAGTCGGACTCGCTTGAATAACTGGTGCCGGCGCTCAGGGTTCCTTTTGAAAAGTAGCGTGTAACCTGCAGGTCAACCGCGTGACGCAACTCTCCCGAAGCTCCCGTTGTGGTGTCGTGAGCGGCGCCTGGAAAACCTGAGGAGTGAAACGCCGGCGAAGCGCCGGTAATCGAGTCCTCCATGAGGGAGAGATCCAAAGACCACTCCCCGGCAAACGGGATCATCCCCATCAGCGAGAGGGCGTTCACTCCGATTCGATCTCTTGAAGAGAGGCCAGCCGTAACCGGCGTACCAGGGGACTGCCGATCCTGATAATTAAGATATTTCAGGCTGATTAGACCTCTCTCCGGTGGGGCTTCGGCACGAGCAAACTGCACGGATGGTAACGCCATTGCGGCCGTCATGAGAACCAGGCCAAGAGCTGTGGATTTTGTTGCCGGAGTCGATATCATAGCTGTTACGGAGTTAAGGTACGGGTCACTCTCTTTGCGCTACCATTTTGCCGCCGGACCCTTTTCAAGGGGCAGCGAGTGTATTGCCAACTGTTTTCTGTAAATATTGAGTGGCGCAAGATACGTCACTCTCTCTTCTTTTTTTATAAAACCTTAGAATATTTAGTTATAAATTCAGGAAAGAGTATTTCTGAAGAATTTTAAATATTCTTTCCTTGAAATCCTAACCCTTCATCTCCTCTTTAATAATCCTCTGGTTTTTGTAAGTTCGGTTAAACTTTCAGGCGAAAATTGCAATTTTAAACGAAACGGATCAATGGACGAAAAAAAATATCAGGATGAGTTGAAGGTTGTGGTTACCGATATCCGCATGCCTTTTTGGTCGATGGTCATCTTTATGGTGAAGTGGGTTTTTGCCTCTATTCCTGCCATGATCATCTTTTCCCTTGTTATCGGCCTTATCATGATGCTACTCAGCGTACTGTTCGGTGCTATGTGGGGGTTTCACGGGATGTTTCCCCAAGGCCCGGCGCTCTAACCATTAACCCGGGAAGAGGGGAAACCCTTTCCGGCACAGAGGAGACGAGGATGATGCAGCGTGCTTTTTTGGTGATGGTGCTTTTGCTCTGTTCGGGTTGCGGGGCGAGCTGGCAGTACAACCATACCGATACCGGAACCTTGAAAGGGAAGCTCCTTGTTCAGTGGATCAAGCCCGACCAGTTCATTTTTATTCCGGATGAGCGCAATCCGCTGACCTTTACCAGAAGCAATGGCACCGTCATCAAGCCGGGCAGAATGTACACGGACGGAGGATCGATTCCCCGGGTTATGTGGGCTTTCAGGAACTACTCTCCCTGGGGATATGCTCCGGCCTTCATTATCCACGACTGGCTTTTTGTGATGAAGGAGTGCAAGTTGCCGGGTTTTGAGGCCTATAATCACCAGATTGCCGCTGATATCATGGCAGAGGTCATCAAAACCTTGATGGAGGATCCCCGGTATGGAGAGAAGAGTCCGCTGGTGCTCTACAGCATGTACAAGGCGGTGAGCTCCTCTATTGCAAAGGAGTTATGGGAAAACAGCAAGTGCTCCGAGCCTCCTCTGGAGAGCGGAGAACGGGCGTTACTGCCAAACCAGGGCTTTGAATATCTTCTTGAATTTCCCTGAGGTGGCGGGTGAGTTTGCTGCTTTACTTTTTTCTTCCCTGCATGGGAAACCCCGCAGCGTTGAGGGTTGTTGTCTTATCAGTGAGTCCGAAAACATGAACGGTTCTACCTTGTAGAAGGAGTGAAAACGATGAATATGCTTGAAACGGTTTCGGTGCAATGCCCCTATTGCGGAGAGTTGATGGACATAGAGGTTGATTGTTCTGCTGGAGATCAGGAGTACACGGAAGATTGTCCGGTTTGCTGCAAGCCGGTGACCATGGTGATCATGCTTTCCGATAACGGGGCGCCATCGGTAGAGGCGCGGCCGGAGGATAGCTAGAATAAAAAAAAGCTGAAACCGAAGCTATAAGCCGAATTTTGTGGATTACCCCCGAACTGGCGGATAAAACTGCAGCCATTTATCTAATGCGGCTTACCCGAAAACTCTCCTTGCGGAATTGAACGGGCCGCTCTCTTCCCCCAAAGGGGAAAGTTTTCCTATTTAGCCTTGCTTCGGGGAGGTTTGCCAAGCACACGGCATTGCTGCAATGTCTGGTGGTCTCTTACACCGCCGTTTCACCCTTACTCCGGTTGCCCGGAGCGGTTTGTTTTCTGTTGCACTCTCTGTGATAACCGGCTTGCACCGTCATCCCCGGGCTTGATTCCTCCGGCGCAGGTCAGTTTGCACTCTCCTGCACATTCGGATTCTCGACCGGCACCCTGCCCTGTGAAGTTCGGACTTTCCTCTGCACAGCCTGATGCTGTACGGCGACTGCACACTTGCGGTTTCAGCTTGATAAAGAACGGGTACTCGGTAAAACTTGAAGCTCCGGCGGGAATTATTTACCCTTCAGCTTCGTCAAAGAGTCGCTCATGCACGACAATACGGCCGCATGACTCGCAAAGGTAGAATCCTCCCTGTACAATCATGGTGTGGCGGTTGGTCGGAACCCTGGTATTACAACCCGAACAGGCGTTGCGGTTCAGGCGGACAACTGCATTCTGCAGGGTGCCGCTTCTGAGGTGGTCGTATTTGTCGAGCAGGCGTTTTGCCTCTTTTGCAATCAGCTCGCGTTGCTCGTTGACCTTGACTTTCAGGGTGTCAACATCCTCCGCAGTTTCAATAACAATGCTATGCAGCTCCTCTTTTTTATGCTCAAGCTGCTTGCCAAGATCTTCGAGCTGCTGATGCAGCACGTCATCCGGCATCATCTCTTCGGAAATTTCGTCATACCGGTTCTCGGCAATCAGTGCCCGACCCTTCTGTTGGATCTCCTGGGTGCGTTGTTCGGCATGGGCAATATCCTGAAGCTGGATTTCAGCCTGGGCTATCTCCTTTTCTTCGTATTCAATCTGCTTTGAAAGGGCATCATACTCCTTGTTGTTGCGGGCAAGGGTCTGCTTTTCCTTGAAGCTCTTGATCTTGCTTTTGCACTCATTGATGGTTTCGTGCAACCGCTGCCGCAGTTTAAGGTGTTCCTCAGCAACTTTTCTGCGGGACTCGATCTGGCGGATGGTAAATGCCAGATCTTCATCCAGAGCTGTGATCTCCTCTGGCAGCCCTTTTTGCAGGCTGACTATGCTTTCTATCTGATTGTCAAGGTGCTGGAGCCTGACAAGGAGGTTAATTTTTGTATGATCCACTACGGCTGATGTTTTGGATTATTAAAGCATAAAAAAAGCACCTTCACGAGGAGAGGTGCATACCTTGTGTTGTATGGAAGAAAAACTGCCTGAGCTGAATCGTCTGCTGAAGCATTGATGACTCTCGTAGCCTGCATATCGCGGAAGAAGATTGTTTGTGCCCGAAAGGAGATTCGAACTCCTACACCTTGCGGCGCTCGTCCCTGAAACGAGTGCGTCTACCAGTTTCGCCATTCGGGCATTGCGTTATGCTCCAACCAAGATAAAAAGTAAGCTCTTTTTTGTCAGAAAGCCAAAAATAAGATTACTTGATCTCTTTGTGCAGGGTATGACGCTGCATATTCGGATTGTACTTCTTCAGGATAAGACGTTCCGTGGTGTTTTTCTTGTTCTTTGTCGTGGTGTAGCGTGAAACGGTTTTGCCTTCTTTTTTCGCCTCAGTGCACTCAAGCGTGATAACAATTCTATTTTCTTTTCCTTTTGCCATAATGACCCCAGTAAGGTATGAATTTTAAAGAGCTGTGAATATAACTCCCTGAAGGTGATTTTGCAAGTTCATGGTTTTTTCTTTCTGTGATAAGCGGATAAAAGTTATTTTTAAGCTCTTTCAACAACCCTTTTAAAGGTAACAGACCCGTGCTTGACAGTAACTATTTTCATTATAGCGGTTCGACGCTCAGTTGTGATGAAGTCCGCCTTGACGAGCTTGCCACTCGTTTCGGAACCCCGCTTTTCGTAACCTCTTCCAAAAGCCTCACGGATAGCTATCACGCTTTTGAAGAAGCCTTTGCGGCACTTCCTCATTTTACCTGTTACTCGGTCAAGGCCAACTACAATCTCTCGGTTATCCGGAGCTTTGCTGCGCTTGGCTGCGGCTGTGATGTCAATTCAGGCGGCGAGCTTTACCGCTCACTGCAGGCCGGCGTCGATCCTCAAAAGATTATTTTTGCCGGTGTTGGTAAAAAGCCCGAAGAGATTGCCTACGCCCTCCGAAGCGGGGTGCTCATGCTCAAAGCTGAATCCATCTCGGAACTCAGGGCCATCAACCGTATTGCGGGCGAGCTTCAAAAAACCGCTTCAATTGCCTTGCGCATCAACCCCAACGTGACGGCTGAAACCCATCCCTATATTACAACCGGCGACAGCAAGGAGAAATTTGGTATTGATGAAGCCGAGCTGCCAGAGGTGTTTGCTCTTCTCGGCCAGTTGCCGAATCTACGTCTGATCGCGCTTGACATGCATATCGGTTCACAGATTTTTGATCCAGAATATTTTGTGGCCGCCACCACCAAGCTGCTCGATATTTTCAATGCCACGAAATCCCTGGGATTTCCGATTGAGTTTCTCGATATCGGCGGCGGTTTTCCGGTCACCTACGATCCGCTGAAACCGGCCACGCCGATCACGCATTTTGCTGAAAAGCTGATTCCCATGCTGCAGCCCGCTGGAGTGAAGGTGATTTTTGAGCCCGGTCGTTACCTGGTGGCCAACGCCTCGGTACTGCTTACCCGAGTGCTCTATAAAAAGAGCAATCATACCGGCAAGGAGTTTTTTGTGGTCGATGCGGGGATGACTGAACTGATACGACCAGCGCTCTACCATTCGCATCATGAAATTCTTGCCGTGACCTCCCACGAAAAAACCATTGTGGCCGATGTGGTTGGCCCGGTCTGCGAGTCGAGCGACTTTTTTGCCCGTCACCGCGTGCTTGACGCTGTCGAAGAGGGTGAGCTCTTTGCCGTTATGTCGGCCGGTGCCTATGGCGCGGTCATGAGCAGCAACTACAACGGGCGGCTGCGTCCGGCCGAGGTCATGGTGACGGGAAGCGAGGTGAAGCTGATTCGGCAGCGTGAAACCTATGAGCAGCTCGTTGTGAACGAACTGCTCTGAAAGGGGATAGCTGCCTTTTTATAGCCAGGGCTACTGGTGTAGGTTTCTGAAAATGCGCAGGGTTGCATCGGCCATGTTCAGGGTGTAGAAGTGAATACCCTTGATATGATGGTCGATCAACTCTTGCACCTGACGGGTAGCCCACTCGATACCGATTGAGGCGACTTCCGTGTCGTTTTCTGCCGCAAGCACTTTTTTCATCAGGGGAGCTGGAATGCGTGCCCCCAGTGCCAGTTCCGACATTCTGATCATCCCCTTGCGGGTTGTGATGGGCATGATTCCCGGAATGATTGGTACCGTGATACCGCCGATCGCACACCGCTCAACAAAGTCGAAGTAGTCGCGGTTGTCAAAAAAGAGCTGGGTCACAATATAGTCGGCCCCGGCGTCCACTTTTTCTTTCAGATACTCAATCTCTTTCAGACGGTTCGGTGTTTCCGGGTGCCCTTCAGGAAATCCTGCAACGCCCACTCCGATATCCGAATAGTTGGCTTTGATGAAGCGCACAAGGTCTATGGCATAAGGAAAATCCTTGGTGGCTTCTGCGAGTGTTGCCATTCCGGCCGGTTTATCGCCTCTGAGAGCCAGCACATTGTTGATGCCGTTCTCCCGGTAGTTCTGCAGAATGGATCCGGTCTCTTCCTCGGTGGAGCAGATGCAGGTAAGATGGGAGACAACTGTCAAACCGGTCTCGTTCTGGATTTTTGTGACCAGATTATGGGTTCTGGAACGGGTAGAGCCTCCGGCACCGTAGGTAACACTGACATAGGATGGGTTGAGCGGAGAGAGTGCCGAAATGGTTTCAAACAGCGTTTCCCACTCTTCATCTTTTTTCGGGGGAAAGAATTCAAAGCTGAATACAGGTTTCAGGGCAGCGTTCAGTATCTCTTTGACAAGCATGCAGAGTAGTAATGGTTAGAGAGCTTGAATAAAAAAAAGAATATACAAAAACAATGATGTGCCTAACGTAAAAAATATAAAGGAGCTGCAGCACTCCTGGGCATACGTCGTGGCACCCTTGCCGGCGCTCAGGCTGCTTTTGCCGGTCACCCTGGGGATTCTTGCCGGAGTTAACCTCTCCTTTCGGTTTGAGGTGTGGCTCTTCTCCTCTGCACTTCTTTTTCTGCTCCTGCTTGGCGGGATGATCTATGAAAAGCTCCGCAGCAACGCTCCTTTTCCCCTCTGCTTTACGGCTGTCAGCTACACTCTTTTTGTGCTCTTCACCTTTGCCGCCTGGAGCAACTACCGGCTCAACTATGCTCCCCGTGACGGACTGTTGCGATTCACCGGTAAAGAGGTGGTGCTCTACGGGCGTGCTGACGGGCGTCCTTCACTCTCCGCAAAAGGAGCGAGCTGGATCATGGAGGTTGAGCGTGTTTTTGATCACGGCCGCAGCTTCAGGCTCCATGACCGGGCAAAGGTTTTTTTACGCAATCCGGGAGGAGAGGGTGCGGCGATCCGTTATGGAGAGATGCTTCGGGTGAAGGGGACGCTCGACCTTATTCCTCCGGCCGCAAATCGCGGCGAATTCGACCCCCGTTATGCGGCGCGGATGCAGCAGGTTTCCGTGCAGTTCTACTCCGCCGGGCCTTGGCAGGTGTTGCATGAGGGGGATGCCGGCCTGAACGGTTTTGAGCGTTTTATTGTGCAGCCGGTCTATAACTATATTGTGCAAACTCTTGATGATCTCCTTCCTCCCGGTGAGGAGCGAAAGCTCTCGGCCGGGGTCTTGACCGGAGAAAAAGAGCTATTGACAGAAGAGGTGTTCGAGAGCTTCAAGCTCACCGGTACGGCACATATTCTGGCGGTTTCAGGGCTGAACGTGGGCCTGCTTGCCCTCGCCATTCATGTTTTGTTGCAGCGACTCAAGGTTACCACCTCCGGGCGGTGGCTCTCCTTTTTGCTTGTTACTTTTATTCTGGTGGTTTACAGCTCTGTCACCGGAAACTCGGCGTCGGTCAAGCGTGCGGCCATTATGAGTGTGGTAATGATCGGCGGAGAGACTCTTGGGCGGAAAACTTACTCGGTCAACTCGCTTGCCCTCTCCGACCTCTTGATTCTTCTGCTGGATCCTCTCGACCTCTTGAATGCGGGATTTTTAATGACCAACGGCGCGGTTTTGGCCATTTTGGTGATCTACCCCCGCTTCAGCGCTTCGGAGCAAAAAGGGGACGCGGTTTTGCGGTCGGTCGGTCGTTTTTTCTTCAACACGGCTCTCGTGACCCTTGCCGCCATAATCGGGGTTTCGCCCGTGATTGCCTACTATTTCGGCACCTTCTCGCTGGTCAGCTTGCTGGCAAATCTGCCGGTGGTGCTCTTTTCAACCCTCTTGATGTATGCCCTTGTTCCCATGCTGCTCTTGAATCTGGTTTCAGGCTACGCGGCCTCTTTCTTTGCTGAAACCTCTTTTTTCTTTGCCGAACTGACCCTGCGCTCGGCCCTTCTTTTCAGCCGTTTTCCCTTTGCCTCTATAACCCTGAAGCTTGATGCCACCCAGGTGTGGCTCTACTACCTGATGCTGGGTGCGCTTTTGTTCTATGGCTACCGGCAAGCGTGGGGAAGGTTTGCCATTTCGCTCCTCCTCGGGCTCAACCTGCTCTTCTGGTACTCTTTTTTCTTGCATCCCCGCCCAACACCGCCCGATCTGCTGACGATCAATGTAGGCCGCAATCTTGCCACCATTTTTTCTTCCGGCACCCAAACCGTGCAGATCGACCTGGGCCGCGCACCGCGTGACCAGAAGCGCATTGATCGCCAGATTGAGGCGTACGGTTTTGCCGCTCCCCAAGCCGTTGTGCAGTTTTTTTCTCCCGACTCGCTTTTCCCCCCTCTGCCTGCCGGAGGCCGGATGGTGCATGATAGCAGCAGGCTTGTGCTTTCTTCAATCGTTATAGTCCGGCCTGAAGAGCGGGTGCTGAAGCTCTGGAGCCGCAAGCGCTCGCTGCTTATGGTTTCCGGCACCAGCCGCCTGAAGGAGGAGGAGCTGTACAAGGCCGATATTGCTCTGCTGTGGGTTTACCGATTTGCTCCGAAGCAGCAGGAAGAAGTCACCTCATGGCTGAACTACGCCCGCCCGAAGCGCTGCATCCTCATTCCAGCCTCCTTTCTCCCAAGGGCCCACCTCGCTCTCATGCAGCGCTACGCCGCCCTGCACCCCGGAGTAGAACTCCGAAGCAAAACCCGCCAGATTGCGGTGTGGTAGAAGGCTGTGCTGCTGTCATTCCGAAAAACATGAGGAATCTCGTGCCGGATAGGAAACAATTTTTCTGATTTGCAGAAGCGATGATATTGATTCCCCGGATATGCGGATATACGTAAGGGCGAAAAATCTTTCGCCTCTACTGCCTATTTGTTTGTTTGTGTCATCCCGACTGAAAGGAGGGATCTCTTCCAGCAGAATTGCAAAACAAATTTTTTTCGTTCACTGGAATCAAAAAAGAATACGCTACGCGTGCAATTATCGGTAAGGGCGAAAAATTTTTCGCCCTTAGAGTTGCAATCCGCTGCGCGTACAATTAGATATGAAGGGTACCTCCGCAAAGCCGCGCCGGGCGTGGGCTGCTAGCGCAAAAACCGGAGGATCGGTATGCTTCAGCAATAATAACCGGAGCATAATTTTTTTCTGATTTTCCTTCTAACGCATTTTTTCATAAAACGATATGGCTGATTTTCAGGTTTTTCCAGAGGGGTAAAAATTATCCTCCGGTTTTTATCACTTTTTGGGTGGTTTCAGCCAACGTTGACGGAAGAGTCGGATAAAACAAAAAGCTGGCTATTTCGAAAAGAAGGCGATCAGGCCGAATGTGAGAAAAAGGATGGCGGCAAGAATAATGGTCCAGTCGCTGAGTTTGCGCATAAACTCCTGCTGGTTCTCCCGGTACATGCTTGCAATGATGATCACGGCAACATTATTTAGCAGAAGGAAATAGGTGGGTGGTGGAAGAATTTTTGTGATTGTGCAATAAAAGAGCACCCCTCCCATAACGAGGCTTGTGAGGATGAGCAATTGTTTGGTATGCAGCAGGGTGGAGGTGTTGGCAATGGTTTTGATGCCGCTCATGAGGTCACCCCGGCGGTCGCGTATGTCCCACATCACCTCGATAAAAAACGCGCAGACAAAGAGATATCCCCAGCAAATCCACGCCTTGAGTGAGAGTGAGTGACCGGCGAAAAAGAGGGGAAGAAAGACCATTGTGGTGGCCCAATCGAGCGGAGGGGCGAGATTTTTAACGATGTAGATATCTTTCAGCCGCCGTGCGCCCTGCAAACGCCGGGAGAGAAAATCGGGGAAGCATTTGTGATTATAGAGAAACCCGATAACGATAATCAGCACGGTTGTCCAGAAGGCCGGTTGATTAAACTGTAATGCGATAACGAGCGCAACAGCGGAAACGAGGTAGAAGGTTACGTAGGTGATAAAATCTTTGTGCTTGAGGGCATTTTTCAGACTGTCGGGGTCGTTTGCTGCATCTTCCTGATCATCGGTAAGGCGGTTGTCCTGGTATATGGAGAAAGTGAGCAGGAAGACCGACAAAATGGCCCATCCGTTGACCGGGATACCGAAATAAACCGACCAACTTGCCGCCCCAAGCGCAGAGAGCAGCGAGAGATGCAATTTATTTCTGAAGAAATAACGCAGGGAACGTGCGCCCGGCATGTCGCGATCTTGAGTCACCTTTTCCGGAGTAAAGTTTTTCCTTTATTTTAGGTCGGATCTATATTTGTAAATTACGCAATTTTTTAAAGTTTTTCTCTTCTCAGGAATCTTCCAAAATGAGGTCGGGGAGAGCTTGCTTTCTGAGCAAGGATAGATCAGCCGGAGTTTTGAATGGTTCACTATCTTGCTCTTGCCCGGATTTATTTGCTCGCTACCGTCCGTATCATCAGCTGTTACAACACGGTGCCGCAGTAAGTTACCGGGTCCGCTTTTCTGCAGGAACCATTGCTACTGCAGAATGTTTTACCTACATTTCCGTATAGGGATAACGTGTATTATTTCGTGCGTTTTGTTTCCTCTTTCTCTGCAATGCATACATAGAGTTAACTTGGCAAAAAGTAATCACCATTCGCGCTGATTTTGTATCTCTTCATTTTTTAAAACAAGCGCGAGGGGCGCCAAAATCAATGTTGTAAAAGAGAATAGATGGCTATTCAATACACCACAAGGGTTGAGGAGGGAACTCTTTTTGTGCAGGCTTCGGGTTTTGATGAGAGTCTTGATGAGGTTGAGGCCTATGGCATGGGTGTACTCACGGCAACTCTGGAGAGCGGCGTTGTTCATGTTTTTTGCGATGAAACCGCCCTTGAGTATCGGCTCGGAACCCTTGATACCTACCGTGCAGGCGAATTTCTTTCCACCCATGTGCCCGGAGTGGCGAAGGTTGCAATTGTCTGTAATCCTGCATCTCTTGCCGATGCGAGCTTTTTTGAGGATGTTGTGGTTAATCGCGGGCTCACGTTGCGGGTCTTTACCGACGCTACAATCGCCTTGCAGTGGCTAAGAGGATCTTGATCTCTTCTGAAAAACATGTTAACAGAGCGTACAGATGATCACTACATGTACCCTTTTCAGTTCCTCTCTCTATAGCGTTGTTGGTGCTGTTTCACTCAGTATGGCCGTCACGAATCTCTTCAGCAAGCACTATTTACCCTTTCAGGAAGAGGCGGCGGGCGTGAAGTGGGAGGAGCTTGAGGGTGGGCTTCAGGAGGTCATTATAACCCAGCTTCGTTTGATCGGCACCGGGTTTCTCATCTCCGCAATACAACTTTTCAGTGTGGCTCTCATGCAGATTGTCGCCACACAAAACCGGTTGAATACCCTTATTCCTCTCTATGCGTTGCTCTTTATAGCTGCACTGATACGCTTCAATTATAAGCTGCACAAGCAAACAGGGGTCAATACTCCCTGGAAAAAATCGATAGTGGCCCTGCTGCTGGTTATAGCAGGCATGATTTTCTCATGGATTTAGTAGCGCGGCATTGCCCCCCCTTTTCCCCTCTTCCGTTTATTCTCGTTTATCCTTGCTGAAGAGGCTGGTGCCGATCAGGGTGTCGATGATTTTGCCGATCTCGGCGGATAGGCCGGGAGGGTTGAGTTTGCTGATGACAAGCGCGAGGGTGTAGATTTTGCCTTCGAGGGGGAGAAATTTGTTGACCACAACCACCCGGTCCTCCCTCAGGCGGCACTCTCCGCCGAGAAAATTGCCTTTTTCGTAGCGCAGGGTGTAGCCAAGCTCTTTTATGGCGGCTTCAAGAAGCGTGAGTTGTGCGGTTTTTTTCATGAACCGATCTGTTTTAAGTCGTCAACCAAGGCCGTGGCGTGCGAGGTATTTGAGCACCGGAGCTACATGGAGCGACTGGATCATTCCCCCTTCAAGCGCAATCGTGCGCAGCTCTTCAAGGCTAACCAGGTGAACGGTGATCTCTTCGGTTGCGTCAAGCTGCTGCAGGCCCTGCAGCTCAACCCCTTCAGCCAGGAAGGTGGTGGTGATGTTGTCCTGCAGGGCCGGGTTGGCACTCAGCTCCATCCACTCCCTCCATCTGCCCCCGCCGTAGCCGGTCTCTTCCAGGAGTTCGCGCTTTGCGGACTGCAGCAGCGACTCTCCCGCCTTGTCGTGAACGCCTGCCGGCAGCTCGTAGAAGACCTTCCGGATGCCGTGGCGGTACTGGCGTATCAGCACAATTTTTTGTTCACGGGTAATGGCCAGCACATTGACCCAGGGCGGAAACTCCCAGATGTAGTAGTCGTCGATAATCCGGCCGTTCGAAAGTTGGACGGTGTCCTGGCGCATGGTCAGCCAGGGCTTGTTGTAGAGGTATTTCGTGCCGAGGGTCGTCCAGGCTTCGGGTTCGTGCTTCTGCTCTATGGTCATTGGGGTTATCCTCTCATTCTTGGGTCGAGGGCGTCACGGACCGCGTCGCCGATCAGGTTGAAGCAGAGCACGGTGATCACAATGGCAATACCGGGAAAGGTGGAGATCCACCAGTAGTTCAAAAGGCTGTCACGCCCTTCATTGATAATGTTTCCCCAGCTTGGGGTGGGCGGCTGAACGCCGAGACCGAGAAAGGAGAGTCCGGCCTCCGTCAGGATAATATTGCCGATCCGCAGTGTTGCTGCAATAATGACCGGGGTAAGGGTATTGGGTGCCAGGTGGCGCAAAATGATTCGCATGTTGGAAAGCCCGAGGGACTTTGCTGCAAGGATAAACTCCTGCTCCTTGAGCGAAAGCACCTGGCTTCTTACAATTCTGGCCACACCCATCCAGCCGGTGAAGGAGAGGGTGATGACGATGAAGTAGATGGAGTTACCGAAGGTGGCAATGATGATGAGAATGAGGAAGAGTGCCGGGAAGGCGATCAGCACGTCAACGATGCGCATCATCAGCGCATCAATCCAGCCGCCGAAATAGCCCGAGGTAACGCCGACAAGGGTGCCGAGGGTGACGGAGATCAGCACAACCAGAAAGCCGATGGAGAGCGATATCTTTGAGCCGTAGATCACCCGACTGAGGATGTCGCGTCCATACTGGTCGGTACCGAGCGTAAAGGTGCGTGTCACCGCCACCTGCGCGGGATCAGCCACTTCGGCAAGCGGCATGGTTTTGGTTCGCATCCCCTGACGGTAGATGACCGTGCTCCCCTCAATGCGGTACTCATTGACAAAACGGAGGGCGTGGGGTTTGTTGCGGGTTTTCAGTTGCTGGAAGTCGCTGATCAGGCTGTTGGCCAACTGGACGGTTGTGCTGTTCCCTTGTTGGAGCGGGATTGTCAGGTTCTTTGTTTGTTTGAGCACCAGGGCGTCAAGCCGGGCCAGGGGAGGCTGATAGGCGGTAACCAGAAAGTCCTGCTGGTCATAGGGGCTGAAGGGGGCAATAAAGGGGGCGAGAAAGGCCACCGAGTAGAGCACAAAGATCACGGCTGAAGCGTAGAGGGCGATGGTGTGGCGCAGGAAAGCCCTGAAGCTTATTTTGCCAAGGCTCAGCTCTTCCTCTGCCGGCTTTTTCTCCTCTCTTCTCTTTTTGATGTAGGAGTGGCGGGCAATGAGCGCAAGCAGGAGCGGCACTCCCACAAGGTAGATCGCTCCAACCCAGAACTCAACAATTTCCGAAGTAAAGATCTCGCGGAGCGCTGCCGGGGCCGAGAACAAAAGGGCCGTGGCCGTCACCATTGAGCGGAAGCTGATCATCACCAGACCAGCCTGGAAGAACAGAATAGAGAGGAATGTGGCGAAGGAGAGGAGAATAAAGAGTCCTTGCCCTTTTTTCTGTAATCGGATCAGACCCACGCCGGGGATAAGGTTCAGCAGGGATGAAGGTGTACCGCTCTCTTTTTTCAAGCTTGTGCAGGTAGCTGTGAATGTTGTTTTCAGTTAACTGGAATAAAACAATAGTGCTGGCAGAAAAGCAAGCGTTACCGGTATAAAAAAAGCTGCTTTTCCTCTGGAAAGAAAAGCAGCTTTAAAAAATACAGACAACCGGGGTTGGCCAACAAGAGCTTGGTGGACCGGTTCAGCATCCGGCTTATGCGGTCGCTTCGACGGTGGCGGTTTCCGCTTCTTTTTTCGATGCAAGGACGGTAACAACAGGAGCGTCCGGCTCATCCATGATCTGCAAACCAGAGTAGCTCTCCATCGGGATCTCCTTGACATGGATGGAGTGACCGATTTCAAGTTTTGTTACATCAATAACGAGGTGATCCGGCATATCTTCCGGTTTACCCTTGATGGTAAGGGCATGACGGATAATGAGCAGCTTGCCGCCTTTTTCAACACCGGCACTGTCGCCTGAAACCGCAACGGGAACTTCAAGCTCAATGATCTCTTCAGCCGAGAAAAGCTGAAAGTCGGTATGAATGATGCGGTCGGTTACCGGGTGGAACTGTACCTCCTTGATGAAGGAGCGCTTGATTTTGCCGTCCGGGAACTGAAGATCGATAATATGTGATTCGGCGGAGTGTACCAGCTTTTTCAGTGCAATTTCATTGACGCTGACAGCTAGAGTCTCTTCACCTTTATGATAGATAACTGCTGGGACGATACCCTGTTTGCGCAGTTTGTCCGCATCTTTCTTTTTAATAACGCGCGGTTCCACACCTAATACAATTGTTTCCATGCTATTCCTTTATCTCTTTTATTCTCTTGTGTTTTAGTGAAGGTTCGTAAGTTTTTCAATGATATTCTTGCTGTCGAAGAGGCAGCTAACGGAATCATCTTCATAAATACGCTTGATCGCCTCACCGAAGAGGTTGCTGACCGTTACAGTCTCAATTTTCGGTGAATATGCGTGATTAGTCACAACGGAATCGGTTACAATGACCTTTTCAAGCACCGATGCGTCGATTCTTTCGATGGCCGGTCCGGAAAGGATCGGGTGGGTTGTGGCGGCATAGATTTTCAGGCCACCGGCTTCACGGATAGCTTTGGCTGCATTGACAATGGTGCCGGCGGTATCGATCATGTCGTCAACGAGAAGCACGTTTTTGCCCCTGACATCACCGATAATGTTCATGACTTCGGCCACGTTGGCGGCTGGACGGCGTTTGTCGACAATCACCAGGTCGGTGCCGAGCTCTTCGGCAAATTTCCTTGCAAGCTTGACTCCGCCAACATCGGGAGAGGCAACCACAAGGTTATCGCGAAACTCTTTATGACGGATATGGTCGATCAGAATCACGCTGGAGTAGAGGTGATCGAACGGGATATCAAAAAAGCCCTGAATCTGGGGCGCATGCAGATCCATGGTCAGAATCCTGTGGGCTCCGGCTTCAGTGAGCAGATTGGCGACGAGCTTTGCCGTGATGGCAACGCGGGGGCGATCCTTTCTGTCCTGACGGGCATAGCCGTAATAGGGGATAACGGCCGTGATCCTTGCAGCAGAAGAGCGTCTTGCTGCATCAATCATGATCAGCAGCTCCATAAGGTTATCGGCCGGAGGATTGGTAGACTGGATAATGAACATGTCCGAACCACGGATGGATTCAAAATAGTTTACCGAAATCTCCCCGTCGGAAAAATTTTCAACCTTTGCATTGCAAAGGGACATGTCGAGGTACTCAGCAATTTTTTCTGCGAGAGCCGGGTTACTGCGTCCCGCGAAAATTTTAATGGGTTTTGCCATCGTGTCCTGCATATTCGGATGAAAGGGGTTATATTATGGCAGCTTTTCAAGGCTCCGGATATTCTCTTGTTTTCCCGGAGATGATACAATTATCTGATTTCAAATATAATTAAAAAGGCTGAAAAATTAATTAATTTTTTGCTGCTTTCTCAAGCAGGGCTATTTATCGAAAAAACTATGACTATTCAGGAGATCAGGGAGTATCTGGGGCGATTTTTTGATGCGGTGGAACTGGTGGGTGACGCCGACAGGCCAATTACCGCTCCGGCAAAAATTGAGGCTGCACAGCAGGGAGAGGTGAGCTTTATCGCAAACGAGAAATATATCCGCTTTCTTGCCACCACCCAGGCCTCACTTGTGATTGTTCACCGATCGGTTTGTGTTGATGAGTTCCTCCAAACCACCTCCTTTCTGAAAGTTGGTGATCCCTATAGTGCCTTTGTTTTTCTGCTTCAGAAATTTGCAAAGCCTCGCACGATCGCTAAAAAAGGGATCGCTGCCTCTGCTGTGATCGGTGAAGGGGTCTCGATTGGTGAAGGGGTTTCGATCGGTGAGTTTGTGGTGATTGGAGATCGATGTTCGATAGGCCGCAACTCGGTTATCGGCCCTCATACCGTGCTCTTGGATGACGTCACTCTGGGGGAGGATGTCACGCTTTTTGCGCGTGTAACCCTTTATGATGGAAGCCGCCTTGGTAACCGGGTGGTTATTCATTCGGGAAGCGTTATCGGGGCGGATGGTTTCGGTTTTGCCCCGCAGCGCGATGGTTCCTATGTCAAGATTCCCCAGATGGGTATTGTTGAAATTGGTGACGATGTTGAAATCGGGGCCAATGCCACCATTGACCGGGCCACCATGGGCAGCACGGTGATTGGCCGTGGAGCCAAGATCGATAACCTTGTCCAGGTTGCCCACAACTGCAGGATAGGTGAAGATACGGTTATTGCCGCCCAGGCCGGTATTTCAGGAAGTGTGACGATTGGCCGCCAGTGCATGGTCGGCGGTCAGGCAGGGTTTGCGGGCCATTTGGAACTTGCCGACCGGATACAGGTTGCCGCCCAGGCCGGCATCTCCAAATCCTTTCTCCAGCCGGGTATTGCCCTGCGTGGGTACCCGGCCCAGCCGATGCGCGATCAGTTGAAGCATGAGGCGATGCTGCGCAATCTTGGTGCCATGAAGGCAAAGCTTGACCTGCTTGAGGCTACGCTTAAAGAGCGTCACGCAGAGTAAACCGGTAACTATCCCGGCTTATTGCAGCGAGGAGTTCAGGTTCCAGTTATAGGGGAGGTAGCGGATATGGAGTGCCGTAAGGTGCTCTTCGATCCATTGCCTCTTCTCTTCATCCAGATACGGCAGCAGCAACTGGAGGGTTTCCTCCTTGCTGTTGCCGAAATCGCCACTGTACCAACCGAAGATGGCCGACATCCAGAGCGTACCGGATTGCTCTTCTATTTCAATTCCTCCCCGATTGATAAAACTTTTTCCGGCGGTCTCAAGCTGACCTTCAATAAGGGCGGCATCGTAGAACTCTATGGGAGGGCAGGATGAGGCGGCGCAGACCAGTGCGAAATGGATCCTGAAATCCAGCTTGCTCACCATGAAATTCCGGCGCGCATCAAAGAGTGAAAAAGGGCTGAAGGGAAAGAGCGGATGCGGCCTGTTTTGGCGGAGAATGCCGTGCTCGATGTCGTCGGGCGTAAACGAGTTTCCCCCGATATCGTAGCTGATCCGGCCGAAAAAATTGGTGATGTCGAGCACCGAGCCGCGAATCTGGAATTCAATGACGCCGTGAATGATGAGAATGTTATAGATATTGATCCAGAAGGCTTTTTTTTCTGCATCGCTTTTCAGCGTTTCCAGATCGAAGCTTTTCAGTGATCCGGCGAGTTGCAGGTAGTGGCTGAACCCTTCGGATTTTTTCATGGCCTCGTAGTTCACCGTGCCCCGTTCGGCATTGAAAAATGCTCCCTGCAGCCGGCCAAGCGTTTTTTTTAAATCGGCGCTGAGCGTCCTGGTTGCCTCTTTTTGGGGCGCGGCAGTGTTGTTCAGGGTCACCTGAAAGGGGATAAGTCGCCGCAACCGATCGGTAAAGGAGGGTTCCTCGCTCGTGGTCAGGAGGCGGCGGTTTGCCGCAAGAATTGCTGTAACCGCATTGATGTAGCCAATATGACTGAATGCCTGGGGGAAATTGCCCAGCATCTCCCCGTTTGAGCTCTGAAACTCTTCGGAAAAGAGCCCGAGGTGGTTGGATGCCCTTATCGTGTCATGGAGCATGGTGAGGGCTTCGTCACTCTTGGCGGAAAGCGCCAAACACTCTACAAGCCAGAAGTTGCAGAGCACAAACCCGCCCTCTTCGCCCTGGAGGCCATCCTCGGTTTTGTAGCGCAAGAGAAACCCTTTATGCATCAGCTCTTTCTGGCAAGCCTCGATTGTCCCCTCGACCCGTGGATCTGTGGCCGGAAGAAAGCCCACAATGGGGATCAAAAGGAGGCTTGCATCCAGCTCTGAAGAGCCATATTTCTGGACAAAACTGTTTTTCTCCTTGTCGAATCCTTTGGTCAGGATCTCTTCACGGATCCTCTCACGCTCTCTGAGCCAATGCTCAAGCGGAGCATCAAAGCCGAAACGGCGAGCAATGGTGATGCCGCGGTCAAGGGCAACCCAGCACATCACTTTTGAGTAGACGAAGTGGTGTGGCCCGTTGCGTACCTCCCAGATGCCGTCATCGGGTTTTTGCCACTTCTCTATGGCGAGCGTGCAAATCCCCTTGAAAAAGGGCCAGAGCTCCTCATCAATTTTTCCCGCATAATCCGACAACCGGAGGGCCGAATCCATAACCTCTCCATAGACATCCCACTGGTTCTGGCAGTGCGCCTCATTGCCGATTCTGACCGGTCGAGAGTTGCGGTACCCTTTCAGATGCTCAAGTTCGCTCTCCTGGAGCTTGTCGTTTCCATGCAGGGTATACATGATCTGCAAATTGCGGCTTCCGTATTTGCGGTAGGTTGCATGAGCCCAGCGGAGAAACGCTTCAGCTTCAGCGACGTGACCGAGCGCAAAGAGCGCTTTCAAGGTAAATGAGGAGTCCCGCAGCCAACTGAAGCGGTAATCCCAGTTCCTTTCACCGCCAATGGTTTCCGGCAGCGAGGTGGTTGCGGCCGCAGCAATGGCTCCGGTTGGCTGAAAGGTGAGCAGTTTGAGGAGCAGCAGCGAGCGGTTGATCATTGGGCTGAACTCTCCAAAGTAAGAGCATTGCTCCCCTTGACAGCGTTGCAGCCACTCCTGCCAGAAGAGCCGGTTCTCTTCAAAGGGGCAGGAGAGTTTTTCTTGTGGTGTTTGTATGCCGTAGAGGAGGTCAATGTGCGCCTCCTCTGTGGCTTCAAGCTGCAATTCAAGCATGAGTATCCCGTTGGCATTGCTGAGTCGGGAGATCGTGCGACATGCAATGGCGAGTGAGAGACACTCCTCGCCGTACCGGACGCTAAAGAGGTTGTTACCTTCTTCTGTAATCTCGGGAATCACCCTTGCATAATCCGGTCGGGGCATCAGGGTGAGTGTCAATCGCATATGGCCACGGGTAACCTTCAGACAGCGATGGATGCGGTGCGTTGTTTTTTTGACGATACCCGAGTTTTCGACCGTCATGAAGTCGTGCATCAGTCCATCGCCACCCTCGGTATGAAACCGGCAGGTGAGGATATTGGTGTTCGGCGTATACTCTTGCTCGGCGGTGAAGGGTTCGGATGGGTGGAGGCTGAAAAATCCTCCTTTTTCATCATCAAGCAGCGCGGCAAAGATGGTCGGGGAGTCGAGCCAGGGCATGGAGCAGTAATCAATGGAGCCCTCTTTTGAAACGAGTGCGGCCGAGTGAAGATCCCCGATAAGGCCGTAATCAGCAATGCTTCTGTACATTTCTGGAACTCCTGTTTGAGCCAGATCAATCTCTGTTGAGAAGTAGTTATCGTGTGATAATAACGATTTTCCGGAACAATGCCGCGCTCTTCAAAGAGAAGCATTGTTCCGGGGAGTCCTCATAATTCTACCGTTACGAAAGATTTCTTGGTACCTGTGAGGAGTGGTGGTGCAGGATCGGTTGCGGCAGGTTGAGGTCGATCACAAACGAAAATCGTGAAGGGAAGGACAAGAGTACCTGATCAACCTCGAATTCAAAGGAGTAGATGCCGCTCAGGGTATGGAGGGTATCACTCTGTGACTGTTTTCTGAGCGCCTTGCTGTGCAGCCGCACACCGAGTCCATCTCTTGTTGCAAGCTGGCTGAAGTAGCCTTTGACGCCCTCCGGAGTTCTGACGGTATGGGGTGAAAAGGTGGGAATCAGCACAGCAGTTTCATGATAGAGAGCGGCAATTTCATCCGCGTTATTGCTGCAGACTCGTGAAACCCATTGAAAGAGAACCTCTTCGGGATTTTTGAAATAGGTCATGGTACGCACGTTTTGTTTTCCATAGGGTATGCTGCCGGAATATGCACACTCATCTGCAACGCTGCACATGAGGCTTGGAAATGTAAGCTTTTTTTATTTTTTCTCCGGTCATTAATAAAAAAGCCTGAACAGGTTCGGTTCAGGCTTTCAATGGGTTAGAGGAATGTTGCTCTGGCTTGGAGCGCCTCACATTCTCAGCTCGCCGGAATCGGCCCGGTGTTTGAGCGTCTCGTTGGCATAGATCAGGACTTCAACCCGGCGGTTGAGCCTGCGCCCGGCTTCAGTTTCGTTGGTTGAAACCGGCCTTGTTTTTCCATACCCGACCGGGGAGAGGCGGCTCTGTGCAACCCCGTACGCCTTGAGGAGGTTTGCCACGGATTGGGCGCGCTCTTCGGAGAGGTACTGGTTTGCTGTTTCACTGCCTACTGAGTCCGTATGACCTTCGATCACCACATTGGTGTCGCCGTACTTGTTGAGAATGCGGGCAAGTTTTTCAATGTTATATCGGCTGGTCGAGGTTATGGTTGATGAACCGGTCGAGTAGAGAATGCCGGAGTCAAACACAACGCGGATCCCTTCGCCCACCCGTTCAACTTTTGCTCCCTTTACCTCATGATCAATTTCAGCCGCCTGTTTATCCATGTAATTTCCGATCAGTGCACCGGCTGCTCCGCCGATCACCGCACCAATAAATGCTCCTTTGGCCCAACTTCCCGAGTTGCTGCCGATGATGCCACCGAGTATACCGCCAGCCGCTGCGCCGATCCCTGCGCCTCGTCCGGTATTGTTTGTTGACTGGCATCCCCAGCTCATTGCGGTCATAGCAAGAATAAGCAGAAATGCCACAGGTTTGGTCAGTTTGTGCAGATGTGTCATAGCTGTAGATGATGATTGATGAACATGAAAATTACGGCGATGTTTTTATGTCGATGCCTGCTTTTCGGGGAGAATTTGCGTGATTGATTAATTTTCTCTTAGTTCTAAATAATCCACAATGGTCAGGTTAAGTTCCTTGTTTTTGCTTTAAAAATACAAAACCTGTTTTTTGTTTCCCTTCCTGTTGATGAATGGTCGGTATAAAAAAGTTTTTTTTTCGTTCTTGCTGATAAACATTCACTCTCATGCGGAAGGGCAAAAAAAAAGAGGCGTACGATTAAAACGTACGCCTCTCCAACACACACAACAAACCAACACACAACCTGAGTAACCTTAAAGAAGCAAAGCTTAGAAGCCTAACTGGGCATAGACGTTGATGCTATTTCCAGCTTGGGTGTTCAGCGTTGCAAGAGTGTTTTCCTGTACGGCAACATATTCAATGCCAAGTTTGGCGTTTGCGCGGATAAGAGCCCCTACACCAGGAATGACCTTGTTGATTTTGCCGTTGAGGTTATCCTGCAGGTGCTCGTAACGCATCACACCAAAGAGCCATGGATAGAGCCAGTAATCACCTTCAAGAGAGAGGGCGGTTCTTTTGCCATAGTTAACCGTTCCCGGTAAAAGGATGTTGCCGGTAGGAGTGCCGGTGGCATCCAGTTCGGTTACCAGATTCTCGTTGAGCACTTCAGTGAACTGGGCATACTGGCCAATTGCGCGGAAGTGACCGTAGTTAACTGTTATATCACCAGCATAAGCATGCTTGCTAATGCCATTTGCGATTCCATCAGTAGCCTGAACAGGAACGACGTCTGAATTGAGCGTCGATGAACCCTGGCCGGAGTTAAAGAAATTAACACCAAAGACAACGGCGTTGTCAAGCCCGATGGCATTGTTACCAAGGGAACCGCCGCCTCCGCTGACCAAACCGTTGCCGCCGATCTTGAAGGTTCCTCTCACAAATCTTGAATCCGTGAGACTTCTTGAATCAGCAGGATAGATTGCAGGATCGTTTGGTGCAAAGGAACGGGTATTTCTTCCGACACCAGCCGTCAGTGAATAGCCGCCAGTGGCTCCGGTATCACCGGCAATTCTCAGCTCAATGCCTTTGTCAGGATTCGGCAGTGCGGTGGAGTAACCGTTTGCACCTCCATAGTTGGACTGCGTTGTGACGAGGGTGAAGAGTTCGGGAAATCCGACATCACCGAGAGCAACGTTGACGCCAGGTTTAACATTCCAGAGCATGAGCAGGCGTCCCAATTGCGCTGAAGCTGTTGTGTTGTTGACGGCAAAATCACCGAAGTAGCTGATATGGTTATCAAGCGTACCGGCAAAATAGATAGCGAGTTCGGAATCGAAATTGGTGTCCTTGTAAATTTTTTTGGTAGGATCAATCGTTGATGTCTTCCGAAGCGTTGAAACTTTCGTGGTACCAAGTAAACCAAAGGAAGGCATATTTGGAATGTCCGATGGCCAGATGGCGTCAGGGAAAACATTTTTATAGGCTTCTTGACCAAGCTGTATCGGAGCTTCCTTGATCATCTCTTCATCGGTATCGCCAGGGAAGCGATAGCCGTTATTGCGGAAGGCCTCACCAAAACCGTTTCTCACCGGGAAAGCAAGATGGCAGGTTGAGCAAGCTGTATGGTATTTCCGGGCGAATGCCGGTACAGCAAGACTCTCTTTGCTTCCCAAAACAACTGATGCTACCATGCTACAAAGCAGCAACGTAAATTTGTAGCCTTTTTTCTTTCGAATGACCGATCCCGGCCCGGCTTTTTTTGTCATAATGACTCCGTTTATTTTATTTGAACCGTTGAAATGCGATTTTACCAGTAAAAAAAACTATACGATAGAGCATACGGTTGTGCTCGGGATGTATATCTTCACAACCGTGTTCAGATTACATATACCGATTTTATGCTCTCAATGGACAATGCAAATGAACCATCTTGCATATACCTTGAGGCCATCATGCAAGAAAAGCCGTAGCCGTACCATCTATATTCCCGAAATCAGGAAGATTTCTATAAAACAATATGGAAAATGACAGGAATGTAACCGAAAGTCTTAACGAGAAGCAATATGTATCAAAATGCGTAGCAATCAATGCAATGTATCTGAAAGTGATCAACTCTTTGATCATCTATCGGGGTAACATAGGTAGAATTTAATAAGCTGGTGTTTTTAATATAAAATAAACTTTCCGAACCAGAAGTTGTAGTAACATTCATTTGTTCGAATACTCATTCTCAGCTTGTAATCATGTTATTGAAATAAATTTTAAATAACAAATTTTTTCTGGAAAAAAGAGCTTTCAGAATTGCCTCTTCTGGTAACATCCTTGATGTTTTACAGGCAAGAACTGGTTGTGAAAACAGCTCATGATTGTAATGAAGAGGAGAGTAGTTATTGGTTAAATTGCTACAGAACGAAAATTTTTAGTATGAAATACTGGTTTATTACTTTTTATACAATTTCTTTTACTGCTATTTCCCAATACCATGAGCCTTTCAAAAAAAGAGTGGATTGAGCGGCTTGAAATCGAGTTGCCGCCGAAACCGATGATTGTTGAGCGGAATTTAGCCATTACGGCTAAATATGCCGATTGGTATCTGCAGAAGCCGGAGCTGTTCAAGTGGGCAGGAATGGCGGCTTTTGCTTCACGCCAGGTTGGTCTTGCGCTTGCGTTCTCTGAGCTGTTACATGCTCCCTCGCGTATTGCACAACCGGAAAAGGGGTTTTCGCTCGATCCCGGATGGCTTTTCCGTGCGGCACTGAACGCCATTGTTTCCGTGCCTTCGTTTCTGCACTCGCTGGCCGCCCGACAACTCTTTATGGCGGATCTTGATGAAATTCGTCGTGGCAATAATGCAATTTTTTTCGATATCGGCTGGGCTCATGCTCTCTACCAGGAGTCCGGTTTGGAGGAGATTGAAAAAAATTGCAGCGAGCCGGAAGATGAGTATATGCTGCAAGGGTTCCGGCTGATTGACGAAGGAGCAAAAATACTTGCGCAAGGTAGTCGTGAAGAGGAGGCGCGGGAGAAAATCTGGGAAGGCAATATACTCCTGCTCCGCCATGAGCAGATCAAGACGTTACAACCGATTTTTGATGCGATCACTCCGCAGGGCCGCATTCTTGTTTCGTTTGGCAGCGAGCTTGATTTTTCCGGAGCCATGCTAAATGACTCGAATGCGAAAGCCTCATTTTCAACCTTTTCCGGATATTTTGAAACGCTCTCTGGATTGCGCAGTATCACTGACGGCCGCCATCGCTGGAACTGGATTGAAAATGAGGTGTTGCCTGTATGGAAGCGTGTGGAATCAACCTATTGCGCCGCTTCGCTGTTGCAGAAGCAACTCCAGTTGTTTGCGGCCCGTGAACCGGCTCTTATGCAGCAGGTTACACAGTTTGCTTCAAAACTCTATTCGATTCCCGGCATGGGCTGAGCCGCTCTCGCTCTCGAAAAGCACGGCTGACTCCTGCTATTTTGGTCGGAGAGCCTCAACCGGATCAAGATTTGCTGCTTTCCATGCCGGGAAGAGTCCGAATGCCATACCGATGCCTGAGCAGACCACCATAGAGACGGTTATCCATATCCAGGGAAATATCGGTGGCAGATTGAATTTCCACGCTACCACATTGCCGGCGGTGGTGCCGGCCAGAATACCGATCACTCCGCCGACCAGGGAGAGAAAAAATGATTCGAGGAGAAACTGCTGCAGGATGGTTCGGCGGGGAGCTCCGATTGATTTTCTGATGCCGATCTCCCTTGTGCGTTCCGTGACGCTGACCAGCATGATGTTCATGATCCCGACGCCTGCCGTCAAAAGGGCCATAAAGCTGATGATGAAGGCCCCGGTACCGATGGCGATCTTGATATCGCGGAAGGAGTCGATGAGTGACTCGTTGGTGCGGATCTCGAAATCGTTTTTCTCCTTGATACTCAATCCTCTGGCAAGCCTCATCGCCCCGATTGCCTGATCAATGGCAAGTTGATACTGTTTTCGCGAAAGCGCTTCAATGGTGATGCTCAAGCTGCTTTTTTCATTGATATGGTCGAGATACCGGGTAATGGGAATGAGCACAAAGTTATCCTGGCTCTGGCCGAATGCAGCCCCTTTTTTCTCGAAAACCCCGACAACGTTATAGACCTCACCATTGACCTTGATGAAGCGGTTCTGGGGGTTTTCGCCTGAAGGAAAGAGTTTTTCGGCCACCTCGCTTCCCAGTACGGCCGTGTTTCTCGCGTAGCGAATATCATTCTCGGCGATATTGCGCCCCCTTGCCACCGTGAAACCATTTGCGAGGGAGAAATTTTCATCACCACCAGTCAGGGTTACATCGGGATTGGTGGAGAGGTTGGCATATTTGGCCTGATTGGCCGGGCTGATAATGATAAAGCCGATGGTGCGGGCTTGAGATTGCATGTTTTTTTTGAAGAGCAGCGCCTGCTGATAGGTGATATCCTTTCGGTTGGCCAGCAGATTGCGGCTGTGTCCGCTTCCGAACACGGTCGCCGGATTTTTCTGTATCTGGAAGGTGTTGGCTCCAAGACTGGTCAGGCCCGACTCGACGCTTTTGTCAACCGCATCAAGGGCCGTCATAACGGCAATGATGGAAAAAACGCCAACCGCAACCCCCATGATGGTGAGCCATGAACGGAGCTTGTTGACGGCGAGCGAGGAGATCGCCTGGATGATGGTTTCACGCAGCAGCATAGGTACTCCTATTCATAACGCAACGAGTCTGCCGGGTCGAGCTTTGAGGCTGTAACGGCCGGAGCAAGTCCCGAGATAATACCGGTGAGCACGGAAACAACAAGACTTGCCATGATCAGGTTCAGGGAGAACTGTATCGGAAAGTCAGGCATAATTTGCCCAATGGCAAAGGTGATGGTGAGGGCGGTAGCAAGGCCGACCACGCCGCCGATAAGGCAGATCATGATGGATTCAATGAGAAACTGCAAGAGGATGGTGCGCCGCCGGGCCCCGAGCGCCTTGCGGAGGCCGATCTCCCGGGTGCGCTCTTTGACGCTGACAAAGGTGATATTCATGATGCCGATGGCACCGACAAAGAGCGACATGCCGGTAATAAAGATACCGGCAACGGCAATTCCGTTTTTTATGGGGTCAAGCTGGCTTTTAAAGGCTTGCTGTTCATTGATGGAGAAGTCCTCCTCTTTGCCAGGCGGAATTCTCCGGATTCTCCGCATCATCCCAAGCAACTCCTCTTTGGCCTCCATAACTCGCGCTTGATCCCTGATTTTAACCCTCATCGTGATGAACATCTTTTTGCCGTAGACTTTTTCAAAGGCTCCGAGCGGCATGATGATCTGATTGTCAAAACTGAAGAGTCCGAGAAACTTCCCCTGTTTTTTGAAAATCCCGATAATGCGGAGTTTGCTGTTTTTGAGCTGGATGGATTGGCCGAGAGCGGGCTCACTAGGAAAGAGGCCTGAAGCGATATCGTCGCCGATGACCGCGACCATCTCGCTCGCGGCGGACTCGGTAGGCGTAAAGAAGCGGCCGGCGGAGAGATTGCCGGAGGCGGTTTGCAGGTACTCATGGTTGGTGCCGAGCGCGAAGGCCTGTTCAATGAGGCGCTCCCGGTATTTGGCCGATGCCTGGTAGGTTGATATCTGCGGCACCGCGATCAAAAGCTGCGAGTTGGGCGTGCTGGCAATGATCCGGTTGAGACGCTCGGCATACTCGGTTTTAAGGTCCGGGCGGTTCCGGTAGAGCCACCATTGCCCCATGGTACTCCATGAGGATTTCTGGACGTAGATCACGTCGTAGCCAAGCATGGCAAGGCTTTTTTCAAAGCCGAGGTCGATACCGTTGATCGCCGTGCCCATCATGGTAATGGCCACAATGCCGATAATGACACCGAGAGCGGTCAGAAAGGAGCGTATTTTATTTGCCCTGATCTGGAAGAGGGCCATTTTCAAACTCTCCAGGCTTTCATAGCGAAACTGTTGGTAGGCCGGTTTCATTGCCGGTTGTCGCTTTCGATTTTTCCGTCCCGAAGCCGGATGATCCGGCGGGTGTAGCGGGCGATATCCTCTTCATGGGTGATGAGGATGATGGTGTTGCCGGCATTGGAGAGCGCCCCGAAGATATCCATAATGTCGTGGCTGGTGGCCGTGTCGAGGTTTCCGGTCGGCTCATCGGCCAAAATAATGGAGGGCTTGTTGATGAGTGCCCTTGCAATGGCTACCCGCTGAATCTGCCCTCCGGAGAGTTCGGCCGGTTTATGCGTCATCCGCTCTTTGAGACCGACCTTGATGAGAGCCTCCTCGGCACGCTGCAACCGCTCTTCAGGCGGAACACCGGCGTAGATCAGCGGCAACTCGACATTGCGCAGGCAGTTCAGGCGGGGGAGCAGGTTGAAGGTTTGAAACACAAAACCGATCTCCTTGTTTCTGATACGGGCCAGTTCATCGTCGTCCATCTCGGCCACACTCTGATGGTTAAGCTCATAGCTGCCAGAAGTTGGCGTATCAAGGCAGCCGATAATATTCATGAGGGTGGACTTGCCGCTTCCGGACGGGCCCATGATTGCCGCATAGTCGTTGCGCTCAAAATCAAGGTTGATCGCGTCGAGCGCATGGACAACCTGATCGCCCATCTCATAGAATTTGCAGAGCGATTTCATGGTGATGACAGCTTCATTCTCCATTCGGCAACTATTTTTGCTGTGGTTTAACCATGCTGCCTTCCTTGAGCTGGCTGGTAATGGCGGTGTAACTTCCGGAAACAACCTCTTCTCCCTCACGAACTCCTTCGGTGACCATAATATGGGTGTTGTCGGTCGTACCGGTTTTAACCGGACGGAAGGAGGCGCGGCCTTGGTTGACCACAAAAACACCCTGCCGGCTTTCGGGCTCCTTGCTTTTGCTGGTGACCGTTATGGTGGATTTTTCGGGTTTCGGGCTCTCTGCGGCTCCGGACGCGCCACGGAGGGTAACGCTTTGAATGGGCACAACAAGCGCATTTTTTACCCGTTCCGACTCAATATCGGCCGTTGCACTCATGCCGGGTTTCAGTAGCCGCTCCTGGTTGAAGATGCGGATCTTGACCGAAAAATTGGTGACCTCTTCCTGGGTTCCGGCGGCCTTGGAGATGGCTGAATTTGAAATTTCATGCACGATCCCGTGGAAGATGCGTGCGCCATAGGCATCAACCGTGATGGAGACGGGGTTGCCGGTTTTGACATTGACAATGTCGTTTTCATTGACTTCAACGACAACCTGCATACTGTCCAGATTGGCAAGGCGCAAAACTTCAGTGCCGGGAAACTGCGAGGTGCCGACAACCCGTTCGCCGAGCTTGTTGTTGAGCACAATTACCGAACCGTTGATCGGGGCCCGGATCACGGTTTTATTCATCCGGTCCTGGTTCTGTTCAAGCAGGCTCTTGTTCTGTTCTATGGTGTGCACCGTGGCAGCATAGGTTGCCTCTGCGGCCTGGGCTGTGGTTTTTGAGGCGATATAGTCCGTTTCGGAGATCAGCTTCTCCTGGAAGAGCAGTGAAGCTTTCCGGAAATCATCCTCGGCCTTGAGCTTCCTCGAACGCGCTTCGAGGCTCTGCGATTTTGCTGCATTGAGCTGGGCAAGACTCTGCTGCACCTGATTGATGTAGATATCGGGTTGAATTTTAAAGAGCAGATCGCCTTTTTTCACACTCTGGCCGTCGGTTACGGGAAGCTCGATAATTTCGCCTGATACATCGGGTGAAAGAGCAACCACCAGTTCCGGCTGGATTTTTCCGGTTGCGGTTACAATATGCACCACCTCTTTCCTGAAAGCTTTTTCAGTTGTTACCTCCACCGGTTTTTCGCGGAGTCTCAGCAGCATAAAAACCGCTCCACCGGCAAGCAGCAGGGCCGAAAGGGCTATGATTATAGTTTTCGGTTTCAGCAATGGTTGTGGTTTCTTCATTGGGGTGGTTGGGATTATTTCGCTTCTTCTTGAACTGGCAGGCTCCCTGTCGTGAAATCGATCACACTTTTCTGCAATGCGAGATTGTAGGTGGCCTGGGAGAGGTTGGAGCGGGCATTGAAGAGCGCGGCCCGTGCCGTGCTGAGTTCAACAAAACCGGCAGCTCCAAGCTCATATTTTCTTTTGATGCCATCAAATGCCGAACGTGCGGCTTTGAGGCTCACATTGGCTGTTTCGATCTGCATGAAAGCTGAGGTATACTCGTTGGCCGCTTCACGAAGATCAATGACGATATTTTGTTTCAGATCCTCATAATCGAGTTGCTGGTTGAGGTGGTTAATTTTAGCCGCTTCAACATTGTACCTGGTCTGAAACCGATCAAAGATCGCCCAATTGAGGTTGAGTGCTACCGAGTATCCGATTGCATTTCCAAGCTGCTCTGAAAGCGGGGGATAGGGGTAATCTATTGTTGTGCCACCGTTAATGCTTTGGCGAAGGTAGTCGGTGCCCCCAGTAGAGGCATTCAGCGTGAGGTCAAGGGTCGGGTAGCGGGTTGCGCGTGATTCGGTTATCTGCCACTTTGCGGCCCGGCTTTCAAGTGCCTTGCTTTTCAGGTCGTTTCGCCTCTCAAGGGCAAGCGTGACCAAGCTCTCAATATCGGGCTTTTGGGCAGGCAGGGTTTTCAGCTCATCCGGTGCCGGCTCAAGCGTGATGGTGGTTTTTGGATCGATTTGCAGGCGGCGCAAGAGCTCAAGCATACTTTTCTGCATCCGGGTTTCAGCTTTAATGAGGGTTGAGCGGCTTTCAGCTGTATCGGACTCCTGCTGGTAGTGATCGGTCATGGATTTCAGGCCGATCTGAAACTGCCGGTCCGTGAGGCGGAGCTGATCCTGGGATGCAAGCAGGTTTTCACGGGCAATCTCAAGCAGTTCGCGGTTCAAAAGTACCTGGTAATAGGCCTGGGTGACGTCAAAGGTAATGGTTTGAATGGCTTGCGAGACCGAGTATCTGGCCGCCTGCTCTTTATTGAGCGCCGATTGCAGGGCGGCGTAATCGCTGAAGCCGTTGAAGAGGTTCAGTGAGGTTGAGAGGCCCAGATTCAGTGAACGGCTCTCGGTTTTGATTTTTAAGGTATTGGTATAGTTATAGCTCACACTGTAGCTGTTGCTGAGCGTATAGGGCGTATAGCCGGCCGAGAGGGAGAGTCGCGGCAGAAAGCGCCCGTAGCTTCTGAGCAGATCGGCACCCTGAAGTTTCAGGTTGTATGCGGCTTTTTTTGATGAGGTTGCGTTACCGAGAGCAATCTCTATGCAGTTCTGCAGAGAGAGCTTTTTTTCTGTCACTTCCGCGCTCATGCCGGTTGAGGGGTGAGCGACCAACAGCAGGGCAATCAAGAGGGGGGAGAGGAACCTGGTAATCAAAATGTCTATCCGCTAACCGTTAGAGTTTTTTTTGTACACACTGGTTTTGCTGTGCATGAATATACGAGTTCTAACGCTTCCGGTATGCTAAAGAGTTCCTTTTCTTGTGCATGACCTGCCGGTCAACATTTCAGAGCCTCTCAAGCAGCAGGTCAATCTCATGCTTGTAGTGTTCCGCGTTGTGCGGTTTCAACTGGATGAGAATGGTATAAATTTTTATGGCTTTTTTATAAGCACCCTGTGAGGTGAAAAGCACGGCAAGGCTCTCCGTAGGCACGGCAATGGCGGCATCGTCGGAGAATGGTTGCTTTTGTTCAAGGATTGGCGTGGGATCGGCGTTTTCCGTGGTTCTTGCCGGTTCAAACTTCATGAGCGCCGCCGTGAGCATTTCCAGTTCATCCATGACGGGATCAATGAGCCTGGCTTCAGGCTCCTCTCTCTCCGTGGGTAGTGCGGTTTGCAGATCTCGGAGCTCCTGCCAGGCAATCTGGTTGGCCGGTGCCAGGGAGCAGCATGTTTGTAGATAGTGAGCCGCCAGGGCGTTATTATTAAGGCCTTTGAGCGCTCTGGCATAGAGCAGGTGAAAGAGATAGGAGTCCGAAAAACGCTCGGCAAAGGGCTTGAGCTTCTCTATGCCCGACTCGAATTTTCCTCTTGAAATATCAAGCGAGATCTCGGCAAAATAGAGGTGTGGTTCACCGATAACGGCTGAATCACTCTCCTGCTCCTCTTCAAAATATGCTGCGGTCATGAGAGCCGGGTAAACGTGTTGCAGGGCTCCCTGTTTTCCATGGCCAACTCAATCAGCCGCTCGGTCAGTTCGGCAAATGAGATGCCGCTGGCCTCCATCAGCCTTGGATACATGCTGATGTCGGTAAAGCCCGGAATGGTGTTGACCTCGTTGAGTACGATGCTGCCCGT
Organism: uncultured Chlorobiaceae bacterium; assembly: GCA_903839405.1. Taxonomy (GTDB): domain Bacteria; phylum Bacteroidota; class Chlorobiia; order Chlorobiales; family Chlorobiaceae; genus Chlorobium. The sequence continues at coordinate 77,333 of CAIMCD010000009.1, forward strand.
TTGTTCATCAACAAAAAAGTCCACCCTCGACATACCCCGGCACCCAAGAGCCTTGTATGCCTTGAGAGCCTCAGCTCGGACCTTTTCCTGAAGCGAAGCGGGAAGTCGTGCAGGAATAAAGAGTTTGGCGGTATTGTGAACATATTTGTCCTGATAGTCGTAGAAGTCGCTGCCGGGTTCTATTTCACCGCAGAGGGAGGCTGTCGCATCTTCATTACCGAGCACGGCAACTTCAATCTCCCTCCCGCTTATTGCTTTTTCGACCAGCACTTTCGAGTCGAGGGCCGAGGCCGTTCTGAGGGCAACGGCCAGCTCCGTTTTTACATGTACCTTGGAGATGCCGATGGAGGAACCGAGATTAGCCGGTTTGATAAAAAACGGATAGGTAAACTTCTCTTCGATCAAGGTGTGGGCTCTTTCTGGGTCGCGCAGGTAATCGGTGCTGAAGAGGGTGATGGAGGGTGCCACCAGAAGGCCGGCATCGGCCGCGCAGAGTTTGGTGAGTGCCTTGTCCATGGTCAAAGCTGAGGCCAGCACCCCGCAGCCGGTATACGCAATGCCGCAGGTATCGAGAAATCCCTGGACGCGACCATCCTCTCCATAGGGGCCGTGCAGGGCCAGAAATGCCAGATCAATGCCCGCCCCTCTGAAATCGAAGTCGAAGGGTTTTTGATCGACCATCTCTCTCATCTCGCGGAGGGTTGCCGACACCGTTTCAAGTGAGGTGCTTCTGAGGAGATGAGAGAGGTCGAGGTTCAGAATTTCACGCGCTACTCCTTCCGAGAGCCACTGACCTTCAGGGGTGATGTAGAGCGCAATAACCTTGTAGCGCTTCGTATCAATATTTGCCGCTATTGATTTTGCCGATATGATTGATATTTCATGTTCAGTTGACCTGCCTCCAAAAATGAGAGCGACGGTAAGTTTTGCCATGAGTGCGTTTATGAGGAATTAAAATTGTGACAGCCTCTCTTACTGAAAAAGATGCTGATGATCAACGGCAATACAGCAATTTTCAACCACAAGCAGCCCCGCCTTGCGTGCTTTTTCCGCTGCTGCTGCATTACTGATACCAAGCTGCATCCAGATTACCTTTGCTCGGATGCCAATGGCTTCATCAACAATGGGCATAATATCTGAAGATTTGCGGAAAATATTGACGATTTCAATTTTTTTGCTGATTTCAGGCGGCATTGAGCTGAGCGAGGGGTAGCAACGAAGGCCGATGATCTCATCATGGGCTGGATTGACCGGATAGATGATGTAGCCATGCTGCACCATATAGCGCGAAACACTGTTGCTTGGTCGTTCAGCTCTGGGGGAGATTCCGACAACCGCGATATGGCGGAATGAAGCAAGGATCTCTTTTCTGGCCATTATGTCCATTTGATAGAGGCGCGTAGTGTGGTTGCTGGAGGTTAGTATTTTTCAGGAAAATAGCGGTCTTGATGGAGAGTCGCAATGAAATTATCCGAAAATGAATTTTCTTTGTTTCAAAGGCTCCTCTTGCTCGCCAGTAAACGCTCACAAGAAACGAACTGGAGCGGCATGGTGTTAGGAGATCAATACAAACAAGGTGTGGGGTTGTTTACGTAACAAGTTTTTTACCAAGTGGTTAATGAATGGAGGGCTTGTAATTATGCGTTCAATGAGAGTCGTTCATGGTTTGGAGCTTTTGCTGCTCTTGCTGCTTGCCGGTTGTTACGATATCTCCCTTTTCTCGGATTATGATCCCTCTATTGACCGATCCCACTACCTTACCTATAGCTGGTCTTCCGGCGGTGCCGGTCAGCAGATCGGGGATGATGAAGTGCACAACCCTTTTTTTTACAGTAGGGTACGCACGGCTGTTGACCGTGAGCTTGCGGCCAGAGGGTATGAGTTCAAAAACAAGGGACCGGTGGATTTTATGGTGGATGTTCATGCCCGAACCCTTTTCATCAGCGACGGCTATTTTGACACCTATTTCTCTTTCCGCCATCCTTACCGGGGCCGCTGGATGCACAGTGATCCATGGTGGGGCGTCAGAGGCCCCGAGTCCTATCCGAGATATTATGAGGAGTGCACGCTGGTGATTGACGTGACCGACGCCCTTCGTCATCAGCCTGCCTGGAGAGGTGCTGCCCGAGGGGTGAGCAGGGAGTTTGGCAGCGACCGGGCCATGCAGGAAGATATTGATCATGCGGTTTCAAAAATCATTGAACGTTTCTCTCCCCTGAAAAAAGCAAGGTAAGCTGCTTGTCGCGGCGTGCAAAGGTGCGTTTCAACAGCTTTTGCGCTCTCTTTTTTGTTGCAATATCCTTTTCAACTATCTTGTTTCAAATTTGAACGGGATGGTGGTCGGCCTCTTGCATTGGTTTGCATGAAGAGCGGCAAGAGCTTTCGGCTCTTCACTCTCCTGCAGGGAAGAGAGGTCAAAAGAAAACGGGGTTTAGCACATGATCGATATGAAGGGAGTTCAGCCCGGCTGCACACAAAGAGGTTTCCCCAACCCTCCTTTACGCTTCTGGTTGCCGGGAGGGATAGCGCTGTGAGTGCTCTTTTTTCAAAGGTCTATGTTGTTGATACCAAGCTCCACAGCGGTGAAGAGAATATGGCGTTTGACCGGCAGTTGATGGCCTCATTTCTTGATGGCCGTTTTCAGCAGCGCTACGGCGAGGGGAGTTCTCTCTGGCGTTTTTATGCATGGCATCCCTTTGCCGTTACTTTGGGCTACAATCAGGAGGTGACGGATATTGACACCGAGAAATGCCGCAGAGAAGGCATTGATGTTGTCCGAAGGCCTACCGGAGGCCGGGCGGTTTTTCACGCCGATGAGTTTACCTACAGCTTTTTTACCGACTCTTTGGAGCCGAATGCCGAACTCTACCGGATGGTGCACGAGGTGATCCGTCTTGCCCTTGAGCCACTAGGCATTGATGCTGGATTCTGCCGCTCAACCCTTTCCCGCTCTCCGGGCCCGTCGTCAGCGAGCACGGTCAGTTGTTTTACCGCCTCTGCCCGCAATGAGCTGCAGGTTCAGGGTCGCAAACTGGTTGGTTCGGCACAGCGCCGAACCCGCAATGTGCTCCTGCAGCATGGTTCGCTTCCGCTTTCAGGACGCCACAAGGAGCTCTCCCGTTTGATTGCCCTCTCGGGAGGGGATGGTTTTGAGGAGATCCGTGATGCAATGGAGCAAAAAACCATCTCTCTTGAAGAGATTCTGGGCTACATTCCCGATTACAGCCGTCTGGTGGAACTGATGCAAAGCGCTGTCGGAGCCGTGCTCAATCTGGAGGTGGTTGAACTGCAGCCCGCTGAATTGACGGCTCTTTTTGAAACCCATGACCTTTCCATTCCATTAACATAGTAGCAACCATCATGAATAAAAGTGCTCAGCCGAAAGCTGCCCATGTTACAACACGAAGGCTTTTTGACATGAAGCAGAGTGGTGAGAAAATATCGGTCTTGACCGCTTACGACTATACCATGGCAAGGATTCTTGATCGTGCCGGGGTTGATGTTATTCTGGTCGGGGATTCGGCAAGCAATGTCTTTGCCGGTCACAGTACGACCCTGCCGATTACGATTGAGGAGATGATCTATCATGCCAAGGCGGTGGTCAAGGGCGTACAGGCCGAGAGCAGCCGGGCGATGGTAGTGACCGATATGCCCTTTATGAGCTATCAGCTTTCCGGCGAGGAGGCCCTGCGCAATGCCGGCAAAATCATGAAAGAGCATGAGTGTGATGCGGTCAAGCTCGAAGGAGGCCGGGTCATTGCTGAAACGGTCAAACGCATTACCGATGTCGGTATTCCGGTCATGGGCCATCTTGGCCTGATGCCGCAGTCCATCTACAAGTACGGGAGCTACAAAGTCCGCGCACAGGAAGAGATAGAGGCTGAGCAGTTAATGGAAGATGCCGTGATTCTTGAAAAAGCAGGAGCCTTTGCCATTGTTCTGGAAAAAATCCCCTCTGCACTTGCGGCTTCGGTTACCCGCTCACTCTCCATTCCCACCATCGGCATCGGTGCCGGGGTTGAGTGTGACGGTCAGGTGCTGGTCATCAATGACATTTTGGGCCTCAACCGGGAGTTTCATCCCCGTTTTGTGCGCCAGTATGCCGACCTGAATACCGTTATAGAGCATGCGGTCAAGCAGTATGTCGAGGATGTCCGTTCGGGTAATTTCCCCTCTCCCGACGAAAGTTATTAATACTGTAGGGGCGGGGTTTCCCCGCCCACTACCCTTGTTCGTCTCGCCCTGTTTTCCAATGCATATCTCCCGCTATTTTGTTACAGGTGTTCTCCTGTTATGCAGGATTCCAAAAAGAGTGTAAATTTCACTACCTTGAGAGCTGAGTGGAATGGACAGCGGTGCAACCCGCTCTCGGTTTAATCAGGGCAGATTTATTTTGGATGGAAACGTTTTTTTATGGCGGTAGTTGATTAACCGATTGTAATAAAGCATATCAGGTTCTTTTTTTGCTTTTCGTGTTCTGTTCTCTTCAGCTTTTCAGGTTACTCTCGCCTGGGGCAATTTTTTCCCTTGATGATGGAGATATGTATCTATGGATGACAGTGGTAAACAAAAGGATCAAAAACGATATCCTCCGTTTCTGAAAAACACTCCCGAGGGGCGTTCGCAATTTTTTCCCTTCGTCTCGCGTTCATTCGTGCCCTCGGTCTTCACCGTCATGAACATGGTTTGCGGTTATGTTGCCATTGTTATGTCGGGGGAGGGGAGTTTTGTGGCCGCATGCTGGTTTATTATTCTTGCGGCTTGTTTTGACACGATTGACGGTTTTGTGGCAAGGGTGACCAACGGCATCTCCGACTTTGGCTTTGAGCTTGACTCCCTCTCCGATCTGGTCTCTTTCGGCGCGGCTCCGGCCTATCTTGTCTATAAATTTGGCCTGGAATCCCTGCCGGGCATTACCGGTATTTTTGTCAGTTCTTTGCTCATGATCGGCAGCGGCCTCCGCCTAGCGCGCTTCAACATCAGCATGATCGGCTATCATAAAGAGTCCTTTTCCGGCCTACCGACACCTGCCCAGGCGTTGACGATTGCCGGATTTGTGCTTTGGATGAACGCTGAATCTGTTTTGCCCGGCAACTCCATGCATACGATTCTCGCCTGGCTTTCAACCGGCCTCGCCCTCTTGATGGTCAGCAAGGTCAATTATGATACCCTCCCCAAGCCCACCGTTGACGCATTCAGAAAACAGCCGGTTCAAATGAGCCTCTATCTTGTGGCCTTGTTCTGTGTTCTGGTCTTTCATGCGAAAGCTTTTTTTCTTGCCATGTTGTTGTATATTCTGCTCGGAATGGTAAAATCGGCCACCATGTTTTACCGTCAGTATCAAACTTGATTTTTTGTTCATCAACCATTTATGTGTGACAATGCCCTATAATGCTAAAATTAAGGTTACCCTGCGCCAGTCCATTCTTGATGTTCAGGGCAAGGCCGTAGAGCATGCGCTGAAAAATCTCGGCTACGGCAGCGTGGAGTCGGCAAGGATTGGCAAGTATATCGAGGTGACCATTAATGAGCATGATCCGCTGCAGGCTGAGCGTGTCTGCAATGAGATTTGCCAGAAACTCTTGTCGAATCCGGTCATGGAAAATTACTCTTTTGAACTGGAAAAAGTCAATTAACATATCACTTTAACTATGGCAGATGTAACGGTAGGGGTTGTTGTTTTTCCGGGTTCAAACTGTGATCATGATACAGAACACGCTGCAGGTTCGTTCCAGGGGACGAAACCGGTCATGCTCTGGCATAATGAGCATGATCTTCAGGGCGCAAAGGTGATCATTCTTCCCGGTGGATTTTCCTATGGCGACTATCTCCGGGCTGGTTCCATTGCGCGTTTTTCACCCATTATGCAGGAGGTTATAGAGTTTGCCCGGAAGGGGTTTCCTGTTTTGGGTATCTGTAACGGATTTCAGGTTTTGCTTGAAAGCGGGCTGCTTGAAGGTGCACTATCGAGGAACCGGGATAAAAAATTTCTCTGCTGCCGAACCAACATCAAACCGGTGAACTGTTCCACCATCTTTACCAGCCTCTACAAGGAGGATGAGGTGCTCTCTGTACCGATTGCCCATGGTGAAGGCAATTACTTTGCCCCTCCGGAAGTGATAGAGAGCCTTGAGGAGCACAACCAGATTGTTTTCAAATACACCGACTCCCTTGGCCAGGTGAGTGATGAAGCCAATCCGAACGGTTCACTGCAGAACATTGCCGGTATTATCAACCGCGCGGGTAATGTGCTTGGATTGATGCCCCATCCTGAACGGGCGAGCGAACAGCTTCTCGGCTCTGTGGATGGACGGCGTTTGTTTGAATCGCTCTACAGCCACGCCGCGGCAATGTAAGAGGGTGAAGCGATGCCCCCACATCTTAAAGCTCATCACGCTGTGACGCGGAAATCAAGAGTGTTTTCCTGGCTGCTCTTTGACTTTGCCAACACCTCGTTCAGTGTGATGATGGTGACCTTTGTTTTCCCCCTTTATTTCAAGAATGTTATCTGTCAAGGTGCTCCTTCCGGCGATGCCTTGTGGGGGTTCAGCGTCAGTCTCTCGATGCTGCTTGTTGCCCTGGTCTCGCCCGTGCTTGGCGCGGCAGCCGATTATTCCGGACAACGCAAACGCTTCCTCTTTTTTTTTACCCTTCTTTCGGTTGTGGCAACAGCGCTTCTGGCCTTTTCAGGGCCCGGAATGGTCGTTATGGCGGTTGTGCTTTTTGTAGTGGCTAATATCGGTTTTGAAGGCGGGCTTGTGTTTTATGATGCCTATTTGAAGGAGATTGCTTCCGACAAGAGTATCGGCCGGGTTTCAGGTTACGGGTTTGCCATGGGATACCTTGGTGCGCTTGCCATTCTGCTGCTGGTCAAACCCCTCTTAAGCCAGGGCATAGTGCTCTCCAATGCCCTGCATGTGCAGATGAGCTTTCTTGTGGTCGCACTGTTTTTCTCCCTCTTTGCCGCGCCGATTTTTCTGATGCTCCGGGATAAAAAAAGAGAGGAGCGGGAGCCGGTCTCGGTTGCGGCCATAGGTCGTTCGATACGGGAGGTGAAGTACACGGTGCAGCATATCATGAACTATCCTGATCTTGCGCGCTTTCTTCTGGCCTTCTTTTTTTACAATGATGCCATTTTGACCGTTATCGCTTTTGCGTCAATCTATGCCCAGAATACGCTTGGCTTTACGATTGGAGAGCTGATTGCCTTTTTTATGCTGGTGCAGACCACGGCCATTGCCGGTTCGGTAATTTTTGGTGTTGTTACCGATAAAATCGGGCCGAAACGCACCATTGTCATGACGCTGCTGATCTGGTTTGTGGTTATTTTTGCGGCTATTTTTGCCGAGAGCAAGGAGATGTTCCTCTATACGGGCATGCTTGCCGGCATGGCGATGGGCTCCTCCCAGGCGGCTTCGCGCTCCATGATGGCCCGGCTCACGCCCCGTGAACATGTTACCGAGTTTTTCGGTTTTTATGACGGAACCTTCGGCAAGTCCTCAGCCATAGCCGGCCCACTCCTCTTCGGGATGGTTTCGGCCCAGGCAGGAAGCCAGAAGGTGGCGCTTGCATCACTGTTGTTGTTTTTCATGATCGGGTTGGGGCTGATGACCCGAGTAGGATCTACCGGAAGTCGTTCCAGTCAGCGAGAGTAAAGCGGATTCTCCGCTGAGGCCACTATCCAGCACACGAGGGTTCAAGAGAGGGAAAAGAAGCATGAAAGAGAGAGGAACGCGTTTGGTTCAGCCGGATTTTCGTGATCGCTCAACGGTCATGAACTTTCTGCGCTCATTTCTGCCCTTTTTATGGAAGAACCTTCTTCATGACCGCATCACCCTCAGTGCCGGTTCCCTGGCCTTTCAGAGCCTGCTCTCCATTGTTCCTCTCCTTGCGGTTATTCTCTCTATCCTGAAGGTTTTTGCGGTCTTCGTGCCGCTCAAGCGTTACATCGAGGACTTTCTTGTCCAGAACTTCATGCCGGATGCAGGGGTTCTGCTCAATCGCTATCTGACCGATTTTATCGGCAAGACCGCCACGGTACCGCTGCTTGGCGGGCTCTTTTTATTTCTTATTGCCCTCTTTCTGATTTCAACCATTGATCATACCCTGAATGAGATTTGGGAGGTGCGTGCTCCACGCAAGGCTTTTCAGGGATTTACGCTCTACTGGACGGTGCTGACGCTTGGGCCGGTACTGATTGGCAGTAGTCTTGCCGCCAGCTCCTATGTCTGGTATACGGTCTTTACGGAGGGGCCTTTGTTGGAGTTCAAAACCCGTCTCCTCTCCTATCTCCCGTTTCTCAACTCGATTCTTGCCTTTTTTCTGCTCTACATGCTGGTGCCGAACCGCCGGGTGCGCTTTCTTCATGCCTTTTCCGGAGCACTTTTTGCCGCACTCCTGTTTGAGCTTTCAAAGAAATGGTTTGCCTTCTATATCGCGCATATCGCTACTTTTGAGCATATTTACGGTGCCTTGTCGGTTATCCCGATGCTCTTTTTCTGGATCTATCTTGGCTGGCTGGTGGTGCTCATCGGGGCGGAATTTGTGTTTTGTCTTGGAGCGATAAAACCCTTGAGCAGCGAAGCCGCCACCTTCAATCCGTTGCGCGGTATTGCCTTGGTTTTGTCCGTGCTTGCTCTACTCCGAAACGCAAATAACAATGGCCAGAGTATGAATATGAAGCGGCTGCTGAAAAGCGCACATCCGATTCCTCCGTCGCTTTTGCGCACCATTGTCGATCTGCTCTTGCAGCATGAACTGATTCACCTCACCATCAAGGGCAACCTGGCTCTTGGCGGCGAACTCTACCAGATGAGGCTTTATGACCTCTATACCCTTATTCCCCAGAGTTTTGCTGCGGATGAAAACGGTTTGATGGTTTCCGGCGGTAATAGCGTACATTTAGAAACGATTAGCCGGAGAGTATCGGCGTGCCTCAAAAGCAGCATGGAGGTCTCTCTTGCCACTTTGTTGGATCCAGATTAATCAATAAGAGTAATGAGTTACCAGGTTATAGCCCTCAAGTACAGGCCAAAAAAATTTGCTGATATTACCGCACAGGAGCATATTACCCGCACCATCCAGAACTCGCTTCGTATGGGGCGTTTGGGGCATGGCTATATTTTTTCCGGATCACGCGGCGTTGGCAAGACCACGGCTGCAAGGGTTTTTGCTAAAGCCGTGAACTGCCAGAAAATGGCCGAAGACCCCCAATATCTGCAGGAGGTTACCGAGCCGTGCGGTGAGTGCGAAAGCTGTCGGGACTTTGACTCGGGTACCAGTTTCAACATTGCGGAGTTTGATGCGGCATCAAACAACAGTGTTGACGATATCCGCATGTTGCGTGACAATGTCCGCTACGGGCCGCAGAAAGGAAAGTACCGGGTCTATATTATTGATGAGGTGCACATGCTCTCCATTGCCGCCTTCAATGCATTCCTGAAAACCCTTGAGGAGCCGCCGCCCCACGCCATTTTTATTTTTGCCACAACCGAGCTGCATAAAATTCCGGCCACCATATCCTCCCGCTGCCAGCGTTTCAACTTCAAGCGCATTCCGCTGCAGGATATCCAGGATCAGCTCCAGCACATTTGCGATCTGGAGCATATTGCCGTTGATAGCGATGCCCTTCAGCTTATCGGCCGCAAGGCCCAGGGCTCAATGCGTGATGCACAAAGTATTCTGGATCAGGTTATTGCTTTTTCGGTTGATAATGGCGCGGATGGGCGGATCAGTTACAAGGGGGTTGCCGAGCTGTTGAACTACATTGACGACGAGCACATGTTTGCCGTGACCGATGCCATTACGGCGCAAAGTGCCTCCAACATGCTTGAGGTTGCGCAGTTTGTTATTCGTAACGGCTATGACGAGCAGGATTTTCTTGAGAAGCTGATTGAACATATGCGCAATCTCCTCATTGTGCAGAACCTACGCTCCACCCGCCTGGTCGAGCGCCCTGATGCAGTGCGGGAGCGCTATGAGCGTGATGCCCAGCTCTTTACCCCCACGGCGGTCATGCAGATGGTTGATTTTCTGCTCCAGACCCAGAAGGAGCTGAAGTTCCAGTTTGAGTACCAGTTCCGTTTTGAGCTTGCCCTCTTGAAGCTGATTGAGATGCAGCAACCTCCAGCCGGGGGAGCGCTGTTGGCGGTTGACACAGCACCTCAAAAAAAAAAGCCCCTGACAAGCCCCTGAAGCTCAAGTCGCCCCAGTTGCCCCAGCCGCCCCAGCCGACCGCTACACCGGCACCTTCCAGAGTATCAAGAACCAAACCAGCTTCCGCCGCAGGTGATCTTGATTTGGGCTCATGGCAAAAAAAACTTTCGGGTTTTGCCTCCAGCTCCCAGAGCCAGCAGCTTCAACAGAACCGTGAGGCTGAACATGTTCAGGCTTCCAATACCGCCGGAAGTGGCGTTGTGGTGGAACTCGGCTTATTGAAGGTTGAGTGGCACCAGTTTCTGGAACATCTCTCGAGGAAAAACCAGAACTTCATGGCCATGCACCTGCAATCGTGCGAGCTTGTTTCATGCACTCCCGGCGGAGTGCTGGAGATGGTCTGCTGCCGGAAGTTTTCCTACGAGGAGTTGTTGCAGGAGCGGCTCTATCTCCAGAAGGAGATTGCGGAGTTCTATTCGCTTCCCATTCAGGTCACCCTGAGCTACGATGCTGAAAAAGATGCCTGTACGCGCGAAAAGACGGTTTTTACCCTTTTCCAGGAGCTTTTGGAGAAGAATGAGGTTATCCAGTTTCTTGTCAAGGAGTTCGGCGGGGAACTTGTCTACTGAGTCAGTGAAGCCTTGTTTTATAAATTATTAAAAATTCTTCATATTCAGTTTTTTCCGGGCGTTTTTAACTTTTCAATACCAAAGGACGATAGAACGATATGAGTAAAGCTGCTGGCCATATAGAGCCTCTTAAAAACCGCTTCCGCACTGACTATTGCGGGTTGCTGAGCCCGGAGCATGAGCATACTTCCGTCAGGCTTGCCGGCTGGGTTCACAGAAAACGCGATCACGGAGGGCTTGTTTTTATTGACCTGAGGGATCACACCGGCATCTGCCAGCTTGTTTTTCAGCCGGAGCACGAGGAGCTTTTCCGCCAGGCAGGGCAGTTGCATGCCGAGTCGGTGATTTCGGTTGAGGGAAGTGTTATCCGCCGCGCTGAAGCGGCTATTAATCCCAAGCTCGCATCGGGCGGGATTGAAGTGCTCGCCACGCAGCTCAGTGTTGAGAGCCACGCCCAGCCGCTGCCCTTTCCGGTGGCCGATGAGGTGCAGACCTCGGAGGAGCTTCGCCTGAAATACCGCTTTATTGATCTCCGCCGTGAAAAGATTCACGAAAATATTATTTTCCGCAGCCGCATCACCGCCGCGCTCCGCCACTATCTTGAAGAGCGGGAGTTTATTGAGATACAGACCCCGATTCTTACCTCCAGTTCGCCCGAAGGCGCAAGGGATTTTCTGGTGCCGAGCCGCCTCCATCCGGGCAAGTTCTACGCCTTGCCGCAGGCGCCGCAGCAGTTCAAGCAGCTACTGATGGTATCGGGCTTTCCCCGCTACTTCCAGATCGCTCCCTGCTTCAGGGACGAAGATGCCCGTGCTGATCGCAGCCCCGGTGAGTTTTACCAGCTTGATATGGAGATGGCCTTTATTGAGCAGGATGACCTGTTTGCCATTCTGGAAGGGATGTTTGAGCACCTTACCCGCACCATGTCGCGCAAGCGCATCACCCAGTTTCCTTTCCCACGGATCAGCTTCAAGGAGGTCATGAACCGCTATGGAACCGACAAGCCGGATCTCCGTATTCCGCTTGAAATTGCTGATGTCACGCCTCTTTTTGTCAACTCCGGTTTCAAGGTGTTTGCGAGTAACACCAAAGAGGGTTGTTGCGTCAAGGCACTGGTGCTGAAAGGGCGAGGAACGGAGTCGAGGCTCTTTTATGACAAGGCTGAAAAACGGGCTCGCGAGCTTGGTTCCGGAGGTCTGGCCTATATCCAGTTCCGCGAAGAGGGCCCAAAAGGACCGCTGGTAAAGTTTCTGCCGGAAGAGGAGCTTTCGGTGCTGAAGAGTACCCTTGGTGTTGAGACGGGCGACGTGGTCTTTTTTGGTGCGGGAAAATGGGAGCAGACCTGCAAGATCATGGGCGGTATGCGCAACTACTTTGCCGATCTCTTTACGCTTGATCCGGATGAGCTCTCCTTCTGCTGGATTGTGGACTTTCCGATGTATGAGTATAACGAGGAGGCCAAAAAGATTGACTTCTCCCACAACCCCTTCTCCATGCCACAGGGCGAGATGGAGGCGCTTCAGACCATGCAGCCGCTCGACATTCTGGCCTACCAGTACGATATTGTCTGCAACGGCATTGAGCTTTCAAGCGGTGCCATCCGTAACCACCGGCCAGACATCATGTACAAGGCCTTTGAGATAGCCGGGTACAGCCGTGAGGAGGTTGATCTTCGCTTCGGCCACATGATTGAAGCCTTCAAGCTTGGAGCACCGCCGCACGGAGGTATTGCGCCCGGTCTCGACCGTCTGGTGATGATCCTGCGGGATGAGCAGAACATCCGCGAAGTTATTGCCTTCCCGATGAACCAGCAGGCCGAGGATCTGATGATGTCAGCCCCCTCCGCCGTGCTGCCGCAACAGCTCAAGGAACTCGGCCTGAAACTCGACCTCCCAAAGAAGGAAGAGAAAAAAATATAGGGGTATCATCCGTTATGGGCCGTAGGGGCAGACACGCAGGTCTGCCCCTACGGCCCATGCCACCACCGGGCGAACATATTGGGGATGGGCGAAATGTAAGGGCGAAAAATTTTTCGCCCCTACAATCCCACAACCACAACAAAACGTCAACGGCGCAACGACCATGCAATCCGATTCGCCACATCGTCATCGCCGTTCCATTCGGTTACCGGGATACGATTATTCGCAACCGGGGGTTTATTTCATCACCATTTGCACGCATAACCGGGAATTTCTGTTCGGCGACATTGCTGCGGGCACTATGCGATTGAACGATGCCGGGCGAATGGTACGCCAATGGTATGCCGAATTGGAAACCAAATTTCCCAGCGTACAATGCGATGAATTCGTTTGTATGCCCAACCACGTCCATTTTATTGTTGTCAACGTCGGCATTAACGTCGGGGGGTTATTCAATGGTTTAAAACCATGACGACCAATGCATACATTCGTGGTGATCCCGTCCCTTTCCCTGAACCTCTAGTAATAGTACTCACTTGTCAGTTTGCTGGTGAAGCGGTTCATGGCGTAGTTGGCGAGCCAGACCCAGTTGAGGGGTTTGCCTTTCATGCGCTGCATGATGGCGCGGCCTTTGTAGACCTCTTTCTGCAGCTTGACAAAGTTTGAGAGGAGTTTTTCGCCACTCATCTTGTTTGGCTCAAACATGTAGTGGTAGGTGTCGTACTTGTCCCAGTCGAAGTGGCGGATGCGGGGCTTCATTTCGTCGAAATAGGGGGTTCCGGGGAAGGGGGTTACCAAGGAAAAGACCGGGAACTCTATCCGGTTCTTCATGATAAAGTCGTAGGTAAGCTGGAAGCTCTCCTCGGTATCGTTGTCGAAGCCGAACATGAAGTAGCCCTGGATGGCAATGTTGTTTTTATGCAGATTGCCGACAACCTGCTCATAGTTGCCAAGACGGTTGGAGCCCTTGTGCAGGGTTTTCAGGGTCTCGGGATTGAGCGACTCAAACCCGATGCTGAGCAGGTCGCAGCCGGAGCGGCCGGCCAGTTCGGCCACTTCGGGTTTGTCCAGAAAGTTCATGGAGATATTGGCATTCCAGTGCACACCGAGTTTGGCCATCTCCTCAAGCAGGGTAAAGAAATATTTCGGACGGAAGCTGATGTTGTCGTCCATGAAGGAGAAATTCACATTCTTCTTCCCAACGCGCTGCTGGTGGTAGCGCATCTCCTCAAGCACCAGGTCAAGCTCGCGGTATCGGTAGCTTTTGCCGTAGATGGTCGGCGTTGTGCAGAAGTTGCACCCTACCGGACACCCTTTGGTTGCAAGCAGGGGAATACGGGTACTGTATTTTTTGGAGCTTTTCGACGAGAGGGCGTAGCTGAAATCGGGGCGCTGCATGGCGCTCATCGGCTTGAGCTCCTTTGCCCGGTAAACCGGTTGCATCTTGCCTTTCAGCACATCGGTGGCCAACTCCGTCCAGATCGACTCTATTTCGCCGTAGACCACGCTGGTGCAGTGCTGGGCGGCCTCATCGTGCAGCATGGTGGGATGAACTCCGCCGAGGATGACGGTCTTGTTCTGACGCAGGGCGTTGTCGCCAATCCGGTAGGCCTTCGTGGCGTTCAGGGTGCGGGATGTGATGGCAATAACGTCAAATCCGGAAAAATCTTCGGGGACCTTGTCGCCAAGCCGTTCATCAATAAAGGTGACGTCAAACAGGGTGCCGACCAGGGTGGCAACCATGATGAGGTTGAGCGGCATACTGACCGTGCCGGAATCGACCATCATGCTGGTGATGCTTACCGGCTGAATGAGTAGCCATTTCTTGCGTGTTTTCTGTTGTGCGGCAAGTTGTTGCAGGAGTTCCCCTGCGGAGTCGGTGGAGAGAGTAAACGGTGATACGACTGTTTCAGATTGTAACGTCTGCATACCCGAAATCGGCAAGAAGTGGAAAAACCTTTACGACAAAAAGAGACAAGGTATGAAAAGTTTCCTTATAAAAAGTGATCGGCGATGGCAAAAAAACTTCACGATAGAGTTTTTCAGGAACGCTGGGCTTTTTTGAGCACAGCAACCGTAAAGCGGCTCACGCAGACCAGCTTGCCTTCCTCATTGGTAATCCTGATATCCCATACCTGTGAGCTTTTGCCGAGGTGGAGCGGGGTGGCTCTGGCATAGACATAACCGCTGTTGACCGAGCGGATATGGTTGGCATTGATCTCCTGGCCGACAATGAAGAAGGAGTCCCGGTCAACGCAGTAGGATGCGGCAATGCTTCCGACCGTTTCGGCGAGGGCAAGTGACGCGCCGCCATGCAGTATCCCGATACGCTGGATGGTGCGGTGATCGACCGGCATTTTTGCGGTCATGAAATCAAGGCCGATTTCAGTCATCTCAATACCGAGATGGCGGGCCATTTGGCCTTCGATGATCTGGGTGGTGTTGATCTCCTCAACCGTGACGGGACTAAAAAATATCGAGGCTTGGGTCATTGGAGCTAACAGGTAAAAAGAGGAAGAGTTATGTACGGAAAGGGAGCGGGTGACGAGATTCGAACTCGCGACATTTTGCTTGGGAAGCAAACACTCTACCAACTGAGTTACACCCGCTTGTCCCTGGTGGTGAGAGAGGGAGTTGAACCCTCGACCTCAGGGTTATGAATCC
>CAIMCD010000010.1 GCA_903839405.1 uncultured Chlorobiaceae bacterium
AGATCAGTTCCCGCTTCCAGTAAATGTGTTGCATAAGAGTGCCGCAACCAATGAAGCGTTACTGGTTTTTTGATTTTTGCATGATCGAGTGCATGTTTTAACACTTTTTGCAAGCTGGTGCAAACTTTTCAAGCTGTAAAGTACAGATATATTTCAAAACTATTTATCTCAATCTCTTGCTTATGCATGCTCAGGTGAGCACCAATTCACGATCCGTTTCACCTGACATGTACGAAAGTCTCCTGCACGAGAACCGGGAGGTGCACCAACTCCCCTGTTTCCGCTCCTCACGCCCCCGACTGCACCGGCAATACCAGCCGGAATCCCCGGAAATCGTTGACCGCTTTGGAAACCACGAACGAGCGCTGCGAACAGCGGAAGGCGAACTTGTCGGGGTAACGCCAGCAGCCGCCCCTTTCCTGGCGGAGAGCTTCTTCACCGGAGGCGGTGTTTGCGGAATCGGTTTCGTCGTGCCAGACGCTGCACCACTCCATGACGTTGCCGCTCTGGTTCCAGGTTCCGTAGCCCGAAACCCCTTCGGGATAGGCGTAGACCGGAGCGACCGAGTCTGCGCCCCGATTGTTGCGGTTCCGGCAGTTGTTCTCGTCCCACCGCTCTCCCCACGGGTAGATCGATCCCTCCAGCCCGCGTGCACCCTTTTCCCACTCGGCTTCCGTGGGCAAACGGCATCCCGCCCATCGGGCGTAAGCATCCGCATCGTCCCAGTTGATAAGCACAACCGGGTAATCGTTGAACTCTTCGGGGCAGCCATCTTCGTGCCAGACCGAAAGGGAGTCTATCCTTGCGCCGATGTTGGGAGGGCGGTGGCCGGTAGCCTGCAAAAAAGCCCGGTACTGGCGGTTGGTGACCGCGTAAACCGAAATGTAGAACGCTTCCAGAGTGACTCTGCGCTGCGGGCTCTCTTTGTCGAGACCGTCTCCCATGGTGAAACTGCCTGCGGGCACAAGCACCATCGGGGAGGCGTCACGCTCGTTGACGACTACCGGAGGCAGCTCGCTGCCGGAAGGACGGAGCGCGAGAGTTCTGAGGCCGGTAAGGATTTCGTTATATGTTGGTGTTTTCATTTTTCTCTGTTATTGCTGCGACGCTGCAAAAGCAGTCCGGTCGTCGGAGGCGTTGCGCGCCTGTCCGTTTACGACCATCGCTCTCAACTGTTCGATATGCTCCTGATGCGATGCCGAGAGGGGCACCATCTCTCGGGCGGCGTTGAGCAGATCCTCCGTCTCCAGTTCCCGGCGGTTATCGCGAAAAGCGGGAAACATGGCATCGTTGACGAGAGCCTGAAGTTCGGCGCCGACGAACCCCTCGGTTGCCGATGCAACAGCGCCAAGGTTGAAACGCTGGGAGAGCATGGTGTAGCCGCGCTCCCTGAGATGGACTTCAAGAATTTTTATCCGCTCGCCGTGGGTAGGAAGATCGAGGAAGAAGACTTCGTCAAACCTCCCTTTACGCAGAAGTTCCGGGGGAAGTCGCCGGACGTTGTTGGCCGTGGCGAAGACGAATACCGGCGCGGTTTTTTCCTGCATCCAGGTCAGAAAGGTGGCAAAGACCCGGCTTGCCGTCCCGCTGTCGCCCATGGAGCCGGCAAAGGCTTTTTCGATCTCGTCAACCCAGAGCACGCAGGGGGCGATGACCTCGGCAATGCGGATCGCTTCGCGAATATTCTGTTCGCTCGAACCGAGCAGACCACTGAAAATGGCACCAACATCCATCCGCAGAAGCGTCATCCCCCAGTGCCCTGCGGTTACTTTTGCACAGAGGCTTTTTCCGGTTCCGGGAATCCCGATGAGAGCCACCCCCTTCGGCATAGTGAGGCCATACTCGCGTGCATCCTGGCTGAAGGCCTCCTGGCGCTCGTCGAGCCACCCCTTCAGCGCGCCCACTCCGCCGACGTTGTTCATCGATCCGGTATAGGGGTAGAGTTCCAAAGCGCCGCTTTCACGGATGATGTGCCGTTTTTCGTTCAGCACCTGCCGGACGCTCCGTTCGTCGAGCCCATGGCCTCCGGCAACCACGATGGCTTTGCGAAAGGCCCTTCCCGCTTCGACTATGGAGAGGCCGAGTGCGCTTTCGACCAGACGTTCGCGCAAGCCATGCGTGGCGTTATCAAGCGCCCGGGTCGAGCGGGTTTCCCGGTCGAGCAGTTCCTCTATCTGTTGGCCGTCGGGCTTTGCGACATCGACGGTTGGAATGTCGTGACGGAGTTCGGCGGGAAGCGTAAGCTGGGGGCTGGTGATGATAATGTTCACCGTTTCGCTGCGGAAAGGCAGCCGCCGTGCGAGGTTCCGCAGCATACGCGAAACACGCCGGTTATGTTCCCAGAAATGGTGGAAATCCTTGAGCACAAATGTTGCGGAGCCTTTGAAATCATCAATGATGTCAAGCACCGTTTCCGGCGTTGCCGCCAGTTTGCTGAAGGTTGCCGCAGGCTCCCGCAGGTGGTGGAACTGGTCGCCCGTGTCCCAGGTGATGAGCCCCATTCCTTGAGGCCACTCGCTTGATTGCGACCAGCCGGAAAGCGTGCGCATGGCATCCTCTTCATCGATTGTGGCCAGGTGTATGACGGCTACCCGCGCGTCAACATTGAGTTTGAGTTCATCAAGCCATACCATGCTTCGTTCTGTTATCTGGTTTTAACGTTACAGTTTCACCACCGGCAGATCGCTCACCGGCAACGGAAGAGAGGAACCATCCCGTAACCGGATATAGGAACGGTTGTTCTCCTGTGTATCCCGCAACCAGAGCGTGAGACGGCGGTTACTGTCGACCCCGAATCCTGCTATAAAGCGTCGTTCTGCGGAACGGCAAGGCGGTACCGCATGGATGAACTCGCTGTCTTCAGGATTGAGGGGCTTATGCCGGCACTCCTCCTGCTCCCCTTCACGAACCGGACGAAGCCCGTCGGCCCCGTTGACATAGGAGATCAGCGGGCGGCTCATTAACGAGCGCTCATAAATTACCAATCCGAGCGTATCCTGAAGGTCCGAAGCGGCCTTGATATACTTGCTGCATACCGGTTTCCCGGTCGGGTAAGGGGTACCGCGCGCAACGACGGGGACGAGTTCGAAATCCCGGAGTTCGCGGTTCCAACTACGCAAGCAGTAATCGTGGGTCAGCGTCTGGTCGAAGATGCCGCCATCGAAGCGGCATGCCCCTCTGGCTATGGCTTCGAAGGGATTGCCGGCATGGACGTCGCTGAGAGGAAAGAACTCCCGGATTTTCTCCTCGATGCCCGGCAGCAAGCTGCTTCCTCCTACAAGAAAAATTCCCTTGAGCTCCTCCTTGCGGATGCCAGCCCTGTCGCGTGCCTGATCGAGCGCACGGTCGAGCGTGCGGATGATGTGCTGGTAGAGGTTGTTGCGGCCCGGTTCCCGTTTTTTTTCAAGCGCCTCCTTCAGGGTGGCGGAAGTGAAGGTGACGTCGATGAGGCGGCCGGTAACATCGTTATACCGGGTGAAGGATACTTTCTCGCTGCCGTTCGAGATGGCAATTTTCGCCTGTTCGATCGCTTCGAGCAGGGATGGGCCGATTGAAGCGATATCATCATCTGCGAGCCCATGCTCTTCCTGAATATGTTCCAGCAGCCAGTTATCGATCATAATCCCGCCAATCTCCTCGCCCGCCCGGCCCAGTATTCGGCATTTCGCATGTCCGGCACCGAGCAGATCGGTACGAACGACCGAAACATCGAGGGTGCCTCCGCCGAAATCCACGATGCAGTATGGCGTACGGTCAAGAACCATATCGATGTAGCCAAGCATACAGGCGGTTGCTTCGTCGATGAAGGTGATCCCGCCCGGAAACCGTTTTATCGCCGCTTCGCGCAGCCAGTCGATATAGTGATCGAAGGCTTCTACAGGAACGGTCAGCACGATCTCCTCGTCGATGTCGCCGAAATAGCCGCGCACAAACATCAGGATGCGGTCAACGAGCGCGTCTGCTGCATGGCGGGGGTAGATAACCCTGCCATTGACGCGCCGCCCGCGATTGGCTCCACCGTTGCGAAGCATATCCATTTTCAGCCACCGGAACGTACCCGGATGATTGGCGACTCCGGCTGCATCAACCTGGCTGCCGACAAGGAGGGTGCTCTCCACGACGAAATGAATGACGGAGGGAATGACCCTCGCAGGCTCCGATCCCGGTTGCGGATAGAAGATTCCGAGGTTGGGCAGGTCGGGAGTCTCTATGTCGTTCAGGGCTTCGTTCCAGCGTGCGACCACGCTGTTGCAAGTCCCAAAATCAAAAGCGAGAGCCATTACGTCAAAAGGTTAACCTCGGTTACCACTCCACATCCGTCAGCTCCTCGGTCTCCACGGCATTTTTTTCTGTTGCGTCGTCATTACTGTCAACGGTGATCAGACCGCGAAGAAAATATCCCTGCAAGAGTCTGAGCAACTGCAGAAGTTTATGCTGCAGCTCTGCCGACTCATCAGCCGCTCCGGCACCAGCATGAACTCTCCCGACGAGCGAGCTGCTCTCTTCAAGCGAACCGGGCAAGCGTGACGACAGTATGGCGGCCACAATATTCTCCTGTGGCCGAAGCCAGCAAACATGCTCCTCGCGGGAGCTTGCATCCGGCACGGTAAAGAGGTAGTGCTGTGCGAGTTTTTCAGGCCACGTGCCGTTCAGGGAGATCTCCTGCAGCCTGTTGCGGGGAACCACTCCCCGCTGCGCGGCTGAAAAGAGCGCGCCAGCCCGTCTGAAAGGATCCGGACTTGAGAGATCCTGCTGCAGCAGTTCGTAGGATCGATACCGCTCGGTCCAGAATGAGAAAATCTCCCTTGTGCCGGGTGGAGCGGACGAACGCGACTCGGGAAGCAGAGCGGCCAGTTCACGATAGAGAGCGACAGCAGAATCGACAACGGCTTTTTTTGAAGGAGTTTTTGGCCTTCCACCACCCTCCTCCCAGAAAGCGATAACTTCAAGCGCAGAGGTAAAGGGCAAACCATGCAGCCTGACGAGCAGTGCGTCGTGATCTCCGCAGAGTTTCAACGCCTCAATAACCAGTTGCGGGTCATGCCCCTCCTTGACAGCATGGTCATAAGCCGCTACAAGCCGGGGATCCTGACTTTTCAGGACTGTTGTGCTGATACGCTGCCTCTGTGCGCCCGAAGCGGCCAGCCAGGCTTTTTCAAAAATGGAATAATCGGGATCTTCAAGATCGAGGTAGCGCCCCGGATTGCCTCCAGCAAGCCCGAAAAGCGCATCCATCTCAAGAGCAGGAGCATGACGACCGCTCACTTCTATCATTTCGGCAATATCTTTGCCCTCAACCAGGCTCCAGAGCATGAAGAGCATACCATTGCCCCAGTCGTTTTCCGGCATGGCAACGAGGGCCTGCAGAAGAACGGGCTTAAGCGTTTCGCAATAGTGCATCCTCCTCAGCAGCTCTTCAAAGCGGGATGCTTTCCAGTAGTTCCACAGAGCAGTGTGCATGATTGGTTCGCTGCTGTGCTGCAAAAGCAGAAGACGGCGGAAAATCGCATCTGCTTCCGGATGAGCATCTTCTACCGCGCCTGCCAGTTTGAGAGCAGCGTCCCGGCTCTTGCTTGAAAAAAGATGTTCCACCGCCCTCTTCCTGAGGATGGGGCCGAGGAAAGGGGTTGTGGCAAAAAGGTGTTTTTCAGCTTGCATCAAGATCCGGTGTCAACGGGTGATCGAATGGAAGAGTATACATATATCACTCGTAATTAAGCAAATATCAGCGTTCAATTTAGACCGGGATCCAAACGGAAACTGTTATCAACTCTCCACCGCATCCACGATGCTTCGCGCTATACTTTTGCTGTAATGATGTACCTGGCGGAGCACATTGATCAGCTCCATGTGAATATTGTGGGTCACTTCGGCTTCGGCCATCCGGCAGACCCGTTTAAGATGAGCGATTTCAGCCTTTGCGACAAGTTGCTTGAAATGCTCGTCTCCCTGAAGGAGAAGGCCGGCTTTCACGGCGTCCATATCCTTGAGGGCATCGGCAAGCTGACTGATCTCCCGGCAAAGCAGGTTATGCAGCTCAATCAACTCACGCTTGCCCTCCTCGCTCAGATCGCTTTTCAGGCTCCGTTTTTTTTCAACCAGTTTATCCTCAAGGTTTTCGATAACGTCACCGATCGACTCAAGCTCCTTGACAATCTCCATAAAGGCAAAGACCTCCCTCGACTGCTGTTCATTCAGCTCACTGCGGCTGATTTTAATGAGATAGTCCGACAACCGGTTTTCAAGAAAATCAAGTTTCTCCTCCCTCATGCTGATACCCCGGATAACGGAGAGATGCGGAAAAACCGCATCATGGCCCGCTTCGCGGTTGAAAAAGGGATAGAGCGATGCATAGACCATCTTGGAGGCAATGCTGCCCATCCGGGCCACTTCAGCCCGGGCATAACTGAGGGCAAGCTGCGGGGTGGAGAGGGCTGAATCCTTGAGGTACCAGACCGCCGGCAGAAGGCGGCTCTCTTCAGGATTATCGGGCAGAATCCGGTAGAGCAGCCGGTCAAACAATTGAAGAAATGGAAGATACAAGAGCGCCAGAAAGAGATTGCAAAATGAATGGGCATTGGCTATCTGGCGCGGCACCTCAAGGGCAAGCCTTGCTACGCCCGATCCATCTCCGGAGGGTGAGAGCTGACGGATAAACTCCGCAAAGAGATGAATAAAGGGGAAAAATAAAACCACGCCGCTCACATTAAAGATCACCTGCGCCAAGGCAACCCGTTTTGCCGGACGCATCATCCCGCTGCTTGCAAGCACACCCATAATGCAGGTGCCGATATTGGCTCCAAGCAAAAGCGCAATTCCCCCCTCAAGACTGAGCGACCCCTGTTGGGCAAGGGTTATAATAATGCCGATAAAAGCACCGCTGCTCTGCATCAGGGCGGTAAAGAGCATCCCGGCGGGCACTCCGAGCCAGGGGTTGTCGACATAGTGCAAGAGAGCGAGAAAGGGCGCGTAGCGTTGCAGGGGCGAAACCGCTTCAGCCATCAGCTTGAGGCCAAAAAACAGCAGCCCGAATCCTGAAAGGGCCTCGCCGGTGAAGCGCAAATACTCCTTTTTACCAAGCGTACTTAAAGCAAACCCTGCTGCAAAAATTATCAGGGCATAGTCGTGCAATCTGAATGCAACAATCTGGGCCATCGCTGTGGTGCCGATTTCAGCCCCGAGAATCACCGAGAGAGACTGGGTGCTGCTCATGAGGCTTGATTGCACCAATCCGACCAGCGTAGCAATAATGGTGCCGCTGCTCTGCACCACAACGGTTGCAAAGGCTCCGGCAACGAGACCGTAGAATCGATTTCCGGTTACCTTTGCAATCAGGCGATGCACCCGCTGGCCCGAAGCCTTTTTCAGGCCGCTGCTCATGATGCGGATGCCATACAAAAAAAGAGCCAGACCCCCGGCAAAGAGAAGTGCTATACCGGGCCAGGAAAATGTTCCATCCATTGCTTTCTATGCTTTCATCAGTCAGATAAGAAGCGCCCTAAAATTTCTTCAACTTTTTTTCTCCTGTAACCAAAAACCTCCTCCAAACGCCGGCTCACAATCAGGGTGTTGACCAGCTCTCCAAAAAAATCCAGTGGCAAGGAGTAGCGAAGGGTATCGGTCATTTCAACCCCACCCTCAATCTCGCGGAAAAAATGGTGGTGGTGCCAACTGTTGTAGGGCCCTGAACGCTGCACATCCTCAAAGAAAAAAGGCTTTTGGACACGGGTAATTTCCGTTGTCCACTCTACCGGAAGCATCATAAAGGGATAGAGGATGTAGCTGATCATCATCCCCTCATAAATCTCTCGCTCCCCTGGCCCACTGGTGATTTTGACCATCATTTCCGGAGGAGTTATACGCGCTAAATTACCCGTAGAAGCAAAAAAACTCCAGGCCTCATCAATGGAAACTGGAATCTTCTGTACATAGGTCAGGGTATGTTCGGCCATACTCTTGAAAAAAAACCGGTTCTTCTCTCTGGAAAATATCTTTTGTATAATAACAGCAACGAAGAGTAAATAGTATCCCCCGGATTTTGCATTAGTTGCTCTCTCTTATTTTTGTTCAACCTCTTGCTACCGTTATGACAAAAGCTACTGTTGCGGCAATCGTTACTCCGGATGATGGAGGGCTGGATACGATCCTGCTGACCAAGAGGAGTATTCCGCCTTTTCAGGGTCACTGGTGTCTGCCGGGCGGGCACATTGACGACTATGAAACCGCTGAAGAGGCCGTTGTGCGTGAAGTGCTTGAAGAGACCGGCCTGCTCTTTACGGAGCCAACCTTCCTCTACTATTTCAACGAGCTCTTTGCGGAGTATCACTTTCATGCCGTAGCCCTTGCGTTTTATGGCACCGGAAAGGGCACCATGCAGCTCATGGAGGAGGAGGTTGCGGAGATAGCATGGTTCTCCCTTCAGGAAGCCCTTACGCTCCCCCTTGCATTCAACCACCACCAGATCATTCAGCGATATGCTTCACATATTCCGCACTAACCGCATTGTTGCGGTTCTGTTAATCGGCCTCTTCTCTCTCTCGGGATGCGCAAAAAAGCCGGAGGTAACAACTCCGCATCCGGCAGAAAAGCCCCGGATTGTGAGCCTTGCGCCAAGCATCACGGAGATGCTCTTTGCCATCGGAGCCGGAGAGCAGCTTGTTGGCCGAACCAGCGCTTGCGACTGGCCGGCGGCAGCATCGAAAGTACCGGTGGTCGGTGCCTTCGGTCGCCCTTCGCTGGAACTGCTGGCCACCATCCATCCTGACCTGGTAATTGACGTTGATTTGGCCGAAAAGGAGATGGGGAAAAAAATATCAGCCCTGGGTCTCAAAAGGGCTACCCTCTCCTGCAAAACCCCGGACGATATCCCCCAAACCCTCAGAACACTTGGAAAACTGACCGGCCACACCCGGGAGGCCGACAGCCTTGCCCTCTCTATAACTAACGGTTTAGCGGCGTTCCGGCAAAAAATCGGGAACCAGAAAAGTAAACCGTCGGTCTATCTTGAAATCTGGAACGACCCCTTCTGGACCGGGGGAAAAGGGAGCTATACCTCGGCTCTCATTGCCTGTGCCGGCGGATACAATATCGGCGACGTGGTTCAAAAAGAGTATTTCGAAATCTCGCAGGAGTGGGTGATCCAGAAAAATCCCGATGTGATTGCCTGCATGTATATGGCTAAAAAGTCTACGGCGGCGGGAGAGGTTATGAGCCGGCCGGGGTGGGCGAATATTTCTGCCGTGAAACAAAAACGGGTTTACGACCACTTCGACAACAGCCTCTTTCTCCGTCCCGGCCCGAGAGTGCTTGAAGGAGTGGAGCAGCTATACCGTACGATCCACGAGGGTGAGAAGCCCACTCCCTGATTTTTTCGGGGCTCTTTAAAAGAATCGGCGTTAATTTTTTTATCTTTGGTGCTTTAGCGGAACAAAACGGTATGCATGCATGAAGCGCTCTCCACTGGTCATTTTACTTCTGACGGTTTTACTTGATTTGATCGGCTTCGGTATTGTCCTTCCGTTGCTGCCTACCTATGCCAAGGATCTCGGTGCATCGCCCTTCATGATCGGCCTGATCGCCGCGATATTTTCCATCATGCAGTTTATCTTCTCCCCGCTCTGGGGCAAGCTGAGCGACAAGATCGGCCGCCGGCCGGTCATGCTGATCAGTATCTTGATGACCGCACTCTCTTACCTGGTGTTAGCCCAGGCAAGCACCATTCCCCTGCTTATTTTTGCCAGAGGCCTTTCAGGCATAGGATCGGCAAACATTGCTGCCGCACAGGCCTACATTACCGACGTCACCGACAGCAAAAACCGCTCCAGCGCCATGGGCATGATCGGCGCAGCCTTCGGCATCGGCTTTATTATCGGCCCGCTCATCGGCGGAGTGCTCAAGCACAACTATGGCATTCAGATGGTGGGCTATGTAGCCGCCGCCCTGATCATGATCGACTTTATCCTAGCCATCTTCTTTCTGCCGGAATCGAACAAGAATGCACAAAAGCTGCAGCTCGGCTTTCTGAAAAAACGCACGGCCGGAAGCGAGCCACGTCGTTCGGCATCCTCTTTCCTCGGTGAAAAAATGCAAGAGTATGGCGAGGGGCTCAAGCTGGTCTTCAGTTCACGCCCGCTTGCGCTCCTCATGGCCTCCAACTACATCTACACCTTTGCCATTGTCAACATGCAGGTTGCCTCCATCCTGCTCTGGAAAGAGTATTTCTTGGCAACGGACGAGCAGATCGGCTACCTGTTTGCCTATGTCGGCATCTGGTCGGTGGTGGTTCAAGGCGGCCTTATCCGCAAGCTCATTAAAAAGCTGGGTGAACACAAGCTCTTCCTCTGGGGCCACCTCTTCACCTTTGTCGGCGTCTTTTTTGTGCCATTCGCCCCGAAAACTTCCCTCTTTTCGCTCGGCCTCTTTATCCTCTTCTTTTTTGCCATCGGCACCAGCTTGGTAGCGCCAATCAACATGTCGATGATTTCGCTCTACAGCTATAAACAGCAGCAGGGCCAGATTCTTGGCCTCTCCCAGTCGGTCAACTCCTTTGCACGAATCATGGGGCCATTCAGCGGAAGCATCCTTTACGGCATGAATTTTCACGCGCCCTATATTTTTGCGGGTGTTATGACCCTCATCGGAACAATCATTGCCATTGACCTGTTCAAATACAAAATTGAAGCCCTTGATCCTTCTTCGGCTGAAACAGAACATGCCTGAACAGAAAAGTAATTCAGCCACTTCATCAATAGAGGAGAGAGCCGTATGCAGATAGGGGTTATAGGAGTAGGCAAGCTCGGAGAGTTTCACACCAAGCTGCTCACGGAAATTTCCAGGGAGTGGGAGGATGTGCAGTGTGCCGGTATTTTTGACCTCGACACCCTCCGGGCCGATGAGATCGCCCGCAAGTACGGTGTAGCGCGCTTCAACTCGCTTGAGCAGTTGGCTAAAACCTGCGACGCTGCCATCATAGCCACCACCACCAGCTCCCATTTTCCCATTGCCCGCACGCTGCTCGGTGAAAAGCTCCATCTCTTTATTGAAAAACCGATCACCACAACGGTTGAAGAGGCCGACGAGCTGATACGGCTTGAAGCGGAAAACAAGGTTCGCATTCAGGTTGGCCATATCGAGCGCTTCAACCCGGCGCTCCGTGCGGTTGAAGCCTATATCGGTCGCCCAATGTATATCCAGGCTGAACGGCTGAGCGGTTTTTCCCGCCGGGTGACCGATGTTTCCGTGGTGCTTGACCTTATGATCCACGACATCGACCTGGTGCTCTCCCTTATCCCCTCCGAGATCAAACACATCTCTGCTTCAGGGGTGAGGGTGTTTTCCAACGAGATCGACATGGCTACGGCGAGAATTGATTTTGTAAACGGCGCCACGGCAAATGTCACCGCAAGCCGCCTCAGCCGCAGCCGGATGCGCAAGCTCCGTTTTTTCAGCGCTGACCCGAAAAGCTACGCCTCGCTTGACCTCACAACCGGCAAATCGGAGGTCTTCCGGCTTGTCAAGCCCGAAGAGGCATCAAGCAAAAATCCGCTGAAATCCCTTGTGGCACGCAAGATACTGGAACAGTTCGGCGAGATTCATGAGGCCATGAATGGTATGGTACTCGATTACATCAACCCGGAAGTGCCAAAAATAAATGCGCTGCGCGACGAGCTTGAGCATTTCATCAATACCGTCCGCCATAACGATCCGGTAGCCGTCAGCTCCTCGGATGGCCGCAGGGCAATCAAGGTGGCGGGCATCATTACGGATGAAATTGCCGCAAATGGCGCATCGTTTGAATGACCGAACACCTGCATAACGAGTACCATATGACACCACTCTCCAAACCCGCCATCCCCGAAATGCTCTACCGTATCGGCGACCTTGCCGACAAAAGCGGTATGGGCTGCTACCTGGTTGGCGGTTATGTACGCGACCTTTTGATGCAGCGCCCCTGTACCGATATAGATATTATGGTGATCGGCGATCCTGTTCCGTTTGCAAAAGCCGTGCGCGATGAGCTGCAGGGAAAAAATTTTGTGCTCTTCGAGCGGTTCCGCACCGCACAGCTTGAACTCTCCGACCCGGTGCAGGGCACTTTCAAGCTTGAACTGGTGGGCGCCCGCAAAGAGTCCTATAACGCGGATTCCAGAAAACCGGTAACCCTTATCGGCACGCTTGAGGATGATCTTGCGCGCCGCGACTTTACCATCAACGCCTTGGCCCTGGTGCTCAACCGCGAAGGGCGCAACCAACTCATCGACCGCTTCAGGGGAGCCGAAGACCTGGAGGCGCGTATTCTCAGAACACCGCTTGATGCGGAACAGACCTTCTCGGACGACCCGCTGCGCATGATGCGGGCCGCACGCTTTGCCGCCCAGCTCGATTTCAAGCTCCTCCCGGAAGTGGTTGCGGCTATGAAAGCCATGAGCGAGCGAATCAGGATTGTTTCAAGGGAGCGGATCAGCAACGAGTTTTTCAAAATCATGCTCTCCCCTCGCCCTTCGGTTGGGCTTATTATCCTCTACGAAACCGGAGTGCTGAAGGAGATCATGCCGGAAATTGCGGCGATGGCCGGCATTGAGCAGGTTGACGGGCTCGGCCACAAGGATACCCTTTTCCACACCTTTCAGGTGATCGACAATGTTTCGGCTATTTCCCCGAACCTCTGGCTCCGGATTGCCGCACTGCTGCACGATATCGGCAAACCCTCCACCAAGCGGTTCAGCCACTCGGCAGGATGGAGCTTTCATGGCCACGACGCCGTTGGGATCCGCATTGCGGCAAAAATCTTCAACGTGATGCGCTGGCCGCTCGATCCGCTCACCTATGTCCAAAAGATGATACGGCTGCACCACCGCCCCATTCCCCTCTCAAAAGAGGAGATTTCCGATTCGGCCATCCGGCGCCTTATGTTTGATGCGGGTGAGGATTTACAGGATCTCATGAACCTCTGCCGGGCTGACGTCACCAGCAAAAACCCGCGAAAGGTGATCAAGATCATGAGCAACTTCAACCACGTTGAAGCAAAGATTGCCGAGGTCGGCGAAAAAGACCAGCTTGCAAAGTGGCGTCCTCCCATTGACGGTCAGGAGATTATGGAGACGCTTGGCCTCGGCGAGGGAAAAATGGTGGGAATGATTAAAAAAAGAATGGAGAATGCCATTATTGACGGCCTGATCCCCTACGACCGGGATGCCGCGCTGGAGTATATCAAAGCCGCCTACCGGGAGTTCGGGGATAACGAGGCGGAGGGCGGAAAACAATAAAGCGGCTCTTTTTCAGAGCAGTGGTTTTTCATGAGAGCACTCACTATATTGCACCAATTCAACAGCAACACACTAAACCCGATCAACCTGTGATACCACGTTACTCACCTAAAGACATTTCAGCAATCTGGACCGAAGATGCAAAATTCCAGCGCTGGCTGCAGCTTGAAATAGCTGCGGTTGAAGCCCGTATGGAAGCCGGCTTTGTACCCGAAGATGCGCTTTGCACCATCAAGCAAAAAGCCAGGTTCAACGGCGAAGAGATTCTGGAGATTGAAAAGGAGACCAAGCACGACGTTATAGCCTTTCTGACCAACGTTGCCGGATATGTCGGCCCCGACTCCCGCTACATCCACGAGGGTCTTACCTCCTCCGATGTGGTTGACACCTGCCTTGCCATGCAGATGCGCGACGCCGGCAAAATCCTTGTAGCCGATATTGAGCAGCTCATCACCGTGCTTGCCAAGCGGGCGCAGGAGTTCAAATACACCATCGAGATGGGCCGTACCCACGGCATCCATGCCGAGCCAACCACCTTCGGCCTCAAGCTGCTGCTCTGGCATCAGGAGATGGTGCGGAACCTTGAGCGCATGAAAAAAGCCGTTGCAACGGTCTCGGTCGGTAAAATCTCCGGCGCGGTCGGCACCTATCAGCACCTCTCGCCAACGATTGAAGCGGCGGTCTGCCAGAAACTCGGCCTTGAGCCCTCAACCATTTCCACCCAGATTCTCCAGCGCGACCGGCACGCCGAATATGCCACAACGCTCGCCATCATTGCCTCATCAATCGAGAAGTTTTCGGTTGAACTGCGCCACCTGCAGCGCACCGAGGTTCGTGAAGCCGAAGAGTTTTTCAGCAAGGGGCAGAAAGGCAGCTCCGCCATGCCGCACAAGCGCAACCCGATCACCTTCGAGCGCCTGACCGGTCTGGCCCGTGTGGTTCGCTCTAACTCCATTGCGGCAATGGAAAACGTTGCCCTCTGGCACGAGCGCGACATCTCCCACTCATCGGTTGAGCGCATCATCATGCCCGACTCCACCACCGCACTCTGCTATATGCTGCGCACCTTCAGCGAAGCGCTCGACACGCTTCTGGTCTACCCGGAGAGAATGGAGGAGAACTTCAACTCATCCTACGGCCTCACCACCTCGCAGACCCTCCTGCTCGCCTTGACAGCCAAGGGACTGACGCGTGAAGAGGCCTACAAGCTGGTACAGCGCAATGCGATGGAGAGCTGGTCGAGCAAGGTTCACCTGCGTGAACTGGTGCTGAACGACGAAGAGCTGCAGAAGCACTTCACCCCCGAAGAGGTTACTGAGCTCTTCAGCTTTGAGAACATCCTCAACAAGCTGAAAAGCAGCGTTGACATAATCTTTGAGCGCAACGGCCTGTAAGCAAAAAAAAATCCGGGAGTCTGCAAGAAAAGATGCCCCCGACAGCACTTTTCCAGCAAACCCCCGGATGAGGGATGAAACCCCGTGGCACACACTTGTTACGGAGGCGATGACAAGATTCGAACTTGTGATAAAGAGTTTTGCAGACCCTTGGCTTAGACCACTCACCCACATCGCCTTCTGCCAGTTGTTCACCGTTCAGCAGCCCTTCGCGGAAAGCTGCTGATTGGTGACAACGCTTGTAAAAAGCTCTATATCTGAACAAATTCCAAGCATATACCATAAATATACCGTGAATACGGTATGTAAAACCCGCCGCCGCCATTCCGGCATAAAGAGATGGGCGAAAAATTTTACGCCTGAAGACAGAGCAAACTCTCTCAAAAGATACCTATATTCCTAACAGCATAAGAGAGCAACCGTTACTCCCCCATTTCGCTTGAATAAGCTGATGAAAAAAATCAAAATCTTCCTCGCCTCCTCCAACGAGCTGAAAAGTGACCGTGAACGGTTCGAGATTGAAATCTACCGTAAATGCAAAGCATGGTTTGACAAAGGTATTTTTCTTCATCTGGAGATATGGGAAGACCTCTCATCCCGCATGTCAAGCAGTTGTTCACAGGATGAATACAACGCCCAACTCAGGGAAGCTGACCTCTTTGTGCTCCTTGCCTGCAATAAGGTCGGCATGTACACCGCAGAGGAGTTCGACGAGGCATTCGGAGCCTTCAAGGCCACCAACAAGCCCTTTATTTTCACCTGGTTCAAGGAACCAACCGGCACCCCCGACTCAAGCCTTGATGCATTCAAAAAGAAACTTGACGGGCTTGGACACTTCTATGCCACCTACACGACCAGCGATGACCTCTGGAACCAGTTCAACAAGGAGCTTGAACGGCTTGAGGTTGCGGGCTTTGAGAAGAATGATATCCCTAATCGCACAATAATCCAGGGCGACAAAAGTGTTTACGTTGAAAAAGGAGATGGCTTGACAATCAACATCCAGTAACGAATATGCCGGAAGAGAATAGGGATACAACGCAGGGCGATAAATCCGTCTATGTCGAGAAAGGTAATGTGACCATCAATTATCCCAGCGGCAAGAAAATCCGAAAATACCTTGGGCCACTTCCCTTCGTCCCTGAAGTTTTTCTGGGCCGTGAGGATGACCTTATGGCGGTTCACGATAAACTGTTTGCAGGTAACAACCTGTTGCTGCTGGTCAATGGTGAGGGCGGGATCGGCAAAACAACTTTGGCCTCCAAGTACTATCAAGCATACCACGAAAAGTACACCCACTTAGCCTGGGTCTTTGCTGAAAAAAGCCTGCCGGAGGCCATACTGACTCTGGCAATACCGTTACAGGTTATTTTCCCCGAGAGGATGGCAGAAGGTGAGCGGCTTCAGACGCTGCTTGCTGAAATGGCGGAACTGAAAAAGCCTTGCCTGCTGGTGATCGATAACGCCAACAGCCTTGATGATTTGCAAGCGCATTACCATGCACTCAAGGCATGTCCCAATTTTCATCTGCTGCTCACCACCCGCATCACGGAGTTTGAACATGCTGAAACCCATGCCATAAAGCCGCTGGATGAAAAGAGCGCCATAGAGCTTTTTGTAAAACATTATCCGGCCCATAACCCGGCTGAAAATGAGCTGCTGCAGCAGATTCTCCAAGCGGTCGGCTGCAACACGCTTGTGATTGAACTGCTGGCAAAAAATCTGGGCAACTTCAACAACCGGCTCCGCCAACGCTACCTCCTTGGCGATTTGCTTGATGACCTGCAAAAAAAGGGATTATTCGGCCTCAGCCAAAGTGGCACCGTCACAATCGCCTATAAGCATGAGGGGCTTGGCCTGCGCAAGGAGAAGCCGGAAGCCATCCTTGCGGCCATGTACAACCTCACCGAACTGGCTGAGGGTGAAAAAGCCATGCTCTCGGTGTTTGCACTCCTTCCGGCTGAACCACTTCCCTTTAGCACACTTGATGAGCTTCTGCCCGGCACCGAAAATCTCGACAAAACCCTGCTGAGCCTTGCCAAAAAAGGGTGGATAGAGTTCAATGAAAAGAGTGCAAGCTTCAAATGCAGCCCGGTAGTACAGCAGGTGACCAGAATACAGAACAGGGTAAAGCTTTTTGAGGACGCTCAACTCCTGATCAACACACTCATTGTAAAGCTTGAATATGAAGGAGACCTCGGCCATCTAGTAAATATTTCTTATGAAACCGGCGCTTTCTATGCCCGGTATGCTGAGAGTATTCTTAATTGTATCCGGAAGGCAGAAGAGAGGTTGGCTATTCTTGCAGAACGAGTTGGTAGTTTTCATAGAACAACCGGAAATCTCAACAAAGCCCTAACCTTTTTTGAGCAGGATGCCAAATTAACGAAAGGGCTCTTTGAAGCCAATCACGAAAATGCAGACATAAAAAATAACCTCGCTGTCTCTTACGAAAGACTCGGTCAGATTAACTCTGATCTCGGCAATCTCGATAAGGCTTTGAGCTTTTTTGAGGAATGCTCCAGATTAAGTAAAGAGTTCTCTGAGACAGATACCCACAATGTCGCCTTCAAACAAGAACTTGCCATCTCCTACGAAAAACTCGGTCAGACTCACTCCGCTCTCGGCAATCCCGACAAGGCTTTGAGCTTTTTTGAGGATGAAACCCGATTATTTGAAGAACTCCACGAGGATTATCCGCACAATGTCGCCTTCAAAAACGGGCTTGCCGTTTCGTATGCAAAACTGGGGGATACCCACTCCACTCTCGGCAATCCCGACAAAGCTTTGTCCTTTTTTGAGAAGTATTCCCGGTTTAGCAAAGAACTCCACGAGGATTATCCGCAAAATGTTGCCTTCAAAAACGGACTCGCCATTTCGTATTGTAAACTCGGCGAGATTCACTCCGAGCTTGGCAATCCCGACAAGGCATTGACCTTTTTTGAGCAGGATGCCCAATTAACGAAAGAACTCTATAAGGATTATCCTCAAAATGTTGCATTCAAAAACGGACTCGCCATCTCCTACTCTAAACTGGGGGATACCCACTCCACTCTCGGCAATCCCGACAAAGCTTTAAGCTTTTTTGAAGAATATTCCCGGTTAAGAAAAGAACTCTATGAAGCCGACCCTCATAATGTCGCGTTCAAAAATGGACTTGCCGTTTCGTATGCAAAATTAGGAGAATTCAACCGGGATGAACGGGGTAACACCGCAACCGCACGAAGCTATTTTGAAAAGGCAAAAGCTCTCTGGGCTGAGCTGGTAAAAAGCTCTCCCTCCAATGCCGAGTTTCAGCGCAACTGGTCAAACATTAACAAAACTCTGGAGGCGCTGGAGTAATCTCGCTTTGCGAAATCGGGGTAGGTAAAACGGAGAGTTGAGAAGTGTGCTCAGGAGTGAGCTTACCGGCAAGCATCGGCACCTAGTGGATGAATGGCGCACCCGAAGAGCCTCTTCCCTTGAAAGAGCCTGACGGCGTTCAAGGGAAAAACGGGGATAGCTATCCGAAAACCCTTTTTACTTCTGCTTCTGCAGCTCCGAGGTTGCCGTCCGGATGTACTCTTGGGCATCCTCAAGAATTTTTATGGCTTGGCGGATTTCGTAATCGTCATCCATATCATCCTTCGCCCGGTTCAGCCGCTTCTTGAGATCCTCAAGCGCATCCGAGGCAAGCTGCAGTTTTGAAACAATAGACATTCCTCTCTCCTGATTTGGTTGGCACTCTGGTAACTCCGGCTTGAAATGTAGCACATTTCAGGAAAAGTTATCAATAACCGCAATAAAAAAGCCGATCTGACCATTTTCAACCAGGAGCTGAACACCGATAAAAAAAGCGGCTTATTTGATCAGGGTCATTTTGTGCACGGCTTTCTCTTCAATCAACCCCTCGGTTGCCTTGAGGTGCGCCTTGAAGTGGGCGGATTCCATGTGTTTTTCCAGATAGGCCTGACTCTCCCAAATTTCATAAAAAATAAAGAGCGTCGGATCTTCATTATCCTGATGGAGCGAATAGTGAATGCACCCCTCTTCCTCGCGGGTCGGCACAATGAGCTTGAGCAGTGCGCACCGGGCGCTTTGCAACGAATCCTTTTTTGCCTTGATCTTGGCAACAACAATCAGTTCTTGCATAACTTGTCTCGTTTAATGAAAAGTTTTTTTCCGACTCACTTCCCCACTTCTGGATGAACTATGATTTCAACACTTTGCCGACAGAAAAAGCCTGCTCAAGCAGCGGTCCGACGCCGTGATACCCTTTACGAGCTGTATCAAAAATGAGCGGCTGGATTTTCATGATGTCGAGATTTCCATCCTCGCCAAAAACCTCGCTGTCGGCCTTGACATCCAGAATTTCTCCAACAAACTGCGTGTGGAGACCAAGCTCAAACACGTGCAGCAAGCGGCACTCCAGCACCACCGGAAATTCAGCCGCATAGGGCGCATCAACCAGTTCGCTGCGGAGTGGCGTGAGTCCGGCAACGGCAAACTTGTCGACATCACGACCCGAAACAATCCCGACATAATCGGCCTCCGTGATGCGGCTCTGGTTGGCAATGCCGGCCGTAAAGGCTTTGCGCTCAATGATGCTCTGGTAGGAGTAGGTTGCCTTGCGCAGTGAGACCGAAATGCAGGGCGGCTGCGAACAACAGATACCACCCCAGGCCGCGCTCATCAGGTTCGGCTTACCCGCCTCGTCGTAGGTGCCGATCATCAGTACCGGAGTTGGAAAGAGCAGGGTCTTGGCTCCAACGGATTTTTTCATCTGCATCTTTTTTTATGGAAGATCAAGCCGCTCATCAAGGTAAGAGAGGATGTTGCTTCCCGTAACGTACAAATATTTTGCCGTTTTTTCTGCTTTTCCTGATTTTTTAAGGCAGGGAAAAGGAGCTCTTCCCTGGTTCATTCCTGACATCTTTTCGGACACCTTTTCCATAACGCTCACGACCAAGGTTTTTGATCCAAGCCGTTTACGGTGATTTGCGACCTGCTCCTGCAAGCCGATGGCGAGTGGCCTCTTCATCATCTTCTACACTGCTTATCTCCAACACACTACCGAGCAATGCTCTCATGGCATGACCTCGTTTAATATTGATGTACGAACAAGTCCGTATAAAAAGCTACCGTTCAGGCTCCAAAAAAAATATCACAATAATTCGCCAAAGAAACTTTATTACACAACAAGAGGCTGATTGATGTATTATTACGGTATAAGTTAATCTATTGTCAACAGCGGTACGTTTGTGATGAAAGGGTCAACAACATCAATTTTGCTAAAGGAGAAATGATATGTTTAAACTGTCGCCACACCGTAAAGCAATTGATATCATTCATATAATAAGCGTCCTTCCGGTTCTCTGCCTGTCAGCTCCTTCCGCTTCTCTCCTTGCTGCCACGATACCGGATGCCGGCAGTATTCTGCGTGATCAGCAAAAGCCTTTGCAACAACCAAAAGAGTTTCCGCTGCCTGAAGAGGACAAAACTCTCCCGGCGAGAGCCGGAGCGGGTGTTGAAGTCGAAATAAAGGGGTTTACCTTTAGTGGCCATGAAGGCATTGCAACTGAAGCTGAGCTCCAGTTGCTTGTTTCCGGTTCCCGTGGAAAAACACTCTCCTTCAACGAGTTAACCCTCCTTGCCGACAAGATTACAACAAACTTGAAGGAAAAAGGGTGGAGCATGGCCCGTGCCTATCTTCCGGCTCAGGATATCACCTCCGGTATTATACATATCGCTATCACCCAAGTTAAAAGTGACGGGCGTGTTACCATCAAGCGCGGCAAATCTGTCAGAATATGTGACCCCGTTCTTCAACGCTTCTTTCGGCCAACAGCCCGTCAGGACAAGCCCATTAACGAACATGACCTGGAACGATCACTGCTTCTGATAAATGATACTCCCGGTGTTTCGTCCAAAGCCTTCATTGTGCCTGATGCCACAACCGGCAGGAGCCGGATTGAAGTCGCTGTTACTGAAGGGCCTCTTTTTTCAGCAACACTCTGGGGTGACAACTATGGCAACTACTATACCGGTGCGTGGCGTGGCAACGCAATGCTATCAATCAACGATCCCTTCCGTTATGGCGATCAAATGACCCTGCTTCTCACCGAAGCATCAGGTCTTGCCCAGGGTCGTGTCGGCTACAGTTTTCCCATAGCCAGCAACG
This sequence comes from uncultured Chlorobiaceae bacterium, assembly GCA_903839405.1. GTDB lineage: Bacteria > Bacteroidota > Chlorobiia > Chlorobiales > Chlorobiaceae > Chlorobium. The sequence goes on from CAIMCD010000010.1 coordinate 20,820, forward strand.
GTATCCGAGGAAATCTTGCCTATACCGGCATGCGCTATGAACTCGGCCATGAATTTGCCTCATTGCAATACAAAGGCACCAGCAACAGTATCGATGCCGGTCTCAGTTACCCGGTGCTTCGCTCTCGCAACGCCAACTTTACAACCTCACTCTCTTACGGCTTCCGATCCCTTATCGACACCCAAGCCGACATGGACATTCGCAACAAACAAATTAATAACGCCACATTCTTAGTAAGTGGCGACCGATACGACCAGCTTTTTGGTGGTGGTTATACCAGCTATAATGCCAGCGTCACGACAGGCAAGCTGCATGAATCTGTTGCCGATGTAAGCCTAACAGGCACCGAGGGCAGCTACACCCGCTTCAACGCCGGACTTACTCGTCTTCAGAGAGTGAGCAAACAGCTTAATGTTCTTCTCTCTGGAAGTGCCCAGATGGCTGGTAGCAATCTGGATTCCAGTGAAAAGTTTACACTTGGAGGCCCTAACGGTGTCCGGGCCTACCCGGTAGGTGAAGCTTCCGGAGACGAAGGTCAGCTTATCAACGCCGATCTTCGATACACACTTCCTCTTGCAGCAGAATGGGGAACCTTCCAGCTCAACGGTTTTTACGATGCTGGCCACATCAGACTCAATAAGAAGCGCTACGCCGGTGATATATCGAACATTTCAAACCGCAACGATTACTGGCTGCAGGGTTTTGGTGTAGGGCTCAGTTACAGCTACTCGGCAAGAGCATCCCTTCGTGCCATCTGGGCCCATTGTTTAGGTGATAACCCAGGGCGAAGCATAGCAGGTAAAGATTCCGACGGCCAGAGTAACAAGAATCGTTTCTGGCTGCAGGGCACGTTCTCTTTCTGATGCTCTCTTGATCACATGACACCATGAGTGCGTAAACGTATAAGCAAGTGAGATAGCCGATATTTAATTACAAGGATGTGAACTATGAACAGGATTTTCAACCTCATCTGGTCCAAAAAAAAGGAAAAATGGATTGTCGTTTCCGAAAAAGTAAAAGGAAACGGTAAAGTCCCCTCCTCACTGCTCCGCACTATTGCTGCAATAGCCGCAATGCTTGCGGCTGGAGAACCAGCATATGCCCTTGATCCCGGATCATTACCAAAAGGGGGCACCGTAACTTCGGGCAGTGGCGCCATTGCCACCAGCGGTAACCAGATGACCGTGAACCAGTCCACCCAAAAATTGATCCTAAACTGGGACTCATTCAACATTGGCCAAAATGCTGCTGTCCGCTTTAATCAGCCGAACACTTCATCATCAGCACTGAATCGAATCACCGATCAGAACCCTACGCAAATCATGGGTTCACTCTCTTCGAATGGTCAGATATTCCTGCTCAATCCTTCGGGTATCATCTTCGGCAAGACGGCGATGGTCAATGTCGGTGGCCTTGTAGCCTCCTCGCTCAACATGCTCGACAGCGACTTCCTTGCGGGTAAATATACTTTCAGCAATGCCGGAAAAGCCAGTTCAATCATCAACCAGGGCACCATCAAAGCCTCGGATGGAGGAGTCGTGGCGCTCATCGCCCCAAAAGTCACCAACGAAGGGAGTATAACCGCAAACAACGGCAGCACCCTGATCGCAGCCGGCAATCAGGTCTCTATCGACTTCACGGGTGATGGACTCATCAATTACACCGTCGAAGAGGGTGCAGTCGATGCTCTCGTCGAAAACAAGGGACTCATCAAGGCTGATGGTGGAGTGGTAGTCATGACCGCCAAGGCTGCTGATGCCCTGAGGACAGCGACCGTCATAAACAGTGGTGTTGTTGAGGCCCGCACTATAGAGAAAAAGGCCGGGCGTATCCTGCTCCTCGCCGACATGCAGAACGGTGTTACCAATGTCAGCGGAACACTTGATGCCAGCGCTCCCAACGGTGGAGATGGTGGTTTTGTTGAAACCTCAGGCGGACGGGTGAAGATCGGTGACGGCACCGTTGTGACAACCCTTGCACCGCTGGGCAAAAGTGGCATTTGGCTCATCGATCCTACAAACTTTACCATTTCTTCTGGTGGAGCAAGTCAAACTGAGAGCGGCATCGGCGCGACGACGCTGGAAACAAACCTTGGCCTTGGGGACGTGAGCATAGCAACCTCTGCTACGAATACCCCTCCTGAGTTAGGTGACATCAACATCAATGCAGATATTACCTGGTCCGCTAACACACTTACACTGACTGCGCTTAACAACATCTATATCAACAACACGATTAACGTGACTGGTAGCGGAAACCTCACTCTTGCTGCCGGCTCAACGATCAGCGCTCTTGCTCCGGTCAATATAGCAGGCATCTTTACTCTTGCCAGCGGTACATGGAGCCAGATAGGTGCTTCTTTACCGAATTTCTCAGCTACCGATTTTCGTCTTGCCGGAGGTAACTTTATTCGTGCAACAGGAGGTGACGGCACCCCAGGAACTCCTTATGTTATCAGTGATGTCTACGGATTGCAGGGTATCGGCAGCAGCAACATGCTGGGACAAAATTACACTCTCGGCAGCGATATTGCTGCGAGCGGTACATCAACCTGGAACTCTGGTGCTGGCTTTGCTCCTGTAGGAACTGCTCTAACCCGTTTCGTCGGCACCTTCGATGGCCTTGGCCACACCATCAGCAACTTGACTATTAACTGGCCTGCGGCTGGCAATGTTGGTTTGTTTGGGGCAACCAGCTCGGCGGCACTCATTCAAAATGTTGGACTGGTCGGTTGTAACGTGACTGGTCAAGACAGTGTTGGTGGCTTGGTGGGATTCAATTCCGGTACCGTCATCGGTTGTTCTGTCAACGGCGGAAGTGTAACCGGCAGCTCCAATGTCGGTGGTCTGGCAGGAGTTAGTTATAACGAGGGTCTAGGAACTCCCAGTATTACGGGCAGTTCCGTTATCGGTGCAAATGTGACTGGGGGCTCCTATGTCGGTGGTCTCGTGGGGCTCAATAGTGGTTCTACTATCACAAACTGTTCTGTTCAAACGCTTAATGTGACTGCTGGCCAAACTGTCGGTGGTCTTGTTGGACAGAATCAGAGTATGTATGGTTCTAGTACTATTAGTGGCAGCTCGGTCTCCGACGTTAATGTAAGTGGCGGCTCCAATGTTGGTGGTTTGGTAGGTAAAAATTACTCCACAGTAACAGACTGCTTTGTTGCTGGCAGCAGTGTGACCGGTATTAACACTAATGTTGGGGGACTTGTAGGGAATAATGGTGGCCCTATCACCAATAGTTTCTATGATCTTGGTACAGTAACCGTCTCAGTCGGAAATGGAACAGGAGGAACTGTTCTTGCCCCAGTAACCCCTTATGGTATTTATACCGATCAATTCACCCGCTGGCTGAGTAACTCAGGCAAGACGGCAATGACACTTGATCCTGCTGAATATTTTACCCTGGATATTGATGGCTATTATCAAATAAGTGATGTCGTTCATTTGAAAAACATCCTTGGCTTCGTCAATGATAGTAATGCCTACGAATTCAAGCTGACCTCTGATATCACTCTGCCATCCGGCTTCTGGATCCCGATTTTCAACGCGACCGAGCTTAAAGGAAACAGCTATACCTTATCAAATCTATCTATCAATCAGCCGATAAATAGTAATATCGGCATGATCGGTTCATTGGGAGCAGGGAGTACGCTGAATAATCTGGCACTCTCCGGCGTCAGTGTAAATGGTAACGTCAACGTCGGTGGTCTGGTAGGTATGAATTCCGGTAACGTCACAGAGTGCTCTGTTACCGGCGGCAGTGTGACGGGTAATTCCACTAATGTAGGGGGGCTTGCAGGGATTAATAATGGCACTATCACCAATAGTTTCTATGATCTTGGCACAGTAACCGTCACCGTCGCAGATGTAACACAAGCAGGAAGTATTCTTGCCCCAATAACCCCTTATGGTATTTATAGCGAACAATTTACCGACTGGCAGGGTAACTCAAAGACACTTGATCCATCTGAATATTTCACCCTGGATATCGATGGCTATTATCAAATAAGTGATGTTGGTCATTTAAAAAACATCCTTGGCTTCGTTAACGATAGTAATGCCTACAAATTCAAGCTGACCTCTGATATCACTCTGCCATCCGGCTTCTGGATCCCGATTTTTAACGCGGCCGAGCTTAAAGGAAACAACCATACCTTATCAAATCTATCCATCAATCAGCCGATGAACAGTAATATCGGCATGATCGGTTCATTAGGAACAGGGAGTACGCTGAATAATCTGGCACTCTCCGGCGTCAGTGTATACGGTGACGTCAACATCGGTGGTTTGGTCGGTAGAAATGCCGGTAACGTCACAGAGAGCTCTGTTACCGGCGGCAGTGTGATTGGCAGCTCCTCTTATGTGGGTAGTTCATCTTTTGTGGGTGGTCTGGTTGGGAGTAATACAGGGAGTATCAGTGGTGGCTCTGTCAATGACGTTAATGTCGAAGGGGGTTTATATTCCAATAATATTGGCGGTCTGGTTGGGGGTAATACAGGGAGTATTATCCGCAGCTCAGTCAGTGGTGGAAGCGTGAGTGGAATCGGTATCAGCAATATTGGCGGTTTGGTGGGGGTGAATAGTGGGAGCATCAGCCGTGCCTTTGTTACTGGAGTGAGTGTAAACGCGGGTGCCTATTCCTATAATGTTGGCGGTCTGGTGGGCTATAATTATGGCTCGATCAGCGATAGCTACGCGAAGAATAGTGTGGCCGGCGACAGTAATAATGTCGGCGGCCTGGTGGGGTCTAATTATGGCACCATTACCAATACGTATGCGACAGGAGTTGTGTCAGGAGCAGGTGTAACCGTTGGAAGTTTGGTCGGGTTAAACAGCGCCGGCGGCACCATAACCAGTTCATTTTATGATAATACAATCAATCCTGCGTTAACAGGGATTGGTGGTACAGCAGATGTTACAGGTATAGTTGAAGGGAAAAGCAGTGTACAACTGCAAGAGGTGGCGACGTTCACTGATGCTGCATGGGATATCGGAACAGACAATACTCTTTCCCCCGGATCACCTGTTCTTGGTTTTCAAATCAACAATAACAGCCATATCTGGTTGATCAGTGATACAGCATCTATAGCGGTTGCCTATACACTTTCTGATCTTGTAAGAGCGTATAATGGCACATCCTATATATTGAGCAGCTTGTGGGATAGTCCTTCCCTTATATTCGGATCTTCCTACAGTTCATGGAGCGCAGGTACAGATTATACATTTTCATACAATAGCAACCCTGTCACCAGCTTTACTAACGCGGGAAGTTATTATCCTGTTTCTATTACTATAATTAAACCAGGATATTTGGCCGCAGCTACAGGCAACACCTACGGAAGCTTGACCATCACGCCGGCAGCCGCCGCAGTGACTGGCAATAGCAGTAGTGTTACGTATAATGGCGCTACACAATCGGTTACAGGCTACACGGTCAGCACCCTGCAAAACGGGGAAGATCCTGCGACCGTGCTGACTGGCCTCAGTGCGACCGGAGCATCGGGCACGAACTATGGCACCTATACGAACACGGTCAGTGGTAATGCCGCTAATGGCAACTACCTGCTCACCTTCGTAAACGGCGCATTGAATATCGGAAAGGCAACCGTAACGCTCTCAGCAACAAAGCCATATGATGGCAACACGGATCTGACTGGTTATGTAACCCTTGCCACAGGC
>CAIMCD010000011.1 GCA_903839405.1 uncultured Chlorobiaceae bacterium
AGCAAACACTCTACCAACTGAGTTACACCCGCTTGTCCCTGGTGGTGAGAGAGGGAGTTGAACCCTCGACCTCAGGGTTATGAATCCTGTGCTCTAACCAACTGAGCTACCTCACCTTTTTTCCGGGCTGAAAATATAACATACCCTTATTCAAAAAACAAGCCAGGATCTCGTTTTATTTGTTTTTTTTGCCCTATGTTAAGCCCTTGCAGCCAGTTGATGGTATATCGCCTCGGCCACGGGAATATCTTCCGGCGTGGTAATTTTAATGTTGTGATATCCGGTTTCAAAAATTTTTATCGGGTTTTCAGGAAAAAAGCGTTCAACCAGTGCGGCATCGTCGGTTGCATACCACCCCTCCAGTTCAGCCTGTTCGTGCGCCTGGATGAGCAGCTTGCTCTGAAAACCCTGCGGGGTTTGAACCTGGAGCAGGCGGCTGCGTTCAAGGGTTTCGCCGAAAAACTCCGAATTCTCTCCGATATACTTGATGGTATCCTTTGGCCGGTTTGCCGGAACACAGGCACCGTATTGGAGCGACAGGAGGGAAATTTCATCAATCTCTTCGGGCCGAATAAATGGTCGTGCACCGTCATGCACGAGGATGGTGTCCGGCAGAGTGCCGCTGATGCGTATCTCCTGCTCAATCATCTTGATGCAGTTATTCACCGAATCCTGCCGTTCCTTGCCCCCTTCAATGACGGCTTTGAGCTTGCTGAAGCCTGAAGTGGCGGCCATCTCATTGAGGGTTGCAATGTTCTCCTGCTTGGTGGCAATATAGATGGCCGTGATGGAGGTTGCTGTTTCAAAGGCCTTCAGGGTGTGGTGAATAACCGGAAGCCCGCCGATTTCAAGCAGTTGCTTGCTTTGCCCATCCTTGAGCTGCATCCGCTTTCCAATACCGCTGGCGGCAATAATTGCAATGGAATTCATGGTGTAGGAACGGCTTTCCCTGGATTAATAGATAAACATGGCATCTCCATAGGCCAGAAACTGGTAGTCGCCTTTGAGGGCGGTTTTATAGGCTTCCATCAAAAGCCGGTGTTCGGCAAACGCGCTGACAACCATGAGGAGCGTGGTTTCAGGCTGCTGGAAATTGGTGATGAGTGCATCGGTGACCTTGAACTGATAAGGCGGGTAGATGAATTTGTCGGTCCAGCCGCGGCCAAACTTGATCTTTCCGTCAACCGTGGCATTGGCTTCAAGCACACGGCAGGTTGTTGTGCCAACGGCAATAACCCGACCGGTTTTGTTGACCTTGGTTTCATTGATCTCCATGGCGGTCTGGTAGGGAATATTGAAATATTCCGAATCCATTTTATGCTTCGAGACATCCTCAACCTCAATGGCGTTGAAGGTGCTCAGGCTTGGATGGAGCGTGATTGGCAGAATCTTGACGCCGATTTTCTGGATTTTCTGCAAGAGCGGCATGGTGAAATGGATGCCGGCCATGGGTGCCACAACCGCTCCGGTCTGGCTTGCGTAAACCGTCTGGTAGTTCTCCTTGTCCGATTCGGTTGGCTTGCGGGTGAAGTAGGGGGGGAGGGGAATATGGCCGATGCGTTCCACAAGGCTGAAAACGTCTATCTCCGGATTAAGGAAGCGGATGGTTCGGCCGCGGGAGGTGGTGTTGTCAACCACTTCAGCCACCACATCCTCATCAAAGTAAATCTTGTTGCCTACCCGGACTTTTCGGGCAGGATCCACCAAGACATCCCACAACCCGGCCTCTTTGTTGAGTACCCGGAGCAAGAAAACCTCAATTTTAGCATCGGTTTTCTCTTTCTGGCCGAATATTTTTGCCGGAAAAACCCTGCTGTTGTTCAGAATCAACAGATCGCCCTTTTTGAAATAGGAGGCGATATCCTCAAAGAGCTTGTGTTCTATATCTTTTTTTCGCCGGTTCAGCACCATCATCTTGCAGCCGTCCCTTGGCAGGGTCGGCTGGTCGGCTATTTTTGTTTTAGGCAGGGCATATCGAAAGTTAGAGAGGCGCATAGGATCGGATCGAAAATGGTCAACAAGAAAAAAAAGTAAAAAAATATAATAAGTTATACCGGCAACAATACAAAACCCCCTGGAGCGGTTTCTTGCCGCTCCGGGGGGCGCTTTTTAGTGCGCAGCCGAGTGATAAGTTACCCCTTTCTTCAGCGTCAGATGTTGTCCGCCAATACATGCCGGTGCCTCATCTCCCTCGGATTCAAAGAGGGTAACGGAAATATCCTGAGCTTCAATGGTAATGGCATACCGGTTGTTGCGGAAGCAGACATTCATCGAGAGCTTTTTCCATTGTACCGGCAGGTTGGGATGCACATTGAGCTTTTCGTTGTAGAAGGCAATGCCGGCAAAATAGCGGGTAACGGTATCAAGGGTGCCGGCCATCACACCACAATGGATTCCCTCCTGGGTGGTGCCGCCCTGGGTATCCTGGATATCGCTTTTCAGTGCCTCCGAAAACCAGTTCCACGCCATTTCGTGGCCGTCATGCAGGTGGCTTGAAATGATGCAGTGAACCACCTTGCTCAAGGTTGAGCCGTGGCTTGTCCTTGGTTCGTAATAGGCGTAGTTGTTTCTGACCAGCGTCAGGGCATCCTGCACCGCGTAGCCGTTTTTATTCAGCAGTTCAGCAACCTCTCCCGGTGAAAGGGTATAAAAGGTCATCAAAACATCGGGCTGTTTGGCAACCTTGTAGTGGTCGGGAGAGTCCCCTTCAGCTTTCAGAATCCGGTCAAGACGGTGGATATTGATGTATTTGGCACGGTAGTGACTCCAGTCAAGCTCCTTGAGCTTCATGTATCCGTCAAATTGCTCAATGATCCCTTCGTTGTTGATGCGGATATTCATGCTGCGACTGATCTCCTGCCACAGCTCAAGCTCTGCGCTCTCCAGCTTGATTTTTGAGGTCAGCTTTTTGAGCACGGCCGGATCAATGGTTTGCCAGATTTCTGCTGCTTTTTCAAAGAGCCAGACCGACATGATGTTGGTGTAGGCGTTATCTTTCAGGCCGCCTGTTTGCTTTTTTGTTTCATCCGTGTCATCCTCATGCAGGCTTTCATGAAATTCATCCGGCCCCATGACGCCCTCAATGTGGTAGCGTCCGGTATCGGGGTATTTTTTGGCAATCGATGCCCAGAAACGGGCAATTTCAAACATCATCTCGGCGCCGTACTCATTGAGGAAGCGGGTGTCATTGGTGTCATAGATGTAGCGCCAGACGTTGTAGAAAACCGCAATGGAGACGTGCCGCTGCAGGGAGCTGAAGTCGCTGTCCCACTTGCCGTTTTTTGGATTGAGATGGATGACTTGCGTGTCCTCGCGACCGTCATCGGCCGCCTGCCAGGGGAACATTGCCCCCTTGTAGCCATGTTCATGGGCATACTCTTTTGCCGCATCAATCCTCTGGTAGCGGTACATGAGGAGTGCCTTTGAAATATCGGGGAAGTGGCGGTTGAAAAAGGGTAGAATAAAGATCTCATCCCAGAAGATATGCCCCCGGTAGGCTTCACCGTTCAGGCCGCGGGCCGGCATTCCGGCATCAATGGAGGGGTTGTGGGGCGAGGCGGTGCACATCATGTGATAGGTGTGCAGCCGGAGCACTTTCTGGCTGAAACGATCCCCTTCAATCACCAGGTCGGCCCTCTCCCAGATTGCCTGCCATGCTTGTGCATGAAGCTCAAGCAGCTCGGCAAACGATGTTGCCCCTTCAAGCGAGAGAGCGGCAGCGCTCATCGGATCACTGTGACCGGAGTCGAGGGAGGTGTGAATGGCGGCTACTTTTTCAATGGTAGCGCTTTTGTTGGGAGAGAGTGCTACCTCGAAAAGCTCACCGACATAGCGCTCTTCCTCGGTGAAGGTGCGCTGAACATCCAGCGGTTTTCCATGACTCATGACACTGGTTTTGGTGCCGGTCACAATCTCGTAATGGGAGTGGTTGGTCCGCACGTGCAGCAGCATCATCCCGTTCTCCAGACTGCTTCCACAATGTTCGAGATGGTCACTGGAGAGCTCGTTATAGCGGGCAACCCCCTTGTTTTGGATTCGGCCGTCAACGGCGGTGCGGAACTCGACACGGGCCGTGTAGTTGACCGGCCTGAGGGTAAACTTCAAAGCGCAGAGGTGCGGATTGTCCATACTGGCAAATCTGCTGCTGGTGATTCTTGTTACCCTTCCAAGGGTATCCTGGATCACCAGTTCCCGATCCATGGTACCGTTCTGCAGATTCAGGTTCTGCTGGTAGCTGAGGATTTTCTGCTCAAACGGATCAATAAACTCTCCGCCTCCAATGCGGAACTCAACCGGGAGCCAGTTCGGCGTATTGACAAAGTCATTGTTGGTAATCTGCTTGCCGTGAACCAGCGAGTCCAGCTTATTGAATATCCCGGCAATGTAGGTTGCGGGATAGTGGTAGTGGGAGGCTGATGAACCCTCATAGGCGCCTCGTACGCCAAGGTAGCCGTTGCCGATGGAGGTAAGGGTTTCGCGGAGCTTCTCATCTTTTGGTGAGAAGCTGGTGTAGGAGAGGTTCCATCCATCCGAGCGCAGCCCTTCACTGAACCAGGCTGCGATCTCTTCATAGGTGATTTCTGCCAGATCCCGGACAACAATATCCGCGCCCTGTTCGCGGAGTTTTGAGCCTTCGATGTCGCGGGCAATGCCGAGCACCATACCGAAATTACCTCTCGAGCCGGCCTGGACACCGGAAATAGCATCCTCAACCACAATACACTCGTGAGGTTCCAGACCGATATTTTTAGCCGCAGTGATGAATATGTCCGGATTTGGCTTGCCTTTCAGTCCGAGCTGAATGGAGACTTCGCCGTCAACACGGGTTTCAAAGAGATATTCAAGATTGGTCAGCTCCAGAATAAGTTTGCAGTTGCGGCTGGATGAGGCAATACCGATTCTGATACCTTTCGAAATAAACGTCTTGATCAGTTCAACCGATGAGTTGTAGATCTCAGGCCCCTCTTTGATGAGAATCTGGGTGAAGAGTGCGTTTTTCCGGTTTCCAAGACCGCAAATGGTCTCCTTCTCCTTGATGTCGTCGAGCTCACCGTAGGGGAGTTCAATGTCGCGCGAAGCCAGAAAGCTTTTTACGCCCTCCATGCGTGGCTTGCCATCAACATACTTGTGATAGTCATGAGCCGGGTCAAACGGAACGTAAGGCTCGTCGTTTACCTCGGCATAATTTTTCAGAAAAATGTTGAACATCAACTCCCAGGCAAGGCTGTGAACTTTTGCGGTTCCTGTAATGACTCCGTCCAGATCGAATATTGCGCCTTTGAAGAGGGTACTCATAAATAAAATAGGTTGTTAGTGAGAGTGGAAAAATAGTGATTACAGGGAGAGCAAACCAAGTATGGTCAAAAGAATGTCGGGTGCGGGTACCGTATAGCTGTTCGGGCAGATCTCCTTCACCTGCTGTTTAAGCTGCTCATCTTTTGTGACAAAAATCGCCCAAACATCTTCAAACATCTCGACGGCTTTTTTCAGCATGGGAATATCTGACGGGGTATCGCCGCAGACCAGGGTTGAGCCTTTTGATGATTTCATCTCAAGCTTGCTGCAGATGAAATCAAGCCCGTCCCCCTTGTCAAAATCCTTGACAGGAGATTGACCGTCAGCGGCATCGATGGTTAAAATGATCTCAATGTCAAGACCGGTATCTTCAATCCTGAAATTCCGTCCGCTCGGATCAATTTCGCGCACAATCCCCTTAACCTTTTCCAGAAAAGCGGCCGATTCGGCCTCCTTGATCGAGTGGCTGATATCCTGGCGGGCAACGGTGGTCTGACCAAACTTGAGCTGCAGGGCCGAACCGATAAAGTTGAAAATCTCGAAATTCGGCTCCTGGAGGAGTACCAGCATCCGGTCGTTCAAGAGCCGTATCAACTTCTGCTTTTGTTCATCAATGGGAAAACTGTTGAACTCGCCATTGAGATCAATAAACTCCCGTCCCTTTGAACCGGCATAGATAAAGGTGTTGCTCGGGTTGATCGAGACATTGAGGATGCCGAAATCTTTCAGCGGAGCCGAGGTGATGAAGATCGGGTAGTTGCAGCAGTTCTTCGCAAAACGGGTCAGGAAGACCGAGTTGTAGATCGGCTGAACCGAAGAACGGTAGCGTCCGCAGTAGTTGTTGGTTGTCCCGTCACGATCCGTGATGAAGGCGTTAAAGTGCTTTCCTTTGAGCAGGCTGAACCCTTCGTTGATATAGTTACGGAAATCGGGGATGAATTTTGCCAGGTAATCAATGAACTTGTCCTCTCCGTATTCGAGATAGTAAATATCCTTCTGGAGCTCCCGGATCTCATAGGTCAGATCCACCTCAATTTGCTTCATCCCCTCAAGGCGAAGCAGCCGTTGGCCGGTATCGTCATCAATATAGATGGTTTCCAGCGAATAGAGGGCATTTTTCAATGACTCCACGCATGCTTGTCCGACGACCCGTTGCTTGATGATGTTTCTCACTACCGGCTCGCGGAGCTCACGAGTTTCAGCCTTGAGCTGGTAGAGCTCTTTGAGTGTACGGATATCCTGTAACGTAATCGGGGTGGTGCATGTATTCAGCTGACGCTCTTTAAGAATACTCTCGTGCATGCGCTACTGGTAAGGGTGTGATGATGGTGTAGTATGAATTTTAATCTAAGCAAAAATCTTTCCAAAAGCGGTATAAAAATTTTATAATTAACAGAAGTGTAACAATAAAGAGTTCCCTCTTGTTTCACAGCCCCAAAAGTGATTGAGCTGCTGCCGTTATTGATCAGCCGGGATACCGATCCTTCAGGATTCTGATGATTTTACAGTGAATCTTATCGGGCGCTTCAGTGGCATCAAGGGCTACAAAGCGCTCCGGGTTGCTTTGCATGATTGCATGGTACCCTTGGCGAACCTTTTTGAAAAAGTCGAGCCCCGAGCGCTCCATCCGGTCAAGTCGTTCATCCTCAAATGCAAGCGGTAGTGAGCTTGCAAAAAACTTTCTCTGCATGGCCTCTTCCGGAAGGAGGTCCAGGTAGAAGGTGATATCGGGCTTGAGGCCGCCGGTTGAAAGGGAGATGATGGAGTGGAGCTGCTCAAGGTCAATGCCCCGCCCGTAGCCCTGATAGGCGGTTGTGGAGTCGAAAAAACGGTCGAGAATAACCGTTTGTCCGGCGTTGAGGGCTGGCATAATCACCTTTTGAACCAGCTCGATGCGGCTGGCCGAAAAGAGCAGCAGCTCTCCGATCGGGGTAATCTCATGGTGGCTTTCAAGCAGAATCTCCCGGATTTTTTCAGCCACCTCGGTTCCGCCCGGCTCCCTTAAGGAGAGTACCTCGAGCTGTTGTTCAGCAAAAAAGGCAAGAAGTTTTTTGATCTGGGTTGATTTGCCTGCGCCATCAATTCCTTCAAAGGTTATCAGCATGGATTGTTTCCGGGTGGAGTGGAGTTGAAGCTTAATGGGCCTGGCCGGTCGGACGGATGAGAATGTCGTTGACATCAACATGCGGCGGCTGGCTTACGGCAAACATGACCGCGCGGGCAATATCGTCCGGTTGAAGTTCCGGGGAGTCGGGCTTCTGCAGATGCTCCCAGAAGGGGGTATCCACAATGCCCGGTTCAATCAGGGTGACGCGTACACCGGTGCCCGCCATCTCATTGCGGATGGCCTGTGCCATGCCGGTGACGGCCCACTTGGTGGCCGAATAGAGGTTTCGGATGGAGGTCACCCGGCCGACCACCGAACCGGTGATGAGGAGGTGGCCGCCGGTTTTTACCAGTTCAGGCAAGGTGAGGCGTGCCGTGGCCGCCGCGCCATAGACATTGACCATCACCATTTCCCGCCACTCATCCGGTTTGTCCTCGCCGCCGTAAAAGGTTGAGCCTTTTGAGAATCCGGCATTGGCAAACACCACGTCAAGGCGTCCGAACCGTTCCAGGGTTTCTGCGACCATACGCTCTTGCGACTCCCACTCTGCAACGTCGCAGGTGATGGCCAGTGCGTTGTCATGGCCGAACTCCTCCTGCAGCCGTTCAAGTTTAGCTGTAGAACGGGCGGCAAGCACAACCCTGAAGCCCGCTTCAACCGCACGCCGGGCGGTTGCTTCACCGATACCGGTTGAGGCTCCGGTAATAAGAAAAACCTTGTTCTGCATCGGCTTCAGGTTATGTGGTGAGGGTTATTGAGCACGCTGTGCTTGCGCCCATAGAAAAAGTAGATGATGAAACCGATCACCAGCCAGACGAGCAGGCGGATCCAGTTTTCTGCCGGCAGGGAGAACATGAGCATGAGGCAGGTGAGAATGCCGGCCAAGGGCACAAAGGGCACGAACGGGGCCCTGAACGGGCGTTCGGCTTCCGGGTGTTTGATTCTCATGATGAGTACGGCCGCGCAGACAACAACAAAGGCAAAAAGGGTGCCGATATTGACCAGTTCAGCCAGCAGCCTCAACGGGAGCAGCGCTCCGAGCAGGGCAACAAAGAGGCCGGTCAGGATGGTGGATTTCCAGGGGGTTCTGAAGGTTGGGTGAATGTCGCCGAAAAATGATTTTGGTAGTAGGCCGTCACGCGCCATGGCGAGGAAAATCCTCGGCTGGCTGAGCATCATGACCAGCAGCACCGAGGTGATTCCGGTTATGGCTCCAACCGCGATAATCAAGTGAGCCCAGCCAATGCCGACCTGGCTGAAGGCGTTGGATACCGGGGCATCAATCGTGATTTGGCTGTAGGGCACCATACCGGTTATGACTGTGGCTACAGCAATATAGAGCACCGTGCAGATGACCAGCGAGCTGATAATGGCCAGAGGGATATCCCGCTGCGGGTTTCTCGCCTCCTCGGCATGGGTAGAGATGGAGTCGAAACCGATGTAGGCGAAAAAAATCATGGCCGCTCCGGCAAGCACGCCAACCGGCGCTCCTCCCGATCCAGCCTGGCCGAGAATGGTATGGCCGAAGATGCTGAGTCCTGAATAGCCAAAGGGGGCAAAGGGTTTCCAGTTCGCCGGATTGACATACATTGCCCCGAGTCCGATTACCAGCAGCACAACCGCGACTTTGATGATCACCATGGTGGCATTGAAGCGGGCGCTCTCCCTGATCCCCTTGACCAGCACCATGGTGACGCAGAGAGCGATCACGACGGCCGGAAGATCGAGCCAGGCACCGGTCAAACTCATGGTTCCGGTGGTTGGATCAAAATCAAGTGGTGCGGTGGAGAAGAGTTTCGGCACTCCGAGACCGAATATGCCGATAAAATCCTGGAAGTATTTTGACCATCCATGGGCCACCGTTGCCGAAGCTACTCCATATTCCAGAATCAGATCCCAGCCGATGATCCAGGCAAAGAGCTCGCCGAGTGTGGCATAGGCGTAGGTATAGGCTGAACCGGCAACCGGCACCATGGATGCGAATTCCGCATAGCAGAGGGCGGCAAAAATGCAGGCCAGACCCGCAACGGCAAAGGAGAGGGTGACGGCCGGGCCAGCCTTGTCATGAGCGGCAACCCCGATGAGCACAAAAATGCCTGTTCCGATAATGGCTCCGACTCCAAGGCTTGTCAAAGCAACCGGACCGAGCACCCGGTTGAGCCGATGCTCGCTTTTCATCTCCTCCAAAAGAAGTGAGAGCGGCTTTTTTCTGAAACTGTTTTTCAAGAAGCTGAGGGGGTTGATGATTGAAAATATTTCCAGAAACTGCAATGTACTCTCAAGGGAGTACTCTCTTTTACCAGAGTTACAGGGGAGTTGAAAAAAAGCCCTGAAAAAAGGGCACCTTTCGACTGGTGCCCTTTTTCGGAAACCGGTTTATGAATTCCTGCGGTTCATGACGCTGAGAAAGTAGACAAGCTGCATGATCGCCTGCGCGGCTGCGGCCACATAGGTCAGTGCTGCAGCATTAAGCACGGCGTTGACCCCTTTCATCTCGGAAGCTGAAACAATGCCCTGTGAGACCAGCAGCTCTTTTGCCCGGCGGCTCGCATCGAACTCAACCGGAAGGGTTACCAGGGCGAAGAGTGCGGTGGCGCCGAAAAGGATGATTCCGGCCCAGGCAAGGGTTGTGCCGAGTGTGCCGGCCAGAAACATGCCAGCCATAAAGATAATCGGGCCGAGATTGCTCCCTATGGAGACGGCCGGTACCATGATTGAGCGCAACTGCAGCGGCTTGTAGCCGGTTTTGTCCTGCAGTGCATGACCCGCTTCGTGGGCCGCAACGCCAACCGAGGCAATGCTCGCAAGCCGGTAAACATCTTCGCTCAGGCGCAAGGCCTTGCTGCGGGGGTCATAGTGATCGGAGAGCATCCCTTCGGCCGCTTCAATGCTCACGTTGCCGAGTCCTCCACGCTGAAGAATCCGGCGTGCCGCTTCTGCGCCGTTGATGCCGGTCTGGGTAGGCACTTGTGAATATTTGTTAAAGGCGGATTTTACCTTGAACTGCGCCCATAATCCAAGCGCCATGGGTGGCAGGGCAAAAACAAAATACAAGGGATCAAAATACATGTCAGTAAGTTATTATCGGTTACCTGAGAGTTGTCAAGAAGGTCGAGAGGTTACAATGAAAAAACCGCTAAAGCCTTTCATAAGTTTCTGTCATAAAGATACAGCCTGAAAGCCCAACTGTCAAGGATAATCGCTTGCCGTGTTGGTGGAGAGGTGCATGGTAACCGATGGCCCGGATTTTGGTTGAGCGTTGTTCCTGAAGAAAAGAGCCTTTAAAAGAGAAGAGGGAACGGTCAATGGCATTTGTTTTATTATATAGTAAAGTAAAATGCAGACTCTTCAACAGTAAGCTGCTTGTAGCCGGGTGCGGGAGAAGCTGGAGGGTGGAGTTGAAGGGCACTTTTTTTGAAGGGGAATCATAAAATTGGAGAGAGGGTTATGCTGACATTCAATCTCATGACGGTTTTGCTCTTGCTTGGCGCATTTTTAGCTTCGTCTGTTAAAATTCTCCGGGAGTATGAACGGGGCGTGGTTTTCCGGCTGGGCCGGATTATCGGTGCCAAGGGGCCAGGGCTTATTATCCTTATTCCCGCGATCGATAAAATGGTCAAGGTTGACCTTCGTACGGTCACGCTGGATGTTCCGCCGCAGGACATTATCACCCGTGATAACGTCTCGGTCAAGGTGAGCGCCGTGGTCTATTTCCGGGTGCTTGATTCCATCAAGGCTATTGTTGATGTGGCCGATTTTCACTTTGCAACCTCGCAGTTGGCCCAAACCACCCTTCGCAGTGTCTGCGGTCAGGGGGAGCTTGATAATCTGTTGGCTGAACGCGATGAAATCAATGACCGTATTCAGGCAATTCTCGACAAGGATACCGAGCCCTGGGGGGTCAAGGTCAGCAAGGTTGAGGTCAAGGAGATTGACCTTCCCGAGGGGATGCGCCGCGCAATGGCCAAGCAGGCCGAGGCTGAACGCGAGCGCCGCTCAGCCATTATCAATGCAGAAGGGGAGTTCCAGGCGGCCCAGCGACTTGCCGATGCCGCAACCATTATTGCCGCCTCACCGGCCGCCCTGCAGCTTCGTTACCTGCAGACCCTCAAGGATATAGCGGCCGAGAACAACTCGACCACCGTATTTCCCATACCGATGGATCTCTTCAAACCTTTTTTTGAAAGCAGGCTTGTTTCACCCCCATCTTCCCAGGCAACCTAACCTCTTGTAATCATGTTTACAATTCATGGTATTCTCTGCCCCGTCGATTTTTCCGATGCATCGCATAAGTCGGTGCGCTATGCCCGTGAGTTTGCTGCATCCATGGGGGCCTCCATTTTCCTCCTCAATGTGGTTGAGCCGCGGCCCATGGCGGTTGATATCACCCTCAATTATGTGCCGCTTGAAGAGGATCTGGAAATTGCCGCTCGGGAGGATCTTCAGGTGATCCTGCAGGAGTTGCGCGCTTTGGGCATCAAGGCGGAATCGGGGGTTGAGCTCGGCAATCCCGCCGAGGTGATTCTGGAGAGAGCCCAGGAATCGGATATCAATCTGGTGATCATGGGCTCTCACGGCAAAAAAGGCTTGAGTCGGCTGATTATGGGCAGCGTTGCCGAGACGGTGGTGCGTAAGGCAAATTGCCCGGTACTGATTGTCAAAGCCGAAGAGAAGGAGTTTATCGGCGACGAGTGAAGGAGTTGAGGAGAGTTTTTGCTCCGCTGAAGGGGCTGAGCTCGGCCGAGAGCACACGCTCTTCGACGCTCTCCTTGGTGGCGATAACCTCCGGGTCGGTGAAGAACTCTTTTTTCAGCATCTCTTCAAGCACCGTGTAGAGCAGTTGACGGAGCTGCTTCTGGCGCTGTGACTCAAGGAGATTGTGGCTGCGGATTTGGGTGAAAAAATCCTGGATGTTCTGCCACACCTCACGGACTCCCTTACCGGTAAGGGCCGAGGTCAAGAAGACCCGGCGTTCCCAGAAAGGGTATTTGGCCGGAAGCATGTGCAGGGCCGCCGTGAATTCAGCTTTTGCAACGCCCGCAATGTTCGACTGATCCCCGTCGGTTTTGGTGATGGCCACGGCATCGGCAATTTCCATGATGCCACGTTTGATGCCCTGCAGTTCGTCTCCCGAACCCGGCAACATCAAGAGGAGGATAAAGTCGACCATCGTTTCGATAAGCACCTCGGATTGGCCGACTCCAACGGTTTCAACTATAATAACATCATACCCGGCCGCCTCACAGAGCAGAATGGTCTCATGGGTTTTTGGCGAGGTTCCGCCCAGATAGCCCGAAGAGGCGGTCGGGCGGATAAAGGCCTCTTTTCGGGCGGAGAGTTTTTCCATCCGGGCCTTGTCGCCGAGAATGCTCCCTTTTGATTTCCGGCTGCTCGGGTCAATGGCGAGCACGGCGAGCTTGAGCCCCTGATTGATGATCTCCTCGCCGAGCGCCTCAATAAAGGTGCTTTTTCCCGCTCCCGGCGATCCGGTGATGCCGATACGGATGGAGGTAGTTTTTTTTGCCAGGCAGCGGTCGAGGATTTCATGGGCTTTACGCTCATGCTCCGGCCGCTGCGACTCAATCAGGGTGATGGCCCGGCTCAGCATATGCCGGTCCCCACCCATGATGCCGCTTACTACCGTTTCAACATCCGGATCGTACGAGAGGCTCCGGTTATGATGCAATTCAGGGTTGCTCATTTTTCAAAACGCGCCAGAAGCTTTGAGAGGATGTTGATGGCCGCTTCAGCAATGATGGTGCCGGGCCCGAAAATACCGGCCACCCCTTTTTCATAGAGGAAGGGGTGGTCTCGTTCGGGAATGATGCCTCCGGCAATCACCAGAATGTCCGGGCGACCTTTGGCTTTAAGCTCCTCGATGATTTTTGGAATCAGGGTCTTGTGACCGGCGGCAAGGCTTGAAACGCCAATCAGGTGAACATCGTTGTCGAGAGCCTGCTGCACCACCTCTTCAGGGGTCTGGAAGAGCGGGCTGATATCAACGTCAAATCCGATGTCGGCAAATCCGGCGGCAATGACCTTCGCGCCGCGGTCATGGCCGTCCTGGCCAACTTTGGAAACCATGATTCTCGGCCGGCGGCCCTCAAGCGAAGCAAAGCTGTCGGCAAGCTGCTGAGCCTCTTGAAAGAGCGGGTTATTGTGCATCTCTGACATATAGACATTGCTGTTAAGCCGGGTGATGGAGCGGTATCGACCAAAAGTTTTCTCGCAGGCCATGGAGATCTCGCCCAAGGTAGCCCTTTTTCTTGCGGCATCCACGGCAAGCGCCAGCAGGTTTCCCTCGCCCGAGGCCGCGCTCTCTTCAATGGCCTGGAGCGCCAGCGCACAGGCCTCGCTATCACGCTCGGCCTTGATTTTTTCCAGTTGCCGGAGCTGCTGCTCAAGCACCATGGTGTTGTCGACCTCAAGCAGTTCGATATCGGTTTTGCTGCTGGTCTTGTAGCCGTTGACCCCCACAATGATCTCCTCGCCGCTGTCGATGCGAGCCTGCTTGCGTGTGGCGGCCTCTTCGATCTGCAGTTTCGGCAGCCCTTGCTCGATAGCCTTAACCATTCCGCCGGCCTCTTCAATCTCAGTGATGATCTTCCAGGCTTTTTCGGCAAGTTCTGCCGTCAGGTATTCCACATAGGAGGAGCCGGCCCAAGGGTCGATGCTTCGGGTGATATCGGTCTCTTCCTGCAGATAGAGCTGGGTGTTGCGGGCAATTCGGGCCGAAAAGGGCGTAGGCAGGGCAATTGCCTCGTCCAGCGCATTGGTGTGGAGCGACTGGGTGTGGCCAAGGGTTGCGGCCAAGGCTTCAAGGCAGGTGCGGGTAATGTTGTTGAATGGATCCTGCTCGGTGAGGCTCCACCCCGAGGTCTGGCAGTGGGAGCGGAGCATCAGGGATTTCGGGTTTTTTGGGTTGAACTGGCGGACAATTTTGGCCCAGAGCATCCGCGCAGCCCTCAGCTTGGCAATCTCCATGAAATAGTTCATCCCGGTCGCCCAGAAGAAGGAGAGGCGTGGGGCAAAGGCATCGATGTCGAGCCCGGCTTTCAGCCCTGTACGGATATACTCAAGCCCGTCGGCCAGGGTGAAGGCCAGCTCCAGGTCAGCCGTGGCTCCGGCCTCCTGCATGTGGTAGCCCGAGATGCTGATGGAGTTGAACTTCGGCATCTCGCTGCTGGTGTAGCGGAAGATGTCGGCAATGATTCTCATGGAGGGTTCCGGCGGATAGATATAGGTGTTGCGCACCATGAACTCCTTGAGAATATCGTTCTGGATGGTGCCGCTGAGCTGTTCCGGCCCTACGCCCTGCTCTTCGGCCGCAACAATATAGAAGGCCATGATGGGAAGCACCGCTCCGTTCATGGTCATTGAGACCGAGATGTCGCCGAGAGGGATCTGGTCGAAGAGGATTTTCATGTCTTCCACCGAGTCGACGGCCACACCGGCCTTGCCGACGTCGCCAATTACCCGCTCGTGATCCGAGTCGTAACCCCGGTGGGTGGGAAGATCAAAAGCAACCGAGAGCCCTTTCTGGCCTGCCGCAAGGTTCTGGCGGTAAAAGCGGTTCGACTCCTCCGCCGTGGAAAATCCGGCATATTGGCGGATGGTCCACGGCCGGGTGGTGTACATGGTGGTGTAGGGGCCGCCGATATAGGGCGCAAAGCCCGGTGCAAAGTGCAGATGGTCAGCATCCTGGATGTCGCTGTCGCCATATATGGATTTGATTCGGATCCCTTCAGCCGTTGCCCAGGAGGCCGCTTGAGCCTCGCCGATCGCGGTGGCGGGAGCAAAAATATCGATCTCTGAAAAGCTTGGTCTCATTGCACTCCCGTTTTACGTTGGTAGTTTTCCAGCATTTCAAGCACGTTGACGCCGGTAAAAATAAAGCTGTCAAGGCCGGCAGTGAAGAGCGATTCGGGCTCTTTGGGCGGTTTGCCGGCCATGACCACCAGGGTTCCGCGAGCTGAGAGGGTCGAGCAAAGTTTTTCCGCGCTTTGCAGGGGATCTTTTTCAGCAATGCAGAGCACCACAATATCGGGTTTGTGCTGCAGGGCAACCTCATATGAAACCTCCTCAAGCGGAAGGGCAGCACTGCCTGCAATCTCAAATCCGCCAACCCGGAAGAACTCCTCGGCAAAAGTCGCCTGACGGAAGCTTATGGTCGGATCGCCCACCATCCAGATAAACACGGAGGGCGTGCGGCCTGATTTCAGGGCGTACGAGAGGGTTTTCAGGCGGAGCAGCTCATAGCGGGCGGTTTCGTTACCTTCCGCTAACGCTCTTGCGGCACACTCTAACTCTGTGATTTTCTCCTCCTGTTCGGCCGTGAGGGGCCAGGTGTAGCGGTTGACCCCGACCAGTGTTTTTTTGCGCTTCTCAATACTCTTTTGGCGCAGGCTAGCATCTTCCGAAATCATGGTGTTGATGAGGCCGCTCTTCGTTGCCTCAGCGAGCCCTCCGGCCGCTTCGATTTTTTTGAAAATATCCCATGCCGATTCGGCAAGTTTTCTCGTGAGGGTTTCGATATAGTGCGAACCACGGGCCGGATCGATCACCCGGTCAAGCGAGGCCTCCTCCTTCAAAATAAGATGAATGTTGCCGGTGATTCGCTCTGCAACATCTTCATTGACGGAG
Source organism: uncultured Chlorobiaceae bacterium (assembly GCA_903839405.1). Lineage (GTDB taxonomy): Bacteria > Bacteroidota > Chlorobiia > Chlorobiales > Chlorobiaceae > Chlorobium. Next base: position 16,046 of record CAIMCD010000011.1, read on the forward strand.
AGAGCGTTGTCGAAAGCGCCGATCTGCAGGGTATCGTAGCCGCCAAGCACGGCCGAGACCGCTTCGGTGGTGAGGCGGAGCAGATTGGTGTAGGGGTCGAGCAGCGAGCGGTTTCTTTCCGATGTTCGGGCAACGAGGCGCGGCAGCTTGGTACCTGAAGCGCCGTATGCTTTGAGGAGATGGCCGAGCAGGTGGCGCAGCGCCCTTGGTTTTCCGAGTTCGGTAAAGTGACTTGAGCCAACCGGCAGGATAAGCTGCATGGCTGAAACAATACTCTCAGCATCAATTCCGGCCTGAAGAAAGTGGTCGAGGTGGTCGCTGACGCCCGCAAGCGCAAGGGCGATCTCCTCGGCTGCGGTTGAACCCGCTTCGTGGAAGGGGACGATGTCAACCGCGAGCATGGTGAAGCCGCCAAGGGTTTTGGCTTTCTCAAACAGCGCTGGATCAATGGCAGTTTCGGTCAGGATTCCGCCGGAGTTCTGGCTGAAACCGGGGAGCGAAAGCAGGGTTTCAAGCAGTTCCCCTGCAGGAGGGAGCTTGCCGGAAAAGTAGATCTCTACGGCCCCGCACTCAATACCCTTCAGCAGGAGGCTGAGGTTTTTGGCAGTGCAGAGCTGGGGATCGGTGAAATGGAACTCGAGCGCCGCAGTGTCGAGCTGAAAGCTTTTGAGGGCCGCCTGGTTTGCGGCTTCGGGAGATTCAACCGTTATCCGGCGGCAATTTTTCCAGGAGTTGGTGGCTTTGCCGACAGGGAGGTCAAGGTGGCGTGCTTTTTCTTCGTGATTGTACCAGGGTTCAAGTGCAAAGCCGTCCGGCGTCTGCCAGACTATGGCCTCGTAGGGAGTTTGCTTGAGCTCGGCAACCGCTTTCGTTTTCCACTCTTCCCGGCTGACCGCCGGGAATTCATGAAAGAGTGAATCAGGCCGGGAGTGTGTCATAACTGGTATTAAGATTGTTCATTACTGCATAACAGGGGCCGTTACACCTTCTCAAGGGTTTCGGCTGGCTGGTGTTCTTTGATGATTTCCGAGATATGCTCTTTTATTTTTGATGGCAGTGCCGTGCGCTCAACAAATCCTTTCTGCTGCAGCCACGGGGTTGTCTGGAACTCCTTGCTGGTCGGTTTTCCGGTATACTGCTCAATGACCCGTTTGCCGGAAAATCCGATATTGCCGGCGTTATGTTCAAAGAGTTTGATCCCTCTTGAGCCGAAGCCGATGGCAACGCCGCCGAGTGTTGGATCGGTAATGATGGTGATCACCGGAATTCCGGCTTTTTCCACGCTCGATATGGCAACATGTATTTTGGGGAGGCCGACCATTGAAGAGCACCCTTCGTGCATTCTTGCGCCTCCGCCGGTTGCCTGGATAATCAGCGGCGAACGCTGCTGGATGGCAATTTTGCAAGCCTGCCAGATTTTTTCGGCCGTGGACATGCAGAAAGAGCCGCCGAGGAAGTTGAAGTTGGTTGCACAAAAAACAACCTTTTTGCCCATAACGGTGCCATTGCCGGTTATGAGGGCGGTGGCAGCGCCGGTTCTCTGCTGGGCTTCCGTGATTTTTTTGCGGTAATCGGGGAAGTTCAAAATGTCACGGTCGACAATATAGCGCGTCTCCAGATGTTCCGTGAATGAGCACTCGTCAAGCACCAGGTCGATGTAGTCGTGGGCCGAGAGCCGGGTATAACGGTATCCGCAGGTATCACAAACAAAGTTGTCCGCCAGCAGTTTTGAGTAGAGCACCGGATCAAACACCTTTTTGCCGTTGGCGTTGACACAGTTTTTGTGCCGGGCAACAAACATGATCTTTTCCGGTTTTGGAATAAAGCAGGAGACCGGTTTTTCAAAGGAGGCAATCTCCTTTTCTGTGATGGTGTCCCACTGGCCGATCTTCTCCCACCGCTCCATCCTCTGGGAAAAGAGGTGATTTGGAGGGGTGAGGCTTAGTTTACCAATCCATTTTACCATCGACTCCTTGAAGGAGAGGAGGGCGGAATCAGGAAAGTGGTGCGCCGGACCTTCAGGCTCAATGATGATATCATCAATGATGCCGTTTTTCAGCGCCTCCTGTGCGGTAATCTGGGAGATCTCCGCCGCCAGGTTGGCCTTGTCGCGTGAGCGGAAGAGAATGGAGGAGCAGGCTTCAGGTGAAATGACCAGGTAGGTCGAGTACTCCATGGCAAGCACCGCGTCGCATCCGGTCAGGGCAATGGCTCCGCCGCTGCAACCACGGTTGATGATGACCGAGATGGTCGGTACGGTGGCTTCGGCAAGCAACTGCATGCAGCGCCCGATTTTCCAGGCAATGCCGCCCGACTCGGACTCTTCGGTTGGATCGGCTCCCGCCGTGTCAATAACGGTAATGATGATGCGGTTTTCCGCTTCAGCCAGTTCAATGGCCTTGCAGGCTTTTTCAAAAGCGGCCGGGGTCGGCATACCGTGATTCCACCTCTTTACCTGCTCAGGATTTTTCATCAGCTTGAGCAGAAGTTCAAAATCGGAGGTCGGTGCAGATTGCTGTCCGATCAGCATGACCGGCCAGGAGTTTTTGCCATCGGAAAGCTCAGCCCGGTGGGTCTGGATCACACAGCTTCCGTGCTCTTCGTTCTGAAGGCACTCTTCCGGGTTGGTAAAGACGTTGAGGTAATCAAGATGCTTGGGGCGTTCAGGATGAAAGGAGAGCTGATACTTTTCGTATTCGGTCAACTGTTCAATACTCTGGTGAGAGTAGCTGAAACCCTCTTTTTTCTCGAAAGGCAGGTGGAAATGTTTCACTGGTTACAAGCGGCTTTATCGCGATTGATTAATGATGTTTCTGCGCAAATTCAAGGAGTACCTTGTTGGTTTGTTTAGGGTGAAGAAAGACTATTTTTTTTCCGCCGGCGCCCTCTTTCGGCTCTCCGAGCGGGTGCAGGTTCAGGGAGGAGAGTCGCTCGGTTTCCTGCTCAATATCGTCGGTCTGAAAGGCGATATGATGCATGCCGTCGCCGTTTTTGGCAAGGAATTTTGCGATGGGGCTCTGGTCGCTCATGGGTTCAAGCAGCTCAATCTTGCTCTCTCCAACAGTGATAAAGGCAACCCGCACATTTTCCGAGGCCACCTCTTCGATGGTGACCGCCCCGGGGGCGCACCCGAGAACGTTCTGGAACGTCTCAAGTGCGCTTTCAAGGTTTTGAACGGCAATGGCAATGTGGTCGATCTTGTTAATCATGCGTCTTTGGTAATTGACTTGCTGTTTTCTGCATAACCGATGGTACGAAGCGCCTCCCTTATTTCGTCAAGGATGACCGGATCATCAATCGTAGCCGGCATGGTGTACTCTTCGCTGTTGGCAATTTTGCGCATGGTGCCACGCAGAATTTTGCCGGAGCGGGTTTTCGGCAGACGGTTAACAATAACGGCATTCTTGAAGGAGGCAACAGGTCCGATATTTTCGCGGACATACTCAATAACATGCTTGATAATCTGGCTTTGCGGAGTATCAACATTGTTCTTGAGTACGAGGAAGCCAAGCGGTACCTGCCCTTTCAGGTCGTCGTGCACACCGATAACGGCGCTTTCGGCCACATCAGGGTGTTCGCAGAGTGCCCCTTCAATGGTGCCGGTCGAGAGTCGGTGGCCGGCCACATTGATGACGTCATCCGTGCGTGACATGATATAGATGTAACCATCCTCGTCGATGTAACCGGCATCGCTGGTCTGGTAGTAGCCGGGGAACTGCTTCATGTAGGTCTCCACAAAACGGTTGTCCGCTTTCCAGAGAGTCAGCATGGTGCCGGGAGGAAGAGGCTGCTTGATGACAATATCGCCCATCTGACCGGCAGGAAGCTGTTCCAGCTCCGCATTGACAACCTGGACGTTGTAGCCCGGCACGGCTCTTGATGCTGAACCATATTTAACCGGCTCGGGTTCAATGCCCTGGCAGTTTGCGGCAATTGCCCATCCGGTTTCGGTTTGCCACCAATGGTCAATAACCGGCACCTGCAGTTTATTTTCAGCCCACCTGACCGTGTCGGGATCGGCCCGTTCTCCGGCAAGGAAGAGTGTGCGGAAGTTTGAAAGGTCGTAGTTTTTAATGTAGTTGCCGTTGGGGTCTTCTTTCTTGATGGCTCTGAAGGCGGTCGGTGCGGTGAAGAGGACGGAGACGTTGTGTTCGCTGATAATCCGCCAGAAGGTTCCAGGATCGGGTGTTCCAACAGGTTTTCCTTCAAAAATCAGGGTTGTACATCCCTGCAAGAGGGGAGCGTAAACAATGTAGGAGTGCCCGACAACCCAGCCTACATCGCTTGCGGCCCAGAAGACCTCTCCCGGCTTGACGTTGTAGATGTTTTTCATTGACCACTGCAAAGCTACCATGTGGCCACCGTGATCGCGTACAATACCTTTTGGTTGACCGGTTGTGCCTGAAGTGTAGAGGATATAGAGGGGGTCGGAAGATTCAACCGGGACGCATTGGGCAGGCTCTGCACCGAGCAGGGATTGCTGCCAGGTCAGGTCGCGCTCCTCATTCAGTTCAGCCCGTAACTGGTCACGCTGCTTGATAATACAGATTTCAGGCTTGAAGTGGGCTAGCTCAATGGCAAAGTCGAGTAGCCGCTTGTAATCGATAATTTTGGTGTGCTCAATGCCGCATGATGCGGAAATAATGACTTTAGGCTTGCAGTCGTCAATGCGGATGGCCAGCTCATGCGATGCAAAACCGCCGAAGACCACGGAGTGGATAGCGCCGATTCTTGCACAGGCCAGCATGGCGATAACGGCTTCAGGGATCATCGGCATGTAAATGATGACCCTGTCTCCCTTGCGAACCCCTCTTGACTGCAGTGCACCGGCAAAGAGCGCAACAATATCGCGGAACTCGCGGTAGGTATAGCGTTTTTTCTGTCCGGTTACCGGGCTGTCATAAATAACGGCCAGCTCGTTGCCGCGTCCTTCATCAACATGCCTGTCCAGTGCGTTGTAGCAGGTGTTGGTAACTCCTCCGGCAAACCATCGGTAAAAGGGCGGGTTACTGCTATCAAGCACCTGATTCCATTTTTTGTACCAGTGAAGCTGTTCAGCGGCTTCTCCCCAGAAGGCTTCCGGGTTTTGAATTGAGTGCTGATAAGCGGCATTGAAGGACTGCGGCATACGTGTGATCCCCTGTAAAATAATAAGTTAATAAAAAATAAGGGAGGCTTGATCAGTAAGAACACAAGAACGGCTGGAAGAGCTTGATAGCATGAAAGGGAACGGTTTTTTCATGAAAACCAAATGTTAATAAAAATACACTTTAGAGCAATGAATAATTTATAGTTGATGGTCTGTGCCCTTTTTTGGACGATAAAAACCAGCAGCCTGAATGGAGGAGCTGGGGGAGAGCCTCGGGTTTCAATTTATAGGTGGCGGTCATCAGAGTGGTCGGAGTTGGCGGAAGAGGTGAAAAAACTCTTCAATCGTGAGGGCTTCGGCCCGCAGTTTGAGGGTTGCGCTCTCAACCTCGTCCAGGTTATAGCTCTCCTTCAGATTGTTGTGCAGGGTTTTGCGCCGCTGGTGAAAGGCGGTACGCACAAACCGGCTGAACCCTTTTGCATCCTCAACCGGGTCATCAGTTTTCGGCCTCATGCAGATCACGGCGCTGTCAACTCCCGGTTGCGGGCGAAAGACCTTGCGCCCGACCTTGAAGAGATAGCGGACATCGCAGAAGGCCTGCATCTGGACGGCCAGGATGCCATAATCCTTGGTGGAGGGCTTTGCCACAATGCGCATGGCCACCTCGTACTGCATCATCAGTGTGGCTGAAAGAATCAAACGGCGGTTTTCAAGCAGTTTGAAAAGAATGGGCGTGGTAATGGAGTAGGGGATATTGCCAAGCACCCTGAGCGGCTGTTCCCGGCCAAGAGCCTCCAGATCGGTTTCAAGGAAATCGGCTTCAATGACCGTGAGTTCGGGGTATTCGCGCCGAATGAATTCGGCCAGCGTCCTGTCTTTTTCAACAACCGTAAAGTGCGGGCAGATGGCCGATATCTCTCGTGTCAGGGCCCCGAACCCCGGGCCTATTTCAAGAATATTCTCTTTTTCAGAAGCACCTGATACTTCTACGATTTTTCTTGTGATATTACGGTCAGTAAGAAAATTTTGGCCTAATTTTTTTTTTACCGCTATTTCAGTATGCTTATATTCAACTTTTGTCATAATCTCCGGGATGGTTTGGCATCGGAGCCGGTCGGAAACAGTTTTTTTAATTTAAGTTATTCTGGAATTAATGGAAGAAAATAACATCGTGACCCCGGTTACCCAGTACGTTTCAAGGGGAAACAAGGCTACCCGTACCGGGTTTGGAGAGGCTCTTCTGGAAATCGGCCGTGAAAACAGTGCTGTTGTCGGCCTGTGCGCCGATCTTACCGGATCGCTGAACATGAATTTGTTTCGTGATGCGTTCCCCGAGCGCTTTTTCCAGACCGGAATTGCCGAAGCCAACATGGTTTCCATGGCCGCCGGTCTCGCTACAACCGGAAAAATCCCTTTTGCAGCAAGTTTTGCGGTCTTTGCCACCGGAAGGGTCTACGACCAGATCCGCCAGTCGCTCTGCTACTCCAACCTCAATGTCAAGATCTGTGCCTCACATGCTGGTCTTACCCTTGGTGAGGATGGAGCTACCCACCAGATTCTTGAGGATATCGGCCTCATGCGCGGTTTGCCGAGAATGACCGTTGTGGTGCCTTGCGATTACAGCGAAACCATTCGTGCCGCAAAAGCGGTTGCGAAACATGAAGGGCCGGTTTATCTCCGTTTTGGACGCCCGAATATTCCGGACTTCTCTCTGGATGATGACGGGTTTGAAATCGGCAAGTCAATTGAACTCCACCCCGGAAAGGATGTGACGGTCATTGCCTGCGGCATCATGGTCTGGAAAGCTCTTGAAGCAGCCTATATTCTTGAAAAAGAGGGCGTTGGCGTCCGGGTGATCAACATGCATACCATCAAGCCGATCGACACTTTGGCCATTGTGCGTGCGGCCAACGATACCGGCGCCATTGTGACCGCCGAAGAGCACCAGATCTATAACGGTCTTGGCGATGCGGTGGCTGGTGTCTGCGCCCGCAATATTCCCGTGCCCATCGAGATGGTCGGCGTTGAAGACCAGTTTGGCGAGTCGGGCAAAGCCGATGATCTGCTGAAGAAATACAAGCTGACCACCGAGGATATTCTCGAAAAGATTTATCTCGCCTTGCGCAGAAAGTATTGAGCCGGGTGTTGCAATCGCCGGGAAGAGTGCATTGCTATTTGAATGGAATGAACAATTTTATAACCCAGAGGGGAGACACAAACGATGGCAATGCCTAATTTCGGCGATATGATGAAACAGATCCAGCAGGCGGGTGAAAAGATGCAGGATGTCCAGAAACAGCTTGAGAAAATTGTGGCACATGGCGAGGCCGGTGGCGGCATGGTAAAGGCCAGTGTCAGCGGCAAACAGAAGGTGCTCTCCCTGCAGATTGATGCGGATATTATGGATGACCGCGAAATGGTTCAGGATCTTGTGCTTGCGGCCGTCAACAATGCGCTTGACGAGTCAGCCCGCCTGGCACAGGAGGAGATAGCAAAAGCAACCGGAGGAATGATCAATCCGGCCGATCTCCTGAAGAACCTGAATCTTGGTAAATAGCTGTTTTTATGCGTTATCCCTCTGTTGCGATTGAAGTTTTGATTGATGAGTTTTCCAAATTGCCGGGTGTTGGCCGCAAAACCGCCCAGCGTCTTGCCATGCATATCCTGCATGAGCCGAGAGCTGAGGCGGAGAAGCTGGCCGGCGCCCTGATTGATGTAAAAGAGAAGGTTATCCGCTGTTCGATCTGCCAGAATGTTACCGATAAAGCGTGTGATCCCTGCCGGATATGTACCAGCCGGGATCGTGACCGTTCGGTTATCTGCGTGGTTGAATCCCCTGTTGATATGCTCGCCTTTGAAAGAACCGGCTACTTTAAAGGATTGTATCATGTGCTTCATGGCGTTATTTCGCCGCTTGATGGCGTCGGGCCTGACGATATCAAGGTTCGCGAACTGCTTCTGCGGCTTCAGGAGTCGTCCGGCACGGAAGTCCGTGAGGTGGTGCTTGCCCTGAACCCGACCATTGAAGGCGAAACCACGGCCCTCTATCTCGGCAAACTGCTGCATCCCCTCGGCATCAAGGTGACCAAGCTAGCCCGCGGGATTCCGGTTGGAGCTGAGCTTGAGTTTGTTGATGAAGCCACCCTCTCCCGCGCAATGGAAGGGCGCTCGGCCCTGTAACTTTTTTGCTACATGGCGAACAGTAACAAGAGAATTTGAATTTTTTGTAATAATGAGTGCAGAAAAAAAGTCAGTATTGATTCTTGGTGGCGGTCTTGCCGGTTTGACTGCCGCCAAACGATTGACCGATAAGGGATTTCAGGTAAAGCTCCTTGAAAAGCGCGATATTTTCGGCGGCAAGGTCTCGGCCTGGAAGGATGATGAGGGTGACTGGATTGAGTCCGGCACCCACTGTTTTTTTGGAGCCTACGGGGTGCTCTACGATCTTTTGAAGGAGATTAAAACCGGTCACGCTGTCTTGTGGAAGGAGCACCAGTTGACCTACACCCTCAGTGGTGGCGAGCGCTTTACCTTCAACACCTGGGATCTACCGAGCCCGCTGCACCTGCTGCCGGCCATTGTGCAAAACGGCTATTTTACCCTGGGTGAGATGGCCGCATTTTCAAAGTCACTGATCCCTTTGGCGCTGCAGCAGTCCGCCTATCCGCCTACGCAGGATCATCTTACCTTTGCCGAGTGGGCCGAGGAGAAAAAATTTGGCCGTCATCTCATGGACAAGATGTTCCGTCCAATGGCGTTGGCCCTGAAGTTCATTCCGCCCGAGGAGATATCGGCCAAGATCATTCTTGACGTCACCGAAACCTTTTATCGCCTGCCCGACTCATCCCGCATGGGCTTTTTGAAAGGCTCTCCGCAGGAGTATATCCATCAGCCCCTTATCGACTACTCGACCTCAAGGGGGGCTGTGCTGAAAAACCGGACGGCGGTTGACGAGCTGCTCTTTGACGGCGGTGAAATCAAAGGGGTGCAGCTCCGGAACGGCGAAATTCTTACGGCCGATTACTATCTCTGCGCCCTGCCGATTCATAATCTGAACCGGGTGCTGCCCGACAGCCTGAAAAAGCATGACCGCTTTTTTGGCGGCCTCAGCAACCTTGAAGGGGTGCCGGTGATCTCCGCCCAGATATGGTATGACCGGGAGATCGCCCCCGACGATAACGTACTCTTCTCTCCGGACGGGGTTATTCCGGTCTATGCCAACCTTGCCCGTACCACTCCGGACTACCGTACCCTCCGGGGCGAGCCTTTCAGTGGTAAAAGCCGCTTTGAGTTCTGCGTGGCGCCGGCGAGAAACCTGATGGGGATGACAAGGGAGGAGATTATCCGTGCGGTTGATATGAGTGTGAGAAACTGCTATCCCGAAACCTCACGGGGCGCTGAAATTCTGAAGGCCACGGTGGTGAAAATCCCTCACTCGGTTTACGCACCGCTGCCCTTTATGGAGCAGTACCGACCAACCCAGCGAACCCCGGTGCGCAACCTCTTTCTTGCCGGAGGATTTTCGCAGCAGTTGTACTATGACTCTATGGGCGGCGCCGTGATGAGTGCCAACCTGGCCGTGGATGGCATTGTGCGTGCTGCGGGGTTACAGGAGGAGTGAAGGTGCGGAGGAGCTTACTCGTAATGTGTCCATAACCGGATAATCTTGACGATCCGCTCCTCTTCGTAGAGTGGAGAGCAGATGCAGGGTTTCCGAAACCGCATTCCAGTCACTTTCCGAGAGGAGCACGGCGTTACCCCGTTTGCCTTTAATGATGACCGGTTTGTGCGAGCTGACGGTTTCATCAACTAGCTTATAAAGCTTTGCCCGAGAACTGGTTACGGTAATGGTGTCCATAGTTTTGATCCTTTTGCTTGTAACGTACGCTTTATCAAACGTGATACTCTTCTTTGTACGTTGTTTTTACTGTTCCGCTTGATCGTCATGCTCAATGTTTTCCACCGGTAAAGGTGGGTGCAGTTTGAAATTTCGCTTTACTTTTCTCCGGAAATTCTTATCTTCACATTCCTGTTTTAAAATAGGATTTAACGGCAGGCCCTTGTAGCTCAGTGGATAGAGTACTAGTTTCCGAAACTATTGGTCGGCAGTTCGAATCTGCCCAAGGGCACAGGAAAAAAATCGGGGTGTGGCTCAGTTGGTAGAGTGCTGCGTTCGGGACGCAGAGGTCGTGGGTTCGAGTCCCGCCACCCCGACACTCAAAGGCGATTACGGCAAGCTCCGCAGTCGCCTTTTTTCATTTCCCCCGTTTTCGCCCCTGCTATCCCGCATAACATAATACACCGCCGACACTTCCAGTAGTCAAAACTCTTGCGTATATTATTCCTCAATACTTTCTGTAAGAGAGGCAGTAATGTGCGTTTTGAATCGTGAGCCTATGGTCTCTTCTGTGGGTTACAATTCAAAAATCCGCGAGTTAGGCGGATCAATCTGATTTTTGCTATGCCTCAGAAATTTGAGATGCACCAGCCATGATTGAAGCAGCAGTTAGAACTTTTGTGCCCGAGCTATGGGGTGAAGTTGACCTTTTCCGACACTTTCATGTTGGCACGCACACCTTCAATGCAGACACTAAGAAGGCTATATCAGGGATCAAAAATCATTTCCAAAAAGCACTGATCCTGCATCAGCTCGCTCTAAAGTTGTTGCCCAATCTGTCTTTAGATGAAGAAGAACTACAAAGCAAGGGCTACACCGCAGCCGCCAATGCCGAAGAGTTCTCCGCAGTTTTGGAAGAGGTGTTCACTGAACTCTATTCATCTATTGATTGCACCAGAAAAGTCATCGTATCCATTTATCGGCGAACTCGCGGATTGCCAGACTCGACGCATAAGCTCTTTCAAAAAGTGCGGAGCAATCGTCTTGGCAGTGACTTTCCGACCGAGTTAAAACAAGCAATATCGGAGTCCGATTGGTATGACGAATTGCGAGCCATCCGTGACGAGCTCACGCACTCTGATATTGGCAACTGCAGGATTGATAGGGAAACCAAGATGGTCACTTACACGCACTTTGGCATCAATCGTGAAGGGAACCCACTTGTCATTAACGATGTCATGGGCAGGATTCAGTTCTTGATTGCTTCAGTCAACCAATTTCTAGGGGCGATCTTTCACTTTCTGAATACCCAGCTCAAGTTTACTGCTATATCCCAATTGTGCGGCATCTTTTTTAGTAAAGCCTACCTCAGAACGCTCTCGTTCGACATGCCAATTGATTTCAATAGTGGAGTTTGTCGATCACACATTTGGTTTGACCGTGACGTTGCATTCAGGTGTCCTTTGGCAAGTTCATGTGGTGCCTACGAAAGAGCAAAGTTCATCGTTCCAGAGGCTGCACAACCTCCTTTGGCCTAACTGGTCGTTCCCTTGAAAGTTGGACGTTAGGTGTCATGATCCACAATTTCTCAATAACACTGGAGTTCAAGCTTTATGTCAACGTACATAGTTGTTCATCACAAGAAAGACACAAAGCAGCCGTGGGTGAACAGTTGGCTTGATGATGATCGTCTTGCTGCCATACAAACCAATGGTCAAGTTGCCAATCTATGCTCTGATGTCCATCGGGAAGGGCAACCCGTTTTTGTTCATCGGTGCGCATTTGCCTCTTTCTCTCCGATCATATGTTGTTCCGCATCGGTTACGTCAGTCCAAAAGATTGATAGAAAAACATGGCTCGTGAGTTTCTCAAATCAACAGATTCTTGGCGGCATACCTCCTGCCCAACCAATGCCTGGACAGAATTTTTACGTCGTTTAGCTTGAAAACCATGCTGCTAAATCCATCTGTCAGTCGCGCAGATCAACAGCCGTCGCTACCGATAAAGTCGGGGTTGTTATCGTCTTAAAAAAGGTATATTTGCGAAACTAAAACCGGGAGTGATAATGGAAAAGAAGTATGAGGTGGGTGACAATTTTTTTCGTGAAAAGATTATAGCGGCTGTTTTTTATGGATTCCGTGCCCTCAAAAATCCCCTCTCGATAACGGTTCATCCTGAGCTGATGACGAAGATACGGGAGAACTTCAAGGACAAGTCGGTTGCGCCCAAACGGGTTGGCGATGTGGAGATGTTTTTCGGCTTGCCGGTCATTGAGGATCCAACAAAAGAGAAGGACTATCTCTCGGTCAATTAAGCTCTCAACCGGGGCCGCACCGTTACCGCCCAATCAACAGCCAGCCTAAACGTTTGGAATTGGAGGATGACCACCATACCACTCAGCCGCCATCTCTACGCACCACACCATCCTGTGCCGCATCGGCCATCTTTATTTGGAAGATATCGTTACGGCATTCCTGTCGGGCAACCCGCCAGAGCTTCCAGTGCGCTTTTTATTTCCCCCATCCGAATTTCTGCAACATCCATGAAGCGATTGATTGCTTCTCTTTTTTGTTAACCGGAAGCCCCTCCTTTGCCCAACGGCTCATGCCGTACTGCATGTTGAGTGCCTTGCGGTATCCGTGGTTCACCAGAAAACGGGTGGCGACGATGCTTCTGCTTCCGCTGTGACAGGCGATAATGAGCTGGCGGTTTTGCGGTATCTCCTTGAAACGATGTTCAAGCTCGCGCAAGGGAATCTGTATGATACTCGGCACATCGAATGATTTTCTGGAAACTTCATGCGCTTCACGCACATCAACCAGCAGTGCTCCTTTTTGAAGCATGGCAAGGGCTTTCGATGGGGTGATTTCCCGAATGGTGTTCATAGTAAAGTTGTTATCGGCTTTATGACATCCGCCTTCATCACTATTGAGCAAGGCGATGATTAAAGGCATTTTGCATTTTTAAAAGGAGCTGCTGGTTTACAAGGAGGTGTGAAAACCGCACTGCAATACCAATACCCCGTACGGGTATGTATAGTACGAAAAATCAGGTAAAGCACAACCGATTTTCTTCTATGGCTAATAAATCAGAGCAGTTGTTCATTCATTTTTAGGCACTCCCCGCTATCCGGCGGCCAGGCGACCGAGAGGCGGTGATGGTAGGAGGGGGTTTCATGCCAGAGGCACCACAAGGGTGGCGGGGGAGCTTTAATCTGCCGCAATGGTGGCTCTCTTCAGGGCGCGCTCAATTGTTATGAGCGAGAAGGGGAGCGAAAGAGCACGTCCGTCAGCCTTGGCAACCGCCTCGCGTGCCGTCCATAACTCGGTAAAGCGTGCCGCTCGTGCCCGCTCCGGGAGCAAGGCGAGCTTGGTTGTTTGCTGATGACTCAGGCCAAAAGCTGACCAATCATGCCGGGGAGTGTTGTTGTGATTGATGGCCTCACCGTCAACGCCAACCGCTCCGGCTTCGCTGAGGATGTTGAGCCACTCAGGCGGAGTAGCGGCTATGCCTTGCACGTCATCTGTCCATACCTTTACGGCAGCTTGATTATCCATACTCACCTGCTACCTGTTGGCGGAACTCTTTAAGCTTGTAATCTATATTTTTTCCTAAACGCAAAAGCTGCGGCGAAGCCTTTTTGTTACGGATGCTCTAATTCCTGGATCAGGGTTTACATTTTTATTGTCAGGATCATTATCTTTCATTTCGGTATATTGACCGTATATCTCCTGTTAACCCTCTTTTTCCCTTGAGTGCCGAATGCTTTTCCCTGTCAATTCAACATTCAAATATTTGCTCTGACCTGTTTAAAGAACCGAATTTTTTTGCAATGGAACTACTTTCAATCGGCACGCTGCATACCGGGTTGCTCCATCATATCAGTGATGCGGTTATTCTTGTTGACAGCTCCTCCCGGATTGATTTTTTGAATACAGCCGCAGAACGGTTGACCGGGTTGCAGCAGAGCGATCTCAAAGGTCAAAAGATCGGCAATATTTTTCGTCTTGCTGCCCAAAAACAAGGATGGAGTGCAGAAGATATGCTGGCGCAGCTTTTTGCCAAAGAGGAGCCTGAAGCGCTTGATGCTTGTGGCGTTCTGACCGACTTCGCGGGCACGGAGCGGCCGATAGATGGTAAAATCGTTGCGGTAAAAGATGACAATGGCAGCAGTTCCTATGCGGCATTCATTGTTCGTCCCAAAGAGTCTTGTGATGGCGTTGCTGCATCAACCCAGCACCATCTGAATCATAGTGAAGAGCTGCGCCATCTGGCGCAGGAGGTGGCAAACGTCGGAGCGTGGGAGTGGGATCTTGTGAGCAACCGGATTATCTGTTCCGATGAGCTTTGGCGGCTTAACGCTCTTGAGCTGCCTCGTTCGGAGCCATTTTATGAAATCTGGCGCGAGACTCTCCATCCGGATGAGCGCGAACGGGTTGAGCATCTGCTTCAGGAAGCCATTCGTACCGGTAGTGAGCTGAATGCTGAGTGGCGTGTGGCGCCTCTTGATGGCAAGGAGCGGTGGCTGATGGCACGGGCAAGGGTGATTCATGACCGAGAGGGGGTAGCGGTGAAGATGATCGGCATTACGGTCGATATAACCGAACGCAAGCGAGCGGAAGAGAAGCGTCTGGAAAGCGATGAGCGTTATTGGCTGCTTTTTAACAATACGCTCAATGGATTGGCCTATTGCCGAATCATTATTGAGGAGGGCAGGGCGGTGGATTTCGTTTGTGAAAAGGTTAATTCACGAGTCGAAACCATGACCGGCTGGAAAAATATAAAGCGGATAGAGAACCGGAGAATATCGGAGCTGGTGCCGGGTATTCATGAGTACGATCCACTACCACTCAAGGTCTATGAACGCGTAGCCATGACAGGCGAGCCGGAGCGCTTTGAGTGTTATATGGCGCAACTCCAGATGTGGCTTGATATCTCCGTGTTCAGTCCGAAAACAGGGTATTTCATTGTCGCTTTTGATATCATCACCGAACGCAAACGCATAGAACAGGCCTTGCGTGAGAGCGAAAAGAAGTTCCGTTCCATTACGGAACAAATGGCCGAGATGGTTTTTGTGCTTGATGCCGAAGGCATTATAACCTATGTCTCTCCGGCGATTGAAAAAATTTCCGGCTATACCTCCCAGGAAGTTATTGGGCATCTCTTTACCGATTTTTTTGTTGGAGGCGAAAGTTCCGTTGCATTGGCCCAATACAATGAAACCTTGTCGAGTGATGTTACGGCTCATGTTCATGAATTCAGGATCCGTAAAAAAAACGGTTCATTTTTTTATGGCGAGGTGCATGTTCATTATTCCCGCGATCAGGGCAGTGTCGGAGCGATAGGTCTCTTGCATGATATTACGGAACGTAAACGCAACGAGGCGGTTATGGAGTTTCGTCTGCGCCTCTTGCAGCTATCGGACAGCTATTCGCTTGAAGAGTTGTTGCGGGCCACGCTTGACGAAGCGGAGAAGTTGACCCAAAGCACGATTGGCTTTATTCACTTTCTCAATCCTGACCAGATATCCATTTCACTGCAGGCCTGGTCAACGAGTACGGAAAAGCATCTCTGCCAGGTAAAAGAGTTCAGGCGCCACTATGCCTTGAGTGAAGCCGGTGTCTGGGCTGATGCCATACGCGAAGGCCGGGCGTTGATCCACAATAGTTATGAGTCGCTCTCAACCCGTAAAGGGATGCCGCAAGGTCATGTTGAGCTTATGCGCGAGATGGTTGTCCCGGTTATGCGAAGCGGAAAGATTTGCGCCGTGATCGGTATCGGCAACAAAGCTGAGGATTATAACCAGGATGATCTCAAGATGCTGACCAGCCTGGCCGATATTGCCTGGGACATTGCTGCCCGAAAGCAGGCCGAGCTGTCGGAAAGCAACATTCAGCATGAGCTGCTGCAGGCCCAGAAGATGGAGTTGGTTGGTCGGTTGGCCGGAGGTATTGCCCATGATTTCAACAACATGCTCTATGTGATTTTAGGGCATACGGAAATGGCATTATTGGATGAGCCGCTTGACCAGTCACTGAAAGAAAATCTCCAGGAGATTTATAATGCGGCCGAGCGATCAGCCGAACTGACCCGTCAGTTGCTTGCTTTTGCCCGAAAGCAACCCCTGATTCCAAAGGTGCTTGATTTGAACCTTGTTATCGAAGGCACCCTCAGTATGCTCCGGCGTCTTATTGGTGAAGATATTACGCTGGAGTGGCATCCTGACCCGGAACTTGCCCTGGTCAACATGGATGCCTCTCATATTGACCAAATTCTGACCAACCTTTGTGTCAATGCCCGTGATGCCATTTCGGAGAAAGGCCGAATTGTTATCGAAACAAAAAATGTGCGGTTTGACGAATCCTTTCCGGTTGATCAGGCTGAAATTTATTTCGGAGACTATGTGATGCTTTCCGTGAGTGATAACGGTTGCGGGATTGCAAAAAACGATGCCGGATATATTTTCGAGCCCTTTTTTACCACCAAGGAGTTTGGTCAGGGTGTCGGGTTGGGGCTCTCGACGGTGTATGGTATTGTGAAGCAGAATGAGGGCTTTATCAAGTTCTCCACGGAATCGGGCAAAGGCACCAGCTTCAGGGTTTATTTTCAGAAGTATAGGGGATGCCCTCTCTCTGCCGATATGGAAAGCCAGATAGAGCGGCCTGCGTTCGGAGAGGAGACCATACTCATTGTTGATGACGAAAATGAGATTTTGAAACTCAGTAAAATGATTCTTCAGAAATATGGCTATCAGGTCGTGACGGCAAGTACACCCGGTCAGGCTCTCCGCGTGGCCGAAGAGTATGGGGGTGAGATTCATTTACTTTTTTCCGACATCATTATGCCTGAAATGAACGGGCACGAGCTATCAAAAAAAATGTTGTCGATCTACCCGAATATCAAGACCCTTTTTATGTCTGGATACACGGCCGATATCCTTGCTGCTCATGGAGGGGTTGAGGCGGGTATTAATGTCATCCAGAAACCGTTTTCCGTAAAAGTTATGATGCAAAAGGTTTATGATGCCATGCATGATAACGCTTGAACCCGGCTCTTCTTGCTGGAAAGGTTTTTAAGTGAGATGCTGGAAAAGGCACCTTGCCAGTGTATCGGCAAGGTGCCTTTTTAAATTGAAAGAAGGATGGGTTACTTTTTAGGCGTCACGATAGACAAGACGCCCTGTATGCCCTGACCGACAGCGTTTAACAGGCTTCCCAGAAGATCAATTGCTGTTTTGGCAAGAGGCTCAACAATCTGAACCGTAGTTCTGATACCACCATTGAGCAGATCAAGCGGCAGGCGCATAAGGTCACCGGCACTCTCTAAAAGAGAGTTCGGGGCATTTGATACATGAACATTGGATCCGTTTGACATGGCTAGTTTTGTTTAGGTTTGTGAAGAAAGACAAAAAAACCAATTCAGTGTTAAGGGAGTTTACACTTTTTTTAACGCTAAAAGAAAAAGAAACCCTTGCGGCAAGCTTTGCAATTCCGATGCAAGCTCACCCCTTTTCGCCCACGATTGCACCCTCTTCATCAAGCTCTGGATAAGGCCTCTCTTGCTCCCTCAGCTCCCGGCTCAGGCGCGGATAGGCCATTTCAAACAGCATCTGCTCAAATCGTTCGGCTCCAAGCTGCGGCTTCCTGTACATCCCTTTCAGCTCTCTCTGCCGCTCTGCTTCAAAGAGGATAACTGCTGTTGCGACCGAGACATTGAGCGACTCAACCATCCCATGCATGGGAATCTGGATCAAGTGATTTGCCCCGCCGATGGCCTCTTCAGAAATCCCGTCCCATTCGGCCCCGACAACCAGAGCGGTCGGCAGGGTATAGTCAATACTCCGGAAATCAACCGAGCCTGGTTTGTTGGTTGCTGCAAGAATCTGCACTCCCTCGGCCGAGAGTTTCCGGTAAACGGTTTCAATATCATGATAGAGCTGCAGGTCTATCCATTTGCTTGCTCCTGCGGCGGCATCCTGACAGGCATAGATGGTTTTGCGGTGTGAGACGCCGTGGATTTCACGGATGCCGACCCCTTCACAACTCCGGATAATGGCCGAGAGGTTGTGCGCTTTGTTGACATTATCCATGACCACCGTCAAGTCCGGCTGGCTATGGAGCAGCATGCGCCGGATTTTGCGGAATCGTTCTGGTGCGATCAAGATGGTGTTATATCGATTGATGAAGCGTGATCAAGCGAACTCGCTGAAGAGTAAGAAAGCTATTTTTCCTGATTCTCCAAGAGCACGGGATGTGTTCTATTTTGCGAAGGGAAGAAATTTTAGCTATATCATTGTTACAGCCATCCAAAACCGGCAATGATCAAGATACCATGGAACTGGGTTCTGTGCCGAAGCGAGTGAGCTATTGCTAGCCGATTACTATGAGGCCTCATAATAAAAAACATCCCCATCTTGAGCGCCTGCTTCAGAAAGCAATGCCGGTCACTCTTGATAACTCCTCCAGGGTGCTCATCCTCAGCGACCTGCATATGGGCAATGGCGGCCGGCGAGATGAGTTCCGCCGCAACGCCGAGCTGGTTCGTGCCATGCTTGGAAGCTACTATCTGGAGGAACAATACAGCCTTGTATTGAACGGTGACGTTGAGGAGCTGTTCAAGTTTCCGCTTGAGAGCATTGCACAGGAGTGGGGTGACTTTTACGATCTCTTTTTGCAGTTCAAGGAGCACGGTTTTTTCTGGAAGACCTACGGGAACCATGACTCCTCCTTGATTGAAGAGACCGAGTACCGGCTTGGTTCCTCCCTGGTTGAGGCGCTGAAGTTCCAGTATGGCGATGAAACAATTTTTCTCTTTCACGGTCACCAGGCTTCGGAGCTGTTGTGGGAGACCTACCCCATTGTCAGCCGCTCGGTTGTTTTTTTTCTGCGTTACATAGCCAAACCCTTTGGCATCCGAAATTTTTCCAGCGCCTATAACAGCCGCCGCAAGTTTGCCATCGAAAAGTCGATATACGAGTTTTCCAATCAGGCCAAACTGGTTTCAATTATTGGTCATACCCATCGCCCGCTCTTTGAATCGCTCTCCAAGGTCGATTTTCTTAACTACCGAATCGAGGAGCTTTGCCGGGCTTATCCGGAAGCTGACCTTGAGCAGCGCACGGTTATCAAGCAGAAAATCGGTTCCCTGAAGAGTGAGCTTGACGCCTGTTACAAGCAGGGGAAGAAGATCGGGCTCCGCAGCGGCCTCTACAATACCATTACCATTCCAAGCATTTTCAACTCCGGCTGTGCCATTGGAAAGCGCGGCATTACGGCCCTTGAAATCGAGGGGCGCAAAATCCGGCTGGTCTACTGGTATAATGGCAAGCAGAGCCGCCGTTTTATCAGTGACCGGGATAACCGGCCGCAGGAGCTTGGTTCAACCGGTTTTTTCAGGATTGTGCTGAACGAAGACTCTCTCGATTACGTTTTTTCAAGACTTCACCTTCTGGCCTGAAGAGCTGACGAGAAACGATTCAATCAAAAAGAGAGAGGAGCGATCATGAACCGATTTTGCAGCAGACCGGCGATTCTGGTAATTGTTCTGGCGGTTTTTGTTTTCACTTCCAACGCCCTTGCCCGCGACTCGGCAATACTTTCCCACTACAATGTTACGGCGTCTCCATCCCGCGTCTTTAAACTCCCGGCTTTTCTGCGTGAAATATCGGGCATAGCACTTTCACCCGACGGGCGTCTGTTTTGCCATGGTGACGAAGAGGGCACTCTGTATCAGGTTGACCCGGCAACCGGAGCGGTGGTGAAGCAATTCCAGCTTGTTGAGGGCAAGCACAACCGGAAGGAGCAGATAAAGGCGGATTTTGAGGATATAGCCATTGTGGGGGAGCGATTTTTTCTGGTCACCAGTTCCGGCACCCTCTACGAGTTCCGCGAAGGAGGAAACAAGGAGGATGTGACGGCGGTGAAATATAATACCCTGCTCGACAGCTCCTATGACGTTGAAGGGCTCTGTTACGATGCCTCAAAGGGTGAACTGCTGCTTGCCTGCAAAGCCGCCTCCCCAAAAAGCCGGAGCGGTAAAAACTTCCGTGAGGTTTACGCCTTCTCCCTCAAAACCATGAGCTTGAGTCCAGTGCCGCGCTTTCTGCTGGACGCTGCTACCATTGCCAAAGCCGCAGGAGAAAAAAAAGAGTTCAATCCTTCCGCCATACTGCCCTATCCAGAGTCTGAGAGCGTTCTTATGATCTCTTCCCATGCACACCTCATTGCGGAAATCTCAGCCCGTGACGGCCGCTTGCTTGGTGTGGCAAAGCTCCCTAAAAAGTACCACATCCAGCCTGAAGGTCTGGCCCTGCTCTCCGACAAAACACTGCTCATCAGTGACGAAGGCCCGGAGCATGGCACCATAAACCGCTACAATTTCAAAAAATAACCGCTGTTTGATAATCTTTTGTGGCCTGAGCTGCAAAATGATGGGTGATTGGTGCAAAATAGTGCGGAGTGGTTGCGTATATTAATACGGATAAACACCTTGACCACTCCAGAAGTATCAACCATGAGCAAGCTTTTCATCTCCCACAGTTCCAAGGACGATCCCTTCGTGCACGACCTTCGTATGGCGCTGGCCGATCACGGCGTGAATGGCTGGATTGATTCGCGGGAGCTGCGCGGTGGCGATCCGCTCTGGCCGGAAATTGAGAAGGCTATTAATGATGCCTCAGCCTTTGCTGTTGTGGTCAGCCCGGATGCGTTGCAGTCAAAGTGGGTTGGCAAGGAGCTGCTCTATGCTCTTGAACTACGGAAAGAGCGGGGGAGAGATAAGTTTCCGGTTATTCCGCTTTCGCTGAATGGCACCAAACTGGGTTTGCTGGAACAATTTTTTGGAGAAGAGCCGATTTACATCCCTGTGACCAGCTCGGCGGGCGGTGTTGAAGCAGCGATGAATGCACTTCTGATAGCTACGAGGCATCGCCTTCCATCCGACCTCTCTTCCATGCCTCAGCCGACAGCCGAGCCGATGGAGGAGCTGGTACTTGAGCTTACCAACCTGAAGTTTGATGTTGATCCCCTTAAACATCGAGCCTCTGCACGTGCCCGGCTTGTTTATCAGCCTGCCACACCAGGGCAGCCTGAAGTTAAGAGTCTGCATAGCTGGCATTTTGTTGCGCCTCTCGGCCCGATCGAAGCCGAGGATCTACGCTGGTATCTTGAGAAATTCGCTACCTGGCCGAGTGGAGTCTCTGTTGTTCAGGAGAGAGCGAGGAAGGTGGAGGAGAATCTGGTGACGTGGGGCAAGCTTCTTTACGATGCGGCTATGCCGGTGGAGCATACGTCGAACGTTATGCAGGCGTGGGCGAAGGTTGGTGAGCGTGCAGGTCGTCGTTTTTCTGTTTTTGTTGATTCTGAGCTTGAATCTGGTGCTCCGGAAGCTGACGACAATATTGCCAAAGAAGCAGCCACTGATCTGCTCGGCCTGCCGTGGGAGCTGCTTCACAATGGATATAACTATCTCTTTCAAGGCGCGAGGCCCACACGTGTCCGACGGCGGTTGCCGAACACGAAGGTGCTTGATGTGCCGGTGGTGGCACCACCTATCCGCATTCTGCTCGTTACCGCACGGCCTGTGGACGAATATTGCAGCTACATCGACCATCGTGCCAGCGCCCTGCCGCTGGTGGAGGCGATGGAGTCGCTGCCCGGTCTGGTCAAGCTCCATGTGCTCAACCCGCCCACGCTCCCGGCCTTGCGCGCTGAACTTGACCGGGCGCGTGAACACAAAGAGCCCTACCATGTGGTTCACTTTGATGGTCATGGCATTTATGATCGCTCGGTCGGGCTTGGCGGGCTCTGCTTCGAGAAGCCGGAGGATTCTGCCAAGCTGGAGAAGCGTCGGCACACCACCGTGTTTACCAGTGAGCTTGGCCCGCTGCTCTCCGACTACCGCATTCCGCTGGTCTTCCTTGATGCTTGCCAGAGCGGGAAAGCTGAACAGGCATCCGAGTCGGTTGCTTCCGGCCTGCTCAAGGTGGGCGTAGCCTCCGTGGTAGCCATGAGCCACAGCGTGCTGGTTGAGAGCGCACGCCGCTTTGTTGAGGCATTTTACAAGGCGCTGGCTGACGGCAAACGGGTGGGTGACGCCATGCTTGCGGGGCAGCGCTCTCTCAAGGATGACTCTTTCCGTGGCCGCATTTTTGGCGCAGGTGAACTGCACCTTGATGACTGGTTTGTGCCGGTGCTCTTTCAGGAGAAGAGTGACCCGCAACTCTTTACCACATCGCCCGCCAGGCAGACGCAGGAGGATTTTAAAACTTCGCTTGCGGCCCGATTTGGCGCGCTGCCAGAAGAGCCAAAAACCGGCTTTATTGGTCGCAGCCGCGAGCTGCTTGCGCTTCAGCGGTTGCTGCAATCGGGCGAAAAAGAGCGTTACGCTGTGGTGCGCGGTCAGGGCGGCGAAGGCAAAACCGCACTTGCGGCCGAGTTTGCCCGCTGGATGGTTCGCTCCCACCAGCTCCGCCGCGCAGCCTTTGTTTCTGTTGAGAAGCACTCAGATCAGCTTGCAATTCTCGACTTCTTTGGTCGTCAATTGGTGGAAGCGAAGTACTCGGTGGCTACTTTTGAGAGCCTTGAAAAAGCCATCCTGCCGGTTGAGCGCGCCTTACGTGAGCAGGCGACCTTGCTGGTGGTTGACAACATGGAGAGCATTCTCCTGCCGCCCTTCCTCGCCGATGCAGCGCCGGAGGCGCTCTCTGAAGATGGTCGCCGTGAACTGGAGGCTATCCTTTCGCTCTGCAATCAGCTCATGAAGGTGGGCGAGACGCGGCTCATCTTCACCAGCCGGGAACCTTTGCCTGCCCCCTTTGACGGCGTGCGAAATTGCCGCGAACTGCACCAGCTTGACCGCGAGGATGCGGTGAAACTGGTTGAGCGGACCCTGAACGCGGCTGGCGGAGAGGCGGGCGCTTCGGGAGACGCTGCGCGTGAGGAGATTGAGCAACTGGTGGAAGCGGTTCACTGCCACGCCCGCACGCTGGCCCTGCTTGCTCCGGCTCTGCGGAAGAGCGGCGTTGCAGCTACCCGTAACTCGCTGGTTCAACTGATGGTGGAGATGGAGCGGAAGTTCCCCGGCAACCGGGAGCACTCCCTCTTCGCCAGCGTCGAACTTTCGCTGCGGCGTATGTCGGAAGCTAACCGTGACCGTGTGAAGGTGCTTGGAGTGTTTCACGGCGGTGTTGATCTGGACGTGCTTCGCGTGATGATGGAGTGGGAAAAGGCAGATGTGGAGTCGCTGGCGGCTGAACTGGTCGAGACTGGACTGGCAACGCCCAACCGCTACAACCATCTCACGCTTAATCCCGCTCTCTCTCCATACCTTTCCGGGCGGATGGAAACGGTGGAGCGCGAAGCGTTGACCGCCCGCTGGATCGAAGCAATGCGACGCTACGCGGAGTTTCTTCGGCAGCAGCAGCATCAGAACACCGAGATAGCGGCAACGCTGACGCTGCTGGAGCTGCCGAACTTGTTTGCTCTGCTCGATCTCGTGCAGCAGGCGGGTGATGCGGAAGCGACAATTGGTCTATCTACAACGCTTTACAGCTTGCTGCAATGGCTTGGCAAACCGCGTCTCTTGGCGCGTGTGGGAGAGGTGCGCGATGCCGCTGCATCAGCAATGACCAGCTCATGGAACCACGCTCAATACCAGGTAATGGATAACCGTATTGACCAGCAGCTTGCTACCGGTCATTTGCAAGAGGCTTATGATGGTGCACAAGCGCTGCTTGAGCGTGCACGGATGGCAGGTGAAACGGCTTATCCCGATTCCGATTACGATTTGGCAATGGCTTACTGGCTTTTTGCTCGAGTGTTGCAGAGTGTTGGTGGAGCGGAAGAGGCCTTGCCCCTGCTTGATGAGGCCCGTCAGCGCTTTGAGGCTTTTGAGAAAAAGGAGCCGGGAAGAGGTGCGGAGAGGATGGCCTCCGCCTGCTTTACGGAACAAGGCGACGCTTTTCTCGATTTGGGTCGTCTCGACGAAGCGGCTGCTGCTTACGAAGAGGGTATTCGCCGAGATGAGCAACGTGGTGCTGAGCGAGATGTTGCTGTCGGAAAAATTCAGCTTGGAACTGTGCGCATGGAACAGCGTCGTTACCCGGAGGCACTCGGGGCTTATGAAGAGGCACGCAAGCAGTTCAACGCTCTGGACGAACCGGGCTCTGTTGCTGCGGTATGGCATCAGACCGGCATGGTCTATCAGGATATGGGCCAGCCGGAAGCAGCGGAGGATGCTTATCGTCAATCGCTTGCAATCAAGGTGCAGCTTGGCAATGTTGCCGCGCAGGCAAGCACGCTTGGGCAACTGGGAAACTTGTATGACGATCAGCTTGATCGTCCGGAGGAGGCTGCAACTTTTTACAGGCAAGCTGCGGATAACTATGTCAAAATTGCCGATGCTTCGAAGGAAGGTATTGTGAGGAACAATCTTGCAAGAACCTTACGAAAGCTACATCGCCTCGACGAAGCACGACTTGAACTTTTGCGAGCGATCGAATGTGATGCGCAGTTTGGCAATGCTTCTTCGCCGTGGACGGCTTGGTCGATCCTTGCTGACATTGAGAGAGATGCCGGAAACCCCGCAGCGGCTGCAGAGGCAAAGCGCAAGGCCATCGACAGCTACCTTGCCTACCGCCGCGACGGTGGCGAGAACCACAGCGACGCTGGTCGAGATTGCTTTGCTGTGACCCAAGCCATACTAGCTGGTGACGTGGTTGGCGCAACGACTTTTCTTCATGAACAAGTTGACGCTTGGGAGGCTGCTGGTTTTGGCGGTTTCATCCGTGCCCTCCAGGCAATCGTCGCTGGCAGCCGCGACCGCACCCTTGCTGAAGCCGAGGATCTTCACTATAGCATGGCTGCAGAAATTCTCTTTCTTATCGAAACGCTGGAGAAGCAGCAGTAGGCTTTACGATCATTCTCCGCACTTGTTGAGCATGGCGATAATCTCTTCCGGGTGGTGAACCAGCGATTTTGCGCCGAACTCCAGCAGTTCGCTTTTGGGCCTGAATCCCCAGAGCACCCCGAGCGGATACATTCCAGCCCTTGAGGCGGTCAGCATATCAATGCCGCTGTCGCCGACGTAGAGAATATCAGCAGGCTTTTCCCCAACCATTTGGGCCACAAGCAGCGCCCCTTCAGGGTCGGGCTTGTGGCGAATGGCGCTATGGTGGCCCATCACCACCTCGAACTTCCACTCCTTCAGCAGCTCTTCAGCGCAAAGCTTGGTGAAGTGATCGGCTTTGTTGGAGAGGATTGCAATTTTAATTCCGTGCGACACCAGAGCGTCCAGCAGTTCGGCAATGCCCGCATAGGGGCGTGAGTGGAGGTTCCACTTATCGGCATAATCCACCATCAGATCCTTGAGGAGCCGGTCAATTATCTCCTCAGTGCCCGCCTCTTTGGGCAGCGCTTTTCGCACCAGCTCCCTCATGCCGTGCCCCACCAGAAAGCGGCACTCGTCAAGCGTGTGCACAGGATAGTGG
>CAIMCD010000012.1 GCA_903839405.1 uncultured Chlorobiaceae bacterium
ACTGCACCTGCACTCTACCCTTGAGTTGCTTCCAGTTACCTTCAATCTGATCCCAGTTAATCATTTGTATCTCCGGTTTAGGTTCATAAAACTCCTCTTTTGCCTTTGGTCGCTTGTGCGTCAACTTATTTTCGATCTATAGGACATGCCCCCGTTTATAAGACCACTTCTGCTTGGCAAAAATCCGTTTGCTGAACCAGAAATTCCTCCGGTGTCAGCCTTCCTAAAGCACTGTGCGGGCGGATCGAATGATAATCCTCTTGCCACTCTCCGATAACCTCCCGGGCATGATCCAGACTCAAAAACCAGTTCACGTTCAGGCATTCGTCCCTGAGTCGGCCGTTAAAGCTTTCAATAGAGCTGTTGTCGACCGGTTTGCCCGGACGACTGAACACCAGTTTGACTCCATGACGATGCGCCCATGCATCAAGTGCTTTGCCGATGAATTCAGGGCCGTTATCGACCGTGATCATTTCCGGCATACCTTTGAACCAGGCTATCCGTTCCAGAACCCCACATACCCTATTACCATTGATTGAGGTATCAACTTCGAAGCCAAGATAATCCCTGCTGTAACTGTCCAGAACGTTGAGCACCCTGAACCGACGGCCATTAGAGAGGTTATCGCTCATGAAGTCCATGGCCCAGCAGTGATTCCTGTGTGCCGGTTTCGGCGGCGCAACCCGAGTATCCGCAGCTCTCTTTTTGCGATATTTGACCCGCAGCATCAGATGCTCTTCACGATAAAGCCGTTCCGTTCGCTTGTGGTTGACCACAAACCCTTCCCGTCTCAACAGGTCATGCAATCGTCGATACCCCCAGCGTTTCCGTTCATCGGCAAGTGCTCGCAACCGCTTGCGGATCGGCTCATTGGTATCCGGTTTTGGCTCGTAATGCCAACTCGTTCGGCTCAGGCCAACCAGCATACAGAGCTTTCGAAGACTCTGCCCGAAGTGTTCATGCAAGTGCCTGACAGCGTTGCGTTTGACCTCGGGCGTTACCATTTTTTTGAGTTGATCTCCTTAAGCATCTGGATGTCGAGAGCATAGTCAGCGACCAGCTTTTTCAGGCGACGGTTTTCATCTTCAAGTTCCTTAAGCCGCTTGGCTTCGCTGATCGACATGCTGCCGTACTTCGATTTCCAGTTGTAAATCGTCGCATCGCTGATGCCGTGTTTGCGACAAAGATCCTTGACCGCCATACCAGCATCGGCTTCTTTCAAGATGCCGATGATCTGTTCTGTACTGTAACGCTTGGTTTTCATGCGTGTAACCTCCTTGGTTGATTGTAAGCATTTTTTCCACAACCAAGTGGCCCCGTTTTACGGGCTCACGTCCTAGGAGCCTTAAAGAGGAGCCTGAATGGAAAAGGATTATTAAAATTGAGGAATGATTGACTAAAACAAAAGCGTTATTATACCTTTTACAATGAGGTCGGTATAGGGCACGACCAGCAAGTGGTAATGAGGTTTTGGAAAAGGCAAAGGAAACACTGGCTAATGTTCAGACAATAGAAGAGTTTATGGAAGATTACATGGATCTGGTTGATCTACGCGAAGCAAAGGCCGAAGGGCAGGATCAGCCATCAGTACCTCTTGATGAGGTTATCAAGGAACTCAAGAAAGGGTGATACGCTTGTCTGTGGAGAGTGGTAATCCCTCTTAGGCCGTAAACTGCTTCAGCATCCGCAAATCATTCTCAAACAGCAACCTGATATCGTCGATTTTGTAGCGGAGGAGGACGGTTCGGTCGACGCCCATGCCGAAGGCGTAGCCGGACCACTCTTCGGGGTCTATGCCGCAGTTGCGCAGCACGTTAGGATGAACCATGCCGCAGCCCATAATTTCAAGCCATCCGGATTTTTTGCAGACGCGGCACCCTTTGCCACCGCAGAGGTAGCAGGTGACGTCCACTTCGGCTGAGGGTTCGGTAAAGGGGAAAAAGCTTGGGCGGAACCGGAGTTTAACGTCGGTGCCGAACATTTGCTTGGCGAAGGAGTATATGGTGGCCTTCAAGTCAGCAAAAGAGACCTTTTTGTCGATATAGAGCCCTTCGAGCTGGTGGAAAACGCAGTAGCTGCGGGAGCTGATGGCTTCGTTGCGGTAGACCTTTCCTGGGCAGATGACCCGTATGGGCGGTTTCTGGTCGAGCATGACGCGAATCTGCACCGGTGAGGTATGGGTTCTCAGCAGTACATCCTCGGCCGCGGCTCCCTTGTTGATAAAAAAGGTATCCTGCATGTCGCGGGCCGGGTGGTCGGGCGGAAAGTTGAGCAGGTCAAAGTTGTAGCGGTCGAGCTCCAGCTCCGGGCCGGTTGCAATGCCGAAACCCATGTCGGAAAAAATCTGCTTCATCTCGCCCAGCACCTTCTGCACCGGATGCTCGCTGCCGGTAAAATATCGTCTTCCGGGCAGCGTCAGATCTATGCCCTTGCTCTCTTGCGGCTTGGTGGAAGAGAGCGCGGCTTCGGCTTCAGCAAGCTTGCTGTCGGCCGTCTGCTTAAGCTGGTTGAGCAACTGGCCGATCCGCGGCTTTTCAGCAGGATCAACGGTTTTGAGCTGGCCGAAGAGGGCTGCAATGAGCCCTTTTCGAACCGTATACCGGAGCCGGAACGTTTCAAGATCGGCCGGTGAGTGAATCTCAAAATCAATGATTTCCTGCTGTAAACTGCGAATGGTGTTTTCCATTGATACCAGTAAAAAAGCTTATTCGATAACCGATTTGACAATCACAGTGAATGCAGCCGGATCCTTGACGGCAATTTCGGCCAGAGCCTTGCGATCAATTTCCATGCTCTTCTTGGCCATTGCATCAACCAGTCTGGAGTAGGTGGTGCCGTTGAGGCGTGCTGCTGCATTGATACGCATGATCCAGAGTGAACGGAAGTTGCGCTTTTTTGCACGGCGGTCGCGGTAGGCGTACTGCTCGGCTTTGTCAACCGCGTGCTTGACGACGGTCAGAATATTGCCACGTGATCCCCAGAATCCTTTGGCTTTTTTTAATACTCTTTTTCTGCGTGCCTTTGAGGCTACAGCATTATTGGCTTTAGGCATTGTTGTGTCGAGTTAGTGTTAAAAATTTATGCCAGGATCATCCGTTTGATCTGCTTCGCTTTTGACGAGTCAAGCAGTGTTGCCTGATGCAGACGACGTGAACGTTTTCTGTTCTTTTTCTCAAGGTTGTGAGAGCCATTCATGCGTTCACGCTTGATTTTTCCTGATGCTGTCGCTTTAAACCGCTTGCATGCTCCGCGGTGTGATTTCATTTTAGGCATGATCGTCCTTTGTTATTTTATATAAAAATGCGCGAATATTCCTCTCTTACTCTGCCACCTCTGTGGTCTCGGTTACGTCGGTCGCCTCGGACTGTGGTAACGGTGCCAGTTGTGGCTGACTTGTTTTTGCCATGATGCGATCGTAGGCATCAATTTTTTTCTTGTCCGGCTCGAAATAGACAAAGAGCTTCTTGCCTTCAAATTTCGGATCACCGTCACGGGTACTGACAATGCTGAGCCGCTCGGTCAGTCGTTCGGCCAGCTCAAGTCCCTTGTCCTTGTAGATAATTGAACGGCCCAAAAAGACGATGGTGGCCCTGACCCGGTTGCCCTTGCGCAGAAACTCCACAAGGTGTGCGGTCTTGAAGTCAAAGTCGTGCTTGTCGGTATTCGGATGAAACCGCAGCTCCTTGAGGGTGGTGGTTTTCTGCTTCTTCTTCAGATCCTTGTCCCTCTTGTCCATTTTATAGAGCAACTTGCCGAGGTTGTCAAACTTGCAAACCGG
>CAIMCD010000013.1 GCA_903839405.1 uncultured Chlorobiaceae bacterium
CACTCTACCTCCGGAGGCGCTTCGGAAAGCTCATGAGGCATCAACCGAATATCATACCCATCAAGTTTCAGTGCCCGGCTGAAGGCCATTGGCTCTGTGAGTTCGGGCAGGTAGCAGCGCTTGGACTGCCGGGAGGCCGAGAGCAGAATACTCTTCCACCGATTGAGCTTCCCCTCCAGCTTTTCGTTTGAAGGTTGGGAGATGGTTCGGGCCGTGATCAGGGGAATAATGGAAGTTACGCCGAGTTCCGTGGCCTTTTCCAGAAAGAGATCAAAGCGCTGGGGCGCTTTCAGGAGGGCAAGGGCAACCGTAACGCGGGTTGTGGGTCGCTGAAGCATTTCGGAGGCGAGTATTTCAGCCTCAAGCAACTTTTTGCCAACACTGGTGATTCGTGCTTCACAGCGAAGTCCATGGCCATCGGTCACCAAAACCCGCTCACCTGTTTTTTTTCTGAGGACTCTCGCAAGATGGTGAAACTCATCACCCTCAATAGCAAGCGTGGCGGCCTGAAGATCAATCTTCTCCCTTGAGGTATAAAAGAGTTCCATAAGCTCGTTACTCCTTTGCAGCCAAAGCAATGGCGGCTACCGAGAGCGATGCGGCTCCGCCCCGTCGGACGGCTTCGGCCGCTGCGGCAAGGGTTGCGCCGGTGGTCACCACATCATCAACAAGCAGCACATGACGGCCGGCAATGGCTTTTGATGCCTGGAATGCCCCGGCAAGATTTTTTTTGCGCATGGCGGCTGAAAGCCCGGTCTGTGAAGCCGTATAACGTTTTCTTGCAAGCAGTTCACTGCGAACCGGCAGATGCAGCGATTGACCAATCCCTTCGGCAATTTTTTCGGCCTGGTTAAACGAGCGCTCTATTTTTTTCAAACGGTGCAGCGGCACCGGCACAATAACCTCGACTTGGAGAGCATCATCGCCGGAGAGCATCCACTCGCCCAGTTGACGGCCGAAGGTTGTTGCAAGATCGAAGAGGCCTTCATACTTCATGGCATGAAGCAACTCTTGCAGCGAACTGTGTTTATGAAAGAGGTAACGGCACCATCCATGTTCAAAGTGGAGTGTGCCTCCAAAACGCGACTGAATGGTGTGACGCAACACCTCTTCGGCCGCCCAGGGGCTTTTAAAGGCATCAAACTCCGCAATGCAGCGGTGGCAGCAGTAGGCTTCAGCGGGAAGCAGGAGGCTGTGGCACACAACGCAAACATTGGGAAAAATAAGATGAAGCAGCTCTTCACGCATGGCACCGGGCATGTTTAGGTGGTTAGCTGAAACAGAGGGCCGCAGCACCCTGCATGCCGGCCTTGTTACCGAGCTCGGCCGCAACCACTTCAAGCCCTTCGTGCAAGGATAGAGGTGTAGAGCGACGGAGCGCTTCAAGGGCCGGATCCAGCACCAGTGGGCCTGCGCCTGAAATCCCGCCACCAATCACAAATTTTCGGATATCCATAAGCGCAGCAACGTTGGCAAGACCGACACCGAGAATGGTACCGACCCTCTGCCAAAGGGCAAGGGAAACCGCATCTCCTTCCAATGCGGCACGTTCAAGATGGCGGGGTGAGAGATTCCGGTAATCAGGGTCACAAAATTGGCCAACCGAGGAGCCTGAAGGAGTGGCTACGATCATCTGGCGGGCAAGTTCCACAATACCCTTTTTACCGATAAGGCTCTCCAGGGTGCCCCGAATACCGGCATGAACGGTTGAACCCTCAAAATCAACAATCATGAAGCCCACCTCTCCGGCTGTACCATGAGGGCCACGGTAGAGCTTCCGGTTCAGCACAATCCCTCCGCCCACACCGGTACCAAGCGTCACCAGCAAAAAATCCCGGAAGTGGCGCCCGGCACCATAGAAGGCTTCACCGTAAGCCGCAACATTGGCATCATTGTCAAGCCAGACCGGCATGGAGAGCCCCTCCAGTTCGCTGAGAACGCGCTGGAGTTCATCCCGCAGGGGCACAACGCCCCATCCGGGAAGGTTCGGAGGATAGCTCAGCACCCCCTTTTCAGCATCAACCGCACCCGGAGCCCCCACTCCGGCCCCGGCAAAATCCCCGGCATCAAGAGTAAGGGTGGCTGAGCGATAGAGATCGGCAATAATTGCCGCAAGTTGCCGGACAATTCCTTCCGGGCCTGATGCGGTATCGGTTGGAAAACTCCGGCCATCAAGAATGCCACGATCTTCCTGAACTACCGCCGCCTTGATTGCCGTACCGCCAAGATCTATGCCAATTGCCCATCGTGTCATCGTGCTCTATCTAAATGATCAGAGAGTGAAAGGTCTCAAAAATTTCCGCCCGTGAGATCCTGATGCAAAGAAATCAAGAATCTCAACAATTTCCGCTTCCTGGGGAAGTTCTGACTGCACCTTTTCAAGCGCATTGGTGAGCAGCAGCCCCGACTGAAAGATAATGCGGTAGGCACTTTTAATCAGGGTTATCTTTTCCGGAGTAAAGCCCCGCCGTTTCAGGCCAATGGCGTTCAGACCCTCATAGCGGAAGGTCTCATGCCCGCCGGCCATAACAAAGGGTGGCACGTCAAGCGAAGCCCGTGCAATACCGCCAACCATCGAAAAACGACCGATCCGCACAAACTGGTGCACGCCGGTAAGCCCTCCGATAACAGCATAATCGCCCACCTCGCAATGGCCGCCAAACTGGACGGAGTTGGCAATAATAACATGATTGCCAATCACGCAGTCATGCCCGGCATGGACATAGGCCATGATCAAACAATCGGAACCAACAACCGTCTTGCCGCTCGCCTTTGTGCCCCGGTTCAGGGTAACACACTCCCGGATAACCGTCCTGTCGCCGATATAGAGAGCGGTTTTCTCTCCGGCAAACTTCAAGTCCTGGGGCGCGGTGGCAAGCACGGCACCGGAATGGATCCGGCAGTTGCGCCCAATGCGTGCACCTGAGGCAATGTGCACATGCGGTGCAATCTCGGTGCCTTCACCAATTTCAACATCATCCTCAATAACCGAGTAAGGGCCAACGATAACTCCCTCGCCAAGAAGGGCACCACGCCCAATCACGGCGGTTGCATGAATACTGCTCTGCATATGTTGTTTATTCCTTGATGGTTTCAAAATCTTTGATCAAGCCGGGCTGATTCAGTTTCCTCGAAAGCAGCTCAACAATGCGCCGGGCATCATCATTGCGGCCAATATCGCGATACGCCCTTGCAAGCACATAGAACAAGCGAGGTTCAGACTCCGGCAGGGACTCCCGGGTCAATCGCTCAAGATAAGTAATATAGGGCGCAGATTTCGCCTTTTCGCCAAGACGAACATAGAGGGCGATCACCGAACCGGCAAGTTCCGGGTTCAGAGGGTAGTGCGAAAGCGGCAGAAGGCGCTCTGAGCTGTCCAGCACCTGCAGGGCAAGGGCTCCCCGTCGGACGCTCTGCATGTTGCCTGAGCGGTTCGGCATGGAGAGCGAAGCCTCCGGTTCCAGCGCCAGCTCCAGGGCAAGACGGATAAAGAGCGGCGTGTAGTTGTTGCAGAGCCGTCGCGAGGTCTCTTCCAAGGATACCTTTGGATTGTTCAGATTCCGGTACTGATAGATCTCCACAAGGTTGTGATAGAGCAGCGCCGGATCAACAAAGCTCATCGGGTCGGCACTTTTGAGCGGCACCACCCGGTAAGTCAAGCCGTCGAGGCGGAGGTAGTTCTGCAGGCCTATCATACTTTCCGGATCAACCGTCAGGGCAAAATAGATCGGACGCTTGGCAAAGTTGTTCATCAGAATCTCATAAACCGCGATATCCTGCGGCCTAAGATAGCCCTGGCCATCATAGGTCAACCCTGGTTTCAACCGCCAGGTTATACTGTCCTGCGAGGCTTGCGGCAGAGAAACGCCATGAAGGCGGGCGTCGCGCAAAAGCTGCTGGCGCGCCGGGAGGGCCGGAAGGAGAGCATCAACCGAATCAATCGGCACATAGGTAATGCTCGCAATTTCGCCGTCGCTCATACTGAAGCTCACCGGTTTGGCTCCGCGCGGCCGGGTGTTTTTGAGTTGATCGAGATACCATCCGGTATTGGCAAGGCTCAGGTTAACCACACGCACATCGGTTCTGATGCGCGCCACCTCCTGGAGATACCACAACGGAAAGGTATCGTTATCGCCGTTGGTAAACAAAATCGCATCTTTTTCACAGCTCTGGAGCATATTCCAGGCCCAGTCCCACGGAACATAGTTACCCGAACGGTCATGCATCCGGAAGTTGGCCTGCAGCATCCGGCCGTTGATGAGCAGAACTCCGGCAACAACCAGAAGCAGGGCAAGATAGGTTGGCTGACGAGGGCCTGCAAGCTTCAATCGTTTACTGATCCACTGCCAGATGCTTTCAACCCCGATGCCAATCCAGAGGGCAAAGGCAAAAAAACTGCCAACATAACTGTAATCACGCTCGCGCGGCTGCGGTTCAGTCTGGTTGAGGTAAATCACCAGAGCCGCACCGGTCAGCACAAAGAGGGCGGTTACCACCACGCCCATTTTCCACTCCCGACGGAAGTGTGCTATGGCACCCACCAGCCCCACCAGAAAAGGGAGGCCCCAGAGTACCGACCAGTCAACTCCAGCCCCCTCCATATCGTGCTCACGGCCGATAAACTGCCAGCCGAAATAGCGCAGGTACATCTTCTGCATCTGATAGGTTAAAAAATAGTCAAGGTCACTGGAGTAGTGCTGGTAGTAATACTGGTGCACCGGCTCCGGCGACCATCGTCTCGGAAAGAGCGGCATCTCGCCATACTGCTCCCGATTGACATAGGAGAAAAAGGCCTCGGATGATGAGGGGTTGTTTTCGTTAAGGGGCGGGCCTGCATGAGCCCGTACATAGATCAGGCCGTATGAGGTATAGCCGATAATGATGAGAAAAAGGGAGATCAGAACGGTGTTCAAAAGCACCATCCGGTGCTGGTGAGCATACCAGGTGCCATAGGCAAGCAGCACCAGAAAAAGCAAAAAACCCCACCAGGAGGTCAACTGCAAGAGAATCGGCAAACCCTTGATGATGCCGGTATAGATCAGGAAAAAGAGGGCGGAACTTCCCAGCGCCAGCAACAAAAAGGATTTGAAGGTTACCTCGTATTTCTTCACATAATAGAGGGTTGCCACGGCAAACACAGCAAGCAGGCAGAGCAGGTGCACCCCGATGGAGAGCCCTATGATATACATCACCACGAGCAACCACCGTTCGTGACCCGGCTTTGGATCCTCTTCATACCAGCGCAGGATCAGCCAGAAGACCAGGGCGGTAAAAAAGGAGGAGGGGGCCCATACCCCGGCTTCAACCGCGTTGAACCAGAAGCTGTCGGAGAGGGCAAGCGCCAGAGCCCCGACAAGGGCGCCACCATAAGCCGATATTTTTTCAGCCGGGCTCCAGAGATCGGGATCGCTCTTGCGATACATAACAATGAGGCGTACCGTGATCAGGTAGGTCAGCATGACGGTAGCCGAACTGGCCAAAGTACCGATCAGGTTGATGCGTGCGGCGGGGTCGCTGAAGAGGGGAAGCATGGAAAAGAGGCGACCGAGCAGCAAAAAAAGCGGTGCTCCGGGAGGATGAGGAATCCCGAGAGTTGTGGCCGTGGCAATAGATTCCCCGCAATCCCAGAAGGAGAGGGTGGGGGCCATGGTTCGGAGATACAACATTGCTGCAGCAACAAACAAAAAAACTGCATGAAGACGGTTAAGTGCCCGGTGTGTCATACGTGAAACGTGCTCTGTAAAGTAAATAGTGGGTTAACCGAAAATAAGATCACCGGCAATAAGATCGGCAAAGAGAAACCCCTTCCCGGTCAGGTAAAGCTGCCCATCCTGCTCTTGTATCCACCCCTTGTCGCGAAATTGAGCGATACGCTCCCGAAGTTGATGCCCTAATTTATTTCCTTTTCGCAAAAACTCAACATCAAGACCACGGTTTATTCGAAGCGAGAGAAAAACCTGCTCGGTAAAGCGCTGCTCTTCCTGCAACTCTTCACGAAACCCTTCAGCCGCTTCGGGAGCCTCGATATAGCGCTTCAGGCTCGAAACATTTGCCGTTCGGAACTCCCGCGCATCCGAAACAGAAAAACTGTGTGCCGAAGGACCAAAACCAAGGTATGGCTCACGTTGCCAGCTTGCCAGGTTATAGCGGGAGTGGAAACCGGGCAACGAAAAATTGGAGACCTCATACTGCTGGTATCCTCCGAGGAGCAGCTCCCGTTGGGCTGCTTCATACATGGAGGCCTGCTCGCCTTCATCCGGCACGGTGAGCTGACCCAAGGATATCTTGCGGTGCAGCAGGGTTTTCGGCTCAACCGAAAGCATATAGACCGACACATGATGGGGCCGCAAACCGAGAGCCACACCAAGATCACGCTCCCACAGCGCCACATCCTCACCGGGCACCCCGCAGATAAGGTCAACGCTCACCGACCGGAAGCGCTGGAGCGCCTCGGCTGTAACCTGGCTCGATTGCTGGGCGCTGTGTGCACGGCCGAGCGCCTGCAGCTTCGGCTCCAGGAACGACTGAACACCGATACTGAGACGGGTTATGCCAGCAGCATGAAGCTCATCCATCTTTTCCCGGTCGAGATCTTCAGGATTGGCCTCAAGCGTGATCTCAATATCAGGAGTCAAACTGCACAAAGCCGAAATCTCGCGGAGCCATCCGGCAAGATAGGCTACCGGCACCATTGATGGCGTGCCTCCCCCGAAATGAATGGCACCGACCGAGCGACCTTTCAGTTCGGAGGAACGAAAACGGGTTTCCGCCAAGAGGGCTTTAAAAAACGCCCCCACAAAATCCTGACGCGTTACCAGATAAAAATCACAGTAGCTGCAGCGGGCCCGGCAGAACGGAATGTGCACATAAAGGCTCAGCATAAGCTAGGAGAGGCTTTTGTGCACAGAGAGAACTCCGTCAGTGAGCGGCAAGAATATACTCCGTTACAGCCTGATAGAGATCGTCGGCCACAAATTCAGGAACAAGGTTCTGCTGCCGGCAGAGCGCCTCCTCATTATGGCCGGTCCTGACCAGCACCGGCCTGAGACCGGCACGCAGACCGCACTCAACGTCAACCGTTTTATCTCCGACAAAAAAGGAGTGAGCACGATCCACCACAAACCCTTCAGCCCGGTAATCCTCAATCGCCCGGTCAACCATACCGGTGGCCGGTTTGCGGCACTCACTGAAAAGGTCATACTCGGGATGGGGATAGTCGGGATGAAACGGGCAATAATAGCAGCGATCGTAGGCGATGTTCCGCCGGGCGAGCAGCTCGCTGAGATAGCGGTTCACCTCGTCAACCTGCTCAACCGTGGTAATACCCCTTGCAATACCGGCCTGGTTGGAAATAATAACAATGCGGAAACCAGCCGCAATGGCCAGCTCAATGGCCTCATCAGCCCGATCAATGAGCTGGAACTGCTCTTTTGATACGATATAGGTGCCCAGATCCTGGTTGATCGTGCCATCGCGGTCCAAAAAAAGAACCTTTATTGTCTGCACTGCACTAGCCTCCTATTGTTCAAGAAGTTGGCGGTACAGCTCACCATACTCTTCGGCCGAGTTTTTCCACGAAAACTCCCGGCTCATGGCAGCACTGACAATCTGCGGCCACCGCTCGTCGTCATGGTAACAGAGTAGAGCCTCCTGGAGCTTTCCGAGAAGGGAGTGGCTGGTATAGTCATGAAAAATAAAGCCTGAACCGCTCTCTTCGGTCATATCATCAATGGTTTCAACAATCCCGCCACCGGCATAGGCCACCGGAATGGTGCCATAGTTCATGGCAAACATCTGGATCATGCCGCATGACTCAATCTTGCCCGCCATAAGCAGAATATCAAAACCGGCAATGGCAAGGTGCAGAAAGCTGTCGGAATACTCGGTCTGCAAGCTCACCTGCTCGGGATGAGCTTCAGCAAATTCCTGAAAAACCTTTTCATACTTTTTATCGCCCGCACCATAAATCACCAACTGAATATCAAGAGCCGCAAGCCCGTCAAGGCTTTGCTGCAGCAGTTCAGCTCCCTGAAACTCGTCAAAGTTGGCAATAACTCCTACAACCGGAACCCCTTCCGTGTAGGGCAGACCGGCCTCTTCAAGCAGGGCCTTCTTGTTGTCGAGCTTGCCCTCCATATGATCGGCACCGAAACGCTTTTTGATAAGCTTGTCGGCCGAAGAGTTCCACTGCCGGGTATCGATACCATTACGAATACCGTGCAGGGTGAGCTTATGCTCCTCAAGCACCCGGCCAAGACCGAAGGTCTGCTGGCCATCCTGCGCAATTTCGCCCGCATACTGTTTTGAGGTTGTGGTCAATAGACCGGCATGTTCAACGCCGGTATAGAGCATATTGACCTCATCGTTCTGGCGATAGAGGGCTGAAGAGACCTCTTCGGGAAGCAGCTTCTGAAAAACCTTGTAAGGAAGAATCCCCTGGCGGTAAATATTGTGAATCGAGAGAACCGTTTTTACATCCCTGAAAAACTCGTGGTTGGCATAAACCGTTTTCAGAAGAAGGGGAATAAGGGCGGCATACCAGTCGTGACAGTGGATAATATCGGGTTTCCAGCCGAGCCGCAGCAGGGTCTCAAGCACACCGACATTGAAAAAAATCACCTTTTCCGTATTGGCTTTCAGGTCACTGCCATTGCTTAGATCGGTAAAAAGGCCATTGCGCTTGAAATATTTCTCATTGTAGAGAAAATAGGTCTGAATCTTGCTTGAAGGCAAGGCCGTGACCTTGACGTGCAACAGATCGGTTTTCTCCTTGAGATGAACCTCTATGTCCGAAAGACGTAACACATCATGCAACCGGAATTTCCGGTCATTAATAGTCCCGTACTTCGGCATCATGATGCGGGCTTCAAATCCCTCTTCCTCAAGCGCCTGGGGAAATGATGCCATAAAATCAGCAAGCGCACTGATCCTTACAAAAGGAGAAACTTCACCGGAGACATAAAGAACCTTAAAATTTGGTCTGGACATCTATAGGACAATCAATCTATAATTTTTCATCAAAAACTTTCATAGAACTGCATTAGTTTTTAATTTACGAATTTTCACCGTCAGATACAATCAAGCCTCTCACACCTGAGAGTCCGAAGGATATTATGTACCGAGCCTCGTGCTTCATAACGTTTTTTTTTCTTCTTCTGGCCGGGCTCACCGGAGGCTGCGCGTCGGATCGTCCCCCTTCGGGAGGGCCCGTCGATAGCGCTCCCTTGCAGGTTATTTTTTCTGATCCGGCACCCTCAGCAACCAATGTTGCCACCAGTACCATCCATCTGACCTTCAGCCAGATCATGACCAGTCGGCAACTGCTCCAGGCCCTCTCTTTTTCTCCTTCTGTGGGTGAGTACAATATTGCCGTTTCAGGTAAAAATGCCGAAATACGGCTTTATAACCCCCTTAAAGCAAATCAGAACTATACCCTTACCCTCAACAAATTCCTGACGGACAGCCGGGGGCACACCATGGCACGCCCCTGGAGCCTCGCGTTCTCCACCGGGCCATTGCTCAATAACGGCACCGTCAAGGGAACGGTGCTCAATTCGGACTTTTCACCAGCCCCCAATGCCCTGGTGCTGGTCTATGGCATCCACCCCAACTCCAGCGGATCAAGCAACCTGCTCACCGGGGAAGCGGACGGCCTGGCTCAAACCGACAATACCGGAGCCTTCTCGTTCACTCACCTCGCGGCCGGCTCCTACCGGATGGTGGCCATCAATGACCGTAACCACGATATGCGCTACAACGCCTACTCCGAAGAGATCGGATTGAGCCCTCTGGGCTCTGTTCCTGCGGGTTCCAGCGCTCTGCGCTTCCGGTTTGGCGAAGTCGAGAGCAGCCGCATCGGGATTCTATCCTGCAAACCCCTTGACCGGCAACTGCTTGAGATCAGATTTCATAAGCCGGTAAGAACAACCTCCTTTGAGAGCGGAAAGGTTGAGATTCGCCATGCACTTTCCGGCACTCCGGTGCCAGTCACCTCCTGGTACAGCAAAAACCGCCTGATGTTCGACCGCGAATTCTGCATCATAGCAAGTGCGCTTGAAGCAGCCCAACCCTACACCATCAGCTATCGGAGTGATGAGAAGGGTGAAACAACAAAAGCCCTCCCTTTTTATGCTTCCGGCAGCAAGCCAAAAACCGAGCGCTTTACGCTCTCCATCACTCCGGAAAACGGAAGCGATCCGGCCTTCCTTGATCTGGAGTGGCCCTCACTCGGCAACTCGGTGATTTTGAAATTCTCTCTCCCCGTCAGAGAGAGTGGAGTAAACCGGGCGCTCACCCTTTCGGAAACGAGAGGTGGCGCCAACCAGCAGCTCCCCTTCTCTTTGATCAAGATCGACGACCGCACCTTTGCCCTGAAACCAGCCAAAGGGTTTCAGCCCGGAGGCTCCTACCAGGTCAATTTCATTCCGGCAGCCACCAGCCCGGCACTCCTCAAACCGGTTATATCGAAATTCAGAGTCGCATCAAAAGAGAGTACCGGTTCTCTCTCCGGCAAATGTGTGGCAACAGGCAACTACCTGATTGTTGAGGCAAAACGGGCAGGCAGTGCATCCGGGTACCGCACCATGGCCTCAAAAGAGCATAACGGCATATTCCACTACAGCTTTCCGGAGCTTCCGCCCGGCAGCTATACCCTCAGCGCATTCCTCCCTTCGGCCCAGAAGAAACCTGACCTTTGGCAGCCGTGGAATCCCGGCTCCATTGAACCCTTTCAACCCGCCGAACTATTCGGCATCTATCCCGGAACCGTTGTGGTACGCGCACGATGGAGTACGGAGAATATTGATATCCCCATAGCGCTCCCGATAACCAACAAATGATCGTATCACCCGGAGCCGCCCCGTGGCATCCGGAATTTTCAATTGCACAAACAACCACTCGCAACCATAATGAGTACACCTTCCCGCATCGGACCCAACTCCATTATCCAGACCGTTGCCGCCCTTGAGGCCAAATACGGTAAAAGCAAAACAGAGAACATTCTGCGCAAAATCGGTCAAGGCTATATTGTTGGAAACCTGCCGAAAGAGATGGTTGAAGAGTCGAAGTTTCACTCCCTCGTCATCGCCCTGCAGAAAGAGATTGGTGACGGGCCCACGGCCGCCATACTCAAAGAGAGTGGAGAACGCACCGCTAAATATTTGCTGAAGGTCCGGATCCCCGGCATTTTTCAGAAATTCCTGAAGCTCCTGCCCCGGCGCCCGGCATTCAAGCTCTTCCTTTTTGCCATCAGCAAAAACGCCTGGACCTTTGCCGGAAGTGGCGAGTTCAGCTACACCATGAATCGACCGCCCGAAATAACGGTCAAGGTAACCTACCCGACCTTGCCGGTGGTAGGAAACTTCTATCTCGGCACCTTCACCGCCCTCCTGCAGGAGCTGGTCAATGCAAAAACAAAAATCAAGGCCGATATCCGAAAAGAGAACGGCCACATCCGCTGCCACTACCAGTGTGAGATTTGAGTGAGCGCTGTATTTCATAGGTTTTATAGGTCATATGGGACTTATAAAACCTATGAAAAAGTGAACTTCGTGGGATGCTAAACGGCCTCAACCCTTTCCCTGCAGTTTTCTTTGCTCTTCCTTTGCCTGCTGGCGGGCAAGAGTCATGCGTTCGCGCAGGCCTCCTCCTTGAAGAAATCCTGTTCGAGTCGGCAAATCTGCTGGTCGAGCAGGTAGTTGGTCTGGTAAATCAGGCAGATGGCGATATTGGCAACCACTTCAGCCGGACGGGTTTCCACAAACTCCCATGACGACCAACCTCATAAAAAACCACCAACGCAAAAAGGCAGCCCGAAAGCTGCCTTTTTTTAAAAACTATAATCCCGAAAAGCTTACTGCCAGCCGCCGACCATGGCAAAGATTTCACGGTCACCGATTGGAACCGGAACCGAGGCAATGGGATTTTCCTGGATAAGGAAGTCAGCAATTTCGTTGTACGGCACCAGGCACTCACCTTTGTCCGCACTCTCATCCATGGCAAACATGGTTTTTCCGGCAAAACGGCTCTTGCGAATCAGTTCGTGGTAGGGCACCTTGGCAAGCAGCTTGGTGCCGACTTTTTCAGCAAACTGGTCGAGCATGTTGGTGCCGCCACCGGTGGTGTAGTCAACCCGGTTGGCCACAATGCCGGCAAGTTTCACCTTGTAGCGGACACTTTTCTGCTCGATGGCCATACAGAGGCGGTTGGCCGCAAAGATGCTATCGAAGTCGTTGGTAGCAATAATGATGGCATAGTCGGCATAGTT
Source organism: uncultured Chlorobiaceae bacterium (assembly GCA_903839405.1). Lineage (GTDB taxonomy): Bacteria > Bacteroidota > Chlorobiia > Chlorobiales > Chlorobiaceae > Chlorobium. The sequence goes on from CAIMCD010000013.1 coordinate 12,266, forward strand.
GAGTGGAGCACTGAAGCCACCGCAGACCACGTCACCCAGCACATCAAAAAGGATCACATCGTATTTGTCATAGAGACCTAGCTCCTGAAGCAGGGTGACCGATTCGCCGACCACATAGCCGCCGCAGCCGCTTCCGGCCGGAGGGCCGCCAGCCTCAAGGCAGTCGATACCGGCAAAGCCGGTTTCAATAATATCTTCTGCGCTCAGCTCCTCGTGGTGAAAATCAACCTCTTCAAGCGCCTCAATAACGGTTTTCTGCAGCTTTCCGGTTATGGGGAATGTGCTGTCGTGCTTGGGATCGCACCCGATCTGTAGCACTTTTGCGCCTTTAAGGGCAAGTGCCGCAGAAATATTGGCGCTTGTGGTGCTTTTTCCTATACCGCCCTTGCCATATACCGCTAATACTAAACTCATAATGATATCAGAGAAAATGATTGATAGAAAAACCTACCCGCCGAGAGACTCTTTGGCCTGACGGAATACTTCAACGCTCACACAGGTTACGCCAATGCCGAGAGCAAAGGTTTCGGTGTTCTTTCTGACCTTTTTACGAACAAAAAATGGCACCTTTTTCAGCATGGTTTCAGCCTCATCGGTCCAGCTCATCTCTCCCTCACCCGCAGGTTGAACCGGCGCTGTTGCAACAGCTTCGGCCTGCTGCCCGTTACTCTGCGGGGTCGCGTCCTGCAGTTGCGGAGCTTCCGGGGCAACTGAACTCTCCTCATATTCCAGACCGGCATCGCCGAAAAAGTCGATCAAATGCTTTTCAAGGCCGAGTTTGCAGGAGAGGTAGACCCGGTCGGCAATAACATCGGAGCCATCAAAGCCGAAGAAGGGATAGTAGCCAAGCAGATGATTTTCAATATGGGTGGGAGGGCATATCACCATGCAGGGCACATCAAGCTTGCGGCAACTGTGGCGCTCCATCTGGGTACCACACACCAGGTCCGGCATTTCATCATCAATAATCTGGGCCACATCCTGAAAGCGGTCGGTCACAACAAGGGCTCCGGGCAAATAACCCTCAAGCTCCTTGCGTACCCAGTCGGCATGTCGGTGGAGATAGGTGCCCGCGCCGATAATCTGCATACCGAGTTCATCGCGCAAAAACTTCACCAAGGCAACCGTATGGGTTGCGTCGCCAAAGACAAAGGCCCGTTTGTTGCTGAAACTCTCCATATCAGCGGTTCGGGCAAACCATGGCACGCCGCTTGGAGCGCTCTGGCCATCGAGCGAGAAGGCGCTGAGCTTCGGCATGGTGATGGGCGTAGCTCCCTTTTGGGCACCAACCGCGTTAAGCTTTGCAATCACCGAACCAAGCCAGGCAAGGGTAGGCTCTACGCCGATCGGCGCTTCATAGATCGCATCCATGCCAAACGATTCGGCAAGATAGTGCGCCGCTGAGCTTCCGATTTCGCGGTAGGGAGCAATATTGAGCCATGCGGCCGGGAGTTTTTTAAGATCTTCAATGCCTGCACCCCAGGGAGCAACCACATTGACCGCAACACCAAGCGTCTGCAGCATACGCCGCAGAGAGGTCACATTGGCGCGCAAGTGGAAACCAAGCGAGGTAAAGCCGAGCAGGTTGACCGTCGGCTGGGCGGTTTTTTCCTGGCTGACGGCATAGCGCTTCACCAGTTCGGTAAAGAGGCCATCGGCCGCCTCGTTTTCTGAAACCCTGAAAGGGTTGAGTGCATAGACCAGCAGCTTATCCTGCGGCACACCCGAATGGGCGGCAAGCTGGTGAAGATCTTCCTGTAAAAGGGCCGTGCTACAGCTTGGTGCAATCACGGTAAGGTCAGGACTGTAATGGTGTTCTACCTGCTGCAGGGTTCCGGGAAGCCGTGAAACTCCCTGGGCAAGATCCCGGCCCCGCACAACGCTGATGGAGAGACCAGGGAAATCCGGAGTCCTCTCAAGCATGGTGTAGGTGGCTGTAATGTAATCGTCACCCTGCGGAGCATGGAAGACGGTGTGAACCCCTTTCATACTGTTGGTGACTCGGCTGATACCATGAAGGGCGGTGCCCTCGTAGAGCCAGAAAGCTAAGCGCATACTCTTTTGTCGTTTGTTATTGCGTTTCCTGCTGAAAATTATTCGGCGCTCGGCATGACCCCTTCCATCCATACCTCCTTGTCAAACGCCGGAAGCTTGCTGCGGCGCTGGAGCGGTGAAACAAACAAATTAGCCAGAGGAATAACCCCCGACCAGCTATGAATAGGCATAAGCATGAACTCCATGCTCCACTTGACCACAAAGCCGTGGCCGGCAAACGGATTGGCGGTCATCAGCGAGGTAATGATCAGGTCCGGCTGAATGCGCGTGACGTCGACAAGCTGACGATGGAAGTTCGGCTGCTCGACAACCCGAACCCCTTCAAGAGCCTGCAGTTCACGGGCATGGAACTTCTTGTTGATATAGGCGCTGCTGCACTCAACCACATCCGCACCGGCACTTTTCAGAAAGCGTGCCAGCGGCAGCTCCATCATGGTATCGGCCGTCAGAAAAACCTTTTTGTTTTTAAGCAGATCGGTTTGCTTGCGGATCTTCTCCCATGCAGCCGCTTCGCGGTCACGGAGGTCAATGGTAATTCCAAACTCACGGGCCAGATCTTCCCAGAAAGCCCTCGATCCATCAGGGCCGAAAGGAAACAAAGAGTGGAGCACGCGGGCACCCCGTTCACGCTCCAGCTTGACGGCAACCCTTGAAAGATAGGGCTGGATCGGAGCAAGCACGGTATCAGGGCCAATGGCCGGCATCTTGTCAAAACGGGATTCCGGCAGAAAACCGCCCACTTTGATGCCGAGCGCTTCGGCTTCGGCCCGAAGGTCATCGGCCGTGGCATCATTGACCGAGCCGAGAAAGACCACGCTTTTCTCGCCGGCCGGAGCTTCAGGGCAGAATGGCACCAGGGCGTGCAGCACGGAGTCCTCGGCCTGGGTAAAGTTATAAACCAAACCGCTCGCCGGAACAAAGAGCACCGGAACTTCGGGCGTCGTAAGATGATGGGCCAGACCCTTGAAGTCAACCTTCATCACCTCGGGCGTACAGGAGGAGAGCAGGAAAATCACCGACGGGTTGTGGTCGGCCTTGATTTCACGGATAATCTCTTCAAGCGTAGGCTCATTCTTCGAAAGATCGCCCTCTTCCATGAGCGCAATGCCAAAACGGGGTTTGGCAAAAATCATCATACCGAGAGCATTCTGCAAAAAATGGGCACAGGTATGGGTGCCGAGAATAAGAAAAAAGCTGTCCTTGATCTTCTGATACATCCATCCGACACAGGCAAGACCGCAAAAACTGTGCGTAACGTTATCTTCCTTGATTATCTGAACATCACCGGGAACCTGCATCATGAAGTTATTCTCCTGATAATTACTGCCCGCAATAACGCCCCGATTGATTGGCTGGAAAGGAAAAGCGTTACAACAGTCATACTTAAAGAAAGTGAAGAGAAGATAAAATATTTTTCGGTAATCCCCCTACTCCGGCGGCTCGCTTGCCGGGGCTATTTTCGCCGTGACCGAAGCCGTCTTGTCGCCAAGCCGCACCGTCCGGTCACGGCGGTCATCAATTTTCATAACCGTATAGACCCGCTTGCCCCCCTTGCTGAAGGAGTAGTCGTGCAGCTTCAACGCCAGCTCAAAAAGCATGGGGGCCGGCCCTTCAACCGTTGTGCCCATATCGTGCAGGCGGTAGCTGCAACCGCTTTCAGCAAGCAGCTCCTGCAGGCCGGCAACAAAACCGCTGAGGCTGCTCTCCCGACTGTCGAGCGGGAGCACCGCAATATCCATTATAGCCATGGGTAACTGCTCCGAAAGGTTACCTGAAAACAGTTTCGTCACGGCCAGGGCCGACAGAAATAAAGGTAACCGCAACCTGAAGCTCATTTTCCAGGAAGGTTACATAGTTCCGGGCTTCGGGCTGCATCTCGGAGAAGGTCCTCGCATCTGCGTTCGAAGCCATCCAACCCTTCAGGGTGGTATAGAGCGGTGTCACCCGTGAAAGCGTCTGGTGATCGGTCGGGAAATCATGAATTTCACGCCCGTCAAGCATATAGGAGGTACAGACCTTGATCTCTTCAAAGGTATCAAGCACATCAAGCTTGGTGAGCGCAATTTCCGTAACGCCATTAACAATGAGGGAGTAGCGAAGGGCAACAAGATCAATCCAGCCGCACCGACGTTTCCGGCCGGTTGTGGCGCCAAACTCGTGTCCGATTTTTCCCAACCGTTCGCCGGTCTCGTCCAGCAGCTCCGACGGGAAGGCGCCGTTGCCAACCCTCGTCATGTATGCCTTGCAGACGCCGATCACCTTGCCGATATAGTTCGGCGCGATGCCCGATCCGGTACAGGCTCCTCCTGAGGTTGGATTGGAAGAGGTGACATAGGGGTAGGTGCCGTGATCAACATCGAGCAGGCACCCCTGGGCACCTTCAAGCAGCACGGTTTTGCCCTCCTTGAGCTGCCGGTTCAGATAGAGCTGGGTATTGGTAACAAAAGGATCGATAATCTTGTCGAACTCACCGTACTCACGCACCATGGTTTCAACATCGATCTCATCCTTTTCATAAATATTTTTGAAGAGTTTGTTCTTGGCGGCAAGGTTCTCGCGGAGCTTCTCCTGCAGCACCTCCGGCTTGAGAAGATCGACCACCCTGATACCGTGACGGGCAAACTTGTCCTCATAGCTTGGCCCGATACCACGACCGGTAGTACCGATTTTCTGCTCACCCTGGGCGCTTTCGCTGAGGGTGTCGAGCAATTTATGATAGGGCATGATGAGGTGGGCATTATGGCTGATAAAGAGCCGCCCCTTTACCTCGTAACCAAGCTCCTCAACTTTTTTGATCTCTTCAAGCAGTGCGGCCGGATCAATCACAACGCCGTTACCGATAACACAGACACATCCTTCATGGAAGATGCCGGAGGGAATAAGGTGCAGAACAACGGTTTTGTTATCGAAACAGATGGTGTGACCGGCATTGGCCCCGCCCTGGTAACGGACAACGATATCATACTTGTCTGAAAGGTAATCAACAAGCTTTCCTTTGCCTTCATCACCGAACTGCGTACCGACAATGACGGTTGCCGACTGTGAGGGTGTGCTGAATTGTTTTAATTCCACGACGAATGGTTTATTTAACAGATGTAATGATCAAAATGAGCCAGAAGCTCGCTCTTTCCCTTGCCGGAAAAAGATGAATAATTTACAATAAATTTGGCTTTCGCCGCGCAACTTTCCATTATGCGCCGGCACTGATTCCTTTCCTTCTGATTCAGCTTGTCATCTTTCGTCAGAACAATGCAATAGGGCTTTTCATGAAATTCAAGGAAGGCAAGCATCTCCCGGTCGGACTGGGTGGCGGGGTGGCGGGAGTCGAAGAGAAGCACCACAAGCGATATACTCCGGCGACGCTCAATGTAGCTGGAAAGCAGATAACCCCACGCCGCTTTCTCAGCCTGACCTACGGCAGCATAGCCGTATCCCGGAAGATCAACAAAATAGAAGGCTTGATTAACAAGAAAGTAGTTGATCAAGCGGGTTTTACCAGGCGTCCCGCTGGTTTTGGCCAGCCCCTTCAGCCCGGCAAGAGAGTTCAGGAGGGTGGACTTGCCGACATTGGATCGTCCGGCAAAAACAATCTCCGGCAGGGACTCCTCCGGCAGGCCGGAAAGATCGGAAACACTTATCTGAAAGGTGGCGTTAGTGATTTTCATACGGAAAAGAGCGGTCACAAAAAAAGAGCAATAAAAAAGGAAGCTAAAAACCTTGCGTTAAAAACCCAAATGTTTAACTTTCACAGGGCTATTTACCCTATTACACCCTACATAAAAAGGCAGAACAGCAGACGATGACGCTCTCCATATATAACTCCCTCCATAGAACAAAAGAAAAATTCGAACCCCTGCATCCGGGAATGGTGAGCATCTATGTCTGCGGGCCTACGGTTTACGGCCATTCGCATCTTGGTCACGCCAAAAGTTATGTCTCCTTTGACACGGTTGTCCGATGGCTGCGCCATAGCGGCTACCGGGTCCGATATGTGCAGAACATCACCGATGTTGGGCACCTGACCGATGACGCCGATGAGGGTGAAGACAAGATTTCAAAACAGGCACGGCTTGAGAAAACTGACCCGATGGAAATTGCACAACTCTATACCCGCAGTTTCTATGAGGATATGGATGCAATGCAGGTGCTGCGCCCCAACATTGCTCCAACGGCCACCGGCCATATTCCTGAGCAGATCGCCCTGGTTGAGCGGCTCATCAACTCCGGCCACGCCTATGAGGTCAACGGTAACGTCTATTTCTCCGTGGACTCCTTTCCCGGTTACGGCAAGCTTTCCGGGCGCACCGACCAGGAGGCCGTGCAGTCGGGCATCCGGGTTGAAGCTCGCTCGGAAAAACGCCACCCCTCCGATTTTGCCCTTTGGAAAAAAGCCACTGAAGGCCATCTGATGAAGTGGAGTTCGCCCTGGAGCACCGGATATCCCGGCTGGCATCTGGAGTGCTCGGCCATGTCGATGAAATATCTTGGAGAGAGCATTGATATTCATGGCGGCGGGATGGAAAACAAGTTTCCCCACCATGATTGCGAAATCGCCCAGTCTGAAGCCGCAACCGGCAAACCCTACGTCAGGTTCTGGATGCACAACAACATGGTGACGGTCAACGGCGTCAAGATGGGCAAGTCGCTGAAAAACTCGGTCAATTTGAAGGAGCTTTTCAAAACAATCGATCCCCTGGCGATCCGCTTCTTTATTCTGCAATCCCACTACCGTTCCCAGCTCGATTATTCCGAAACAGCCATCAGGGCATCACAGGCTGGTCTGGAGAAACTCCGGGAAACCCTGCGCCGGCTCCGGGAAGCAAAATCCGGACAGAGACCCTTTGATATGGCCCCTTTCGAGCTTCGCTTTACGGAAGCTATGGATGATGATTTCAACACGCCGATTGCCATCTCCGTGCTTTTCGAACTCTCCAAAGCCCTGAACACGACCCTCGACCAGGGTGAAGGGATCGATCCCGATTCGCGCAAACAGGTGGAGTCATTTTTGGAAAGCTGCACCATTGATGTGCTGGGCATTGTAAAACCCGATGGTATTGGCGGTGAGGCTGTTCAGATGCAGAGCGGTAAAAAGCTTGACGGGGTGATGGAGCTACTGCTTGAACTTCGGGCCGAAGCCCGCAAAAACAAGGATTTCGCACAGAGCGACAAGATTCGTGACCGGCTGCTTGAGGCCGGTATTGAAATCAAAGACACCAAAGAGGGAGCAAGCTGGTCGCAAAAAAGCTAAAGGTAGTTCTCCTGACCCTCACGGCGGAGCTGATCAACCACACCGCCCACCCGCCGGGACTCCCCTTTCCGGCAAATCAGCAAAGCATCATCGGTTTCAACAATGATAAGATCGCTGACTCCTATGGTGCAGATGAGCTTCTTGCGGCTCTTGCGCACAAAATTATTGTTGCACTCAACCTGCACAAGTCGTGGATCAGGCTTCTCTTCGCGGGTGGCGCTCCGGCTACGAGCAACGCTCACTACCTCGTCCCAGCACCCCAGATCGCTCCATCCATACTCACCGGTAAGCACAAAGACCGGTTCGGCCTTCTCCATGATACCATAATCAATGGAAACCGGATGAATCCAGCTGTAGACATCGGTAATAACCTTCGCTTCACTCGCTGAGCCAAGGCTCTCGTAGATCGTCAGCAGATCCTTGTAAAGCTCCGGCATGGAACGCTCAAACTCCCTTGATATGGCATCAATATGCCAGATAAAAATGCCGCTATTCCAGTAAAAATCCTTGCTTTCCAGAAAGTGTACCGCGGTCGTGTAGTCAGGTTTTTCAGCAAAGGCCTTCACCCGGTAGAGCGCAATATCATGAGCATCAGCGAGAGCCGCAGGAAAGGGAAGCTCTTCGGCAACCTGAATATAGCCATAGGCGGTCTCCGGCTGTTCAGCTCTTATGCCGATGGTGACCAGCCCTTTTTTCTCACGGGCAACCTCAATGCCGGCCTCAATAATCGTGATGAATGCCGCTTCATCAACCACATAGTGATCTGAAGGAAGCACAACGGTCAGGGCATCAGGATTGCGTTTTTTGATATGTGCGGTGGCTAGGGCGATACAGGGGGCGGTATTGCGACTGGCGGGCTCTACAATAATGTTATCGACCCTGAAGCTCGGAATTGACTCGGCAATCCGGGTTCGACCCAGCTCACTGGTGACAATGAGGATGTTCTCTTCAAGCACCGCGGCCGAGATACGGCGTACCGTATTGGCAATCATGGTGCCCTCGTCAAAGAGATCCAGAAAGTGCTTTGGCATTTTTTTGCGTGAAACCGGCCACAGGTTTTTGCCTACCTTGCCAGCCATGATCACGGCATAAATATCTTGGTTTAAATCCTTACCCATAGCCTACACTCTCTGTGTTGCGTTTGCGATTACCATACAACGGCCTTCTCTTGAGCCTTGGCGAATATAATTTACAATTATTTCAGCTCCAATCAGTCCGCCATTTCCGGCGAATTGAGGCTAATTGTAATGGTTCATTTGTCATTCATGCTAAAATGTCGTTTTTTCAGGTAACCATTTGAAATTGAAGGAAAGCACACCATGCCACAACTGAAAGATGATTTAACGGAACTCCAGTCGTTATGTACCCAGGAGGCTATCCCGGTTACCCCCTCGCAGCTCCAGCAACTGGTCAGCTACGCTGCGCTGCTTGAAGCGTGGAACCTCAAGATAAACCTGATCAGCCGCAAGGAGGACGCCCCGGTCATCATCAAACATATCTTTCATTCGCTCCTCATCAGCCGTTACCACACCTTCAAAAAGGATGAAAAGGTGCTGGATCTTGGCACGGGAGGCGGACTGCCGGGCATACCGCTTGCCATTGCTTTTCCCGAAACAAAATTTCTTTTGGTGGATGCTACCGGAAAAAAAATAACGGCTTGCCAGGCAATGATCAAGGAGCTTGGACTCAAGAATGCTGTCGCCCTGCATACCAGAGTTGAGGAGCTGAAAGGGGTGGTGTTTGATACGGTGCTCTCAAGGCAGGTTGCTCAGCTTGAACAGCTTTGCGCTTATGCCGCAAGAGTGCTGAAGCCGGGTGGCCGGTTGATTTGCTTGAAGGGAGGAAATCTGGAACATGAAATATCGAAAGCCCTTGCGGCCAAAAAAGAGCATAACGGCTTTCCGGCAAAGGTGGAACTGCACGCCATCAGCTCCATCACCCCATTTTTCTCGGAAAAAAAGATAGTCATTGCCTTCGGATAAAAACTATCCAGAAAGGCAATGACTACAATGGTCCTGATTGGTCAGAAAACTGAGCGGGAGGAGTGCTTACTCGGCAGAGGCAACTGAAGCGCCAGCGGCGGCTTCGGTTTTCTTTGATCCCTTGACTCGTTTTGCGCGATCCTGCTTGCTCGATTTCTGGGACGTTAGTGGTGCATCGGCAAAATCGACGAGTTCAATAACCGCCATTTTTGCTGCATCACCATAACGCGGAGCAAGTTTGATAACCCTGGTGTAGCCACCATTGCGCAGGCCAACTTTTTGGACAATCTCTTCAAAGAGCATTTTAATGACCTGCTTGTCACGAATATCCTTGAAAATAATGCGCTGGGCATGCACGGTACCTTTGCGTGCCTTGGTAATGATCTTCTCAACAACCCTCTGGGTCTCCTTGGCCTTCGCCTCGGTTGTCTCAATACGCTTGTACTGAAGCAACTGTGTTGACAGGTTGCTCAGTGTTGCCTTTCTATGGGCTGCGGTTCTTCCGAGTTTTCTTGCCGGCTTAACTTTTCGCATGACTGTTTGATGATCTCAATAATTCAAAAAAACGGTTACTGTTCTATTCACTTCATCTGATACTTGGTAATATCCATACCAAATTTCAGGTCAAATTTTTCAAGCTGCTCTTTCAGTTCGGTCAGCGACTTCTTGCCGAAGTTCTTGTAGTTGAGCAGTTCATCTTCCTTACGCGAAACAAGGTCACCGATGGTATCGATTTCAGCAAGTCTCAGGCAGTTATGGGAACGGACCGAAAGGTCAAGGTCTTCAATTTTGGTGTGCAGCAGTCGGCGCATGGTCTCAAACTCATCATCCTGCTGCTTGAACTCCTCTTCGGTAAACTCTTCCTCAGTCGGCGAGAAGTTGGCAAAAAACACCACGTGCTCGGTAATGATCTTTCCTGCAAGGCTGATCGAGTCATCCGGGGAGACGGAACCATCGGTTTCAACGTCCAAAATCATTTTCTCGTAGTCAGTTCTCTGACCAACACGGGTATTTTCAACCGTAAACTTCACATTCCTGATCGGTGTATAAATAGCATCAATCGCGATATAACCAATCGGCATCCCTTCAGGGCGATTCTCTTCGGCCGGAATATAGCCGCGGCCTCTTCCGATATAGAGATCAATCTTTACGGTTGCACCGGCATTGATGGTCGCGATGTGCATCTCCTTGTTCAACACCTCAAACTCCCCTTCCTGGGCTACAATTTCACCTGCCGTGAACTCCATTGGTCCGACGAGCGTGAGTGAAGTCTTGCAGTTTCTCTTGCAGGTGGATTTGAAGCGTACCTTTTTCAGGTTCAGTACGATTTCCGGCACATCCTCGCGGACGCCGTCAATCGCAGCAAACTCATGAAAGACACCGTCTATTTTTATCCCTGTTATTGCAGTTCCCGGAAGGGAAGCCAGCAGAACCCTCCTCATGACATTACCAAGGGTCACACCGTAACCTCGCTCAAGAGGCTGCGCTATGAACCTGCCGTAAGTATCGGTATGCGTCGCTTCATCAACATCTATCCTTGCAGGCATCTGCATCTGGTATATCATAGTGTTTATACCTTAGAATTCATTAAAATCACTTCGAGTACAGCTCGACAACCAACTGCTCGTTAAATGGCTCCTGTACAAGCTCTCTTTCAGGAACACTCAGAAACACAGACTTCTGGTTTGCCTTGTCAACCTGGATCCAGGCTGGAATACGCGACTCTGGTGCTTTATTGAGCGAATCAGTTACGGCATCCAGATTCTTGCTTTTCGGGCGGAACTCGATAAGATCGCCAGGAGTAACAAGATAGGATGGAATATTGACTTTCTTGCCGTTAATGAGAAGATGACCGTGTGTGACAAGCTGACGTGCACCTGCCCGTGAAGGCGCAAAGCCTGAACGGAACACCACGTTATCAAAGCGACGCTCAAGAAGCTTGACAAGGTTATCACCCGTAACACCTCTCTGGGCAACGGCCGTTTTGTAGTAGTTCCTGAACTGCTTTTCCAGAATACCGTAAAGGTATTTCATTTTCTGCTTCTCACGCAACTGGAGAGCATATTCGGAAACCTTACCTTTCCGACCCTGACCATGCTGGCCCGGAGGGAATGGACGTCTTTCGAGATATTTTTCAGCTTTAGGCGCAAGTGCGATGCCTAATCTGCGGGATACTTTTGTTATTGAGCCTCTGAATCTTGCCATGTCAATTGCTTCATTGAAATTCTATGAATATATAAAATCAGACCCTTCTACGCTTCGGAGGCCTGCAGCCGTTATGCGGAAGCGGTGTAATATCCTTGATGGTACGAACCTCAAGACCTGCTCCCTGCAACGCGCGAATTGCAGCATCACGTCCGGCACCGGGCCCTTTGATAAAGACATTGACATGCCGCATACCAAGATCATAAGCTTCCTTTGCTGCTGATTCGGAGGTCACCTGTGAGGCGTAGGGAGTATTCTTTTTCGACCCCTTGAATCCGTTTTTACCGGCGCTCGACCAGGAAACCGTATTGCCCTGGACATCGGTAATGGTTACCATAATGTTATTGAACGATGCCTTGATATGCACAGCACCTTCAGGGGTAACCTTTACTTTCTTTTTTTTCCTGCTTATTGTAGCCATGAACTTACATTCTTTAGTCTCGAAGATTTTATTGCCTGTACACTACTACTTCTTGACCGCCTTTTTCTTACCGGCGACAGTCTTCCGTTTGCCTTTTCTGGTCCTTGCATTGGTCTGTGTTCTCTGTCCGCGAACAGGCAGTGAACGACGGTGACGAAGTCCGCGGTAGCAACCGATATCCATAAGGCGCTTGACTGCAAGCTGCTGTTCTCCACGAGCCTGACCCTCAACCTTATAACTCTCGGCAATAATTTCCCTTATTGCATGCGCTTCTGCATCATTAAGATCGGAGATTTTCCTGTCAGGCGCAATACCAGCTTTCTCAAGAATCTTCTCCGCTGATACTCTCCCAATACCATAGACATGCGTTAAGGCAATAACAGCATGCTTGTTTAACGGCAAATTTACCCCAGCTATCCTCATATGCTCTTTAAATTTCTATTGTTTTTCTGAAGATCAACCCTGGCGCTGCTTATGGCTTGGATTCACTTTACAAATGACAAATCGTTTACCTTTGCGTTTAACAATACGGCAGTGCTCACAACGCTTTTTAATAGCAGAATATATTTTCATAATAATTCCTACATGCAATAATTAAATCGAAACTGTCCGGATTCTGAAAAGGCATGTAATGTAATAAATAAAGATCAAACAATCAAGATCATCACTACTTATTTCATCCACTTATTTATAGCGGTAGGTAATGCGTCCCTTGGTGATATCATAGGGAGATATCTGGACTTTTACCTTGTCGCCGGGGAGAATGCGGATATAGTGCATCCTGATTTTACCGGAAACATGCGCAAGAACTTCCAGACTGTTTTCAAGTTTCACCTTAAACTGCGCATTTGGAAGCGCTTCGAGAATCACGCCTTCAATCTCAATTGATTCTTCCTTGGCCAAATTTCTTGCTCCTTTATTCGAATGATAGAGTATTCTAAGCGATCAGGACTGTATAACGTCAAGAAAGGTACGGGTCAGCACTTCAGCTTTGCCCGCCCTTACGACGATTGTATGTTCAAAATGTGCCGAGGGTTTTTTATCCTCAGTTACCGCAACCCACTCTCCACGACGGCTCACGGCCTTGCGGGATCGTCCGAGCGCAATCATGGGTTCTATGGCAAGCGTCATCCCCTCTCGCAGATTGACTCCGGTATGCTTGCGGCCATAATTTGGTACCGCAGGATCTTCGTGCAATTCACTGCCAATACCGTGGCCTACCATATTTTCAATAACACTGAACCCGAACGAGCGGGCATAATCCTCAATGGCCGATGAGATGTCGTGCAGGCGGTTGCCTTCGACCGCCATCGCGATTCCCCGTTCAAGACACTCCCGGGTAACGTCAACAAGTTGCTGCACCTGTTCAGGAATTGTGCCAAGCACAAAGGTTCGTGCGGCATCACCATGATAACCGTTCTTGTAAACCCCGCAATCAACCGAAACAATATCACCTTCCCTGACAATGCGACTCTTGCTCGGTACCCCGTGCACAACCTCCTCGTTAATGGAAACGCAAAGTGTTGCTGGATAAGGTTTCACACCAGGATCGCCTTTTGGTGCATAGTTCAGAAAGCTTGGAACGGCATGATTGTCCCTTATGAACTCCTCTGCCATGGTGTCAAGCTGGCGGGTGGTCATCCCTGGCTTGATTTCTTTTTCAAGCAGATCAAGAGCCTTTGCCACAAGGGCGCCGGACTCTCTCATCAACTCGATTTCCCGCTCACTTTTAATGGTGATCATGATCTGTTTCCCTTATCTTCCCTGACGACCGCGCGTCTTGCCGGACTTCATGAATCCATCATAATGGCGCAGAAGCAGATGACTTTCAACCTGCTGCAGCGTATCAAGACCAACACCAACAATAATAAGAAGGCTGGTTCCGCCAAAAAACTGCGCAAATCCCTGGGTGACATTACCAAACTTGGTAAGAAAGGTCGGGAGGATGGCAATGATTGCAAGCGATATGGCACCCGGCAGGGTGATTCGAGTCAGGATATTATCGATAAAATCAGCCGTGCTTTTGCCGGGCCGAACACCGGGAATAAAGCCGCCCTGGCGGCGCATCGTATCGGCAACCTCTTTGGGGTTGAAGGCGATGGCCGTATAAAAATAGGTAAAGAAGACAATCATGGTGCCAAAAATGAGGGCGTACCACCAGGAGTCATAAGCAAAGACCTTGGCAATCGCCTGCATCACCTCATTTTCCGGAAAGAAAGAGAGAAATGTGCTCGGCAGAAACATGATGGACTGGGCAAAGATGATAGGCATCACACCGGCCGTATTGATCCGCATGGGAATATACTGGGTGCTGCCGCCATAGACCTTGCGACCGACAACCCGCTTGGCATGCTGTACCGGGATGCGCCGTGTGCCAACCGTCAGCACAACAACAAAGGCAACAATCGCGGCCATCATGGCCAGAATGATAATCTCAATGATCCAGTTCTTGCTGCCAAGGGAGACCGAACGGAACTCTGCAACAAGCGCCTGCGGAAAACGTGCAAGAATACCGATCATAATAATGAGCGATATGCCGTTACCAATACCCCGCTCGGTAATCTTCTCGCCAAGCCACATCACAAAAACTGTAGCTGCGGTCAGCATGATGACAACCGTCGTGGTAAAAAAGAGGCCGGGATCGGGCACAATAATCTTGCCGAAGGTGGCTGGACTGGAAAGACTCACGCTCACACCCCAGGACTGGAGTGCAGCAATAACAAGCGTGGCATACCGGGTCATCTGACTGATCTTCTGGCGGCCATCCTCACCCTCCTTCTGCAGTTTCTGGAAATAGGGGGTAACTGCGCCAAGAAGCTGGATAATGATCGATGCGGAAATGTAGGGCATGATGCCAAGCGAGAAAATCGAAGCTCGCTGAAAGGCACCACCGACAAAAAGATCGAAAAGACCGAAAAGATCGTTGGAGTGGGTCTGGGATGCGCCTGACACTGCAGCCGCATCAACCCCAGGAATGGTAATATGGGAACCAAGCCTGTAAACAAATAATAAAAGAAGCGTATAAAGGATCCGCTGACGGAGCTCAGGGATTTTATTAATGTTCCTTATGCTTTCAGTAAGCTTCATAGCGTCCTTTTAACGGATTCAGGGCTTGGCAGATTTTTTCACTCTCTTGACCAGTTTCGCCTTGGGTTTCAAGAGCGCGTCTTCAAACGCAAGATCCCTGACTTTGGATGCCTCTTCGAGCGTACGGAAAGCCTTGATAACTTCGCCGCCAGCAGCAACAATCTTCTCTTCCGCAGTTTTGCTGAAAGCATGTGCGGTGATCTTGATTGCGCTTGAGAGTTCTCCATTACCGAGAATCTTGAAATAATCAGCATTGCTTGCATGAAGCAGCACCTTGAGATCAAGAATAGACAGCTCGTTCTCTATAAGGCCATCCTGTATCCACTGTTCAATCTGGGCAAGATTGACCGAGTTGACTGGCTTTCTGTCATGCGGGGTAAAGCCGAACTTCGGCAACCTGCGGTAAACCGGGATCTGTCCACCTTCCATAATCGGCCTCTTGTAGCCGCTTCTGGCCTGCTGACCCTTGTTACCTTTGCCGGCTGTCGTTCCATTACCTGAACCCTGACCGCGGCCAACCCGCTTTTTGTTTTTTACTGCGCCTTTTGCTGGACGAAGTGAACTTAAATCCATGGTTTCAATTCCCGACTTGCTATTAGTAAAATTCCTAGACTTCTTCAACCTTCACAAGGTGCTGTACAACCCTGATCTGTCCCCTGGTACACGCATTATCCTGACGCTCCACATGGTAGTTTGGTCGGCCAAGTCCCAGAGCCTGAATAGTGGCTTTCTGTTTTTTGGTGCCGCCGATAATGCTGCGCACCTGGGTAATTTTCAATTTTTTCTCACTCATAATCACATTCTTGCGTTTTAGCTTTCAAAAACCTCTTTGAGCGTCTTTGAGCGTCTTTCGCCAACATCGTAGGCGTCAGAGATGCTCTGTAATCCCTTGATAGCAGCCTTTACCACATTGTGGGGATTGGATGAACCAAGCGATTTAGTCAGAATGTCATGAATACCAGCCATTTCAAGCACGGCCCTGACAGCACCACCGGCAATCAGACCTGTACCCGGAGTTGCGGGCTTCATCAATACCTTTGCTGAACCGTATTTGGCAACAATCTGGTGCGGTATGGTTCCCTTGACAATCGGCACCTTGATGACATTTTTCTTGCCATCCTCAACACCTTTTGCAATTGCATCCTGCACTTCGTTTGCCTTTCCGAGCCCGTAGCCGACATGTCCTTCCTTATCGCCCACAACAACAATAGCGTTGAATCCGAAACGCTTGCCACCCTTTACAACCTTGGCGGTCCTGTTGATATGAACCAGCTTCTCTTTCAGATTTAATTCTCCGGGCCTGATATTCTTAGCAGATGTTTTTGCCATTTACCTATCTCTTTGAAAAGTTTTTTTAAAAGATCAGTCCTGCTTCTCTCGCACCATCAGCCAAAGCCTTGATCCTGCCATGATAACGAAAGCCATTCCTGTCAAATACTACACTGGTGATACCCTGAACCAGGGCTTTCTCTCCGAGCTGCTTGCCAACCTGGCGACCAACTTCACTCTTTGTGCCCTCGAGAGCCTTGTTATCTTTCGACATGCTTGATACAGCCAAAATGGTTGCACCATTCTCGTCATCAATCAGTTGTGCGTAAATCTGGGAGAGGCTCCTGTAGACACAGAGTCTTGGTTTTGCCTGTGTACCCTGGACATGGCCTCTGCTTCTGTCCTTGATTTTCTGCCTCCGGGAGGCTTTATCGATTTGACTCATTCTCTTGAACCGTTGTATAATGTTATTGCCTCGATACTTGAGCTGTTCATTCAATCCTTACTTGCCCGCAGCCTTACCTTCCTTGCGGCGGATCACCTCACCTTCATACTTGATTCCCTTGCCTCGGTACGGTTCAGGCTTCCTGAATGAACGGATTTTTGCTGCAACCTGACCGACAAGCGCCTTGTCAATACCGCTGACAAGCACGGTGGTCTGATCCGGCACCTCTATTTTGATCTCGTCAGGAGCCTTGAAATAAATCATATGAGAATAACCGAGTGTCAGGGCAAGAAGATCATTCTTCAACTCTGCACGATATCCAATACCCGCAATCTCAAGTTTTCTGGTAAAGCCCTTGGTGACGCCGGTAACCATATTGCTGATAAGCATACGGTACAAGCCATGCATCGCTCTTGCTCTCTTGCTGTCGTCGATTCGCTGAACCGTAACGCTGCCACCTTCCTCGGTAATGGTGACTTCAGCCGTAAGCGCCTGCTCAAGAACTCCTTTCGGACCGGTAACCCGGACGCTCTCGGCATTTATCTCTATCTTCGCCTGATCGCTCAGGGGTATCGGCATTTTTCCTATTCTTGACATGGTATTCTAATGCTCTAAAGCTTATGATTAATAGATACGGAACAGTATTTCACCGCCAACACCCTGCGCTCTCGCCTCTTTATCGGTGATAACCCCTTTCGATGAAGAGAGGATATACAACCCAAGACCGCCAAGATATTTTTTGATATCCTTTCCGTCATAGACACGCCGGCCCGGCTTGCTGACCCTTGTAATCTCCTTGATGGAGGGATCACCGTGCGCCGTATACTTCAGGTCAATGCGCAGAAAAGGAAACTTCTCTGTGGTAATGACCGTATAACTTTTAATGTATCCTTTATCCAGGAGCAATTGCGAGATATTCTCCCTGAGCTTTGAATACGGGATATCTGTAGTCTTGTTTTTTGCTCTTCCCGCATTTCTGATACGGGTGATATAATCTGCAATAGAATCCGTTACAGGCATAGCAAACTTTGGTTACTTTCGAAAATGATCAAATATCTCTCTTTTA